>CACXXO010000004.1 GCA_902771735.1 uncultured Bacteroidota bacterium
GAGTTCGATATCGAAGTTGAAGCCGCTGCCGAGGATGTCCTCACCGAGGAGGCCGTACTCGCGGGCCTGGTTGATGGCGATTTTCAGACGCTCGATGGCGAGAGGATACTCGGCACGGATGTACACGAGACCCTTGGTGGCGCCGATGGCGTAGCCGCCGATGGCCATAGCCTCGACGATGCTGTTGGGGTCACCCTCGAGGATGGAACGATCCATGAAGGCACCGGGGTCACCCTCGTCGGCGTTGCAGATGATGTACTTCTGGTCGGCCTGGTTCTTGGCGCAGAGACCCCACTTGACACCGGTGGGGAAGCCGGCGCCGCCACGGCCGCGGAGGCCGGACTTGGTGATCTCGTCGATAACCTGCTGCGGGGTCATCTCGGTCAAGCACTTGGCCAGAGCCTCGTAGCCGCCACGGGAGATGCTCTCCTCGATGTTCTCGGGATCCACAAAACCGCAGTTGCGCAGGGCGATACGGATCTGCTTGCGATAGAAGTCCATGTGCTTCGAGTCGCTGACGTGCTCCTTGTTCTCGGGGTTGGTGTAGAGCAGATCGGGGACCTTACGGCCTTTGATGATGTGCTCGTTGACGATGCGCTCGACGTCCTCAGGCTTCACCTGGGTGTAGAAGGTGTTGTCGGGCATGATCTTCACGATGGGGCCCTTCTCGCAGAAGCCGAAGCAGCCGGTCTTGATGACCTGGACGTCGTCCTTCAGGCCCTTCTCTTCGAGGATCTTATGGAAATTGTCGATAATCTGGAGGCTGTTGGAGGATTTGCATCCCGTACCGCCGCAGATCAGAATATGCATTTTATATTTTGCCATGATTTTTTGAGTCTTATTTGTCAATGGTTTCGTAGTTCACGGGGATGATGCCCTCGACGAGTTCGCCGTTCTGGACGTACTTGGTGAGGATTTCATCGGCGCGGTTGTTGTCGACGTGGCCGAAGACGATGGGGTCCTTGCCCGGCACGCGCACCTCGAGGGTGGGTTCAGCGTGGCAGTAGCCCATGCAGCCGGTCTGCGTGAAGACGGCGGGGATGTGAAGCTCGTCGGCCTTCTGCATCATGTGTTCCATAACCTGCTTGGCACCGGCGGCGATACCGCAAGTGGCCATAGCAACCTTGATCTGGACAAGCGACTCGGGATTCTCCGCTTTCTCGCGAATGTCGAGATTGTTCTGGAGCTTCTCGCGCATGGCCTTCAGGTCAGCTAAAGATTTTACTTTTGTCATAAATGTGACTTTTTAGGATTAATATATTATTTATTTAACTAATTATCAATACCATACACAAACGTTTGCCTGCGTATGACGGGACAAATATACGAAATAAAAATGAAATAATAAAATTTTAACAAAAAAAACTCACCATTTTGGGTGAGCCGGGCATGGTTGACCCCGACATGGAATCGACGCCTCCCCACGGTCTCTTTTCCATTATAGCTTTCAATATCCTCCTTCCGGGACGACAGGCTCCTTCCGGGTGCAATTCTCCTATCACCGACCTACCTCCACCCTACCATCTCCCACCATGGTAGGAGATGGGTGGGAGATGGTAGGGAGATGGTAAGGAGTTGGGAAAGAGTTTGTACTTAGAGAGTGCTTATTATCAGCAAGTTACAAACATAGGGAAAAGCTGTTTTTTCGAGGGGCGTCCATTTTTTGTTCCAAAAGGTACATTCTGTTGACTATCAATGTCTTGTACAACAAAATCGGCATCTCACATATATTCCTTGTCAGATTGGGGACAAAGTAAAAAAACACATACAGAACAATGGCAGCACAATTTTTTCTTGCATTCGAAGTTATTTAGTATCGATGGTGAATACGAGCACATATTTCAGCCGTTTACGCGAGTTGGTGTCCCTGGAACTCCGCGAGGAGCAGGAGTCCTACCGCCGCAGCCTCGAGATGAAAGGGGCCTCGCTGACGGGTGCCATCCACGAACCGGGCTGTCGCTACCCTGTGCGTCTCGGCAACACTGCCTACAACCCCATGGGACAACTCACCGTGGAACTGCGCTACGAGGTGGATGAAGACGAAGTGGAGCTCGACTTCGAGCCCGGCAAACCCGCCACGGTTTTCTACCTCACCGACGCCGGAGCCAAAGAGTTGCCCCACCAATGCTACATCGAGGCTGTGGGCGACGGTGTGATGAGCGTCGGCCTGCCCTCGAAGTCGGCCCTTCAGAGTATCAAAGACCTCGGTGAGAGGCACTTGCTCGGCGTGCAGATAGGTGTCGACAACACCTCATTCCGCGTCATGCAGGAGTCTTTGTCGGAAGCCGAACGCAAGGAGGACGAACGCTTTGTCCGACTGCGCAATGTACTGACAGGCAACGCAAAGCCCGCCTTCCGGCAGCTGCCGCGCCTGTCGTTTCCATGGCTCAATCCCAGTCAGAACGATGCCATCCAGAAAGTGACTGAATGCCAGGAAGTGAGCATCATCCATGGTCCTCCGGGAACCGGCAAGACCACCACCCTCGTCGAGGCCGTCATCGAGACCCTCGAGCGCGAGACACAGGTACTCGTCTGCGCTCCTTCCAATGCCGCCGTTGACTGGATCAGCGAGCAACTTATGCGCCGCAGTGTCAATGTGCTACGCATCGGCAACCCACTGAGGATGAGCGACGAGATGCTCGACTGCAGCTACGAGCGGCGCTACTCTGCCCATCCCGACTACCATGAGTTGTGGAACATCCGCAAAACACTTGCCGCCGGGGCCAAAGGCGAGCAAGCCCACCGTCTCCGCAACCGCCAGACGGAGCTGGAAATCAAAATCAATGCCGACCTTTTCGACGAGGCGCGAGTGGTGAGCTGCACCCTCATCGGCAGCGCTTACCGTCTCATGGAACGTCGCCGTTTCAGCACCCTCTTCATCGACGAGGCCGCCCAGGCCCTCGAACCCGCCTGTTGGGCCGCCATCCTCAAGGCCGACCGTGTGATCATGAGCGGCGACCACCAGCAGCTGCCGCCCACAGTGAAAAGCCAAGAAGCCCTGAAGGGAGGCCTTGCCGACACGCTGATGCAGAAGGTCGTAGGGCTGCACCCTCAATGCGTCAGCCTGCTGACCACCCAATACCGCATGAACGAGGAGATTATGGCCTTTTCCTCGCGATGGTTCTACCATGGCCGACTCCAAGCCGCCCCCGAGGCTGCACACCGGTTGGTGAGTCCCTTGGACACTCCACTGACTTGGCTCGACACCTCAGGATATTCTGATCATTCCGAAAACTCAGAAAATTCCGAAAAAAAGACTAAAACCGGTTCCATCACCAACGCCCAAGAGGCCCGCCTGGTGATACACGCCTTGCGCGACTACATCGAAATGATTTCGCCACAGAAGATAGAAAGCGAGCGCGTCGACTTCGGCATCATCACCCCATACCGCGGTCAGGCACGGTTAATCCGGCGCCTGCTCAAAATGCAGCACTATTTCCGCAAACTGAAACGGCATATCACCGTTGGCACCGTCGATGGATTCCAAGGGCAGGAACGCGACGTGATAGTCATCTCCCTGGTGCGTGACAATGCCGAAGGTGCCATCGGTTTCCTGCGCGACCTGCGCCGCATGAATGTCGCTATCACGCGCGCACGCATGAAAATTATAATAGTAGGCAACACACAAACCCTCTCCCACAGCAAGTTCTACCGGGCCCTCATCGAGCACTTTCACCAACAGGGTGAATTTATCGAGGTGCAACCACAGCAACAAAAAAAATTGTTGAATATTAAAAAAAAATCGTATATTTGCACCGGAAAACCACAAGGGAGAATATGCAGCCAATAGACCGCAAAGACCTGATTATCACCACCCCACAAACAAAACAGCCAATCGTTTTGTAAGGGGGAGTTCTTCCGTTCCCACTTTTTTTTTTCCTCTCCGTTCCCTGTCGTCACCGGGCAGGGGAAACTAAAACCATCATTATAAACATTTTTTTCATCAATAACAATCCACTATGAACAAAAACATTAAAAAATTAGCATTATTGTTTGTTGCAGCGGCGACCATGTTCAGCGTTTCCTGCTCGAAGGACGACAACAAAAACAATTCCGGCAGCGGTAGCGGCAGCCAAGAAGAGAACTTTGAGCTGTCACGTCTCGATGTCACCTACAAGATCACTGTCGACTCCCGAGCCATCACCGCCATGACCGAGGGCTACACCCCTACCCTCCAGTACTACGATGCCAACAACCAGAGCGTCACCGTTACGCCGTTCCCCTTCACCGCCAACAACCTCGTCTGGGAACTCAGTCTCACCCAGACCTCGTTCCCCTCGCACTTCGGCTTCAAATTATCACTCACTCCGAAGGATGGCGTTGGCGAGAGTGTGAAGTATGACTGCGACATTATCCCCAACATTACCGCCATGGCTACCGGCAAGAACGGAAAGAAGGTCGATGTCTCGCCCTCCATCCAAGGGTACTACTGGCGCGGTATCAAGCCCAGCAACGGCAAGGTGATGAAAGTCGACAGACTCTACAAAATAGAGAAAGACGGCAACTACACAATGGTCTCCTACGACGATGCCCAATAAAAATAATCAATAATAAACAATCTTAAAAATCTTAATTACAATGAAGAAATTATTTGTGATGCTTGCCGCCGTCCTCTTTTGCGGCGCCATGTTCGTCTCCTGCAACAAAGAGACTGACACCATTGAGAATCGTCCATCCTCGTCGACGGATGTCAACCCCGCCGACCTGATAGGAGCATGGGAGGGTACCTACAACGGTTCTACCAATTATCAAAGCCAGCAGTTGACCTATACCATTAAATGGACTGCCAATCTTCAGACCGTCTCCGCCGGTACTATGTCGGCCTTGGTTACCTCCAACCTGTATGAGAATTATACTGTCAACTTCATTATCACAGGTGTAAGACCGCGCCAGAACACCGACTATGTCATCCTTGACGTCAGAAGAGACGGTGCGGTGTTTGATGACAGCTTCGAGATGCTCTACAACAAGAGCGCCAACACCCTGACGGGCAGCATGAGCCTCCAGTATCAGGAAGACCTCAATATCGGAGGTGAGACCACGCTCCGCAAGAAATAAGACTATAGTTCTTAAATTTTGAGGGCCGCCGAATGGCGGCCCTCATTTTTCACACCTCTATCTCGCCGCTGATGCGGTCGTCGCCCCACACGGCATACATGTTCGTGCGGCCTTCGTTGAGGGTCATCTTGCCCTCCTGCTCGAGATGCAGGCGATAGAAGACACATTGGTGCAGGGAGGCATTGTCGCACACCACGTCGGTGGCGAAAGCCTCGCAGGTCGGCGCGCCACATACGCCACAGTCAATCTGTGGCAGGTGGACCTTCATCTTCTCAATCTTTTCCATCTTCTCCAAGGCCTTGGAGATGTCGCTGTCGAGCACCATCATCGAACGCGGCTGCACTTCCTGGACTTCCGAATGTTCAATCAGGAAATCCTGGTATTTCTCCATCTCGCGGTCGCGGGCCATCTCCCCGTTGCGCTCACGCTCGGCGGCCTTACGGGCCCGGGCGTACATACGCTCGCCACAAAGGAAACGGTTGTCGACACTCAGCAGGGCTCCGGCACAGCTTTGGTCGCAGGCCCTCAGTTCGAGGAATTCCACGCCCTCCACCTCGTCGTTCTCCAGTTTGTCGAGGAAATCCATCACGTTCTCGATGCCGTCGATGGAATAACTGCGCTTGGCGGTACAGATGCGGCGCTCGCCATTGGTGAGGGTACTGAGGATGGCGTCGGCGCTCAGGCGCTGGCGCGAAAGGGGCTTGTATTGATGATTCTTCCCGTTGTCTTTCATGCGTTTGTAGACACGGTTGAAGAGCGAGTTCATATTGATGACACCGTCGATTATCGACTTTTCCTCACCCACAGGGGCCTTGACGGCCGACACCTTTGAGGCACAAGGGGTGACATAGAAGAGGCCAATCTCCTCGCGCGGGATACCACGACTCTGCAGCTCCTCGAGCGCATACATGGCACTGAGGTCGAGGGGAGCCTTGATAGGGACAATATTCTCAGTGAGAGACGGATACTTGATTTGTATCAGTCGTACAATGGCCGGGCAAAACGATGAGATGAGAGGACGCACATCGGGGTGCTCGCGGGCATATTTTTCCTTGGCCTCCTTGTAAATCATCGCAGCACTTTCCACCTCCATCACATGGGCGAACCCCAGTTCATAAAGCGTGGCGTAGACCTGCGAGACGTTGATTTCGTCGGGGAACTGGCCCATGAACACCGCCGGCAGCAGCGCCACCGAGTGGGGGTATTTCTTGAACGCCTCGAAGTCGTCATCCTTGATGGCGATGGCATCGACGGGGCACACTTCGTAGCACTTGCCACAGTCGATGCAGCGGTGCTCCTGTATCTCGGCCTTGCCACCGTGGATTCGTATGGCTTCCGTGGGGCAAATCTTCATACAGCGCGAGCATCCTATGCAGCGCCCGTCCTCAATCTGTAGTGCGTGATAAAACATCTTCCATTCGTTTTAGACGGCGTAACTATTCAATTTCACCGTTTTACTGAAAATTCACTTCCATCTCGACAGTGGTGCCGACGCCCACTTCGGAAGTGACGTTCAGCTTGTCGACATTCTTCTGCATGTTGGGCAAGCCCATGCCGGCACCAAAGCCCATGTCGCGTACCTCTGGGCGGGCGGTGGAATAGCCCTCCTGCATGGCCAGCGCAATGTCGGGGATGCCCGGACCCTTGTCGGCCACCACCATGCGGATCTTGTCAGAGTCGATGTCCACCTCAACCTTGCCACCGTAGGCATGGGCTATGGCGTTGACCTCGGCCTCGTAGAGTGCCACAACCACACGCTTCACCACCTGGGGGTTGACATTCAGTTGCTTCAATGTCTTTTTGACAGAGCTCGAAGCCTTGCCGGCATTGACGAAATCGCCTTCAATTACTGTATACTCTTGGTGCATAATTCTTTTTTTAAGGGTTATGGGTACCCATAACCTTTTTAATATAAAGGTTTCATGCCAGCGCCATACAAGATGCCGCAGGTCTTGAACATCGAGTACTGGGTGCAGATGAGCACCATGTCGTTCTCGTCGGCCAGTTCCACCATGTCTTCCGTGGGGCGCTTGCCACGCACAAAGATGACCACCTCGAGGTTGGCCATGTCACAGGTGCGGATGGTCTGCACATTGCACAGGCCGGTGATGAGCACCGGCGTATCCTTGAGCGTCAGCACGTCGCTCATCAGGTCGGAAGCGAAACAGAATTCCTCCTCCCTATCCAGTTTGTCGGAGCCAAGGCCCACCGTGGCGCCGAGTTTGTCAACAATTTCCTGTAAAGTCATAACTTTTTATTGATTCTTTGTTAGCATTGATTTGAGGGTGCAAAGATACAAAGTTTTTTCAACATGTACAAGCCTATGATTTATTTTTAACAAAAAAAGGGGCAAACATGGTATGCCAAGTATCCTTTCCACCTTTCAGCGACCTACCTCCTCCCGCCATCCCCTACCATGGTCGGGGATGGTTAAAACGGAATACAAAACACTTATCTCCAATAATTAATATCGATTTTTTCTTTCATGTATAAAAAAAAGGAAATCGTCGGAAGAAGATTCTCGGCAGGGGAACAATAAAAAGCGCCGTTTTCCGTTATTGGAGGAGATGAAAGACATTGAACCACTGAAGAGAGGCGACACCGTGGCGCTGGCTGCGACGGCACGCAAGGTGAGCCCCGAGGAGATGGCCCCAGCCATCGAACAGTTGCGGGCATGGGGACTCAACGTGCTGATTCCCGAAGGATTGTACGCCGAAGAGAACCAGTTTGCCGGCAGCGACGACCACCGCGCAGCACTGCTGCAAGGCCTGCTGGACGACCCCAAGGTGAAGGCTATCCTCTGCTGCCGCGGCGGCTACGGGACAGTGCGCATCGTGGACCGGCTGGATTTCAGACGATTCACCGAACATCCGAAATGGGTGGTGGGATACAGCGACGTCACAGTGCTCCACAGCCACCTCCACACGCTGGGGTTTCCCTCCATCCACGGCACCATGCCCATCAATTTCGGCCCCATGGAAAGCGCGGCCACAGAGAGCCTGCGGAGAGTGTTGTTCGGGGAGAAGGTCGACATCGGCTGGCTACCGGAAACAACCTCAGCGCCAAACCGCGAGGGCGTGGCCGAAGGAGTGACGGCAGGCGGCAACCTTTCGATTTTATACAGTCTCTGTGGTTCCCGTTCACAGATAGATACACGTGGCAAGATACTACTCATCGAAGACCTTGACGAATATCTCTATCATATCGACCGCATGATGCAGGCATTGAAGCGTGCCGGCATGTTCGAAGGACTGGCGGGCTTAGTGGTGGGCGGCATGACGGAGATGCACGACAACACCGTCCCGTTTGGCCACACGGCAGAGCAAATTGTGATGGAAGCGGTGGCGGGCCATCATTTCCCCGTTGCCTTTGGTGCCCCGTTCGGACACCTGGGAGACAACAACTTATCCCTAATATTGGGAAGAAAAATGAGGCTTGAAGTAACGAATTCAAAAAAAAGTCGTATATTTGCACCCTGAATGCTGCTGATTCATGTACCGAAACTGACCAACCGGCTGGGCTACACACTAAAAGTGATATTCACCCATGTGCTCCACGCCGACTATAGCATCACCACTGACGAGGAATACTTCCTCCAATGGGATGACGCCAAGCTCAGTTACGGCCACAAGCGTATAGGAGACAGCCCCTTCATCAAGTGCCACCCTCTACTGTTCGAGACCACCATCGAAGAGCAGGAGCCCCACGCGGAATGTCGCGACGGGCAGTGGCGACTCTATCCCGTCTATGGGCGCGACCTGGACTTTGACTTCGACCCGTTGGCAGCCACGTTTTTCATGGTGACACGCTATGAAGAATACCTGCCGCACCGTGAAGACGAGCACGGCCGCTTCTGTCCCGAAGACAGCCTGGCCATGAAAGAAGGGTTTCTCGACCAGCCCGTGGTGGACCAGTGGGCACGCTTGATACGCAACAAGATAGTCGAGAGATATCCCGACTGCAACATACCGTGCCAAAGTTTCCGTTTTGTGCAGACAGTGGACATCGACGCGGCGTGGTGCTACAAACACAAGGGTACTTTCCGCACCGTTGTAGGTGCGGGACGCGACCTCTTCTCCCGCCACCAGCCCGACGAGGTGTGGCGCCGCCTCAAGGTGCTGATCAACAAGGAGCAAGACCCCTACGAGACTTTCAACTACATACTGCATACACGAACGAAGGCGCCGGGGTCGGCGTTGATTTTCTTCGTGCTGCTGGCCGACTATGACCAATACGACAAACCGGCATCCTATCTTAATCCCCATTTCCGACGACTGCTGCAGCATTTGGACGACTATGCCAATATGGGCATCCATCCCGGCTATAACACGCTGGAGCAGCCACGAACAGCCGACCAGGAAATCAAGCGACTGGAGAGCATCCTGCACCGTCCCACGGTGAGGTCGCGATACCACTTCCTGCGGCTCAAGTTGCCACGCTCCTACCGCATCCTCCAGCATGCCGGCATCCAAAACGACTACACCATGGGCTACGCCGACGTCGTGGGCTTCCGCGCCGGCATCAGTGTTTCCTTCCCCTTCTACGACCTCGAGCGCGACCATGAGAACGAACTGATTATCCATCCCTTCTGTGTGATGGACACCACCCTGAAGAAATATCTGAGACTCACGCCGGAGGAAGGATTGAAAGAATACAAACGGATTATCGACCGTGTGCGTGAGGTCGACGGTACCTACTGCTGCATCGTCCACAACCAGAACCTTAATGAAATGGACGGCTGGGCAGGATGGCGCGAAGCATACGAACAGATGGTGGAATATGCAGGATTGGGACAAACGGCTAAAGACTAAAGTTTTATGGCATGATAAACTATAAAGAGAAACTGGCGCCGATAAAGGCTTTTGTCTTCGACTTCGACGGCGTGATGACCAATGGCGACGTGTGGGTCTATGGCGACGGAGAGACTGTGCGCTGCGGCAACATCAAGGACGGCTTTGCCATCCAATATGCCGTGAAGAAAGGCTACATAGTGGCCGTCATCTCGGGCGCCACATCGAAGAGTATTGACAACAGGATGAGGATGCTCGGCGTAGAACAGATATACACAGGCTGTGGCGACAAGATAAAGACCTACGAGAAGTTTCTTGCCGACAACGGATTGAAGGAAGAAGAGGTGCTCTGCATGGGCGACGACCTGCCCGACTATCCGCTGTTACAGCGCGCAGGCGTAGCGACATGTCCAGCCGATGCAGCAGTGGAAATCAAAGAGATAGCCGACTATATATCTCTCTTCCCCGGTGGACGCGGATGCGTGCGCGACGTCGTCGAGCAGGTGCTCCGCCTGCAAGGCAATTGGTTTCACCCAGACGCAGTAGTATGGTAACACACAAGATTATAGCAATATTGGCTTTTGCAATGGCCCTTCCTCTCGGCAGTCGGGCCCAAAGCTACGACGTCAACGACACAGTGACAGAATATCCAATGAAAGGGACGTTCTATCACAACAAATTCGAGGGCCGCAAGACCGCCAGCGGCGAGATTTTTGACCAAAACCTCTTCACCGCCGCCCACTGGAAAATCAAGAAGGGAACCTATGTGCTGGTCACCAACAGAAACACTGGTTTGCAGGTAATTGTGAAAATCAATGACCGGTGTCCGCGTCGAGGAGTACTCGACATGACCCGCCGCGCCGCTCACGCCATAGGCATACGTGGGTGCCAGCCTGTTACTGTGCGCATATTGCCCGAGGGGTATGAAAAGATTTGCGAAGAGCAAGACGCGAAGTTCGACTCCGTCCCATCGCGCTTCGCCACGGGCAAACTGGCTCTGACCGGTTCGAGCGCCGCAAAGAGCAGCACAGCAAAAGAGACCAAAAGCGCACCTCCCGAAACACAGAATGTGAGCAAAGAGACAAAACACACCAAAGACGGCCCGGCAAAGAAGAATCAAGACCAAAACTACAACCTTTTCCTCGGCACCGCCCAAACGCACGGTGAGGCATTCGAAATGATACAAAAACTTCCCGATATCTACCATGACAAAGCAATCATCGACTCGACGTCAGAAAAAAACATCAACATTCTCCTCGACGTCAGACTTTCAAAAAAGAAAGCGAACGAACTTTGCAGAGCTTTGAAACACTCCTTCAGCAACTGCCAAATAACCCCTGCGGATTGAGAAAAAAGAATTTTTTTTTGATTTTTTTTCTATAATTAAATAATTATTATTATCTTTGCACAATGAATTCCAACCAACCGAAAGGTGTCGGAAACAGGAACTAAAGATAGATAAAACGATAAAACACAAGCCGTTGTGGCAACACTAACCAGACAGAGAAGAGAACATTGGGCGCACAAAATAGTGTCATTTTTAACAATTATGACGCTATTTTCCTCCGTTTGTACGGCGCAAAACGAGGGTCAGTACACCCACTTCATGTTCAACCGTCTCAGCTACAACCCTGCCTATGCCGGTAGCTCGGGAGCCATTTCTTTCACCTTACTCTACAACAATCAGTGGCTCGGCCTCGACCTCCAAGCCCCCACTCCCAACGCCAAACCCGGTACCACACCCGTCAACTACCTCTTCTCGTTCGACATGCCCATCTCATGGCTCCACGGCGGAGTGGGACTGCTTTTCAACTCGCAAAACATTGGTTACCACAACAACACCACCATCAACGTTGACTATGCTTTCCGCCTCTATTGGGGTCCCGGCAACCTTGCTGCCGCCGTTGAAGCCAACCTTTACAGTTTCGGATTCAACACGGAGAACCTCTTGGGCTGCGACGACTTGACGGGCGACCCAACCAACCCCACAGGCAACGGTGGCGACCCCACGGTTGCGGGCAAAGACCTTTCGGATTTTATGATTGACGTCTCCACCGGTCTCTATTATCAGGTACCCGGCGAATGGTATGCCAGCCTCTCGGTAAAAAACCTATTGGGATCGCATAGCGACAAGTTGAACTACAAGAACGCCCGAACCCTCTACCTAATGGGCGGTTACGAATACACATTCACATACAACCCCTCGTTCAAGTTCAAGCCCTCCATCCTCATCAAGTCGGCCAGTCTTTCGGTATTCCAAGCTGAGGCGGCCATGATTCTGGACTACGAGAACGCTTTCTGGGGCGGTGTGGGTTACCGTATCTTCGACGCCTTCACCTTCATGGCCGGTGTCAACTGGAAGTGGCTCCGTGTCGGTGTGGCCTACGACCTAACCACATCGAAGCTCGGCACCATGAAATCGGGCCGCAGTTTCGGTACCGTCGAGGTGTTTGTCAACGGTAGTTTCCGTATCGATATCCCGAAACCCCGTCCGACAGTCTCAGGCAACACCCGTCTGACAAGATAATATATAATATGTATATTTATATAAAATGAAACTTTTTTGAAGAAAAATCGTTTAAGCAAATAATAAAACATTGACAATATGAAGAGATTGTTTTTCATCATCGCCGCATCGACAGCCCTTTTGTGGAGCTGCAAATCCTCCAACGGTGGAGAACTTGTGGGCGTCAACGACCGCCCCTATTTTGAGGATATCGACCTCAAAGGCATGGTGTTCATCAACCAAGGCAACTACACCATGGGCGCCGGCGTCCAGAACGTCACATACGGAAGAACACCCCAGCCCCGCAAAATGCAGATTGGCTCTTTCTTCATGGATGAGACTGAGATTACCAACAACGAATACCGTCAGTTCGTGGCATCCGTCCGCGACTCTATCGCCCGCCGCATCCTTGGCGAAGCCGGTGCCGAAGGGTTCCTGATTGAAGAAGACCAGTATGGCGAGCCGCTGGATCCTCCCACGTTGAATTACAAGACGAAAATCGACTATTCAGACCCCGAAATCCGACAGTATCTCATTGATGGCGGATTCTACCTGGTGGACATCTACCATCGTCGTGTGGTAGACGTGTCGAAACTGAACTATGAGTATTACTTCATCGATTATACCCAGATTTCTGAGAAGGAGAACAATGTGGAAGCCAAGAGTGAGCATCGCGGCACTTCGTTTGCCGTCCGCCCCAAAGGTTTGAACAACCGCAACTCCCAAATTCAGCGCGAGTATATCAACATCTATCCTGACACTCTGTGCTGGGTTCACGATTATGCCTACAGCATGAACGAGGACTATACCCGCAGCTACTTCTCCTCGCCCGCATATGACAACTATCCCGTGGTGGGTGTCAGCTGGCGTCAGGCCCGTGCTTTCTGCGTGTGGCGTTCCAACATGTTGAACAACTACCTTGAAAGCATCAACTATTCGAAGCTCAACGACTTCCGTCTCCCCACAGAGAGCGAATGGGAGTTTGCCGCCCGCGGTGGCATCCAAGCCCAGAGTTATCCTTGGGGTGGTCCTTATGTGCGCAATCCAAATGGTTGCTTCCTCGCCAACTATGAGCCCCTCAAGGGTGCCTATGACGACGACGGTGGTGTGAAAACCCTGATGGTCGGCCACTATGCACCCAACGACTACGGCCTGTATGATATGGCTGGCAATGTCAGCGAGTGGTGCCTCGATGCTTTCAACGAGTCAACCTATATTGTTGCCAACGCCGTCACCCCCTACTACAACTACAATGCCAAGGACGATGACAAGCTGGCCATGAAACGCAAAGTGATTCGTGGCGGTAGCTGGAAGGACCAGAAATATTTCATCCAGGTGCAGACACGCGACTTCGAATTCATGGATACCGCCAAGTGCTACATTGGTTTCCGCTGCGTGCAGCCCTACCTGGGCCGCGTGAAGGGCGACAACCTGCGCACCGCTTCCAACGTGGCAAGATAAACGCATTAACAAAACAAGGAAAAAAAATAACACAATAAGCAACACAAAAACTTTAGAATTATGAGTTTCATCAACAATCTCGTTCGCAGTAAAGGCTACAAGACCTTCATGGCCTACCTCTATGGCTGGGGAGCCTCCGTCGTTATCGTGGGTGCACTGTTCAAAATCATGCACTGGCCCGGCGCAAATATCATGCTTATTCTCGGTATGGGTGTCGAAGGTGTCATCTTCTTCCTTTCGGCATTCGAGCCACCTCACAAAGAGTGGGACTGGAGTCTTGTCTATCCGGAACTTGCCGGAATGATTGACGAGGCCGCTCTCAACGGAGATGTCGAGCTGGATGAGGATGGTAATCCCATCGAGAAGCTGCCTGTCAGCGCCGATCCGCTCACGGCCAAACTGGACAAGATGCTTGAAGATGCACATATCAGCCCTGAACTGATTGACCGCCTTGGCCAAGGAATGCAGAATCTGGCCGAGAGCGCCAACTCCATGAACAATATGGCCAATGTCACCGCCGCCACCGACAAATTTGTGTCGAATTTGGACGGCGTCGCCAGCCAGGCCGGTCGTTTATTGGAGAGCATGCAGGGCGCTCCTGAGGCCATCTCGACCCTCTCCACAATCTACCAAGAGACTGCCCAATCGCTCAACGGCGAGGTGTCCTATGTTGAGGAGATGAAGAAGATGTCTGCCAGCCTCAGCAGCATCAATGCCATGTACGAAATGCAGATTAATAATGCCTCCACGCAGATGAATATCAACAAAGAGTTCGAAGAGAAGATGGGCACCATGCTGGCCAACTTCACCAATTCTGCCGATGGCATCATGAAATACAAAGAACAAGTTGACGCCCTTACCCGTAAGGTTGCCGAGTTGAACAACGTCTACGGCAACATGCTGGCTGCCATGCAAACCAGACTCTAACGGGAGTTAAAAATTAAGAGTTAAGAATTAAGAATCAAAACTTTTTAATTATTAGACTATGGGTGCAACAAACTGTCCGGAAACACCGCGACAAAAAATGATTACAATGATGTACCTCGTGTACACCGCCATGTTGGCTCTGAATGTCTCGGCAGAGGTTATTCAGGGTTTCAAGAGTGTGGGTACGGCCATGCATGATTCAAACAAGAACATCGCGGCCAAACTCGAGGACACCTATCAGAATTTCGATCTTGCCTACCAGAATAGCCCTGAGAAAGTGCGTGAGATGTATGAGCGCGCTCAGGAAATCAAGAGTTTATCCAAAGAAATCACCACCTATATCGACAGCATGGAACGCGAGTTCATTGGTCAGAAGGTGGCAAGTTCTATCAGCTATACCGACCCCGGTACGAAAAAGGAATGGGAACTTATTCTTCGCGATGAGAACGGGAAAGCCATTCAAGAGAATGTCCGTATCGCTCTCGACAGCATTGGATTTGCATGGTTCACCGACAAACAGTTGGAAGACAACCACGCTCCTGCACAGTTCTTTATCGGTGGCGACGTCAAAAACCCAGACCCCGAACTGGGAGCCATCAAAATCAAGAACAAACTCAACGAATTCATCAAAAAAGTAAACACTGCCTTAGGTGATGACTCCACCCATGTTAAGATGGCATTGAATCTGTCGGATGGATACAACAAAGAAGGTGAACTTGTGCCTTGGGAGGTGCTCAACTTCAACGAGGTAATCACTGGCGCTGCACTGGTTACCCTGACTCGTCTGAAAGCCGAAACAATGAACGCCGAATATGACGCCGTCAATGTTCTTTACAAGAAGGTTAGCAAAGGCGACAAGTCGTTCAGCGACATTGCCATGATTTCACGACCCCGTTCCACCTATATTCTGCAGGGTGGCACCTATGAGACTAAAATCAACGTTGCTGCCTACGATTCCAAACAATCGTTCCGCGCCACAATCAACGGACAAAACCTCGTTAGTGGCGACAGCGGCACGGTGGTATATCGTACCACATGTAACAGTTTAGGACCTCAACGCATCACAGGTACAGCCTACGTCACCTCTCCTGACGGTGGTACAGAGGAATATCCCATTAACGATGTATACTTCGTTGCCAAACCAGCAGGTGTGGTGCGTCTCGATGGTATGCAGGTCGTGTATGCCGGTTTGGATAACCCCATCACCATATCTGCTGCCGGTGTCGATACCCGCAACCTGAAAGCCACCATCGACGGTGGTCAGGCCTCCATTACCAAGAGCGAAGGCGAAGGCTCGTATATCATCAAACCTGCCCCCGGGTCAAAGACTTTAAACATCAATGTCGACGCCACCATCGATGGGAAGACCACCCGCGTGGGTAGCCAGAAGGTCTTCGTAAAAGACATCCCCGCACCAGTCATCAAGGTGGGCGGCATCGAAAGTGGCGGACGAATTGCCAAAAAAGAGCTTTCTGCCAACACCGTTGTCACAGCCACCAAAGATAAAAACTTCAACCTGAAGATTGATAACCGACTGATTCGCATGGTCAAAATGACCGTTGCCATCGGGGCTAAAGAAGAGACCGTCAACAGCGGCCGCTTCAACGAAACCATTGCCTCCATGATCAGAAAAGCCACCAAGGGCGACAAGCTGGTCATTCTGGCCGAGGTCATGATGCCCGATGGAAAGGCTCAGACCGTAACTTATACCGCAACATTAAAATAAAACTGAGATATGAAGAAAGTCCTGATTTATGTGCTTGCAATATTAGGTTATTGCACCACAATCAACGCACAGAGTATCATCGATGCTGACGAGCAGCGCAACCCCAACGATTTCTATCAAAAAGGAATTGTTGTGGGCAAAAAGGCCATGCCCTACCCTGCTGTCAGAGAAAACGATGTCATCTGGGAGAGTGTCATTTGGAGAGAAGTAGACTTCAACGAGAAATTCAACCAGTTCTTCTTCTTCCCCGCCAACAATGAGACAAGCACACAGGGCCGTATCAGCCTGGTGAACCTCATCATGCGTGGTGTCAGAAACGGAGAAATCCCCGTCTATGAAGACGACGACATGCTGAGAGAACTCGATATGGCGGAAGCCATGAAAATGCTTGTCGGAGACCCCTACACCAAACGAGTGGAGGCCCTTGATGAGAATGGCCAACCCATCTATGATGAAGAGATAGACGACTATGTGATGAAAGACTCTCTCATCACCCGTAGCTTTGACAGTACTTCCGTCATGAAGATTCGACTGAAAGAGAAATGGTATATCGACAAGCAGGATTCCCGTCAAAAAGTGAGAATCGTCGGCTTGGCATTCCAATATCTCAAAGAGACCCTAACCGGTGGTCAGGCTCTCGAATGGTCTTTCTGGATTCCGATGGACGACATGCGTGTGCGTCAGGTCTTCGTCAATGCCAATGCCTATGACGAAAACAACGATGTCGTTGAACGCTCGTATGACGATATTTTCGTCCAGCGCTACTTCGACAGCTACATCATCCGCGAGTCTAACGTCTACAACAGAAGCATCTCCGACTACCTTACTGGCGAAGATGCCATCATCGAGTCCCAGAAGATTGAAGACAAAATCTTCGACCTCGAATCTGACATGTGGGAATACTAATCGGTTAATAGTTTCAAATCAGGGATTAAGAGTTAAGAGTTATGGGCTCTTAACTCTTTTTTTCAATGAAGAAAACATTGCTCATACTCTCTTTGGCGATAACACTTGCCTCCTTTTCGACAGCACAAACTGTCGAAAAGAAACCTGACGAATTCCACACCAGTCAGATTCAGGGGCATCCTCGGCCCATTCCACTACCCTTCATTCGAGAATCTGATGTTGTTTGGAGCACGGAGATTTGGAAAACAATTAATGTCGGCGAACTGTTCAACCAATTCTTTTTCTTCCCGGACGACGAATATATCAACTTCGGGAAGAAAAGCCTCGCCTATATACTTTGGGACGCTATGGCTGCGGGAGAAATACCCATCTATGAAGACGACGATCTTCTTGTGCCTATCGACAACGAACTGTTTGTTAAACGTTACACACGAGCCGACACGCTCCTGCTGGAAATAGGCTACGACGAGGACGACAATGAAATCTATCAGACAGTCATTCGCCCCAAGTATTTTGATGGTTCAGAGATTCTCAACTACAACCTACGTGAGATATGGTTCATTGGGAGACAAGACACCCGACAGGATTCGCGGCGAATGGCTCTTGCTCCCGTCAAAGAATCCTATCGCGAACTACCCAATGGAGAAGTCATTCCTTTGGGCAATATCCCTCTTTTCTGGGTTCCAATGCAGAACCCACAAGTGAGATCCCTGTTAGTCCGTTACACGGCCTATATCGACCCCAACAACGTTGTCCAGCAGCCCACATGGGATTGGGTCTTCCTCAACCAGCATTATGACGCTTATATCACGCGTGAATCGAATGCATACAACCGTAGAATTGACGAGTATCGCATCGGACAAGATGCCATCTTAGAGTCGTTCTCCATCGAACAAAAAGTCTTCGAAATCGAAGATGCAATGTGGGAATACTAAGGAACTAAGAGTTAACAGTATAGTTCCTCCATCGATCAATGCACTGCTGCATGTCTTCCGGCAATGGGCTTTCAAAATGCATGTGTTTCCTTGTTGTGGGATGCTCAAAGCCAAGCACACGAGCATGTAAAGCTTGACGTGGGCATACAGCGAAACAATTGTCCACAAACTGTCTGTATTTTGTAAACGTGGTACCCTTGACGATAGCATCTCCCCCGTATGCCGCATCGCTGAAAAGCGGATGTCCTATATGTCGCATGTGTGCCCTGATTTGATGTGTGCGACCCGTTTCCAACACACATTCCACCAATGTCACATAGCCAAAGCGTTCCAACACTTTCCAATGCGTCACAGCATGCTTGCCTTTCTGCTCTTCTTCAGGGACACCCTCTTCATGCGGATACACACACATCACCTTACGATCCTGCGGAGAACGGCCCAGATTGCCTTCAATCGTACCATAGTCTTCTGCAAAATCTCCCCACACCAATGCATTATACTTTCTCTCGATAGAGTGCTCAAAAAACTGTTTGGCAAGAAAAGCCTGTGCGTCCTCATTCTTCGCCACCAACAACAAGCCCGACGTATCCTTGTCAATTCGATGCACCAATAATGGCTTTGCTTCCGTACCTTGGAAATAATAAAGCAATCCATTCACCAGCGTGCCGTTCCAGTTGCCCACACCCGGGTGGACAACCAATCCCGGCTGTTTCTCAATCACAAGTACATCGTTGTCTTCATAAACAATATTGATATCAAGCGGTTCGGGAAGCAGTTCGAATTCATGCGGTGGTTCGGGAAGCAAAATACTGATCTCATCCAATGGCTTAACGCGATAGTTAGCCTTTGCTGCCTTGCCATTCACCCTCACGCATTCAGCCTTCGTGGCTGCCTGGATTTTGGTGCGCGAAACACCTTGCAGATGCATCTGGAGATACTTGTCGATGCGAAGCATTTCTTGTCCACGGTCGACAATAATATGATGATGCTCATACAACTCCTGCTGCTGTTCTTCAAGCTCCAGTTCTTCGGTCATATAATTCAAATCCGATTCTTGCCGGTATCAATGTTTCACAATAAGTTTTTTGACCATAGCCCCACAGCGGACTATATACACACCGTCGGGCAGTTCTGCAGTTTCTATTTGGTTACTGTATGATGACATTAGCCGACGCCCCATGATATCATACAGTTCCACCATACTTCCCTCAGACAATCCCTCTATTCGCACCCACCCGTTCGCAGGATTGGGGTAGACACTCCAAACAACATCCTGTGCCTCGGCAATGCTCTCCAAGGCAGCTGCACCGAAACAAGGACGCATCATCAGTGCACCACTAAGAATGCTTTGCTGCCATGCTGTACCAGTGAGGTAGAAAATTCGATTGCAGACATCGTGATCTCGGTCGAAACCAAGATTGATATAGTAATTATTTCCTTGTTCAAGACCCACAAAAACAGTACCATCAACCACTACGGGCCTTTCAAGTGGATAGCGGCAATATGCATCCAACCCGCTGAACTCGGGATGGCGACTCGAGGCATCACGATAAAGCACGCTGCCTGGCGTACCGTTATTATTGCCCCAGACGGTGATATTGAACGGGATTTGCTCATTCTCCCCATTCAGCGTGCGATTGAAGTAAATATCAACAGCCGATAGGGTATCTTTCACGTTAAGGTCAAACCGATAGGCCAAAAAAATCCGACTGGCCGTTGATGTAAGGCCATATCCATTTTCTGCCGTGCCGTCATCGTAAGCATAGAAATTGTCAAAAACCTGATTGAAGCGAACGGTGTCATTCCATGGGAAATCATCGCCGCCCACACCTTCGCGGACAGAATGGACCACAGTGTAAACCGCAGGAGTATCACTCTCGGGGAAAGCGTACCCCACGGCCGGAGAGGCATGGGCTGTGGCTTTCTGGTAACTGCCGTCTGGCAAAAACGACGGGGCATTCTCATATCCGCCATCATAGTGGAATACAGTGTCGCCGGCAGCATTCAAAATTGCATACTGATACTGGGTGGCCAAGGAGGAGGAGAAAAGGTTTGTAATCGTCATCGACAGACTGTCAACCATGTCGGTAGAACGGTATTGGCGTGCCGGCATCACCTGATACTCTGCCAGCATCGATGGTGCTGGCGTAACAAAAGCCACATCGTGGAATTCGGGGGCGCCTTGTGTCGTGCGATTGCGGTCGACAAGAACATAATCCAAATGCCAATAGTCGCAGTTGCCTCCCAATCCGGGCTTCGACGTCGCCGTAACACTGCAATAGTTTCTAAACCGGAAAGCAAAATTCTCATTCAAGAACGCCGTATCGGTAATGGCAACTGTCACATACTGCCAGTCTCGTCCCGTGAGTGCCACAAGCGAATCGACATCCGAGCCACCACAAGCCCATACAGTCACCCATAGGCTGTCTTCCGAACGGTAAAAATCAAGCATCAGCGAATCCTCTGGCTCCGGGGCATCCCCAATGCGTCGCCACAAGTCTCCTTTTCCCCCTCCGGGTAGATAGTAAAAACTCATCACCACCGAATCGGCGACTTCCAAACTGTCGAGATTGATAGGCAGCGAACACAATGTGTCGGCCGCAAAACGGCCAAGCGCTGCTCCGTCATACAACCTGCCGTCGGAGCCTATGGCATCGAGTGTCGCCACCCCCACCGTAGGGGGCAGCAATCCTCTTCCGGGAGTTAGCGTAACACCGCCACCCTCGCGCCAACGCTCCATCGCCGGCAACGACTGCTCCTTCGCAAAATCATCAAAGAAAGGCAATGAAAGCGGATGCGGCGCATTCTTTGTTGTGGATTTGCCTATAGGGCCTGTCTGCAACGGCACCAACAACTCCTGCGCCAGCAAGGTTGTGCAGCACAACATACATCCGATGAGAAGAAGTCTCTTTACCATTGCCAGTTATCATCTATTTCGTCGGGGCTGGGACGGCCGTCCTCCTCCACGTTGGGGTCGATAATCTTACTCGAATCCACCTTGAATTCCGTCACCATTTTGTTGACATCGGTATTGTCGGCATCGATATACCACAATTCCACACTGGTCCCATATGGATATTTGTTCACCCCGGTATAGTCCGGTTCCTGACGGTATACCACCGCAGTGGCCTTGTTCTTCACTCCGCGGAAATGCTCTTCCCCAATATTGAGCGACACCGACAGGATGTCGCGACGAGCCTTATCGGCTGTCTTGCCGATAACGAACGGCACAATATTTTCTCCCGTGCCGTCTCCACTTCCCACCACCAAATCAACCACCGAACCGCGCGGAATCTGCTGCCCTGCATAAAGGGTCTTTCCCTTGCAGCTCTGATCCACCACGCTGTTCTTGTATGGGTCTTCAACAAACATCAGTTTTCCTACTGAAAGCCCCACTCCATACAATTCCGACACCGCCTGTCTCACCGACAGTCCAACCAATTCGGGCAAGACAGCATCGTCGGCATTGTAGGCCGTAATGCTTACGTACACCTTGCGGCCGCTTTTCACCATGGTACCCCCTTTCGGGTCCTGTGTCAGGATGACGCCCCCTTCCGCCCCTTGGCGGAAGATAGAATCCTGAACCACAAAGTCGAGATCAATCTCGTTGGTAGCCATCGCCTCGGCAATATTCTTCCCCACATAGTCCGGCATCTCATACTCTTTGCCTTGCCGCGCATAGATACGGATAAAAATAAACACCACTACCAGTATCACTACCGAGATGCCAATCATCAGCAGCACATGGAGAATCCATGGATATTTCTTCAATATGTTTTCCTTTGCCATAAATCAATAACAATATATCATCAATAACGATATAACGACAAAATTATTGCACCAACGTTCCTATGAGGGTCGCCGCCGTGCAACTGTCGACACGCACTCGCCGATAGGTTCCGGGGCGGGCATCGCCTTTGTCGAACACCAGCACCTTGTTTTGACTGTTGCGGCCAAAAAGTTGTTCCTTCGAGCGGTGGCTTTCGCCTTCCACCAAAACCTCATACTCCTTTCCCACCTCTTTCCTGTTGTTCTCCAGCGCAATCTCGCCCTGCAGGGCAATGATTTCGTTCAGCCTGCGAGTCTTTTCTTCTTCAGGGATGTCGTCGGCTAAATGCTTCCACGCATAGGTACCTTCGCGCAGCGAATACTTGAACATGTAGGCATAGTCGTAGTGCACCTTGCGGAACAGGTCGAGCGTGGCCTCGTGATCCTCGAGGGTCTCGGTCGAGAAACCGGCAATCACGTCGGTAGTGATCGAGCAGTCGGGCATGGCACGCCGTATGGCTTCCACACGGTCTAAATACCACTCCACGGTATACTTCCTGTTCATCAGCTTCAGCATCCTGTTGCTGCCACTCTGCACCGGCAGGTGGATGCAGCGGCAGATATTGGGATACTTGGCCATCACCTCCAGCAACTTGTCGCTGAGGTCTTTGGGGTGCGACGTAGCAAACCGCACCCGCATCTGCGGGTCTATCTGCGCCACCAACTCCAACAAATCCGGGAAATCGACACGCATAGCGCTCCCATCTCCAAGCGGCGAGGGGCTGGGGGTGAGGCCATAGCTGTTCACATTCTGGCCCAGTAGTGTCACCTCACGATAACCCTGCTCAAAAAGGCTACGCGCCTCGCCGACTATGGTCTCGGGGTCGCGCGAACGCTCGCGGCCGCGGGTATAGGGCACCACACAGTAGGCGCAGTAGTTCTGACATCCACGCATGATGCTGATGTAGGCCGAGATGCCGTTACCCGCCAGACGCACCGGCTCGATGTCGGCATAGGTCTCGGTGGTGCTCAGCTCCACCTCGGCCAATTTTTCATTCTTGACTCTCAATTCTTCATTCTTGCGCACCTGTGCCAGCATCCCCGGCAAACGGCGGTAGGCGTCGGGACCGCACACAAAACTCACATTCTCCTCCTCGGCCATCAGACGGCTTTGCAGACGCTCGGCCATACAGCCCAGCACCCCCACCCTGAGGTTGTGCCGCCTGTTCTGCATGGCCTTCAGCTCGCGCACACGGTGACGCACCCTCTGCTCGGCGTTGTCGCGAATGGCGCAGGTGTTGATGAGGATGAAATCCGCATCCTCGACACTCTCTCCGATGCCGTATCCCGCCTTCGTCAAGATAGCTGCAATCACCTCGCTGTCAGCGAAATTCATCTGGCATCCATATGTCTCTATATATACTTTCTCCATCAATGTCTGCTAAATAATTAAACTGCAAAGATACGACTTTTTTTGAAAAGTTCACAACTTTGTGGACCACAAAATTGTATACTTTTATACTATATTTATTATCAACACAAAAAAACAAGCCCTTCGCATTGCTGCATGCAAAATTACAAAATTATTCTGAACCCACCAAATAATATTTGCCAACTACCGGACTGGAGGCATAAGGGTGGCACAGGCCTACCACCTCCCTGCCTTCCCCCTATCATCTCCCACCATGGTAGGAGATGGGTAGGAGTTGGTAGGGAGATGGTAAGGAGTTGGGAAAGAGTTGGTCCTTACTAAACACTAATTGTCAGCGTTTTACAAATATGGGAAAATGACTCTTTTTCGGGGTTTTGCCATATTATTTTTTTTTTGTATTTTTGCAGTATGAAAAAAACAATTACCATATTGGTAATCAGCTGTATGTGGCTCGTCTCCAACGGTCAGGCGAGGGTGACGGACTCGGCGTGGCGGGCCGACGTGAAGACGGTGACGCTGACGCGCAGCGGCGTGGAGCTGGAGGCTCCGGTGCTGACGATGGGCGCCGACGGAATGGCCAAGGAGCGGATGCTGCTGCAGTTCGACGTGCTGGCCGACGAGGCTGAAAATCTGCACTATACGATAGTTCACTGCGACGCTGACTGGCACCGCGACGACTTGGAGCCTCACGAGTTCATGTACGGTTTCGAAAATGGCGAGATTGAGAACATCGAGTTCTCGTTCACCACCCTGCGTTCCTTTATCCACTACCACCAGATGATTCCGGCAAATTACTCAGGATTCATCCACTCAGGCAATTATGCGGTCTATGTGGTAAACAGCGAGGGCGACACGCTGCTCTCGCGGCGCTTCTGGGTCGACGAGGGCGGTGCGAGCGTGGATGCCGAGGTGACGAGGCCCTACGATGGAATGGAGATTATGAAACGGCAGGAGGTGGACGTAACCATTAAGAATGAGGAATTAAGAATGAAGAATCTTTCCGTTCCGCAGCTGCGGCCGGAATACGAGCGGGTGCTGGTGCAGCAGAACGGGCGTGAGGACAACGCCCGATGGCTGGAGTTCAGCGGCTACGAGGGCCGCGGGCTTGCCTACCGTTTCCGCCAGCAGAACATCTTCACCGGCGGCAACACATTCCGCTATTTCGACTGCAGCAACCTCCGCTCGCCGATGTACAACATCGTGCGCATCGAGGAATACGGCGGCGAGGTGTTTGCCATGGTGCGTCCGGAAGAGGACCGCAGCAAGAAACACTACCTCAGCGAGAAAACCCTCAACGGAGGAATGAAGGTCAACGTGTGGGACCGACAGAACAAGACGCTGCAGGCCGACTATGTGTGGGTGAACATCAGCCTGCCCATGGCGCAGCCGATGCTCGACCGGAGCGTCTACGTGGTAGGGCAACTGACCGACTGGAAGCTCGACTCGGCAAGCCGCATGGAATATATTCCCGAGTACAAGGCCTATGTGAAGCGGCTGCTGCTGAAACAGGGATACTATTCATACCAGATATTGGCAACAAGCTACGAGTCAGGGGCGAAGAGTGGAGAGAGCGCGACGGAGCGTTTAGAGGGCGATCACCGGGAGACACCCAACACGTATACCATCTTTGTCTACCACCGTGAGCCCAGCGACAGGGCCGACAGGCTCATCGCCGTGAGAAAAATCACCAATTAACAAATGTTTGCGCTCGATGCGCGGAAATCCCAAGTCTTTGAGATAGTCGCTGAGGAGGCGGCCTTTTGACCGGTTGCCCGGTTGCTTGACGACGCGGTCACCTGGATGGGGGTGGCGGCCGGGGACAGGTTCTGTCTGAGGAGCAACGAGGAGGTCCCCACGATGGATTTCGGCGACATGGGTCGACGAGTAGAAGATTTGTCCGGAGGGGTTGGAGCCGGGAATCTGTCCGCGTTCCACGACAGCAAGGATGTCGGAGACGGTGGCGCCATTGAAGCCGTAGGGGCGAAGAAGCTCAAACAACAAGGAATGGGCGGGAGAGGACAAGGAGATTAGCGACGGGAGGTCGATGGAGAGGATTTCGAAGGGGAGGCCTGGGAGGTGCGAGGGGTAGGGCTTGACAAGACGGGAGCCAAGTTGCGATATATATTCCTTATATAGCAGTTCGGTGTCGTGGAGTCGCTCGATGTTGGCGGCCATGGTGGCGTCAAAGGAAGGATAGAGCTCCCTGAGCAGCGGCAGCAGCCGCAGGCGGATTTGGTTGCGCCGGGCGTCGAGCTCGGCATTGGTGTAGTCCTCGACATAGTCGAGATTGTTCCCGACGACATAGGCGTCGATTTCGGCCCGCGAGAAAGGCAATAAGGGCCGAATGATTCTTAATTCTAAATTCTTAATTCTTAATTCCGAGACGGGGCGGATGCCGTGGAGGCCGGAGATGCCGGTGCCGCGGAAGAGGTTGAGGAAGAAGGTCTCGATGGAGTCGTCGCGATGGTGGGCGGTGGCGACAACGGGTGAGAGTTGGGAGTTGAGGGTTAAGAGTTGAGCGAAGTATTCATAGCGCAGTTCGCGGGCAGCCTCCTCGAGGCTCTGTCCGTGGGCGGCGGCATAGGCGCGGGTGTCGAAATCGACGGTGTGGAAGGGCACGCCGTAGCCGTCGGCCAGACGGGCGACGAACTGCTGGTCGCGGTCGCAGTCGCCGGGGCGGAGATGGAAGTTGCAGTGGGCCACGGCGAAGGGGAGCTTGGCCCGGTGGCAGAGATGGGCCAGGCAGACGGAGTCGCGGCCACCACTAACAGCCAGCAACACCTGCTTTCCAGGAGGAAAGAGGTGTTGCCGGTCGATGTAGTCCAAGAAACGTTGCAGCATCAGCGGAGGAGCATCTTTTTCATGAGACGCTTGCCGTCGACTTCGATACCGTAGTAGTAGATGCCGGAAGGATAGCTGGCCATGTCGATGACAATGGATTGGGCACCGGCGGGATAGTGCTGCGTGAAGGTGTTGACGATGTGGCCCATGGCGTCGATGACGAAGAAGCGCACATTGGCCTCGTTGGGCAGCGAGAAGGGGATGGTGGTACGGTCGTCGAAGGGGTTGGGGTAGTTCTGGTCGAGGACCAAGGTGTTGGTCTCGACGAAGGGAACACCCTCCCAATAGCCACGAATCTCGATGAGGTTGGTCTGATTGTTGTCGGTGTTTTCGATATCGTTGGGGTGAACGAGCGTTGCGTTGCCGACATAAGTACGGTTCGGGCTCTTTTGGATACGATACCTGTTGGGGTTCTGCGGATCCACCAAGGGGTGATAGATGGTCTGTCCGGGCTCGATACGGTGGGGGAAGTTGACAGTGAAGTTCTCACCATTGATGTTGAACTTGAGCTGGAACTGACCAGTGAGCAGCGGGATGTTGCCATTGTTGCGCAAGACAGCAATCACCATGCAGTTGGGTGCGGCATTTTCGACGACGATGAGCTTGAGGAGCTCAATGTCGAGATGCTGGACGGCGAAGGCGCTGGTGGTGTCGTTGGAGTTGTCGTTATCGCCAACGATGTGGAGGAATCCCGTGACATTGGAATAGCCGGCGGAGCGGTTGGGCAGCGTCTGGTCGAAGGTGTGGTAGCCTGTCTGGAGGGCCGGCAGCGGGTGGCTGCGACCATAGATTTCGCGGACAACAGTGTTGGTGTCGCCATCGATATAGTAGGCCACCTCGAAGCCGTTGGCGCCGCGGGCACCCTGGTTCTCGATGACGAGGGAGATGCGCACCACATTGTGGTCGGACGTGTCGACGATGATAGCGCTTGCCGCCAAGTCGAGCACAGAGTTGATACCTTCGACACGCTTGGAGACAGTGTCGTTGTAGATGTAGTCGTTCTGGGGGCTCTTGATAACGCCGGTGATTTTCATGACACCCATGGAGGCTCGGAAGCGTTGCGAGAACGTGTAGTTGAAGTATTCCATGGAGCGGAGCGGGCGTCCAAGGAGCGCATTAAAGTCGATTTCCTCGACGATGGGTTCCTGTCCGTTGACGAAGTAGCTGGCAGTGGCCGTGGCGATGGGGTCGGAGCCGAAGTTGCGGATGCGGAGAGTGACCTGGAGGGAGTCGCCGGCGACAGCATTGTCGAGCGGGTAGACGAAGCCGTGGGCACTGATGTCGTTACCCAGCGGGCTGAGGGGGAAGCTCCGCGTGCAGGAGTCGTTGTTGTTGTAGATGTCTTCCTGGATAGAGGTGAAAGCAGTGATGCTGAACGTATCGGGGAAGTCGCTGGCGACAACGAACGAGGAGGTGAAAGCAAAGGTATCGGAGCACTCAGGCGGGATGAGGCAGTCGAAATGCGATTCCTTGGGCAGGTAGGTACCGTAGTGGATGTAGCCCATGTCGATGTGACGGAGGGTGTCGGTACCATAGTTGTAGACAACGACTTCGGGGCAGATGGTCTGACCATAGGCGGGAGCGGTGGGATAGGTGATGTCTATAACACCGGCATCGATCTTACGACGAGCGCGGCCGACATGGAAGTCGTCGATGGCACAGCCTTCACCATAGGAGGCTGTGGTAGAGGTGCCCATAGGCGTAGTGTAGACGAAACGGAACTGGAGGAGCTCGTTGTATTCGCCGGAGATGCGGACGGAGGGTATCCAGTAGTAGTTGTAGCCGGCGCCGGTAGTGGAGTTGTCGAAGCAGGCATCGTCGGTATTGTTGTACCAGTTGGTGAGCGAGTCGACATCGACATTGACCCATTTGTTCTCAAAGTTGTAGAACTCGAGGCGGAGGGCACTGCCGTTGGTAAGGTTGCGGCGGAGGCGGAAGGAGATGGTATCGGCCTTGATCTGAGCGATGTTGATGATGGGGCTGTAGAGGTAGCTCACATTACCACGCTTGCCGGTGACGATAGGTTCGTGGAGGTCGGTAACCCAAGCGTTGGAATCGGAGTAGGCCGCGTTGAGGCGCTGCTTGGCCGGGATACCACGCTCCCAGTAGTTGTGTGTGTAACGGTTATATCCCTTAGGCGCATACCATTTGTTCTCGCCTTCGAAATCGTCGTCGAGGACCAGTCGGATAATGCGGAAGCGGTTGTACTGGAACTCGATGGAGTTGTTATCGCGGTTTTCGTCTCCATCGAGATCATGCCAGATGTTGAGGTCGGATACTCCCAAGGGGAAGATGTGGGCAGGCAGGGTAAGGACGGCGCTGGTGCCGGGTTGGAGGGTACCATTGTAGGTTACAGTGCCTTGAGCCGTGGGATCGACGGTGTCGGCCACAAAGCGATAGTTGAATTCTGGATTGCTGATGGGCATGGTGCCTTTATTGGCAATGCGGAACGAGATTTCGCGAGGCTGTTCGTCGCGGATAAGGTAGCTGCGGGGTGATACAATCTGGGTGACAGCGAGGTCGAGTGCCGGGGGCTCGGGATCGACAAAGAGGAGCACATCGATGTTGTGTCCATTCTTGTCGGCCGGGATGCCACCATTGTTGAGAGCCGTAGTGGTATTGGTGAAGTCGGCATAGGTGCCCACGGCGATGCGCATGCGCATGTAGCCGAAGGAGGCGTTGGGGGCAATGGAGATTTGGTTGGAGTAGATGGCGTTGTCGTAGAACGCATCACCATTGACAACAGCCTCGTCGTTGGTGAAGAAGCCATTACGGTCGAAATCGATGAAGACCCAAACTTTGAGACGCTCGGCCTGAGCGGTGGCATCGAGGGGCGATACCTGAACGATGATCGAATCGGTGAGGCCACGGTTGACATGAACCACGGGATAGTCGGGATCGGCGAAGGTGGCCAGGTCGGTGAGACCGCGACCAAGCTGCGGGCATTCGAAGTCGAATTCATTAAAGGATACGCGCGTGATGTCGAATGTGGGGCTGCCAGGTTTTGACGGATTGTAGGTGCTCTCGGGAAGGGAGCTGAAGGTCCAGGGGTAACGGATGGTATCGTTACGACGTACAGCATCGGTGGTGAGGTCGGTCCAAACCTGGAGGGAGTAGCTCTGACTCTGCGTGGGAGTGGGAATGGTGAGCAGCGAGTCGAAGGTATAGACATAGGTCTGTCCGGCAGGAATGGTGGCGTGACAAATCTCGTAGACATCCTGAAGGACATTGTTGCCACGTTTGAGGCGATAGGCCACGGGGATGTTGGTTTGCGAGCGTGTGCCGTAGTTGGCGATACGGATGCGGACGGTGTCGTTCTCCATATAGACACGCCCACCGAGAGGTGCCAGAACCTCCTCGAAGGCTATATCGTTCTCGTAGAGATTGTCTATGTAGACATGTACCGGGGTGAAGTGGCTGGGACAGTTCTTGGAGGAGACGCAGTTGACATAATAGGTGGAGTCGTGGAAGTACTGGGGCGTGTTGTTCCAGAGGGTCGAACGGTTGTAGTTGGCTGTATTGACTGTCACTTGGTTGGAGGCAGGGAAGAAGAATGTGGAGGTAGTGTCGCGATACCAGCGGATGGGGATGCTATTCTCCTGCGATGCACGGACAGCGCCCCAGGTGCCATAAGGCATGATGGTGTCGTAGCCGACGGGCGGTGTGGGCGAGAAGAAAGCATCAATGATAGGCGACTGACTGGCTTGAGTCTTGGAAGTAGAGTCGTTGGTCTGGGTAATGTCGTAGAGGTAATTGACCCAACCCATAAGGCGGAACTTGATGTCGACCGATTGGTTGGTGGGATAGAAGTTGGCCGGTTGCGAGAAGTCGATGGTGGCCGTTTGACCCATTAACAGCGGATTGGCAAGGGTGGTGTTCTCTTCAACGGTGTCGGGCATGGTAGAGATGGTAAGGTTAGCGGGGCTGGTAATCTCGGGATGGAAGCCAATCTTGAAAGTGGTACCTGCAGGGACATCTTTGAAACCCTCGTTCTTGACATGAATCCTGACAATGGTGTTTTCCATGTTGCAACCAGTGTGGTCGGTCGACATGCGGGAAGCGGCAAGGTTGAAGGCGGGAGCCAAATACATATCTCCGGTACGGTCGTTGTTCGCAGGCTCATTGTCGCCTGCCAGGACAGCGACCACATGGATGATGTTGGAGTCCTTGATACCCAACGTCGTGGGCATCATCACCGAATCAATCTTGGTTTGACCGGGAGCAAAGTTGCCGAGGTTTCTCGTCACGGTGCGGGTGGCAGCCTCGTGACCCTCAAGGTAGGCATACCAAGTGACATTGCTTTCGGGCGCAAGACCATTGTTGTAGAACTGGGCAACGACGCGCACAGTGTCAGACTCGATGTGCGGCGGCATATTGTTAGGCGGGTTGAAGTTGAGGTTGGCAGGCATGAGAGGCTCAATGATGCGGACAACGGCGATGTCGTGGGTAACAACGCTCATCTCGTGGGCGCCAATGGTGGGACCGGGGACCTGCTGACGGACTACATTGTCGATATCGTCAGGCACATCGGCATTGTACTGGGCAATACCGGCATAGTTGGTCATCACCAGGTGCAGGTCATAGTCGGAGACGAAATAGGGCTCTGAGAAGACCGAGTTACCATCGTCGCTGTTGCTGTTTTGGAGGGCAGCGAGGTCGTTGCAGAGCAACTTCCACTGCAACGGACGGGTACTCTCGGTATAATAGGCATTGTAATTGGAGATGCTGATGGTGTTGTTCTCGGAGACATAATAGGCGTATCCCTTGCTGAAGTTGGAGAAGATGTTGTTCATCACCTGGACATGCGAAATTGTGGGTCCGGCATAGAAGGAATAGCTGTTTTCCGAGTAGGCGCCGGTAATGTTGCCACAATAAACACGTATGGTGTTGAAATAGACATTGAGATACGACGAAGAGCTGTCAATCCAGATTCCGGAGGGCTTCTGCGGGGTGAGGCCCGCGGTACCCGTACCCGAGCAGCTAATCATATTGTTGGACACCAGGCCCGGATTGCTGGCAATACAGTTGACGTTCTCGAGTTGGATGCCTCGTTTACCGCCGTTCTTGCCATCGATGAGGTAAATCTTGTTCTTCTGCAACGAGAATACACCACTCGTCTGAGCCAAATAGATGCCCGTGAGGCCACGGCCCGTAACGTTGGAAGCAATGATACCCGATTTCACTTCGTTGGAATTGACCGTAAGGTTGTTCACTCCGCGAAGGTTGATGCCCTGGTACCAGAAGTTGCCGAACACATTGCCCGTGATAGTCATATCATTGTAGTTAAGCAATGTTCCCATGGAACGCAACGAGTAGTAGCCGCTGTCGCAGACGTTGTTTGTGAAGACAAGGTTTGAGATGTCGCCCATCAGTACCACGCAGGAGCCATTGACATTGTTGAGAGAGCCCTTGACCCTGACGGTCAAGCTGTCGATGGTAATATGGCTACCTTTCTGCATTACAAGGGCATTGCCATAGTTGCCTGCATTACCGGAAGCGGTGGGACGTGCCTCGATGCGGAATTTGGAGAGGGTGACATAGGAGGCGCTGTCGAGGAGCATCACATAGTTGAGGTCCTGTGTGGTGGCAGCGGTGAGCAACACACTGTCGCCGGTGCCGATAAAGCCGATTGTGTGTTCGGCCGATGAACCGGGAATATTGTTCAGGACCACCTGCTCGTTATAGGTGCCGGGAGCCACGTTGAAGACCACCGGACCTTGGATACCCACAATGTTCAGTGTGTCAATAGCCTCGCCGAAGGATTGATAGTCACCACCTGTGGGAGCAATGGTGTAGGAACCGTTGCAGAAACGAACCATGAAGGAGCGTACGATGGTGTCGTTGGAGGAGATGTTGTCGCCGGGAGCCGAGACAATAACCCTCACGGTGTGACGTCCGGGAGTCATATGGCGGCTGAAGAGCATCACATTCTGAGTGGCACCCGTTGCAATGGTGGTGCTCACGGTGACGCTGTCGACGGGTAATGCGTCGTAGTAGTAGTACAATTTGGTGCCAGCGGCATCTGTAGCGCCCTGGTTGCGGACATTGGCATAGATGGCGATGTCGTTGCAGGAGTTGTACTCAAGCGTATCCACACCGTTGGGCCACAGCACTGCCATGTCGACCGACGGAATGTTGACCATCTGAATGTCGTAGGGGGTAACTGCGCTGGTGCAGCCAAACATGGTTGCGTTGATGCGGATGTTGGGGCGGTTGCCGCTACGGCTACCCGCACCGACATATTCTGCCGTCGAAGGCGACAATTCGGCAGAGCCGTTCTTTGTGAGGGCGGTATTGTTCTTCACCGTGTAGGCCGACTTGACGCCAGTTGTCACAGCTGTGGCGATACGGTGGACAATCTGCACCACGATACTGGATTCTCCATCCCAGTAGTAAGGATTGTCCATGCGATGGGTTACCCATGTGTTGCAATCCGCCTGTGTGATGACAAACGGTGCGCGGCTATAGGCCAAACGGGCATTCTTCCAGTCGGTGTTGCCGCTGAAGATGGTGTCGTCGGTGGAACCAATATAGATGGAATATTCATTGAAAGAGATGGAGTTCACATTTGAACCCAGAATAGCCTTCAACTCGAAAGCCAGCGAGTCGATGTTGCCAGGCTTCAATCCGGCGGCCCGCAGTTCGCTCGCGCTATAAATATATTGTTGCTTGGCAAACTTGCTTCCGGGCTGATAGGGTGCCGGGAATGCCGTGTTGGCATTTTGCGAAGCACCCGTACCTACGATAGCGGAAGAGGGGTCGGTCACCATATAGCTCACCCCGCATGTACCACCCACATAGAGTATCTCCGAGATGTGTGTGTAACCCGTGTCGACGATGGCGCCGTCATAGTCGTACCACACCGGGATAACGTTGGGGACGGTCGCAAGAGTGACGGTATCGGCCGTGGCATACGAAACCGTGCGCGCAGCCATGGCAGCGGGAGCTGCGGGAGTATAGGGTACCCAGACAGTGGCAATGCTGGTGTCGTTGACATTCGTCGGGTCAACACCAATCGAATCGGCCCACACCTTCACCGTCACCAACGAGTCGTTGCCGAAACTCATATTGAGCTGATTGCTGAAAGTATAGGAGATATAGCCATTGGCGGGGATAGTCTGCGAAACATTCTCGGTCACCGTGTCACCCCCGGCGCAATAGTGAAGCACCACGCCGTTGACACTCTGGATACCATAGTTGTGGACTCTCACCGAGATATTCTCCATACCCATGCCGCAGGCACTCTCGGGCAGCACCGGAGCCTCCAGATCCAAATCGGCCGTGGGAGGTGCCAGAAGCTTCACTTTGTACTTTGCGAAATAGCCCTCGCAGCCATTGTCCGTGTAGCGAATCCAACTTGAGTTGTTCGTGTTGAGGAACATGGGGTTGGCATTCGAGGCAATGGTCCAGTCGAGCGAGTTGCCGTTGAAGTTGGTACGGATGAGACCGGCGGCGGTGTTGGAGGTGGAAACATTCACACCCGCGCCGCTCCACACATAAGAGGGAACTCCGCTATTGGCCCAGGTAATAGCCTGTGTCGACGACTCACCGATGTTGTTCATGGCCACGGCATCCTCAATCTTGCCGCCATGGCGGTAGACAAAGGCCACCTTCGAGTTATAGGCCACCGTGAAGCCTGCCGAACCCGTGTGGATGGTCATCGTGGGATTGGCCGAGTTGCCTGTGGCATACTGCACCACCAGCGACTGACCGGGTTCGATAAAGACACTGTCGGTGAAGACGAACAACTTATTGTTGAGGCTCGACGTGGGCGAGATGGTCTGGATGGTGTCGCCGAAGAGGTTGGCGCGAGCATCGCCCACGTTGGTGAGCTGCAAGGCAATCTTTCGGCTATTCGACATCCAATAGGGCATTGCAGGAGTCAAGCCCACGGTGTTGTTGGCATGGGCAAACTCCAGCTGGGTAATACGCACAATGGCCTTGTTTCTCTTCTGGCGGAAGTAGAAGGTGGTATCCATGCGGACGGTATCGGTCACCAGCGTGTTGCCCACAAAGAACGGGGCAGCGTCATTGGTATCGCGATACCAATAGATTTCCGACTTGGGTCGCGGAGCCGATGTGCTGTTATACACCTGCCACTGGGACACACCACTGGTGGGTGTGATGGTGGCGGCAGTGGCATAAGCAATCAGCACACTGTCATCGTTGGGTTTGGCAGGATGATACTTGCTGATTGCCTGGAAGACGTTCGTATCGTTGGTCTGGTTCGGGTCGTTGGCAAAGATGGTCCACACCTGAATGTTGTATGTGGCGTCGCTGTTGGTGTTGGGGGGTAGAGACAGGGAGGCACCCGTGGCGATGGTCACAGTGTCCTCGGCGGGAACGGGCGTCGTGATAGCCACCGTATGGGTAGCGCCATTGCCCACCTTGTAGCCCAAACTCAGACCGCTGCCGTTATAGGCGTTAGTACCGCTGTTGCGCAAACGCACCACCAACTCTACGGGCTGGGGCATGTGGCAGCTTTCTGCCACAGGGCTCACCATGGCTTCGGGCTCGAAGTCGTAGCCCAACGAAGAGAACTCGAAGGCTCCCGGACAGGTGGCCGTAGTGCTACGCACCGTATCGAACATATCGGTCGGCACCGTGGCCAGAGGGATACCGACACCCTTCACCAAACGGTTGAAGGTGCGCAGGTCGACACGCGATCCATTCAAGAAGTTGGGGTTGACCGACACAGAGAGAGAGTCGTCAGGTTCGCCCAGTCGCCAGGCAGCCATGTCGATATAGGTAGCACCGGCCTTGCGGTTCATCACCGCGCCCAGCGAGTAGTACACATTGTGTCCCACCTGGTTGGTCGTCTGGGTGCCGGGCACATAGTTCATGGCATAGTTGGTATTGTCGAGCGTCACCACCACATTGTTCAAGAAGCGGCTGTTCTGCAGCGTGCCGCCACCGAAACTCACGGCGGCGATGTTGTTACGCTGAGGGGCTGTCATCTTCACCGAGTTGTAGACCACGTCGGCATAGTTGGCAGTAATGACATTGAAGGGCGAACGCATCAGGTTGGAGTTGCCATCATCGTTACAAACCACCATGTTGTTGGCCACCAATGCATGCACAGCCGACGTACCCGTCACGCTGTTCAGAGCGATGGCGCCGGCACCGTGGCTTGTGTATACCTTGTTGGCCATCACACGGGTCTGTCCGGCGCACTCGTTGAGCAGCAACACATAGTTGGTGTTGCCCAACACGTCGTACATCTCGTTCTTCTCAATCACCACACCGTTCTGGTTAGTGGCGTTGACGGCGCACTCGTTCTGGTTCTCGAAGTGGCTGTTGCGCACCACGTTGCCTGTCGACAATATGTCGGAGGCCTGGCCTCTGACATCCACGCCGGTCTTGCCACCCACGAAGGTACAATTGTCAATCAACATGTTGTTGCAGTAACCCGAGCTGATGAGCGCATTGATACGCATGTTGGCGGCGGGATTGGCCACACTGTCGATGAACGAGCAACCGTAGAAGTGGCAGTTGGCGCTGTTGACTCCCAGCTCCACCATGTTGGTCAGCGGGGCGGCACGGCGCACAAACCTGATGTTGCGGAAGCGCACACAAGTGGCATCCGTGAGGTCGACCATCGAGGCTGTCGTGTCGCTCGACACGAAAGTCACATTGCCGCTTGCAGGCTCAAAGACGACATAATGCAGTGCCGTAGCTCCATTCACATAGGGCATCTTGAAGGGTTGGTACTCACCGGGGGCGAGCTTCACCACCAAGCTGTCGTCCACTCCGCAGCGGCTCACCGCAAAGAGAAATTCCTCGATGGTGTTGAAATCGGCATTGGAACCTCCTATGCGACGCACACCGTTCATCGGACCGTCGCAAACGATGAACTCCGAGAAAGAGGTGTCATTATAGGGCTCGTGGTCGCGAATCTGCTGTGCTCCCACGGTCAGCGTGTCCTCCACCCACACTTTCAGTGTGTGGAAACCAGCTGCAAGGTTGATGCTGTTCGAGATAGTGATGTTCTGATCGGCTCCACCGGCCAACGTGCCAGTCCAGTCGTAGTAGCCTGTCACATTCTCGTCTATCTTGTAGCTCACCCTGACACCGTTCACCGGCAGGGCGCCGAAATTCTTCAGTTTCACCGTCAGGCTTCCCGGACGCTGCGTCATGGGGATGTCATAGCTCGGGCTTACCAGCTCGCTCACTCCCATATCATAGAGCAGCGGCAGGTTTTTCCGCTGTGTCATCACCAAAGCCGGACGCATATTGATCGACTCGGTGGCAATCTCCATACCCTGCACAAAGGGGTTGTTGCCGTAACCCTCGTCACCGTCGACCGAGTAGATACTGGCCTTCTGGGTTGTGGTGGGAATCATGCGTATCGATGTCGCCGTAGCGTTCACATCGCCGTTGAAAGTCAGCTGCATCACGATATCCTTGCCGGCATAATAGAACGTGTCCTGGAACAGCATTGTCTGCTCGCCGCCGGTATTGGCCTCCGTGATGGTGAACGGGCTGTCGTAGACCACCTGCATGTAATCCGACAGGGTGAAGGGATAGTTGGCCGTAATCGACATGTCGGGATGGTAGCTCGTCGGCACATTCTTCATTCTCACCTGAAGACGCGGATGGGTAACGGTGTTGGTGTGCGAAGCCACGGTGAAGCGCATGGCCGTCATCTGACCGGGCCCATAGCCGGCATTCGCCAACAGGGCCGAGTCGAACACCCACTCGCTGCGGCCGTCGGCTTCGGACGAGAAGGGGAAGAGGCTGTTGCTCTGCGTTCCCGTAAATTGTTCCGTAGCCAATCCCGGTTGCTCCACACCTCGTATACATGCATATTCTATCCACCAATAAGTCGTGCCGGCACGGGGATAAATCTCCATGTTGGCGTTCGACGTGGCGTCGCGCACCACACAATAGAAAGCCATCGTCGTGTCATAGCCATGGAACGGGATGGTGGCACCGTAACGGTTGCTGGTACCGGCCACCGGTGTCATCTGCATACGTATCGGCGTCGGGTCGCTGCCCACGCGATAGAACAGATACACCGAGTCGGGATTGATACCCGCCGAGATGGTCGTCGTCGCTTCAAGTTCGATGCGTGCACCACGGCTGCTGGGATGGTAGTAGCCGTCGGGATAGCTCATCATCTTGATGTTCGGGTGAATCATCATGCTCGAGCTCGCACGCACCCTGATATTGTCCAAATACCAACGGCCGTTGGCCACACCCGAAACAGTGTTCTGCTTCACCACAAACTTGATCATCAACTTTCTCTCGCTGGTGGCCACCGCAGCGGTCATCACGTCGTTCAGGTTGAAACGCTCGCTCTTCCAGGATTCGTTGCTCATCGTCCCACTCCAATCGGGATACGAGTTTCGGGCAAAAGAACTCAACTGGCCGAAGTTCGACGAACCGCCGTCGGTCATGTCGTAATACTGCGAAGTCAACGAATGCCACTGCGACTCGGGCTCGTTGGCTCGCTTGTAGAAAATACGGCACACGGGATTCGTACCATTCGACGCCACATCGCAGATTTGGTCAAACTCAAGGCTGATGTAGCGCAGCGACGTGTTCTGTGTGAAATCCAATTCACTGAGCAACAACGTCACATCTCCGGTACTCGACTGCGTGATGTACATCGAGCGGCTGCCGCCCATGTAGTACGTGGTGCTGTAGCCTTCGGTGCCTCCTTGCATCGTGAAGGCCTGCGTCTCGCCAGTCTCGAAACCTTGATAGTACATTTCCTGCACCTGTCCTCGCGCCACAAGGCCCGAAAATAGGAAAATCAAACTCGCAAAAAAGAATCTGAGCTTCATAGTTTATATTTTTTTATTCTTATTTCTCAATAATTTTCAGTCATTTACATACACTATACCCTACCTTTCTGCAGGGTATAAATCAAACGCAAATATACGAACTTTTTTAAATATACACGCAAAATATATATAAAATTATCTAAAAACTACATCACACATTCTTCCCTCATTCACTATAAAGAGTCAAAACAGCTCTTTTAGGCTCACATTTTTAACATTTTTAACATTTTTTTATCTTCCACATGCTACCCCGTCAGGCCATTCCCCGCCCCATCACCCTACCTCCTCCCTGCCTTCCCCCTATCATCTCCCACCATGGTAGGAGATGGGTAGGAGTTGGTAGGGAGATGGTAAGGAGTTGGGAAAGAGTTGATACCAAGAAAGCGCTAATTGTCAACCTGTTATAGACAACAAGAAAAAAGCCCTTTCCGGATTCCTGGTCCAAAAGGGCTTATTAGGTAATAATATATTGGAATTCAGCTTTTTAGGCGCTGTTCAAGGGCTTCATACATAAAAACGCCTGCGGCGACGCTGACGTTCAACGAGGCCACCTCGCCGACGATGGGGAGTTTGGCTCGCACATCGCTCATTTTCAACAACTCGGTACTGATACCGGTCTCTTCGTTGCCCATAATGAGGAGGGTGGGCTGGCGGAAGTCGACCTCACGGTAGTGGACAGCACCCTTCTCGGTAGCAGCAACCACCTGATATCCACATTGTTTTGCGAGATTGACAACCGTTTTCAGATTCTGCTCGCGACAGACGGGCAACCGCAGCAGGGCTCCGCTCGAGGTCTTGATGGCATCCTCGTTAAGGGCGGCGCTGCCATGGTCGGGCACCACCAGGGCGGCGACACCCGTGCATTCGGCCGTGCGGGCAATGGCACCCATGTTGCGCACATCGGTCACATGGTCGAGCAAGACGATTACCGACGGCTCTTCGAGAGTCTCCATCAACTGCATGAAACTGTGATACTTCACCGCAGCGATGGTAGCCACCACCCCTTGGTGATTTCCGGTGGTCATCTTGTTGAGTTTCTCCACCGGGACGTACTGGAAGGGTATATCGTGTTCCTTGAGCTTGGTTCTCAGTTCGTTGAGCAATGAGGAATTGAGCCCGTTCTGAATCAGGACGCGTTCCACCTGCTGTCCGCTGCCGATGGCTTCGATGACAGGACGCAAGCCATAGATTATCTGTTGTTTACTCTGTGTTTTTTCCATCGATGATTGTTATTTTTCTGTCGGCCATGGCGGCCAGTTCTTCGTTGTGGGTGACGATGACAAAAGTCTGGTTGTACTGCTCGCGGAGGCGGAAGAAGAGCTCGTGGAGTTCGCGGGCATGCTGGCTGTCAAGGTTGCCACTCGGTTCGTCGGCCAGCACAGCCATAGGCCTGTTCATCAGGGCGCGGGCCACGGCCACACGCTGCTGCTCGCCGCCGCTGAGGGCCTGCGGTTTATGTGTGGCGCGGTGGTCTACCTTCATGAAAGTCAGCAGTTCCAAGGCCCTCTCGGAAGCCTCTTTCATGGGGACACCGCGGATGAGCGCAGGGATGCAAACATTCTCCAAGGCGGTGAACTCGGGCAGGAGGTGGTGTGCTTGGAAGACGAATCCAATATGCTCGTTTCGGAAGCGAGCCAACTCCTTCTCTTTCAGCTTGGAGACCTCAATATCGCCATAGAGCAGCGTGCCGCTGTCGGGATGGTCCAGTGTGCCGAGAATCTGCAGCAGGGTGGTCTTGCCGGCCCCGGACGGGCCGACGATGGAGACCACCTCGCCTTGATTGATTTCCAACGAGATATCCTGCAGGACATGCAGATCCCCATAACTCTTGTTGATATCAACAGCTTTTATCATACTTCTTTTCCATTCAGGAAGACACGCTCCACTTTGTTTTCGCCGTAGGCATAGGGCATGTACTCGTAGCTCGCGATGGGCTTGGTAATGTAGAAGTTGGCCTTCTTGCCCACAGCGATGCTGCCCACCTCGTTGCTCACGCTCATGGCGTAGGCGGTGTTGAGGGTGGTGGCGTTGATGGCCTCTTCGGGGGTGAGACGGTAGCGGATGCAGGCCATGGAGAGGATGAGCTGCATGTTGCCCGAGGGCGAGGTGCCGGGGTTGTAGTCGGAGGCCATAGCCACGGGCAGGCCTGCCTCGATCATGCGGCGTGCCGGCGAGAGGGGCAGGTTGAGGAAGAAGGCGCAGCCGGGGAGGATGGTGGGCATGGTGTAGGTGCCCTTGAGGCACTCGATCTCGGCGTCGCCCATCTGCTCGAGGTGGTCGACGGAGATGGCGTTGTATTTCACACCCACCTGCACGCCGCCCGAGATGGCCATCTCGTTGGCGTGGATCTTGGGGCGCATGCCGTATTTGATGCCAGCCTCGAGGATACGCGCGGTGTCGTCAACGGTGAAGAAGCCCTGGTCGCAGAAGACGTCGATGAAGTCGGCCAGCCCTTCGGCGGCCACGCGCGGGATCATCTCGTTGATGACGAGGTCGACATAGTCCTCCTGGTGGCCGCGATACTCCATGGGGATGCCGTGGGCGCCGAGGAAGTTGGACTTGATGGTCATGGGCGAGGTCTCTTTCAGGCGGCGGATGACGCGCAGGAGCTTCAGCTCGCTCTCGGTGGAGAGGCCGTAGCCGCTCTTGATCTCGATGGCGCCGGTGCCGAGGCGCATCACCTCCTCGAGGCGCTGCTGTGCCATGTCGTAGAGCTCGTCTTCCGAAGCTGCGGCAGTGGCTTTGGCCGAGTTGAGGATGCCGCCGCCACGCTTGGCTATTTCCTCGTAGCTGAGGCCGCGTATCTTGTCCACGAACTCATGCTCGCGCGAGTTAGCATATACGATGTGGGTGTGCGAATCGCAGAAAGTCGGCATCACCATCCGCCCTGCGGCGTCCTCCACATTATCGGCGGTGCCGTTCCATTCGCTCATCGGGCCGAAAGTCTTGATATTACCATCCTCCACGAGGAGGTAAGCATCCTTGATGGTCTCCAACAGGGCCATCTCCTTGCCCTGCTTGCGGAGCTTCGGTGAGGTCTCCACACCCACCAGCTCCTTGATATTCTTTATTAGTGTTCGCATATATTTTTTTATTTTTATTCCCAGTATTCTATTTCAAATTCGGTGATACCCATAGGGTCTTTCGTATAGATAAGCACATCGTGTTCGTCGTAGCGATAATACTCATCGGACGGTTCTGTGTCTGTCGGGTCATCGTAGATTTTCCAGTGCTCATGGCGTTCCTTGCGAGTGCCGTCGGGACGGAAGGTAATGGTTACGTCGGCCTCCATATCCAGGTCGTACAGCTTGCCTGTCTGCGAGACAAGCACCCCGTTGGCGTCATAGTTATAGTCGAGTGTGTCCCATGATTCGTAATAATAAGTTCTGCTGGCGACAATGCGGCCCGAAGCATCATAGAAGAGCGTCCTGTCATGGTATCCGTCTACCCCGTCGTTGCAATACTCATGCAACATACGCCCTGCAGAATCATATTCCCACAAGTAACGAAGCGTGTCTCTATATTCCTTTCCCCAATGAATAACATAGACACACTCCGTAAGGCCGAAACGGGGATGCACCTTGTGAGAATAGAGATGGTATTCGCTTACCCCCTCATGATACTTGCCGAAACCCTCTCTCTTGACATGCTGCACAATGCCGTCGGCGCCATACTCGATATTGCACCGCGAAGACACTTCGCGACGCGGCATCGGGTTGGCGGAGGAACTGACCCACTGATAAGTCTCGTGCAAAACGAGTCGGCCTTGAGCGTCGTACACGTTATGATATGCACTGTCGGAACAGTATCCGTGACGGTCGTAGTGCTCGGTATTCTTCAGTTTCCTTGCACCAGTCAATGTGTCGACAGAATAAGTGCGTATCACTTTGAAATGCTTTGTGGTACGAGAGGGGAAGTACGGCAAATCCATCAGAGGTTCCTGACCCATGGCAGGCAGAAACATCGCAAAAAACAACAATATCAGGCCAGCTTTTTTCATTGCATCAGAACAATTCCTGCTGGTTGCCGTTGGTTTTGATTTTGCCGAGGTGCTGGTAGGCGAGCATGGTGGCTTCGCGGCCGCGGGGGGTGCGCATGAGGTAGCCTTCCTGAATGAGGTAGGGCTCGTAGACCTCCTCGACGGTGCCGGCATCCTCGCCGACGGCGGTGGCCACGGTGTTGAGACCCACGGGGCCGCCCTTGAACTTGTCGATGATGGTGGAGAGAATACGGATATCCATATCGTCCAATCCGTTGCGGTCGACATTGAGGGCTTGCAGCGCGTAACGTGCTATGTCGAGCGTGATAGTGCCGTCGCCTTTGACCTGGGCAAAGTCGCGCACACGGCGCAGCAGACGGTTGGCGATACGGGGGGTGCCGCGCGAGCGGCGGGCAATCTCGATGGCGCTCTCAGAGGTGATCTTCACCTGGAGGAGCGAGGCGGAGCGGTTGACAATGCGGGTGAGCGTCTCGGCGTCGTAGTACTCCAGACGGCAGTTGATGCCGAAGCGGGCGCGCAGGGGGGCGGTGAGCATGCCGCTGCGGGTGGTGGCGCCGATGAGGGTGAAGGGTTTGAGTTTCAGTTGAACGGAACGCGCCGCGGGACCACTCTCGATGAGGATATCGATGCGGAAGTCCTCCATGGCGGAGTACAGATATTCTTCGACCACAGGCGAGAGACGGTGGATTTCGTCGATGAAAAGTACGTCGTTGGGCTGCAGGGAGGTGAGGAGGCCGGCCAAATCGCCGGGCTTGTCAAGCACAGGGCCCGAAGTGGTCTTGATATTGACACCCAATTCGTTGGCGATGATATTGGAGAGGGTGGTCTTTCCCAAGCCGGGAGGGCCGTAGAGGAGCACATGGTCGAGGGGCTCGCCACGATCCTTGGCAGCACGGACGAAGACCTTGAGGTTCTCCACCACCTGCCTCTGACCAGCGAAACTGTCGAACCCTGAAGGGCGTAACGCGCGTTCTATGTCTTTCTCCTGCGCAGAGATAATGCGGCTGTCCAATTCACTATTCATGGTGCAAAAATACTATTTTTTATCAAACTGACAAAATAAATGTAAAATAATGTCGTTATAACTATTGAATTAACATAAAAAGCAAGACATGAAACCGATTATCGTTGGAACCGATTTTTCAGAAGGATCCTACATGGCACTGGAACTGGCCATCGACGTGGCTAACCGTTTCCAGAGCGACATTATCCTCATCTGGGCCCGCAGAGAGAAGCTCCTTTTCAGTGACGAGCAACTCGACACCATGACCAATCTGGCCGAAGACAAGCTGCAGATGCTCTGCGACAAATACCAACCTGCCATGAAATATGGCAAGATGCGTTGGCAAATCACCAACGGCAAAGTGGCTCCCGCCCTCGCCACCACCGCCACACGCGAACTGGCCTCGATGATTATCATCGGCACCAATGGCGCCTCAGGTTTCGAGAAATACTGGATGGGGAGCCAGGCAGTGCGCATCGTGCAGGACTCTCCCTGTCCCGTGCTCACCGTTCGGCAGGGTTACGACTTCCACAAGAAGTTGGAGCGCATCGTGGTGCCCCTGCGTGTCAACGCCAATTCGCGCCAGAAAGTGCCACCCGCAGCCTCAATGGCCAAGATTTTCGACTCCGAGGTGCATATCCTCGCCCTTCTCGACCTGAAGGAAGAAGAGGGCACACTGAAAACCTATGTGCAGCAATCGATCGACTATCTGGAGAAAGAGGGTATCAAATATCAGGTTGAAACCCGCACATATTCCAACTATTGCGATACGGTAATGGCCTACTGCGACGACATCAAGGCCGACCTCGTGGTCATCAACACCGAGCAAGACCGCATCATCAGCCAGATATTCCTCGGCACCAACGCCCAGCAGATTGTCCACCGCTCGCAGATTCCTGTACTCTGCATCCACCCGGCCGATTATATCAACGTCTCGGCAAAGATTTAAATGGATTACGATGTCATTGTGGTAGGTGGCGGGGCGGCAGGACTGATGGCTGCCTGCACGGCGGCAGAACAAGGCCGCAAGGTGCTGCTCATTGAAAAGATGGACCAAGCGGGGCGCAAATTGCGCATCACCGGCAAGGGCCGTTGCAACCTCACCAACACCAACTCTCTGCGCGACACGCTGCCACACATAGGTTCTTCCACTGCCGGGACCACCAAGAAACCCGGTCAGACGGGCGGTGTGTGGTTGAGGAACGCCTATGGACGTTTTTTCGCCCCGGAGCTCATGGAGTGGTTCGAACAGCGCGGCGTGGAGCTGACGGTGGAGCGCGGTAACCGCGTCTACCCTGCCAGCGGCAAAGCCCTCGACATCTTCCTTGCCCTCATTGGCGAGCTGGAACAGAACCCCAACGTCACCATCCGCAAGAACACCACAGTCAAAAGCATCGAGACCTTCGAGGGACAAGCCACCGCCGTCATCCTCGAGCGCGGCGAGCGTATCCCGTGTCGCCACATTATCCTCGCCACGGGAGGCCTCTCCTACCCCACCACAGGCTCTACCGGCGCCGGATACCGCATCTGCCGCGAGTTGGGTCACACCGTCGTTGATCCCGTACCGTCGCTGGTGGCCCTCAAATGTCAGGAGAAAATCCCCGAAGAACTCGTCGGGTTTCAGCTGAAGAATGTCCAGCTCTCAATTCTCGATTCCCAATTCCCAATTTTCAATTCTGCCATCGGCGAGATGACCTTTGCCAACGACGGCCTTGCAGGTCCCATCGTTTTGAGCGCCAGCCGCATCGCCACACGGCCCCTGCAGGCGGGTCAGACCCTCACAGCGCGATTGGACCTCAAGCCCGGCCTCACCCTTGAGCAACTCGACAAACGCCTCCTATCCGACATCAACGCCAACGGCACGCGCGTCTTCAACGATGCCCTGCGCCTGTGGCTGCCCGCCGAGCTGATACCGCTGGCACTGCCCCAATTACATATAGAATACTACAAACGCCTCCACCAGCTCACCGGCGAGGAGCGCCGTCGCCTGCGCGACTGGCTCAAAGGGGTAAAATTCACACTGACCGGCACCCACGACTGGAACGAGGCCGTGGTCACACAAGGCGGTGTGTCGCTCGCCGAGGTAAACCCCAAGACCATGGAGAGTCGCCTCGTCAGCGGACTATATATCGTCGGAGAGCTCCTCGACCTCGACGCCGACACCGGTGGCTACAACCTCCAAATTGCCTTCTCCACTGCCCACGCCGCCGGCGAGGCGGTATAGTTGCCCCTTGGTAGCCCATTTCAACGATGGAAGCCCAGCAAACCCACGGCAAGAAAGAACTTCGAAAGAAAAACAAATGGCCATCCTGATACAGGACGGCCATATTGATTATCCAAACGCCGTTATCGCTGCTATTGTTCGGCGGCGATGACGGCGTCTTCCCACTCGGCCATTTTGTGGTCGAGTTGGGTTTTGAGGGATTGGTATTCCCTATAGAAATCAGGCGATTGGGCCTCGCCGGTGGCGAGGATGGCATCCTTGGTGGCAATCTCGGCTTCGAGGGCTTCGATTTCCTGCTCTTTCTGCTTGACGGCATTCTGGAGCTTGCGACGCTCGCGCTCACGTTCCTTGCTTTGCTCATAGGCCTGCTTGGAAGCGGTGGGGACTTTCTGGGTGTTCTGAAGACTCGGTGTATTCTGAATACTTTGATTATTCTGACTACTCTCCAAGAACTCCATGATGTCGCCCTTGAACTCGTGGACGGCGCCGTCGCGGAACTCATAGAGCTCGTCGGTGAGGCCGCTGAGGAAGTCGCGGTCGTGACTGACGACGATGAGGGTACCGGTGTACTGCAGGAGGGCATTTTTCAAGATATCCTTCGAGTTCATGTCGAGGTGGTTGGTGGGCTCGTCGAGGATGAGCAGGTTGCTGGGCGTAAGCAGCAGTTTGGCCAACGCCAGGCGGGCCTTCTCGCCGCCACTGAGCACCTTGACCTTCTTGTCGATGTCGTCGTCGCCGAAGAGGAAAGAGCCGAGGATGTTGCGTATCTTGGGACGGATGTCGCCCTGGGCGATGTCGTCAATGGTCTCGAAGACCGTCTTGTCGAGGTTGAGCATGGCGGCCTGGTTCTGCGCATAGTATCCAAGCTGGACACCCGCGCCGAGGCGGAACGTGCCTGTGTAGTCGTTGATATCGCCCACGATAATCTTGGCCATGGTCGACTTACCCTCACCGTTGCGGCCAACAAAAGCCACCTTCTTGCCCGAGGTGAGCAAGAAGTCGACACCGTCGAACACCTGATTGTCGCCATAGGCTTTCCCCAAGTGTTGTGCTTCCACGACAATCTTGCCACTGTGGGGTGCCGGCGGAAACTGAAAGTGGATACTCTCGGTCGAGACTTCGTCGACCTTGATCTCCTCCATGCGTTCAAGCATCTTGATGCGGCTCTGCACCTGTTTCGACTTAGTGGCCTTATAGCGGAAACGCTCGATAAAAGCCTCTATCTGGGCCACCTGCCGTTGTTGGTTGGTGAGCTGTGCCATCTGGCTGGCGCGCCGTTCCTGCATTTGGACGACATACTCCGAGTAAGGGCATTTGTAGTCGTAGATGCGTCCGGCGGTGATCTCGATGGTGCGGCGGGTGATATTGTCGAGGAAGGTGCGGTCGTGCGAGACAAGCACCACGGCGCCACTATAGTTGGCAAGATAGCTTTCAAGCCATTGGATGGAGACGATGTCGAGGTGGTTAGTCGGCTCGTCAAGGAGGAGGAAGTCGGGGTGGCGGAGCAGCAACTTGGCCAACTCAACGCGCATCTGCCAGCCACCGCTGAAGACCGCCACAGGGCGGTCGAAATCGGAGTGTTTGAACCCCAGTCCCAGCAGCACCTTCTCGGCCTGCTCCTGGCGACGGCCGCCGCCGAGAAGCGCCAAATGTTCCGTCACCTCGTTGTGACGTTCGAGCAAACGGGTATACTCGCCACTCTCGTAGTCTGTACGCTCTGCAATCTCGGCCGTGAGCCGTTCCTGCTCGCGTTCAAGGTCGTCGAGGGTGCTGAAGGCCGTCATGGCTTCCTCGAGAACAGTGCCAATGGCGTCGGGCACCATCTCTTGCGGCAGATAACCCACCGTCTGGCCTGTAGCGATGACGAGAGTGCCACTTTCAGGCTCCTGCCAACCGCAGAGAATCTTGAGGAGGGTTGACTTGCCGGCGCCGTTCATGCCTACGAGACCTATGCGGTCGTGATCGCCGATGTTGAAGGTGACATGGTCAAAGAGGTTGGTGCCGGTGAACTGCACCGAGAGGTTGTTGACACTAATCATTAAAAAAATGGTTAACAATTGGAGGTTAAAGGGAAAAGATTAAAGAGGTTGACACTTTTTTAATGCGTCAGCCTCTTTAAACTTTAACTTTTACACTTTAACCTATCTGAGGTTGAAGTTGACAGGCAGGTTGAACTGCACACGGACAGCCTTGCCACGCTGCTTGCCGGGAGCCCACTTGGGCATGGACTTGACGACGCGGAGAGCTTCGGCGCCACAACCACCTCCAATGTCGCGGAGAACCTTGGGGTTGGCGATGCTACCGTCCTTCTCCACCACGAAGGTGACATACACCTTGCCGGTGATGTTGTTTTCGCGGGCGAGCTGGGGGTACTTGATGTTCTGTGCAAGGTACTTGTACAGAGCCTCGGTGCCACCGGGGAACTCAGGCTCATTCTCAACAACGGTGAAGATTTGAGTCTCGGTCTCATCTTCTTCTTCTTCGATCTGAACCTGAACAATGGCGATGTTCTTGGTATCGTCGGTCACCTCAGTGCTGAACGAGACTTCCTTCTCAATGTCCTTGTCGTCGGAGACCACTTCGATAATGGTAGTCACCTCGGGAGCCTCAGGAGGAGGAGGGGGTGGCGGTTCCTGAATGTCGGTCTGGATGATGAGTTCCTCAGGCTCATCCTGCACTTCGCGCTGGAAAGCTTCCGACGTATCTTTGTCGTAGGACTTCACGTTGAAGGCGATGAGGGAAGCTGCGAGAATCACCACCAAGCCTATCTCCAGATAGAGACCTCTACGTTTTTCGAGGTCGGCTTTCGGATTTTTCTTGAGTTCCATATTATTGTTTTTTAATTGTTTATTGGCATTTCGGAGTTTTTTTTACCCCTTCTTTCGCACCGCTAAAATACAAAAAAAAATTGAATTACAAACATTTTTTTGTTAATTTTTTTTCATTTTTCTTTTTTTAATAGCGGAAACATCCTTTTCTCCCGCTTCGTGTTCCGAACGCAATGAGTCCAGAAAAAATTTGGAAATTCCAAGTGATTTATTTGATTCCCAAGACTTCCTGCGCCTGTGGGGAATCCGCGAGGGCCACTTGGCGGACAGAGACCTGCGGCAGCAGGAAGAGCAGCCAACCGCTGACCTTGGGGTATCCCATGGAAGCAATGGCACGGCAGTATTTACTCACCTGCTCGTCATACAAGGCTCCCGCGTCGGCACCGGTCTTGAAGTCCACCACCCATGTTTCGTCGGGGGCAAAGACCACCCGGTCGGGGCGCAACGGCTCGTCGCCGTCGGTGAGGTCGCACTCGTTCTTCACCTTGTAGGAGGGGTTGAAAAAACGTGACGTATCAGGGTGCGACAGCACCTCGTGCACCAAGGCCGCGAGTTTTGCACTCTCCTCTTCCTCAATCTTTTCCGATTTAACAAAAGCCTCAATATGCGACGCAACATTGTCGTCGGCGTGCATGATGGAGGCCAGCAGGGCATGGGCATGGATGCCGAAACGCACGCGCTCCTCGAGCAGCGGTGTCATGGCCTTCTCCGACTTGGAAGCGATGTTCGCCCGTTTCTCCCAATTGCCACAGTCAATCCGATGGACATAGACCTCCTCCGGCTGCTCCTCCTCGTCGTCATCGCTCTCCTTCTCCACTCGACGGAAATTCTTGTCGCCGATGTCCGTACGGTCGCCAAGGTAGTCTTTCAGCATGCCGGCGTAGGTCTTCTCCTTGCTGTCCTTGTCGGGCTCGGGACACACCACATAGAGCTGTTCCTCGGGACGCGTGAACGCTACATATAATATATTAAGGTTGTCGACAGCCGACGATTCGCGCTCGAGGTCGCGTTCGGCATCGAAGCGCGTCGAGGTGCTCTGGCTCAATGAGATATAGGCTGCAGGCAGCGGCTTTTCACAGGGGGCGAAGCCCTTGGCGGCGTCGACCCAAACCTCCCTGTTTTTCTGGCCTCCAGGGAAGAAGGCACAAATTACCACCCTCGCCTGCAAACCCTTGGCTTTGTGGATGGTCATCAGGCGCACGGCATTGCCGCCGTCGACCGATGAGGCCGAGAGGTCGGCATGGTTGTCGAACCATTCGAGGAAGTCTCCTATCCCCTGTTGGTGGCGCGACGAGAAAGCGGCGGCTCGGTTGAGCAGCGACGAGGTGTAGGCCAAATCCTTGTCGTCGAGCCGCAAACGTTTCACAAGCGACTCCAAGCAGCCATAGAGGTCCATCGAGAGGAGTTCCCCGGTGTTGAAGTCGATACCGTCCCCAGCCAGGGTCTCCTGCAGGTCGACGGGGGCATCGGTGAGAAACGCCTCGTCATGGCAACTGCCGGTGACACCCAGTGTGTTGAGACGATACAAGAGGTCGGCGGCAGCCACACGGTCGGCATTGTCGTACAGATAACGCAAGGCTGCCACTATCGCCATCACCGCCTGACTTTTACGCAAATAGAACGATTCGGCCGAATTCTGTTCCAAACCACTGTGTTCCAATAGATAGGAACCAACTGTAGCCAGCTCCCGTTTGGTACGGCTGAGAATCATGATGTCGCGGGCCTGATAGCCGCAATCGTCGATCAAGTGATTGATTATCTCGAGGACCCGGGCGCAGATAGCCTCGGGATCTTTGGGGTCGACAAACGAGATGCCTACATGACCCTTGGGTCGGTCGGCGCGGCCCTCGTCAAGTTTCTGGCGCAACTCCTCGCCACCCTCGTCGCAGTCGCCGTTGGGGCCGAGATATATCTTGCGGGCAAGGTCGACATTGGCATAATAATGACGCACAAGCCACGAGAAGAAGTCGTTGTTGAATGTCACCACGTCGTCGGCCGTGCGGTAGTTCACCTCGAGGGGTTCCATGCGGTAATTGCCTGGCATCGAGAGCGTCTTTCCATGCTCCCCCATCCCTCTCACTTGGGGAAGGTCCACAAACTGTCGCACATCGCCCTGACGGAAACGGTAGATGGCCTGCTTGCCGTCGCCCACCACCAAGGACTCCTGGCCCTCGGCCACGCCACCTTCCAGCAGCGGCACCAGATTCTGCCACTGCAGCACCGATGTGTCCTGGAATTCGTCAATCAGGAAATGATGGTAGCGCGCACCCAGACGCTCATAAACAAAAGGCATGGGTTCCTCGCGCACCACTTTATTAATCAACCTGTTGAAATCAGAAAGATGCACCACCTCGTTATCCTCGGCGTAGGAACGCATCTGGCGGTTCAGCTCTCCCAGCAGGGCCATGGGATAGAGTCTGCCGAGGAGCAGCCGGCAAGTGTTGTAGTCCACCATCGGTCCGTCAAGAAGCTCCTTGAGTTTGAAGTAGATGGCGCGCAACGGCTGTGCTATGGTCTCGGTTCCGGGGAAAGTGGTCTTCGACTTGCAAAGCAGGTCTCCATTGTAGTCGGCCGATTCGAAGACAGCCTCCACATAGCTATTGATTAACAACGACCTGTTATCACGCACACTGTCGCGGAAATGCTCCATACGCTGGAAAAAGGAATAGAATCCCGTCTTGCCGCGATTGCAGTTGTCCACACCCATGCCGATGCTGTGCAGCAGTTCCATGGCCTCGGCACCAAGAGACTCCACTTGGCGTTCATAATCAGCGCAATAGTTCTTGTATTCGCTATGCATCTGCTTATATTGGGCAAGCGAATAGCCATCCAACCTCTTCAGATAGGTGTCGGCTCCCTCGGAGAAAAGTTGCTTGGCAAGCTCTGTGAGCGACCACACGATGTCGAACCCCTTGCCATTCTCCATGTTGCTGACAGCAAAATGATTGACCATCTCGGTCAACGACTCATTGCCCTCGGTACCCACAAGCGACATCAATCCGCTGACGGCGTGTTCAATGAGGTCGTCCTGCTCAATCATCACCTCGAAATTCACAGGCTGTTCCAAGTCGCGGGCGAAAGTGCGCACCACACGGTGCATGAAACTGTCGATAGTGCAGACCGAGAGGTCGCTGTAGCGATGGAGGATGGCGCTGCGCAAGTCGGTGGCCATGGAGCGCAAGTCGCTGTCGGTCAGCGCTGGAAGATGCCTTGCGGCACGTTCTTCGTTGAGAGCGGGCAACAATTTGCATCCCATCTTCGACTTCTTCGGGTCGACACCATGGCGAATCATCGTCCCAAGCTCCTTCATAATCCTGGTTTTCATCTCGTTGGCAGCCTTGTTGGTAAAGGTGATGGCCAAGATGCCGCGGAAACGCTTCTGAACATTCCCGGGGCCTCCCGCCATGGCCAACTTGAGATATTCCTTCACCAGGTTGAACGTCTTGCCCGAACCGGCAGCGGCCTTGCAGATAACAAACGGTCCCTTCTTTATGTTGTTTTCCATCGTCAAAAACCCACTTTGGAGGTGCAAATTTACACCTTTTTTCCAATACCTCCAAATCCACAACAGAAAACATTGTACCCCAAAGCGTTACACTACGTATCACCGCCCTATCAACTCCCTACCAACTCCTACCCAAGTCCTACCGTGGTGGGAGTTGGTAGGGTGATGGTAGGGGGTTCGCAGGTCGGTGGTACGAAGCCGGCAGCTCCCCGGCGGCACGAGGTGTTCGGGAGAGGTGAAAACGGAATTAAAGGAGACAAAAGAGATTTTTTTATAGAATATTAAGATTTTTTCGTATATTTGCATTTTATTAATAGAAACAAATAAACGATACAACATAATGGAAGACAACAAATTGTTCAGCGAATTCCCGCCCGTCTCGACCGAGAAATGGGAAGAAGTCATCAACAAAGACCTCAAAGGAGCCGACTACGAGAAGAAACTCGTGTGGCGCACCATCGAAGGTTTCAAGGTGAAACCCTACTACCGTGCCGAAGACCTCGAAGGCCTCGAATACCTCGACAGCAACCCCGGCCAGATGCCCTTCACCCGCGGCAAACACACCGACAACAACGTGTGGGATGTGCGTCAGGACATCCGCAGCCACGACCTCAAGGAGGCCAACCGGGTGGCCCTCGATGCCGTGGAGCGCGGCGCCACCTCGCTGGGTTTCTGCGCCAAAGGCGTCAAGACCCTCGACGACATGGCCACCCTCTTCAAAGGCATCTATATCAATGCTGTGAGCATCAACTTCATGTGCTCCGAGGACTACCTGCAGTTGCTAAAACTCTATGTCGAATACGCTACCAAGCAGGGCGTCGACCCCAAAGAACTTTGCGGCTCGTGCGAGTTCGACCCCTTCCGCTATGCCCTGAAACACGGCAAGTTCCACCGTGGCGAAGAAGGCGACTTCGAGATGGCCAAACAGTTGGTGGAATACGCCCATGAGAACCTGCCCAAGTTCCGCGTGCTCACCGTCCACGGCAGCCTGCTCCACAACGCCGGCTCGAACATCGTGCAGGAACTCGGCTTCAGCCTTGCCGCCGCCAACGAACTCGTGGCCCGCCTCACCGACATGGGCGTGAAAGCCCACCGCGTGGCCAGCCGCATCGTCCTCAACGTGGGTATCGGCAGCACCTACTTCATGGAGATGGCCAAAATCCGTGCCGCCCGCCTGCTGTGGAGCAAGATTGTGGAACAGTACCAACCCGAGTGCGACTGCGCCTACAAGCTCTTCATCCACGCCACCACCAGCGAGTGGAACCAGTCGGTCTACGACCCCTATGTCAACATGCTGCGCTCGACCACCGAGGCCATGTCGGCCTGCATCGCCGGTGCCGACAGCATCTCGGTGCTGCCCTTCGACAACGCCTTCAAGGAGGCCGACGACTTCGGCTACCGCATCGCCCGCAACCAGCAGCTGCTCCTCAAGGAAGAGAGCTACCTCGACAAGATTGCCGACCCCGCCGCCGGCAGCTACTATATCGAAAACCTCACCGACCAGATTGCCCGCGGCGCCTGGGACAACTTCCTCAAGATTGAGGAGATGGGTGGTTTCTGCAAGGCCATCCGCCAAGGCTATGTACAGGACGAGGTGGAGAAAACCGCCCACCAGCGCGACCTCGACATTGCCACCCGCAAGACCACAATCCTCGGCACCAACCAGTATCCCAACCTCCTCGAGAAGATGGGCGAAAAAGTGGGCGCCGGAGAGAAGCATTGTTGCTGCTGCTGCGAGAAAGGCGATGAAGTGCGCGTACTGAAAGCCTACCGTGGCGCCGAGCCCTTCGAGGCTCTCCGTCTGGCCACCGAGCGCAGCGGCAAACGTCCGCGCGTCTTCCTGCTGACCTACGGCAACCTCACCATGCGCAAGGCCCGTGCCGGCTTCGCCACCAACTTCTTCGGCGTGGCAGGCTACGAAATCATCGACAACCCCGGTTTCGCCAGTGCCGAGGAAGGCGCCAAGGCCGCCCTCGAGAGCAAGGCCGACATCGTGGTGCTCTGCTCGAGCGACGACGAATACGCCGAAATCACCGAACCCGCCTGCAAAGCCCTCAAAGGCAAGGTGAAGAGCCTCGTCCTCGCCGGATTCCCCAAAGAGATGGTGGAGACCTACAAGGGCTACGGCATCGATGAGTTCATCCACGTGAAAACCAACGTCCTCGAATGCCTCACAGCCTTCCAGAAAATGTTCGGCATCATCTAAAGCGGCTCGACCGCTACATCCTGGGCAAGTACCTGAAGACCTTTCTTCTGGCACTTGCCCTTATCATCATTATCGTCATCACCTTCGATGTCTCGGAGAAACTCGACGACTTTCTCGAGCACCACGCCACCCTCTGGCAGGTAGTCTCCATCTACTATGTCAACTTCATCCCCGGCTTCGTCAACCTCTACAGCCCGCTGTTCATCTTCATCTCCGTCATCTTCTTCACCTCGAAAATGGCGGGCAACAGCGAGACCATAGCCATCCTCAGCTCGGGTGTGCGCTACGGGCGCATGCTGCGGCCCTATGTCTACGGCTCGCTCATCGTGGCCGTGGTGGTCTTCGCGCTGGGCAATTTCGTCATCCCCCGTTCCAACGAACGCCTCATCGCTTTCGAAGAGGAATATGTCAAGTCGAAAAAGACCAACTACTACTCCAACCTCCACTTCCAGTCGGAGCCCGGCGTGCAGGTCTATGCCGAGAGCTACGATGTCAAGCAGCAGCAAGCCTTCAAGTTCTGCCGCGAGGAGATCGATGCCGAAGGACGCCTGTTGCGCCGCGAGGAAGCCAACAGCATCACCTTCGACACCGCCACAAACCTTTGGCGTTGCAGCGGCTACTCGCTCCGCACCATCGACAGCAACCGCCGCGAAACCCTCACTTTCGAGGCGAAGGTCTACCGCGACCTCCACATCTCTCCCGACGACCTCAACCTCCTCTCCTCCCGTGTGGAAACCATGAACACCCCCGACCTCATTCGCTACATCCACCGCGAAGAGATGCGCGGCACCGGCACCGTCAAGGAGTCCAAGATTGAACTCTGGCAACGCCTCATCAACCCCTTGGCCATCATCGTCATGACCCTCATCGGCGTGGCCATCGCCGCCCGCAAAAGCCGCGGCGGCATAGGTGTCCACCTCGCCATTGGCATCGCCATCGCCTTCTCCTTCATCGTCTTCATGAAAATCACCACCGTCTTCGCCACCAACGGCGACCTCTCGCCCTTCATGGCTGTGATGCTGCCGCAGATAGTCTTCGGCATCGCCGCTGCCTGGCTGATATACAAAGCACCGAAATAAAAGAAATATGTCAATACAAGAAATAGAGCAACAGATTATCGACGAATTCGCCAACTTCGACGAATGGCTCGACAAATACGCCTACCTCATCGACCTCGGCAAGGAATGCCCCGCCATCGAGGAGAAAGACAAGACCGAGGAGAACCTCATCCGCGGCTGCCAGAGCCGTGTGTGGCTCAGCTGTGAGCAGCGCGACGGACGCCTCTTCTTCCGCGCCGACAGCGACGCCGTCATCACCCGCGGCATCATCACCCTCCTCATCCGCGCCTTCGACGGGCAAACCCCTCAGGACATCCTCGACGCCGACCTCGCCTTCATCGACGCCATAGGCCTCAAGGAACACCTCTCCCCCACCCGCTCCAACGGACTCACCTCCATGGTAAAACAAATGAAAATGTACGCCCTGGCGTATAAAATGAAACAATAATGGACCCCAACAAAGACACTATCTGGAGTGCAGTGGTCAACTGCCTCAAGAATATCTACGACCCCGAGATACCGGTCAACATCTACGACCTCGGACTCATCTACAAGGTCGATGTCGACGACGACCTCAACGTCCACATCCTCATGACCATGACGGCGCCCGACTGTCCCGAGGCCGAGTATATGTTCCAGGAAGTGAAGCAGATGGTGAGCTACATCTCCGGCGTCAAAAGCGTCGACGTCGAGCTCACCTTCGACCCGCCCTGGACCATGGACATGATTCCCGACGACATCAAGGTAGAATTGGGTTTCATGTAACCTACAAGCCCCATAAACCCCATGCGACTCTTCAAGAAACATTCCTCCGCCGACCTCTCCGGCCGTTCGCTCGACCGGATGGCGTGGCGTCGGTTCTGCCGCAACCCGCTCTCCATTGCCAGCCTCGTGGTCATCGGACTCTTCCTTCTCGTGGCCATCCTCGGCTATCTCATCACCCCCGACCACACCCCCTACTGCAACCAGCAATACCTCGAACTCGCCACCCTGAAACCCTTCTCCAAGGCCACTTTCCTCATCACCAACCCCACCGACTCCCACACACCGTTCTTCCAACGCATGGCGCAGGGTGAACCGCTGCCCTACACCGCCACGCCTATAATAAAATATAGATACGCGCGCGACAGCATCGTCGCCACACCCTACAACGGCGACCCCATCGTCGTCTCACGCCACGAGGCCGAAGTGCAGACCCGCACCTTCCTCCTCGGCACCGACGGCTACGGGCGCGACGTGCTGAGCATGCTCATGATAGGGTCGCGCGTAAGCCTCTCCGTGGGCTTCATCGCCATCCTCATCGCCCTGTTCCTCGGCATCACCCTCGGCGCCCTTGCCGCCTACCACGGCGGATGGGTCGACAACCTCATCCTCTGGCTCATCAACGTCGTGTGGTCCATCCCCACCGTGCTGCTGGTCATAGCCATCACCTTCGTCCTCGGCAAAGGCTTCTGGCAAATCTTCATCGCCGTAGGCCTGACGATGTGGGTCGACATCGCACGCGTGGTCCGCGGCGAGGTGCTCAGCATCAAGGAAAAAGAGTATGTCGAGGCCACGCGGGCCCTGGGCTACGGCACCTTCCGCACCATCTTCCGCCACATCCTGCCCAACATCGTGGGCGCCGTGGTGGTCATCGCCGCCTCCAACTTCGCCAGCGCCATCCTCCTCGAGGCAGGCCTCAGCTTCCTCGGCATCGGCGTGCAGCCCCCCATGCCGTCATGGGGCATGATGGTAAAAGAGAACTACGGCTATATCCTCCTCGACAGTGCCTACCTTGCCCTGCTGCCCGGCTTGGCTATCATGCTTGTCGTCCTGGCATTCATGCTCCTCGCCTCAGGCCTTCGCGACGCCCTCGACATCAAGCGATAGCACCCGTTTACAGTCTCAAAAGTAGGCTATTAAGATTTTTTAGCACTCATCAAGACACTGAAAATCAACACAAAGCCCCCTATAGGAAAAATAATTTACCGCCATATCAAAAAAAGTTCGTACTTTTGCACTTTGAAATAAAAAAACGAAAAAATCAAAATTATTAACCTAAAAACATTAAAAACAATGAAGAACATTTTCAAATTCATGGGCATCGCCCTGATGGCTTCCGCCATGATTATGACCTCCTGCAAAAAGGATGAGGACAAAACCAACACTCCCGACAATCCTCAGCCCGGCCAGGCCTCCTGCACCATTACTTGGGATGGCGCCGCTGCCAACACCGGTGTTATCGACGGTTACATGTACAGCTCGCAAAGCACTGTTTACATCCTGAATGCCGCCGCCGGTCTCGAGAACGACAACTATACCTTCCCCCTCTACCGCTTCGGTCTCGACCTTGACACTGATCCTCAGTACGGTTGCGCCCTTACCGCCAAGTATGCCTATGGCCAGCAGCAGATCAACGGCAACAAGTTTTGGCCCACCGACGTGATCGAAGAGGTCTACTACGAGAGCCCGAACGATCGGACTCTGGGTATCATTGGCGACTGGTGGCTTGATGTGTACACCACGCAGCAGGACCTTAGCATGACCAACGCCCAGTTCGACGCTACCACCCGCACCCTGAGCGCCAGCATCACCGTCTCCATGTTCTCCTATGCAGACGTCGACGGTTACATCGCCGGTATTGACCAGCCCACCGATGAGGATTACAATACCGCCCTCGCCCAGGCTGAGAAGAAGAACCTTGGCCTCACCATGAACAACTACGTCTTCGACGCCGCTGCCCAGAAATAATCCCACATTAGAACCAACAACATAACAACAATAAAGAATATGAAGAAAGTTTTCAAACTGGCCGCCATCGCCGCCATCGCCTCCATGACCCTCGTGGCTTGCAACAACAACAACACCGAGGCCACCGACACCATCGACAGCACCGCTATCGAGCAGATTGCCGATGAGGAAATCATTGCCGAGCCCGCCGAGGTTCTCGACACCACCCCCGTGGTTGAAGAGCAGCAGGCCGAGCCCGTCAAGAAGGCTGCGAAGAAAACCGCCCAGAAAGCTGCCCAGCAGCTGGAAAAGGCTGCTACCGAGACTGCCACTCAGGCCACTTCCGCCACTGTGGATCAGGTGAAGAGCACCCAGCAGCAGCAGCCCAAGACCGCTCCTATCAAACGCAACCGCTAATCTGACAGGAAGGTCACAATCAACAACAAAGCCCCAATCTCTGACGAGAATGGGGCTTTATTATTAAAACAACGAAATGAAAAAAAGAATTTTTTTGGCCGCTGCCGCTATCGCCTTGCTCGTCGGCGCATGCATCATGGACCCCGACGAGAAGGAAATCAGGGCCAACGCAAAAGGATATCTCCAAGCCGTGGGCGACTACCACTTCGACGACGCACTGCCCTACGCCTCGCGCCACACACGCGAAAAGTCTATCCCCGTCTTCAAAAAGCTTTTGGAGTGTTCCGACACCGCCTATGTGAACTCCAACCGCCCCTCCGAATTCACGTTCCATGAGGTGCGACGCATCAGCGACACCACCGCTGTCATCTACTACCACAAACACACACCCATCAAGGATGTCGACGACAGCCTGACCCTCCTCTACGAAGACGGCCATTGGCTGGCCGACGTCCACCTCGGAGCCATCCCGTTCCTCAACACCAACAAAGAGAACGCCAAACCCGTCCCCTTCCCCAAAATCAAGGGCCTCGTAAAGCATCCGGTCTCCGACCTCAAGCGGTCCGACCTGATTCCCAAGGGCGACTCCGTGATACACCAACGGATAAAATAAATCAAACCCACAAAACACGAACCGGGGCATTTCCTATCAAAATGCCCCGGTTTTTTTTATCCCCCTCCCACGGAGACCATCCCCGGGGAAATGTTAAAAAACGGTAGCCACACGGTAGCCACAAACACCCTACCAACTCCCTACCAACACCCTACCAACTCCTACCACGGTAGGAGATGATACGGCCGTAACAGGCTGATGGATTGCCCTTTGAGCGAATTTGTAAGGAAAGCGGCATTTGGAGAGTTCCAAATGTTAAAAAAAAGCTACTGCCCGCCGGGGGGAAAGGGCCTTGGAGAGGTCTCACATCGTGAGGCGGATGTCGGCGGCGGGGGCCAGGTTTTTGCCGGCAGCGGTGTCGGCCGAGATGACGTTCTCGATGCGTGCGAGGACGCTGTCCTGGATGGGGGCGTAGAGCTCGGGGTGCTCGGAGTAGTAGGCGAAGCTGTGCTCCACCTGCTCGCGGGTGAGATGGTGCTTGGCGAGAATATCGTCGTAGGCGCGCAACACCTCGGCGGGCAAGGCGTCGTAGCGATACTGGGTCTCGACAGCATAGAAGCCCTCGAGGAGGTAGGCGTCGGAGAGGAAGTCGACCATCTGCGGGGCGTCAACGACATCGGCAGGGCGCTCGCCGTTGCGGCACGAGGCAAGGAGAGCGACGACTGCCAGAAGGAAGACAAAACGTTTCATGGGTGAAAAGAAAAAAAAGGCAGGTCCGCAAATGTGGACCTGCCTTTTTGTTTGTTAAAACTTAGAATTTGAGTTTCTTGGAGAGTTCCTCGGCAGCCTTATCGGTCACTTTGTCGACGGCCTTGGTGGCAGCCTTCTCGGCGGCGCATTTCAGGGCTTTCTCATAGACGGCGTCGGTGAAGGATTTGTCGTCCTTGTAGGCGGCATAACCGGTGGAGATGATGCTCTTCAGGCACTCCTGAAGTTTGGTCTTGTCACCGCTGGCGCAGTTGCAGATTTTCTCGGCAGCCTCGGCGATGGCCAGGTCTCTGGCGTTGTTGTCGACGGGAGCGGAGACCTCCTCGACGGCGGCGGCGGGCTCGTCAACGACCTCAACAGCAGTGCTGTCGATGGTGTCGGTGGCCTCAGTGTTGTTGTTTCCGCAGGAAACGGTCATGGCGGCGACAAAAAGGGCGGCGCCAACAAAAGATAAAACTTTCTTCATTTTGTTAATTTTTAATTGTTTAGACTATTTTTCTTTCTGTTTTACGAATGCAAAAATACAACTTTTCGGGTAAATACATATAATATCAAATCTTAAATAATGCTAAAACAGGGATATAGGGGGCTGCAGGCACAAAAAAAAAGCCTTCTTGCGGAAGGCCTTCAAGTGTGGGAGTAACAGGGATCGAACCAGTGACCTCCTGCTTGTAAGGCAGGCGCTCTGAACCAGCTGAGCTATACTCCCTTTTTTTCAAAAAGCGGATGCAAAAGTACACATAAAAAATGACATGGCCAAACTTTTTATGCAAACGACTGCATGTCAACCAGTTTTTTGTAGAGACCGTCGTGCGACAGCAGTTCCTCGTGGGTGCCCTGTTCCACAATCTCGCCGTGGTCGAGCACCACGATGAGGTCGGCATGGCGGATGGTGGAGAGGCGGTGGGCGATGACGATGGAGGTGCGCCCCTGCATCAGTGCATCGAGACCCTGCTGCACGGCGCGTTCCGACTCGGCGTCGAGGGCCGAGGTGGCTTCGTCGAGCAAGAGGATGGGTGTGTCGCGCAACACGGCGCGCGCGATGCTGAGGCGCTGGCGCTGGCCGCCGGAAAGGTTCAGCCCGCGGTCGCCGATGGAGGTGTCGTAGCCCTGTGGCAACTGGTCGATGAACTCGTCGGCATGCGCCACACGGGCCGCTTCGCGGATGGCCTCGACGGAGTAGTTCTCCGCACCGAAGGCTATGTTGTTGGCCACGGTGTCGTTGAAGAGGATGCAGTTTTGCGACACAAGGCCGAACTGTGCACGCAGCGAGTTGATGTTGAGGTCGCGGATGGGGTGCCCGTCGACGGAGATGAAACCATCGGTGCAGTCGTAGAAGCGCGGCAGGAGGTCGACCAAGGTGGTCTTGCCGGCCCCCGAAGGGCCGACGATAGCGATGGTCTTGCCCTTGGGAACCACCAGATTGATGTTTTTGAGCACCATTGCCGGCGATTCGCGGTCCTCCTGTTTACCGCCATAGCTGAAACTCACGTTGTGGAACTCAATCCTGTCGCCAAAGCCGGACAGCACCGTGGCGCCGGGCTTCTCGACGATGACCTCGTCGGCATCGAGCACTTCGAGGAAACGCTCGGCCGAAGCCGAACTTTTCTGCAGGGTGTTGTAGGCACGGACGATGGCCTGGATGGGCGGTATGATACGGGCGAAGATGATGACGAAGAAGATGAACACCGAAGGCTGGATGGAGCCGTCGATGACCTGCCAGCCGCCGATGATGAGGATAATCACCAACGCCAGGGTGCCGAGGATCTCGGAGAGGGGGCTCGAGAGCTCGCGGCTCATGGCCACCTTGACCATGGTGCGGCTGTAGCCTCCGTTGGCTTCGGCAAAGACTTTCTCCCTGTCGTCCTCACGGCCGAACGACTTGACGGCCTTGAGCGAGGCCAGCGATTCCTCGAGGATGGCCGACAGGCGGCCCAGCTCGTTCTGTCCGCGCTGGGAGGTGCGCTTCAGCCGTTTGCCTATCCGCGCTATGAGCCACACTCCCAAAGGCAACACCAGCAGGAAGAGCACGAACAGGCGCCACGAGACAAAGAGCAGGATGGAGGCAAAGACCACCACGTTGAGCGGCTCCTTGACCAACGACTGCAGCACACCGACACACCATTCCATGTCGACGATGTCGTTGCTCATGCGGCTCATCAGGTCGCCACGGCGCTTGCTGTTGAAGAAAGCCACCGGGAGGATGGTCACCTTGTGGTAGATGTCGTTGCGCAGGCGCTCGATGAGGCCGTTGCGGATGAGGCCGAGGAAGACCTGCGCCATGAAGCGGAAGAAGTTGCTCAGCAGCGAGCATCCCACATAGCCCGCGGCCACGATGAGCAGGCATCCCCAGATGCCATGGGTGGCCTTGTATTGGTAAAGATGCCAGAACGCCCAGTCGACCAGCTGTTTCTGGTTGAGGCCCAGTTCGGGCTCGGCCTCAGGGACCCCGTTGAGGCCGAACATCAGCTCGACGAAGGGGATGATGAGCACATAGGCGCCCAGGCTACAGACAATGTGCAGCAGGTTGAACAGCACATTGAACGTGATGGGCACCGGGAAGAAGCGCAGATAGGCCAATATGCGTCGCATCGGTTTCATAGCAGTCTCATTTGTCGTTTTTCATATTCGCTGCCGCCGCGGCAGACCAGGCGTTCGGCGCGCAACTTTTTCTTGTTGAGGAGGTAGTCGTACACGGCCTTGGCCTCGGGCATAGTGGGGCATTCCACGGCCACATGGACGCGAGGATGGTCTATAAGCCACCGGGCCCAGGCGTCGAGCAGACGCTCGTCGCGCTCCGAAAGGCGGCTGCCGCTGAGGAACTTCAGCTCGAGGGCCGAGGTGGAGTCGTTCAAGTCGAAGCGGCGGGTCTTGGAAGCCAATTCCCTGCCCGTGACACAAACGATGGCAGGCAGACAACCTTCGGCAGCGAAGGTAACCGCCGTGGCCGCACGGTCGGAGAGCATGAAGACGGTGTCGCGCGCACTTCCCTTGGCAGCCACCGTGGCACGGCAGCAGCGCATGGGCTCGGGGCGCGCGGCGGGATAGAGGTCAAAGACGATGACGTCGCGGCTGCGCGAACTCTTCACCCTGCCGGGGAAGTAGGCCCGCATGCCGTCGGCGGTGACACCGAATGAGAGCTCGTCGTTCTCAGTATTGATGGGCAAGCCGAGGTTGGTGGGGCGTGCCTCGCCACCTTCTGCAAGGTCGATGAAATAGACATCGTAGCCGCCAAAGCCCTGCCAGCCGTCGGAGACGAAATAGAGCGTGTGGCCGTCGGCATGGATGAAGGGGAACTTCTCGTTACCCATAGTGTTGACGCGGGCGCCGAGGTTCTCCGGGCGGCTCCAATCGCCGTTCTTCAGGCGGTGGCAGCGCCAGAGGTCGGTACCTCCCACCCCGCCCTTGCGGTTGGAGGCGAAGTAGAGCCACTGCCCGTCGGCACTCACCGAAGGCTGCGACTCCCAGCTCTTCGCATCGTTGATACTGGAATTCAACCGTTCCGTTTTCCACTTTCCAACCTCCGCTTTCCAAACGGCACAGTAGAGGTCGCTATTGGCATAGCCGCCGTTGTAGGTGATACGGGAAAAGAAGAGGCTCTTCCCGTCAGCCGTGAGGCTCACGCCGCCCTCAGGGTCGCCCTGGTTGAAGGGGGCGGGCAACTCGGTGCCGGCGCCGAAAACAGAATCTTTCCACTGGCTGACGAAGAGTTTCCACACCGTCTTGTCCGACGTGGGAGTGTAGAACGAGGAGCGGTCCTTGCGCGCCGGCACCTCGCGGAGAAAAAAGCACTGCGAGCCGTCGTGGGTGATGAACGGCAGGTTCTCGTTGTGCTTCGAACTTACACCCGCCAGCGGCGCGGGGTCGAAGGGTGCCATGTTGAGCACCGCCTCGGCCAGGAAGCGCGACCAGTGGAGGTAGGCCGAAGCCTCCTCGTAGACGGCCGTCTGCATAGGGTCGTCGCAGTGGTTGGCCATGCGGAAATAGGTCTCCAGCTCGACGGTGGCCTCCTCATAGCGCTCGTCGGTGTAGAGTATCATGCCCATGTAGTAGTGTGCCAGGGCGTTGGGATAGTTGGGACAGAGATCGATGCACTTGGTGAAATACTTGCGGATGGCGGTGGTATTGAAGCCGTTCCTCACCGCCGTCATGCCGAGCCAGAACTGGGGGTCGGCGGCCTTGGGGTTGCGCTGTGCCACGGTGCGGAGAGCCTTCGAGGCCTCGCGATAGTGTTTGAGGTCAAACTCCGACAAAGCCTGGCGGTAGGTCGCCTCGTCGGCCGATTTCACCTTCACGCCGCACTGGGCCTGGAGGAGATTGAAAACAGGAAAATGAAAATTGAAAATCAGGGCGACAACAACGAGGCGCCTCAATGCAGTGACTATTTTTTTTTCATTTTTCAATTTTCAAGTCTCAATTTCATAGTTTGCTGGGGTCAATCTCGAAGTGAGCGTCGGGACCATTGCAGGGGTTGGTGCATGCTATGGCGCAGTCGGCACAGGAGGTGAGTTCGCCATGGAGGCGTTTCTTCACCATGTCGCCCACGGCGTCGCGCAGCGTCTCGATGCCGATGCCGCGAATCACCTCGTCGCAGAAAGCATAGCTCAGCATCGTCACCGCCGTGCGCTCACTGATGCCACGCGTCTGGAGATAGAACTTGGCCTGCTCATCAAGCTGCCCGATAGTCGAGCCGTGCGAGCACTTCACATCGTCGTTGTAAATCTCGAGGAAAGGGCGCGTGTCGACATGGGCCTTGTCGGTCAGGAGAATATTGCGGTTGGTCATGTAGGCTTCGGTCTTCACGGCACCGTCCTGCACCAGCACATGGCCATTGAAGCGGGCTCGCGCCGAATCGTCGACGATGCCCTTGTAGAGCTCGCGGCTCTGGCAGTGGGGCTTGGCATGCTCCACGAAGATGTAGTTGTCGCACTCCTGCTCGCGGTCGACGAGGTAGAGTCCGTTGGCGGTGAGGTCGCAGCCCTCGCCCTGCATGCGCACCACCACATTGTTCCTCACGTGGCCGCCACCGAGGGTGACGGTGCACATGTCAAGCGTGGCGTCGCGCCGCATGGTGACAGCCAGTTCGGTAAGATGGCTCTGGGGTGTGTTCACGCCCTGCAGGCGGTAAAGCATCAGGCGCCCACCCTCGGCAACCTCGATGTCGAGGTTCTCCCTGTCGGGCATCACCGTGTAGCCGGCCCCCTCGCGCAGCATGAACATCGGAGCGTCGTCGGGGTTGCAGAGCACCAGCCGCACTTCGGCACCGCGCTCCACCACCAGACGTTCAGCCGCCACCTCGCAGCGCCACTCGTCGCCCCATATCTTCGGCAATTGATCTTTGCGTATCATAAATTCTCAATTTTCAACCCTCAATTTCCTTCTTTATCCAGTCGTAGCCTTTTTTCTCCAGCTCGAGAGCCAGTTCCTTGGGACCTGTCTTCACGATGCGACCCTCGTAGAGCACATGCACATAGTCGGGCACGATAAAATCGAGCAGGCGCTGGTAGTGGGTGATAACCACCGTGGCGTTGTCCTTAGAGCGCAGCTGGTTGACACCGCCGGCCACGATGCGCAGGGCGTCGATGTCGAGGCCGCTGTCGGTCTCGTCGAGGATACTCAGCGTGGGGTTGAGCATGGCCATCTGGAAAATCTCGTTCTTTTTCTTTTCGCCGCCGCTGAAGCCTTCGTTCACCGACCGGTTGGCCAGGTTGGTGGTCATCTCCACCACCTTTTTCTTCTCCTCCATGAGCTTCAGGAACTCGCTGCCCGAGAGGGGGTCGAGACCATGGTATTTGCGCTGCTCGTTGACAGCGGTGCGCATAAAGTTGGTGATGCTCACTCCGGGAATCTCCACCGGGTACTGGAATCCGAGGAAGAGCCCCTCGCAGGCGCGCTGGTCAACAGGCATCTCCAGGATATTCTTCCCCTTGAAGACCACCTCGCCGGCGGTGACCGTATACTTGGGGTTGCCGGCGATGACACCCGCCAGGGTGCTCTTGCCGTTGCCGTTGGGACCCATGATGGCATGCACCTCGCCAGGGTTAATCTCCAGGTCCACGCCCTTCAAAATCTCGCGTTCGCCGATGCTGGCGTGCAAATTACGTATCGAGAGTAGTGACATATTTTTTACAATTGTTTGATTACTATAATAATAAAAATCTGCTTGGGAATTCTCCCAAGCAGCAAATGTACACAAAAAAATCGAATTACGCGCTAATTCGCCAGTAGTTTTTTTGTCACCACTCCCACGGGAGTCTGAATGTGGAGGATTTAGGCGCCGCAGGGCAGCCCTCCCCCGGCAGTATATCCGTCCTGCATAAACAGAATGCATTCTACCTATACAACCAACAAACACCCCGAAAAACCACAACGCACCAAAACACTAACATTTTCAACACTTTTCAGGTTTAAACAGTGTTTTCAATTTTTTATCTAAACATGAAAAAACGGGGCAAAAAACGAGAAAAACAAAAGACTGGAAATCAGTACCCTATAGAGACCAACTCTTTCCCAACTCCTACCCATCTCCTACCCAACACCCTACCAACTCCTACGATGGTAGGAGTTGGTAGGGTGTTGGTAGGGCTGAAAAAAGTTTTTCGGAGCAGGACAATAGTATCGAGGGTTCTGCGTTATACCTGTAAATTATGACGACGCCGATAGTGACACTGACCACCGACTGGGGCACCCAGGGCTTTTTCGCCGGAATGGCGAAGGGGGCGTTGATGTCGCTCATTCCCGAGGTGCAGGTGGTGGATGTGACCCACGGCGTGGAGCCTTTCAATGTGAAGGCTGCGACCTTCGTAGTGAAGCATGCCTGCACGGGTTTTCCTCCAGGGACAATACACATCATCGACGTGGCGTCGAACCACACGGAGGAGCACCCTTTCGTGGTGGTGAAGGCTCGCGGACAATACTATATCTGCTGCGACAACGGGTTGCCTGCGATGGCTTTCGGCAGCGAGATTGAGGAGACGGTGCGCATACCGGTGCAGGAGAACGGGGTGTATAACTTCGCGGCCTACACGCTGTTTGCGCGTGTGGCGGCCAAGATAGCGGCAGGAGCGAGCCTGTCCGAGATAGGGCCGCGCCACGAGGCGCTGCTGCAGCGCCCCTACGTGGGCTGGATGCCGCAAGGTGACGGCTACCGCATCTATATCCTCTTCATCGACAACTACGGCAACGCCTATCTGGGCATGAGCTACAAGGAGTTTGTAGAGCTACGCCAAGGTCGCCAGTTCACGATGACAGTGCGCGACCAGGAGGTGACGGAGGTGATGGCTTCCTACTATCAGCAGCATGCGCAAAGTGACCCGCGGCGCAAGCTGCGCCTGACAGTGTCGGCCACGGGGATGCTCGAGCTGGCCGTCAAGGAGAGTTCGTTCACCCAGCTCATGGGGCTGAAAGCCAACGACTCAGTGCTGCTCCGATTCAAGGGGCAGTAAGGACAACCACCTTTTTGAAGACAAGGAAGGAAAGAACAGCAATTCCCGAGAACAAAAAAAGGCCATTGGAGCGCGAACTCCAATGGCCTTTCTCTTTGTCTATACTGTGTTTATCGGGAGGTTACTTGTTAGGGGTCTTCCAGCTGAAGAACACCTGGAGGCCGGCCATCTGGTAGACCTGAAGGTGGCCCCAGCGGCCCATACCGCTAAAGTCGGTGTCCCACTTGAGGTTGAGGGCGAAGTTGGCGGCGATGTGGGAAGAGAAGCGATAGTCGAGTTTCACCTCGAAATCGAGGTCGGTCTCGAAGATGCGGCGCTGGATCCAGTTGAAGCTGGCGAGGTCGGCCCAAGACTCGTCGGAGGCGGCGAGCTTGTATTCGCAGTTCTCCATGGGAGTGCCGTCGGCCTCGAAAGCCTTGATTTCGTCCCAAGCCATGTGGCTACTCTTCTTGTAGTCGTAGAAGAGCTCGAGGCGGGCGTAGAGGTCGAGGCTGGGAAGGAGGTCTTTCTTGAGGTACTGGGCCTTGATGTAGCTACCGAGGGCGAAATAGGCGTGTTTGTAGGTGCGGTTGGGGTCGGTGGGGTCGAAGCCCTTTTCTTGAATGACACCGTAGGTATAGCCACTGTCGATGAGGTCGTTGTTGAAGACGAAGGTGGTCTTGCCTGTGAGGAAAGAGAGGGAGACCGACCACTCGGGTTTCTTGTACTCGAAAGCGAGAGCCGTGGTGAGGTAGGCCGGGGCGAAGAAGGAGGAAACCATCTTGCCCTCGTTGTCGCCGGCGCCGGAGTATTCGAAACCTTTGGCGAACTGGGTCTTGAGGTTGGCGGTGAAGCTGGCGCCCCAATCCTTGTAGGCCTTCCATGAGAGGGCGGAGGTCAGGTCAATTTTGTCGAGGCTCTTGCGACGGCTTTCAAAGCGTCCGCCCTGGGCTGAGTTGTCGAGGTCCTGCCAAGCATGTCCGAAGCCGAGGTCGACAATGTTGTCCCACACATAACGTGTATGGGTGTACTTGTAGTTGCCGAAGAATGTGGCGTTTAGGTCAAGCTGCGAGGTACCGGAGGAGGACCAGTTGTTGAACATGGACTCGCTGAACTTGAGGGCCGGGGTGGAGGTCGTGGACCAAGAGCCGGCGGGCTGCTCATCCTGCGCTATGGCAGGGACGGTGGCGGCCAAACAGAGGGCCGCGAGGAAAGCGTAAAAACGTTTCATTGTGGAAAAAAATTAGTTAATACTTGATTGATTTCGCCAATGAGGAAACCGCGGGTGACGAGGAAGGCTGTAAGTTTCTGCCGCAGATGGTGCGAGGCGGCGCCCTGCGACTCGCCGGAGGGGTTGTCGAGAGGAGAATTGGATGTCAGTTCGCGGAGTTTCTTTTCGGCCACATCGGTGAGGACAGCGAAATAGGCTTCGTCACTGACGGCGGCCATGCCGCTGTCGACAGCGGCGCGGGGCAGATGCTTGAGGCGCAATTGGTAGAGTACTTTCTGCCGTCCCCAATGCTGATGGAGGATTTTGCTTTCGCAATAGGCACGTGCATAGCGCTCGTCGTCGAGATAGTGTTCGTCGTAGAGCCGTGCGACCACATCGTCAGACTCGGCGGGCGAAGCGCCCCAGGTGACGAGTTTCTGCCGCACGGCGTCCTCACACTGTTCGGAGAGGGCGCAAAAGTTGCGTGCACGATCGAGAAGAGGTGTTGTTTTTGTCAATTTCATGGTGCAAAAGTACAACTTTTTTTTGAAACGGAGACAATGATTTTGCCATATCGTTTTTTTTTTGTAATTTTGCATTTGGTAAATTATATACAATTTTTATGGCAAAAGGGAGAATATTATTTGTAAATCAAGAGATTGCGCCTTTTTCACCGGAGAATGAGCAAAGTTTGTTCGGACGTTATTTGCCTGCCAAGACCCAGGAAATAGGACGCGAGATACGCGTCTTTATGCCGAAATTCTGTGAGGTCAATGACCGGAAGCACCAACTTCACGAGGTGATTCGGCTGTCGGGGATGAACCTGATAGTGAACAACTGCGACCACCAGCTGATTATCAAGGTGGGGTCCATCCCGTCGGCGCGCATGCAAGTGTACTTCATCGACAACGAAGAGTATTTTATTAACAGCAAAGGGCTCACCGACGAGAAGAACCACCTGTTTCCGGACACCGACGAGCGGTTGCTCTTCTTCGGCCGCGGCACCCTGGAGGCCGTGCGCAAGCTGGCATGGCAGCCCCATCTGATTCATTTCACAGGATGGTTTGCCTCGATGATTCCGTTCTATCTGCGACGCATCAACAAGGAGAACGCCTTCTTCAGCGGTACGAAGATGGTCATCACCCTGACGGGCGACCATTTCGAGGGCCCCATCGGCGGCGACTTGGAGCGCAAGATGAAGACCGACGGCGCCACGGCAAAGGACCTGCGCCTCTATGGGCAGACCGACTACATTGGCCTGATGAAGTCGGCCATCACCTACTCGCAGGGCGTGGTCATCGGATCGCCCAATGCCAACCCCGAGCTGGTGGCTTTCGCCAAGGAGAACAAGCGCAATGTGCTGGACTACATCGAGGATCGCGACGAATTCTTCGCCCGCATCAACAAGTTCTACGACTCCATCGTTGGAACCAGCAAGTTTGAGAACTGAAAAAAAAAAGAGAACAAGCGATAATTGAAAAGGGAGACATGAGGAAGCTCAACATCATCTTTTTTATGGCGGCCGCCGTGTTGACGGGGGCACTTACAGCCTGCACCGACAAGGAATCGTCGCTGGGCATTGGCCTGGTGGACACCACCATGCTCTACGAAGGTAAGACCGGCACCCTCTTTGCCGACAAAGCATGGACGGAATACGAGGACTCGCTGCTCACAAGCAATTACTCCTTCGGTGTCATAGGTTTCTACTCCGACCCCACTTTCGGCAAAGTGAGTTCGACGCTATACACCCAGATAGGACTGTCGCCCAACACCAACGGCATCTCGTTTGACAGCTCGATGGTGATTGACTCGGTGGTGCTTACACTCACCAAGAGCCAATCCTTCCCCGACACGGGAAGGACCTACACCTTCCATTTCGAGGTGAAGCAGCTGGCCGAGGCCCTGCAGAACGACACGTCGTTCTATGCCAACAACAGTCTGCCGGTGGACGAAAGCACTTTGTTTTTCGACGACGACATCACAGTAAGCAACGCCGACACGCTCATCCGCCTCACCCTCAATCCCTCCATCTACAGCGTGATCCATCGGGAAGCCACGTCGGAGGAGTTTCTCAACCAGACAAAAGGCCTGCGCATCAGAACGACGGCAGCAGGTGACGAAGGACTTGTAAGCATCGACTTCTCGTCGGCACAGACCTGCCTGCGCACTTACTACCACTATATCAATCCCAATAGCGACACAACATTTGGCTACTATACGTTCCTGATGGGGGCCGGCACTTCGCATTTTACTCATTTCGAGCACGACTACAGCGGCACGCTCTTCGCCAGCGGCAACGCTGTCCCCGGAGCCTACCGCCTCTATCTGGAGCCCATGGGAGGGCAACGGGTGCGCATGAGTTTCGATCGCGACCTAAAGGCATTCCACGCCGCCCATCCTTATGCGGTGATTCACCACGCCGAGTTAATTATGCCGTTGTCGGTGGAGTCCCCCACCCTTCATCCAGACCAGGTACTCATCCTGGGGAAAGATGCCGACGGGTTAGACATCTACATTGATGACCTCATAGACCTTTATACCCTTAGCGGATACGACGGCAACTACCACGAGGACGGCAACTACTACCGTATGCGTGTGACACAACATCTGCAGGGATTGCTGCGCCAAGGCAACGACAATGGGCTCCTGCTCCTGCTCAACTCGCGCCGTCATGCACCGCAACGCGCTATCTTCAACGGCATCAACATGGCCAACGCTCCAAAAATCATCTTTGTCTATTCAGAATAACAATCATAACAACTGTCAACCCATGAGAAAAATCCTTGCCATAGCATTCATCGTCATCGCCGGCGTGCAACTGCCGGTCACAGCGCAGACTTCCTATCAGAAAAAATACACCAACAGCAACCAACTGATGGTGCAAGGCACTCTGAACGACGAGAACCATCGCACCGGGAGTTGGACGTGGTGGTACTCCAACGGACGCATCTCGCAGGAAGGAACCTATGCCAACGGAGTCAAAACGGGGATATGGACCATCTACTATGAAGATGGCAGCCGCATGGCCGAAGAATGCTACGGCACAGGCACCTCGCGTTCGTGGCATCGTAACGGAGACCTTAAGAGCGAAGTGGCCGTGGAGAACGGGAAGAAGGTAGGCCTGTACCGCTCGTGGCACGCCAACGGACAGAAAGAGGAGGAAGTGACCTATGTGAACGGCAGCCGCGAAGGGAAGACCACTCAGTGGCACTCCAACGGTGCCCTCCGCTTCAGCGGCCAGTACAAGAACGACGAGTTGCAGGGCGATGCCGTGTGGTATTTCCCCAACGGGAATGTAGACATGAAAGGCAAACTGGTCGACGGTGTACAGGACGGCGAATGGCAGTTCTTCTGGCGCAGCAACGGCAAGTTGGGAATCGAAGGTACCTATGCCAAAGGCAAAGAGATTGGCCAGTGGACATACTACTATGAGACTGGCGAGCGCTGGCGCACGGGCAACTACCGCAACGGCAAACGCGAAGGTCTATGGACCACTTTCTATGAGAACGGCGCAAAACTGCACGAAGGGAGATACGAAGAGGGTCTGGAGGAAGGCAAATGGACAGCCTGGTACGAAAACGGCAAAGTGGACTACTACGGCGAGTTCTCGGACGGAAAAATGACCGGTGAATGGAAAGGCCTCTATGACGACGGCTCCACACGCTATATTCTCCACTATGACGACGACGAGAAAGACGGTGAAGAAGTGCGCTACTACCCCAACGGGAAAGTGGAACTCCGACAGAACTACAAAGACGGAGTCCTCGACGGGAAATACGAGCGCTATGACGAAAGCGGCGCCCCTGTGGAGAAAGGTCAGTTCGTTGACGGAGAGAAAGACGGCCGCTGGACATGGTACCAGAACGGCCGTGAGGTTTACAAAGCCAAGTTCAAGAACGGTGCCGAAGTGAAGTAAAGATCGCCGAAGTGAAACTCTTACTTGCCTCCAAATCGCCCCGGCGCCGACAGTTGCTCGGCGAGTTGGGCTATCCTATTGAATTCATCAACCTCGATGTCGATGAGCATGTGCCTGCCGGCACACCAGCCGCCGGCACCGCCGAATTGCTGGCACGCCGCAAAGCCGAAGCCTGTCCTCAAGAGGTGATTAGCGCCGATGCCATTCTCGTGACAGCCGACACGGTGGTGGTTTTGGGGGAAAAGGTGTTGGGGAAACCCGCCGACCGCGACGAAGCCTTTGCCATGCTCCATGCGCTGGCAGGCCAAAAACATCAGGTTTACACCGGTGTTTGCCTTCGCACCTCTCAAAGAACCATATCCTTCACAGAAAAGACCGACGTTTTTTTCCGTTCCCTCTCTGACGAAGAGCTGGTCTATTATGTCGACAACTATCGTCCTTTCGACAAGGCCGGAGCCTATGGCATACAAGAATGGATTGGTATGATAGGTATCAGCCACATTTACGGCTGCTACTACAACGTCATGGGCTTGCCCGTGGCTCGTGTATACGAGGCTATCCGCCAAATAGCTCCCGAGTGTACCTTAAAAAGCAAGATGTAACTGCGCATTACCATCGAGCAACAGTTCTCCCCTGTCAATCATCTCACGCAGGGTGTCGCCAACATCGACATAACCTTCATCGGTAAGCAATTGCACCAACTGTCGCGCTCCCATGGGACTTTTCTGCAGTATTTTTTCAATAGCCGACTCCTTATCGCCAAGATGCGACTTGCTTTTCAGACACACATCGCACATGCCGCAGTCGGTCGTCGATTGCTCTCCAAAATAAGCCACCAGTTGTCGACTACGGCATCGGCTGTCATCCGACACATAGTCGACAATGGATTTCATACGTTGCTGCGCGGCAGACTTGAGTTGGGCATAATTCTGCTCAGAAAGGTAGATAAGGCGTTCGTCAACACGTTCAGTTAGGAAATATAGCTGTGGGCCATGGCTACTTGGCCGATAGTGTATGATATGCATCTCATGGAGCTGTTGAAGCATATTGACCACCTCGGCAGGCGAAGAATAGCACTTGGACGCAATTTTTCTCTCATCTATAGACACCGCACACTCCATCAACCCAGGATATGTGCGGATGACCACTTGCAACATGTCGCCCAACCGCTGATGATTTATTTGAAAACGATAAAGTTCATTGCGCGTCACAGGAATATAGACGGTCGAATAGGCATCTTCCTGCTCGGGGATGGAGATTAGGCCCTCGCGCTCCAATATGCGACAGGCGCCATAGAATTCGCGCGCAGTGAAATTATAGTTGAAACAGATTTTTTCAATATCAAAGTCGAATTGGCTGTCGGCACCGCCACCCACAGGCACACGATAGTAATTGCACAACGCCCGATAGACATTTCTTACCTGTTTCAGTTCCGGATAATCGATAGCAAAGTCACGACTCAGCCGTTCGATGTCAGAAGAATCGCAGATGAGCACAGCATAGGCTCGCTGTCCGTCACGGCCGGCACGTCCAGCCTCTTGAAAATAGGCCTCGAGAGAATCGGGAATATCCATATGGACCACAAATCGTACATCGGCTTTATCAATACCCATGCCAAAAGCATTGGTGGCCACCATCACCTGACAACGCCCATTCATCCAAGCCGACTGTCGCTGGTCACGTTCGGTGGCGTCGAGTCCAGCATGGTAGAATGTGGACGAGACACCTGATGCCTCAAGGAAACGAGCCAAGGTCTGTGTGGCCCTACGATTGCGTACATAAACGATGCCGGAACCCTCTACTCGCCGGACAATACGCAGCAGACGCTGGCTCTTGTCGCTGTCGTGCAGCACCATGTAGGCCAAGTTGGGTCTGATGAAACTCGACTGGAAACGGCGGCAGTCCTTCATCTGCAGGTGTAGACAGATGTCGTCGGCCACCACGGGTGTGGCAGTGGCCGTGAGGGCTATCAGCGGTGCCTCGGGATGATAGATTCGGATGTCGGCAATTTGGAGATAGGGCGGACGAAAGTCGTAACCCCACTGGGAGATGCAGTGAGCCTCATCGACGGCAATGAGTCCCACCTTCATCTTCCTGAAATGTTCGATAAATTTCTGCTGTCGCAGACGCTCGGGCGAGACATAGAGGAACTTCAGCCCACCGTTTATGGCGCTCAGCAGCACCCCGGTGCTCTCTTCGCCCGACATGCCGGACACAACACATGCCGCCTTCAAGTGGCGGTCATTGAGATGCTGTACCTGATCTTTCATCAGCGCTATCAAGGGCGACACCACCAAGCAAATACCCTCTCTCATCAGTGCCGGCAACTGGTAGCAGAGCGACTTGCCCCCACCAGTAGGAAGCAGGGCCAGCGTATCGTGGCCCTGCATGACGGATTCGATAATCTCTTCCTGTAGTGGTCGGAAAGAGTCGTAACCCCAGTATTTCTTCAGTAACTTCTTCGGTGCATCCATCAGCGAATCAAAGTGACGCTGCCCTGTATAGTGCTCAATGTTGTAGTACCGGGTTTGCGGAAACGGCAAGTGTAGACATATGCGCCCTGCGGGCAGGGTTCGCCGTTCTTGGTGCCGTCCCACTCGAAGTGCACATCGTCCGACTCATATACCAACTCTCCACGACGGTTGTAGATATAGATATGGAAGAACTGGTATTCGTTGATGCTGTGGAGCGAGAACTTGTCGTTGCCGTCGCTCGAGCCAGGGGTAAAGGCGGTGGGATACCAGGCGGTGAAAATATTCACCGGAATCTGGAACGGATATACCGTGGGGCAGTCCAGCACATTATAGCTGGTCAGCGTGACGGGCACGGAGTCGAAACCTATGCAGTTCTCAAATACATGGCTCACTTCGCGGCCCGTGGCCGAGGAACCGTCCTGGAACTGCCACAACGAACTGACGCCATAGGTTGACTGGTCGCGCAATACCACTGTAGGCTGGTCGGTATCGATGAACCCTGGGGTGAGACTCACCTTGGGCACCGGCAGGGGAACGATGGTAACAGTCTTCTTAAGGGGTGTGGCGTCGCAGTTGTTGGTACCATGACCCACCATGGTATAGACAGTAGTCACCTGAGGGGAGACATTGATGTGGTCGTTTCCTTCCTGTCCTGCCAACGAGGGATCCTCGGGAGAGGCGCTCCAAGTGAAGTGGTCGGCATCGCTGCCCGACAGCGTAGCTACATCCCCGGGGCAAATACGGCCATCCTCAGGCAGCATGGCTATTTTCGGACGCACCACATAGGCGTGGAGGCTATCCCATGCCACGCAGCCTTGCGGGCTCGTCACCCTCACATAATAGGTGGCGCGGTCGGCATAGGGGACCACTTGCAGGGTGGGACCTTCTGGCAGATTGCCTGTAATGCTGTTGGGCGACAACGACCATTGGTATGTACATCCATCGACACCCAAAGCGCGTACCGTTGCGTTGGTTGTGCTGCCTTCACACACCACCGTGTCGCCTAACACCTCCAATTCGGGATGCAGGAACACCGAGATGGTGTCTCTCACCACGGTATTGCACCACGTGGTGTCGTAAAGGTTCATGTTGTTGACAGAATATTGAGCGTTGAACACACGAAGTCTAATCGGCTCCACGCCATGGGTGAACGAGCGTGTCACCTGACGGTCGTCATTGCCATGCATTGTCACCACATCGGTCAGCGACGTATCGTCGTCGGGAGCATTGGCAGCGCGGAACGACCACTCGCGCCAGAAATTCTCGCCTGTCGTGGTGTCTCGGAGCGTCGCCGGAGCGGCGTCGCAAAGCACACGGGTCTCGGGGTCAATCAACATTCCGCCCACACGCGGATTCTCTCGCGGAAGGATAGGATAGATACCGTCGGAGTAGCATGCGGGGTCGGTGGTGAACGAGCGAACCAGAACACCCTTCAAGCCAGTATCCTCGAACTGCAACGAAGCACTGTCGCCAACGGAAGTGGCCAAAGGCGTACCTTCGCAGTAGGGGTTGTCGTAGAACGCCCACTGCGTCATGCCCGGCTGCACAAGCGACGGGTCTCCTGGCACATAGCTGTGGTTCCACAGTTTGGCGCGGCCGTCGCACGTAAACAGCGAGTCAACCTCCATGGAGGGTTTCTTGTTCTGCACATTGACATACAAGTAGGAGTCGAAAGGCTTGGCAGGGTCGAGTGCCGAAGTCATCTTGCAGCGGAAAGTCTGCCAGTTGCCCATCGAGTCGCATAATTCATCCAAGCCAAAATTGTTTCTGCGGCGTGTCACACGGAAGTCGTTGGCTTGCACATTATATTGGTGCGAGGTACTCTGGTCGGGAGTCAGCTGACGCCAAGTGAAGTGGGCATTCTCCTGGCCAGGGTTGACCGAAGTCCAAGGTTCGGCAACACCCCATTCCGAGGCATACCACACATAGTTCTGCATACTGCGCGAGGCGGTGAGCGTCGTCACGTCGGTCGACAGTCCCGGAGGGCAACCCGACGACTGAATACTCATCGGGCGACATTCGCCGCAAATATATGCATAGGCAAAATGCTGGCTATAGCAGCAGTCGCTAATCATAACCTCCACTCGAAGATTCTCATCGACGAAGTTGGACAGGTTCAAAGCCACCTTCGACCACTCTTTCCAATAAACGTCGTCGTAGCTATATGGGCTCGAATGCCAACCGTTCTGACCGATGGTCACAGTACCGCCCGTCATCGTTGACGGCGTGGAAGGGACAAAATAAGCCAGTGTGTCGCTAATCTGTACCCATTGGTTGGCGGCGTTCTGGCGCATCACACGGATGATGAACGTCGGATCGCACGATGTTCCGTGGCCGGGAGCCTCGATAACACAGGCATAATAGATATAGAACATGGCGTTCTGCGGCGTGACGTGCAAGTTGTAGTACAAAGCTGTCGAGTGGGTACCACCACAGGCGTCTCCGATGCGGATGCTCTTCGTCAGCGTGGTGTTCACCATACCCGAGTCATAGGTATTGAACTGGGCCGACGGCACATAGGGGAGCAGGTTCTGTGTGTTGGCGTCGGTTCCCGAGCTCATGATGGCAAAGGCATTGCTGGGATTTGGAAGATTGGCGCAGTCGCCCGACGAGCCAAAGGTCTTGCTGGCCAACTGAGTCTTCATGTAAACTGTCGTCTCGAAGCTCATGCCCGTCTCTCCTGTCATCACATTGGGACTCAGATTCGGAACGCCGCCCGTCTGGCCCGAATAGTAGAATTCCGTACCCTGGCTCACACCGAAATTGGCGGGGTTGTTCCATCCCGGGCAGGCTGTCGCCTGGCTCCACTGAGCCATAGCATCCCCCCCTGCCGCAAAGAGCAGGCTGACAATGAACATCACTGCGAAAACATTCTTCTTTGTCATATTCACCAAGAATTATTTGTTTATCAATCAACACTCTAAATAAAAATCACGCTCCATTACAACTCTACAAAGATAGTAATTTTTATTTATATGAGCAACTTTTTTTCTTTTTCCCCCACTTTCCCTTTTTCAATAATATAGACACAAAATAAGGATGATAATTTCACTGTTAACAAAATTTAACAGAGGGCAGGCGTTTCCGCCTGCCCTCTGTATCATTTCCCCTTTCGGGGTCTCGGGAAAAATATTGGTTTTATTTCTCCTCTTTCAGTTTCTGGAAGATATCGAGGTCACCGAGAGTGGTCTTCTCAAGGCTCTCGTTGATCTGCTTCACGCTCTTCGCAGTGGCGCGACCCTTCTTGTCGTCGCCTTCGGTGCGGACCTCGTCCTTGCCATCCTGGAAGGTGCGGGTGTGGCTCACGATAATCTTCTTGCTCTCTTTCGAGAACTCAATCACCTTGAAGTCAAGGGTCTCACCGTTCTTGGCTTTGCTCTTGTCCTCTTTGTCGAGGTGACGCATCGGGGCGAAGGCCTCGACGTCGTAAGGCAGGATGACGGTGGCGCCCTTGTCGTTCATGTTGACAATCTTGCCCTGATGGACGCTGCCAACGGTGAAGAGGGTCTCGTAGACATCCCAAGGATTCTCCTCGAGCTGCTTGTGACCGAGGCTCAGACGGCGGTTTTCGGCATCGACCTCAAGGACCACAACCTCAATCTTCTCACCGATCTTGGTAAACTCGGCGGGGTGTTTGATCTTCTTGCTCCAGCTGAGGTCGCTGATGTGGATAAGACCGTCGACACCTTCCTCGAGCTCGACGAAGATACCGAAGTTGGTGAAGTTGCGCACGGTGGCGGTGTGCTTGCTGCCCACAGGATATTTCTCGGCGATGGCCAGCCAGGGATCCGGCATGAGCTGACGGATACCGAGGCTCATCTTGCGGTTCTCGCGGTCGAGCGTCAGGATGACGGCCTCCACCTCGTCGCCCACCTTCAGGAAGTCCTGGGCGCTGCGCAGGTGCTGGCTCCAGCTCATCTCGCTGACGTGGATGAGACCCTCGACACCGGGGATAACCTCGACGAAAGCACCGTAGTCGGCGATGACGACAACTTTACCCTTGACGTGGTCGCCTTCCTTGAGGTTGGGATCCAGAGCATCCCAGGGGTGAGGAGTGAGCTGCTTGAGACCGAGGGCGATGCGGCGCTTGGCCTCGTCGAAGTCGAGAATGACGACGTTGATCTTCTGGTCGAGCTGGACAATCTCTTCGGGGTGGTTGATACGGCCCCAGCTGAGGTCGGTGATGTGGATGAGGCCATCCACGCCGCCGAGGTCGACGAACACACCGTAGCTGGTGATGTTCTTGACCACGCCTTCCAGCACCTGACCCTTCTCGAGGTGGCTGATAATCTCGGCCTTCTGAGCCTCGATCTCGTCCTCGATGAGAGCCTTGTGGCTGACAACGACGTTCTTGTACTCATGGTTGATTTTGACGACCTTGAACTCCATCTGCTTGTCGACATACACATCGTAGTCGCGGATGGGTTTGACGTCGATCTGCGAACCGGGAAGGAAGGCCTCGATATTGTCGAACACGGTGACAATGAGACCGCCCTTGGTGCGGCTCTTGACATAACCGGTGATGATCTCCTGGTTGTCGTAAGCCTGATTGACGCGCTCCCAGCTCTTCAGGATGCGGGCCTTCTTGTGACTGAGCATCAGCTGGCCATTGGCATCCTCCTGGCTCTCGACATAGACCTCAATCTTGTCGCCGGGCTTCAGGTCGGGGTTGTAGCGCACCTCGCTGACGGGGATGACACCGTCGCTCTTGGCTCCCACATTGACGACCACTTCGCGCTCGGTGATGGCGACGACGGTACCTTCGATAACTTCCTGCTCGGTGAACGAGTTAAAGCTCTTGTCATAGGCCTCGTCTTTGTCGTTGGCTTTCTGGACGGCAATTTTACCGGCTTTCTCGTCTACGGCATCCCAATCAAAATCGGCCAGGGGTTGTACGTTCTTATAATCCATTCTTTTTGGCGGAGAAAAAAGAGCTCCGCTACTCTCTTTTTGTGTGCCCCTGCCCAGCACGGGTTTAACTTTTTATCAATCCAACATCTTGAGAAGCAATCTGTTGACAGGAAACAGCGCACTCAAAATGCTTTGCAAAGATACGAAATTTTTACAATATAATAAAAAAATTAACAGCATCTTATAAAAAAACGACAGAGGTCTTTCCTTCGCCTGCCCTTCTGTTGTCTTTCTGTAGAGATGCGGCAGCCCGTGTCTCAACAAGCGTGACGGGAGGGGTCGGGTAGCGATGGACGGCATGTCGGCGGCGTGCCATCGACCTATCATCGACCTATCATCTCCCACCATGGTAGGAGATGGGTGGGAGATGGGAAGGAGTTGGTAAGGAGTTGGTGCCTATAGGGTACTATGAATCAAGCAGTTGAAAACTATGAAAAAGGGGCCTTTTTCAAGGCCCCTTCAAAAAAAATGAATTATCAGGTATTTACTTGACAGTCTTTGGTTTAGAACCTGCAATGGCGTAGAAGAGGATGTAGGCGAAGCCGGCGACAACAATCCAGTAGGAGGGCATGTATCCGGCAGGGCCGAAGATGTCGACGACACCGTTCATGGCCAACGGCAGGATGCCGCCGCCACACACCAGGGCCATGAAGAGGCCGGAAGCGCGCTCGGTGTAGCTGCCGAGGCCTTCGACGGCGAGGTTGAAGATGCCGCCCCACATCACCGAGGTGCAGAGGCCGACACAAACCAGCAGGGCCGCACTGAGGGGTATCAGGTTGAAGCCAAAGCCGTTGGCGCCGTTGAATCCGAGGAACTGGACCTTGACGGAAGCGGGGATGAAGATGGCCAGCACCACCAGCACGCAAGCGGCTGCGGCAGCGACGGAGAGCATGCGGCGGGCCGACACCTTGGCGCCGATGACACCGCCGATCAAACGGCCGACAAGCATCAGCAGCCAATAGAATCCGGTGACCGAGGCAGCGATGTCATCGTCGTCGAGGGTCTCGCTAAGGATATCAAGGTCGGGATTCTGGAGCCACTTGTTGAGGATGTTGGGGGTGCCCACCTCGACACCGACATAGATGAAGATGGCGATGGCGCCGAGAACGAAATGGCGATAGTCGAAGAGACCCTTGAGGGGGAGCGACCGGATGTCAGGGCGATCGGACGACTGGTCATCTGTGTTTTCGGGGATATTGGTCAGAAGGATGACGACAAAGGCCAGGGCGAAGATGGCCATGGCAGTGTACATCAGGGGGAAGGTGTCGGAGATGCGGGCATCGACGATGGAGGGGATGAGCAAGCCGGTAATGACGATGACGGCGGTGCCGCAGAGCGAGTTGAAGGTGCCGCCGAACTGGATGAGCTGGTTGCCCTTGTTGCCGCCACCGCCGAGACGGTTGAGCATGGGATTGACCACGGTGTTGAGCAGGCACATGGAGAATCCTGCCACGAGGGCGCCGAGGAGGTAGACGCCGAAGCTACCCACCAAGCCCGACACGAGCTGGATGCCAACGCCGAGGAAACCTACGGCAACGGCGATGAGGGCAGTGGACTTATATCCACGCTTTTGCAGCAGGTTGCCGGCAGGGATGCCCATGAGGGCATAGGCGATGAAGTTGGCGAAGACGCCAAGGGTTCCCTGCCAGTTGGGAATGGTGAACTGATTCTTGAGGATGTCGCCCATGGGCGAAGCGAGATTCGTCACGAACGATATCATGCCGAAGAGCAGAATCATGACGATGATGGGAATGGTGTAGTTCTTTTTCATTGTATTATCGTGTTATTGTTTTTTTTTCATGGATCCAGGAGGTTATTTTATGGCGACGATTTTGCGGACGAGGGGACCGCAGCGGAGGAGGTAGACGCCAGGGGCGGGCAAGGCAAAAGAGGGATGGCAGGAGGAGAAGGATGCAAGCCTGCGGCCTTCGATATCGTAGATCTCGGCAGGAAGGCCTGTGGGATTGTCCACGCTGACGGTGAGACCGTCAAGGGTGTAACCGAAAGGACACCCGTCGACATCGTCGATAGCCACATTGGGGACGAAGGAGGCGACGATGGTCTCGGCCGAAGTGACACGGAGGTAGAGCGGGTTCTCGTGTTCGCCAGTGCTCCATCCGGCAAAGCGGAAGCCATCAAAGGGGGTGGCGGTGAGGACGGCGGTGTCGCCGGGATAGTAGGAGCCTGCGCCGCTGACGCTGCCACGGTCGGGCTGGCCCGACTGGACATCGATGTCGACCTTGGCCAACTCGCCGAGGACGGCACGTATCATCCACGAGGCATACTGGTTGCGATCCTCAAGGTGTTCCCAGGTAGTGCCGCCGCGCTTGTACCAGGTGCCGTCGGGGTTGCCCGAATAGGAAGAATAGACAGCGGGGTTGGTATAGCTGCGGCTGGTGAGGACAATCCATAGCGGCTGGTTGTTGATGAGAGGGACACCTTCGGGGAGGTCGACGGTATACCATCCGAAATAGGGGGTGGTGTAGTTTGTGGAGAAGATAAGCTGGTTGAAATTCTGTCCGAGGTAGACCTTGACAGAATAGTCGGCATTGCTGACGCCATAGAACTGGACGGCGTTGAGCTGACGACGCGCGGGTACCGAGTTGGCCGGGATACGGATGGCCCATTCGGGAGGATTGTTGCCGTATTCGCCCCAGAGGCCTTTATAGCCGGAGAAACAATAGCCGAGGGTATCGCCGAAGATGGGGACGAAGATGGCGGTGTCGGAGTAGTCGTTGTTGGGCGAGAAAGTGATGGGGTTGGCGTGGTTGCCGTTTTTCCAGGAGTGGAAGCGGTAGCCCTCGTTGGCGGTGGCATGGAGGGTGACGGAAGTGTAGGAGGAATAGGTGCCGCTACCGGAGACAGTGCCTATAAGGCTGTCGGACGTAACGACGGAAACCGTGACCGAAGGTGCCTCGGAGGCGGGGAAGACGTGGAGGAGAATCTTGTTGTCGTAGCTGTAGGAGTTGGAGGGGTTGCCGCCGATGCCGCTGCCCGTGGGGCTGAGGTTGTCGAAGGTGTAGTAGCCGTCGCAATAGCCGCCCCATCCCCAGTTGACGTGGTAGAGTCCCTGGGTGTCGTAGCCGTCGATGACGAAGGCATGGCCGCCGTCGTTGTCAGAGCCCGAGAAGAGGATAGGACGGGTGGCGTTGAGTTCGGCGGTGAGGAGGGTGTCCCACTCGGCGTTGGAGAACTCATCGCGCGAAGCGGAGAAGAGCGCCTGGTTGTAGCGGAAAAAGTTCTTCAGGGCGTTCTCCGAAGAGGGATGACTGGGGTCGCCATAGGCCGAAACATAAGCCCCACTGCTGCGAGGACTGTAGTTCATCTCGACGGCGACGCCGATATGATACATCAGTTGGGCCACGGCGGCAAGCTCGACATCGGAAGAAAGGTGATTGAGTGCGTTGGGCATGTGGGTCCAGTCGTAGTGGGTGGTATCGAAGACGGCGGTCTGGAGACCGTAGACACCGGCGTTGTAGCTATGCTGGCCTCGTCCCACGGCAGGGTGGTTCCAGTATTTCATGATCTGGGCGGTGGCGGTGGCCACACAACCTGTGACAGAGTAGGCCGAATCGGAGTAGCTATAGGGACACTGGATGTTGTACCAAGGGGACTGATTCCACGTGGTGGTCAGCAAAGGGCCTACGGTGGTGTCGCGCAGGGTGTTGAACTTCGATGTCGAAACACCAGCTTTGCGGGAAGCCGCGATATCGAATTGGTAGGCCTTGAGCCAGGTGTCGATATGATGGGGAAGTTTCCCGGCAGGGAAGGTGGAGGTGTGCGAGTAGCCAAGCAGGAGCGGCACGCAGTCGTCGGCAGCGAGAAGGGCAAAGCCGTGGCCATCGGCGCCGACAAAGAGATAGCACTCAGTGAAGTCGGCAGGGGTGGCATCGACAACCTGTTTGTGAAGCAGGCCAGCGGCGGCTTTAGCAGCAGCTTGGCGGTCGACAGGGTTGGCCGCGACCGGGAAGGCAAGAGCGAGAGTCAGTAGCGAGATGAGAATTTTTTTATACATATACATTATTTATTATACACTATTAATTGACAGCTATCACGCGGCGGGCGGGCAAACCGTCGGCCTGAAGCAGATAGACGCCTGCTGCGGGAAGATTGAACGAAAGGTGGTTGGATTGCGGGAAAGAGCATAGCAGGCGACCTTGAATGTCGAAGAGCGAGAGCTGGCGGCCGTCGGGGTTGTCGACCTTGAGCATCAGGCCGTCGACAAGATATTTGACACCGTCGGCAACAGGTTCGTCGATGGCGTTGTTGTTGTCGAGGATGCCGAAGATGGACCATGTGTAATAACCGGTGACGTTAGTGTCCACCAGCTCCCATACACCGTCGTGTTTAATCCACGAGCCGTCGGGGACACCGGTGTTGGGACAGATGCCGGCAGGATAATTGACACCTTCGGTAACGAAGGTAATCCACAAAGGTTTGGTGGCATCGAGAGCCAAGGGGCTGTCGAGCTCGATGGTGCGCCAGCCATAGGACTGCAACGCGAGGGTATCCTCATAAACCGGGATACCGGGATTTTCGTCCTGATAGATTTTCAGCACATAGCTGCCCGTGGTGTAGATGAAGTTCATCACTTTCTCGAGGCGACGTCCAGCAGGGATACGCGAGGCGGGGATACGGATACCCCACTCGGTGTGGGCCATTTCGTAGACGGTATCGAAATTGGGGACAAAATTGTGGCTATAGCCCAGCGTGTCGGTGGTAAGGGGGACGAAATAGGCGGTGTCCGAATAGTCGACCGTGGGGAAGTAGAAAATGGGGTTGGCGGTGTTGCCGCTGGCCCAATGGTCGAAACGATAGCCATCGTTGGGGGTGGCAAGGAGCAAAACGCGGTCGCGGTCGACAGCATAGGTGCCGCTGCCGCGGACGGTGCCCCGCGAGGGGTCGGAAGAGACCACCGTAACCACAGAGACAGAGTCATTGCGGGTGACGGGATACACACCAAGGATGGCGTTGTTCATCTCGTTGAATGGACTGTAATTGGAATTACCCTCCTGACCATAGGCGAGGTGACTCAAATTGTAGTAGCCGAAGAAGCCTGTTCCCCAGCCCCAATTGATATGGAAGAAACCGTCCCTGTCGTAACCATCGATTACAAAAGCATGTCCACCCGAGGAACTGCTGCCGGTGTAAATGACCGGACGAAGGGAGTCCAACTCGGCACCGATAATGGCAATCCATTCCTCGTCGGTATGGCCTTCTTTGAAATCGGTATACATAGCAGGGTTGTAGCCAAAATGGTTTTCCAAGGCCAATTCGGCAGAGAAACGCTGCAACATGCCGCCGGAATGCTCGTAGGCGCCACTCGCTCCCGTGCCATAGGACATATCCATAGCCACACCCACTTCGAAACACAGTTTCGCCACGGCATCTATTTCGGCCTGACTGCTCCAAGGACGGACTACCGGGAGCATGTTGTCCCAATCGTAGACCGAGGTGTCATAATTGACAGCGAGGGTGCCGTATCTGCCCGAAGAATAGGCATGGCTGCCACGACCGTTCGCCGGATGGCGCCAATAGCACATCACCTGGGCCGTGGCGGTAGCGACGCAGCCTGTAAGTGTTCTCTCGTTTCTTGTCGAGTCGAACGGGCAACGGTCGTTGTAAGGTTTTGACTGCTTCCACTCGGTTTCCAACAACGGGCCGACGACAGGACCTCCCTTGAAACCTCCCTTGTCTAACAGGCGGCTCCATTCATCGTCAATACGTTTGTCGACCATACCTCCGTAGGTTTTGACAGAGGCTATTTCACGCTGATAGCCGTCAATCCAAGCCACAAGGTGTTCTGGCATGTCGTCGGTAGGGAACGAGGACTCCCACGAGTAGGCCAACAGAGGTCGGACACTGTTGTCGGCCGAGAGAAGAACAAAACCCACGCCATCGGTGGCGGCAAAGAGGTAGCACTCGGTGAACGCTGCAGGAGTGATGTCGACGACAGGTTTCTGCAGCAAGTTGCTTGCCGCGCGGGCGGCGGTCCCTTTGTCAACAGGTTTTGCTACCGCCGGAACCGTCAGCAGCAGCGAGAGCAATATCAACTGTAGTTTTTTACACATTTTATCTTTCCTTTATTTTATTACAAAACGGCGTGATTGCAGGCCATCGGCCTTGAGCAGGTAGACTCCCGGCACAGGGATTGAGAAGGAGGCGCTTGGCGAATGGCTGGTGAAAAGCAGGCGACCCATGATGTCATATATTTCCACCAGGCACTGCCCGGGATTGACAATGAAGACTGTGTGTCCGTCAACATACGCTATGAGTCCCACGGAAGAGGGTTCCTCGATGGCATTGAGGTCGAGGAAGAAGGCTGTCAGAGCGGTGTCGCGGGTGATGATGAAGGACATGGGGTTGTCGGTACATCCATTACTCCAATGGTCGAAATCGCTAAACTGAGTAGGCAAAGCATGGAGGGTCACCGTGTCGCCAGGGTGGTAGCTGCCCATGCCATAGACATCGCCAAGGGTAATGTCGTTAGGCGTGGCAACAACATTAAACTGCTCGTGAGGGTCGAAGATGGCACGGACCATCCAGGTGTAATAGACGCCCTGCCGGGTGTATGGCATCCATCCCTCGGGCAAATGATAGTACGAGCCATCGTCGTTGCCACAATAGTTGGAACAAGCAAGGGGGAATGAGAGATTGGTGTCGGTAGAGCTGATGGTAATCCAGATGGTCTGTGTCTGGTAGAAGGTCAGCACGCTGTCAAGAGGCAACGTGTGCCATCCTTCCGTGCTATCGTGCTGGTCGCTGTAGGTGCCGAGAGGATAGACCCCTGTATAGACAGGTGTAGCACCATTGATGGAATCACCCTGATAGATATTCAACACATGATCCCCCTCTACCCTGGAATAGATTTGCACAGCGACAAGCTGACGAGACTTGCGCATGGTGGCGGGGATGCGAATTCCCCACTCGGTGGTGTTCCCATAGTCGTCACGCCAAGCCGCAAGACAGGATTCACTTGAATATTGCACAGTATCACCCTCTATACGTTCGAAGATGGCTGTGTCTGTAATTGCTCCACCTCCTGCAAGGAAAGAGAAGGGTATCGGACGGCAGCCCGAAGCCATCCCCACATAACGGCAGCCTGCAGCAGCCTGTGGCAGGACAAAAACGGTGTCGCCATTCTGGTAGGTGCCATTGCCGAGGACCGTACCCAATGTTGAGTCATTGCTTACGATGTTGACAACCGTCACACTGTCGGTCGAAGGCGTGGCAGGACAAACACCAAAAATTGCAGCATTGCGGATGCTGAAGACATAGGGTGTAGCTCCGTCCGGATTTCCCAGACCGGGAGAAAGAGAATCGACAGTATAGTAGGCATCATAGTATCCTCCCCATCCCCAATTGACGTAAAACATTCCCCAAGGATCGTAACCTTCGATGACGAAGGCGTGTCCACCGGCATTGGCATCGTAGCCACAGTATAGCACAGGACGGGCGGCATCCAACTCAGCGCGCAACATGTTGGCCCACTGCATATCACTGAAATCCCCTTTGCTACAACCATACAGCATGGGATTGTAGCGGAAGTAGGTCTTGAACGCGTTCTCGGCACATGGATAACCAAGGGAGTATCCGGAAATGACTTGCGCACCACTGCTTCGCGGACTATAGTTCATTTCGACAGCCACACCAGCATGGTGCATCAGGGTGGACACAGCCTCGACCTCCTCAGTGCTGCTATTTCCAGTCAAAAAGCCTGGCATCAGGTCCCAACGGTAATGTGTTGTATCGAAAACGGCAGACAAAACGCCATATACAGGATGGTTGTAGGAATGGCTGCTCCATCCGACAGCCGGATATTCCCAATACCTCATAATCTGCGCCATAGCCGTGGCCACACAACCGGTAGCGCTATAAGCGGAATCTATGCTGTCGTAGGGACAATGATTGTTATAGTAGGTTCCCTGGCCCCATTGGGTCGTAAGCAACGGATAGACCCTGACACTGTCCTTGGTTGACATGGGATTCTCCCACATCTCCATCACCTTGGGGGAAGGTGCAACACCAGTGGCCACCACAGAAGCTATCTCACGCTGATACCCATCAATCCAAGCAGCCACATGGGCCGGCATATGGTCGGCATCGAACGAACCCTCCATGGAATAGCCCAACAAGGGACGAACACAGTCGTCGGCAGACACAAGGGCAAAACCCTTGCCATCGGCGCCCACAAAGAGATAACATTCGGTGAAAGCGGCGGGAGTGGCGTCGACTACTTGTTTCTGCAACACTTTGCCAGCCAGGCGTGCGGCAACATCCCTTCCCACTGGCTTGGCCTGCACCTCGGCAGCAATCACCAGTACCGCTATTATTGACAGAAAAATCTTTTTCATATCCCTATACATAAAAATAGGCACCAATGCAGCATTGGTGCCTATTGTCTTTAGTTATCAACCTTTCAAGGCTTCAGACCCACTGACAATCTCAATAATTTCGTTGGTGATGGCAGCCTGTCGGGCTTTGTTGTAACTCAAGCGCAGGTCTTTCAGCAATTCGGTGGCATTGTCGGTTGCTTTCTGCATGGCAGTCATTCGAGCACCATGTTCGGAAGCCAGCGAGTCGAGAATCATGCGGTAGAATGTAGAGCGCAACGTCAATGGTACCATGCTTCGGACAATGTCCTCTTTCGACGGCTCGTAGATGTAGTCGTTGTTACCCTCTTGCTTCTCTCTTTCCTCCTTTCGTTTCCCTCTTTCCACCGGCAGCCACTGCTCGGTAGAGAGCACTTGCGTCAGCGAGTTCTTGAACTGATTGTAAACCACCTCGACATAGTCGAGTTGCTTGGAAGCAAACTCGTCCATGATTCCATCGGCAATCGAGGCAATGGTATCGAACGTAGGTGCATCCAGCACCTCATCGCGGACAGTCAGATTCAGTCCTTTCTGACGAGCCAGCAACTCCGACGACTTCTTGCCTATCGAGAGCACACACAATTGTCCGTCGGCAGGAAGCGTATTGCGGAAATAGTCGATACGCGACTGAGCCTGCTTGATGACATTGCTGTTGAAAGCGCCACAAAGTCCCTTGTTGGAAGTGATTACCACCAGCAACACCCTTTTCAGCGGCCGCTTGGTGTGGTAAGGGGTCAGCACCTCACCGCCAGTGTCGATGTCGTCCACTATCTCGCCCAACTGCGACGCATACGGACGCATGCCTGTGATGGCTATCTGGGCACGGCGGAACTTGGCAGCAGAAACCATCTTCATGGCCGACGTAATCTGCTGCGTTGAGCTCACCGAGGTGATACGGGTGCGGACTTCTTTTAAATTAGCCATAACTCAATCATTTATAGCGTTCTGCCAAATCGAGAGCTTCACTCTTCATTGTAGCCAAGTCACTGTCGACAAGTTTGCCGGCTCTCAGGTTGGCCAGAATGTCCTTGTGCTCGTTCTTCATCATGAAGAGGAATTCCTTTTCGAAGGTACGCACCTTGTCAATAGGCACTTTCTGCAACAACCCGTTGGTACCGCAGAAGATAATGGCCACCTGGTCCTCGACGGGCATGGGGCTGTATTGCGGCTGCTTCAGCACCTCGACGTTGCGGGCACCCTTGTCGAGAACCGCCTTGGTGGCGGCATCAAGGTCGGAGCCAAACTTCGAGAAAGCCTCCAGCTCACGATACTGGGCCTGATCGATCTTCAGCGTTCCTGCAATCTTCTTCATCGACTTAATCTGAGCCTTGCCTCCCACTCGGCTCACCGAGATACCCACATTGATGGCGGGACGCACACCGCTGTTGAAGAGGTTGGTCTCGAGGAATATCTGGCCGTCGGTAATCGAGATGACATTGGTGGGAATATAGGCCGACACGTCACCAGCCTGCGTCTCGATGATGGGCAGAGCCGTCAGCGAGCCGCCACCGCGCACCTTGCCTTGCAGCGAAGCGGGCAAGTCGTTCATCTGGGCGGCAATCTGGTCATTTTGGATGATACGGGCTGCACGCTCCAACAGGCGGCTGTGAAGGTAGAACACATCGCCAGGGTAGGCCTCACGTCCCGGCGGACGACGGAGAAGCAGCGAAACTTCACGATAGGCAACGGCCTGCTTTGAGAGGTCGTCGTAGATAACCAGGGCGTTGCGTCCCGTATCGCGGAAATATTCGCCAATGGCGGCACCCGCAAACGGAGCGTAGAACTGCATGGCTGCAGGGTCACTGGCAGTAGCGGCCACCACAATGGTATACTCCATCGCACCCTTCTCCTCGAGGTTCTTCACGAGGTTGGCCACAGTGGAACCTTTCTGTCCGCAAGCCACATAGATGCAATATACCGGGTCGCCGGCATCATAATTGTTCTTTTGGTTGATGATGGTGTCAATGGCAATAGCCGTCTTACCCGTTTGGCGGTCGCCAATGATGAGCTCGCGCTGGCCACGTCCGATGGGAATCATCGAGTCGATGGCTTTGATGCCCGTCTGCAACGGCTGCTCCACAGGCTGACGGTAGATGACGCCGGGGGCTTTGCGTTCCAAAGGCATCTCGAAAAGCTCGCCTTCAATGGGCCCCTTACCGTCAATGGGCTGTCCAATGGTATTGATGACACGGCTCAGCAAGCCTTCGCCGACAGGCAGCGAGGCAATGCGGCGGGTACGCTTCACCACGTCGCCCTCGTTGATGGTGCTCACCTCGCCGAGCATCACGATACCGACGTTGTCCTCCTCAAGGTTCTGGACAATACCCTGGTTGCCGTTGTCAAACTCTACAAGCTCGCCGCTCTGTGCATTGTTCAGGCCATAAACACGGGCAATGCCGTCGCCCACAGTGAGCACCGAGCCCACTTCCTCGAGCTGGGTGTCGATACTGACCTCGGCCAGTTGTTTCTTCAATATTGCCGATACTTCGGCAGGTTTGATATCTGACATAATATATTACAGTTTGCTTTCGTAATCGTTTTGGGTGAACCGGATACGCATGCGGCGTATCTTCGTGCGAATGCGTGCGTCGTACATCTTGCCGTCGAACTCAAGCTTGAAACAGCCAAGCATCTTCGGGTCAGTACGGTCGTGAAGTTCCACTGTCTTGCCTGTGTAGGCCGCCACCATCTCTGTAACCATCTTGCGGGCCACATCGTCTATTGGCTGATGCGTCACCAGGTCGCTCCATACAATGCCGCGATATTCGCGCCACATCTCGATATATGCGTCGGCGATGCCACGCATATACACCGTGCGGCTCTTGCGCGTCACAAAAACGAGGAACGTCATCGTCTCCTTGCTCACCTTTCCTTCGAACAGCTCCTTCACAATAGCCACTTTCTTCTCCCTCTTGATGACAGGGTTGGCAAAGAGAACGCTGAGCTCGCGGTTCTCGGACCACACATTGCTGACAAGCCTCATGTCCTCCGCCACATTGTCCTCCACACCCAAATCCTTGGCCAGAAGGATGAGTGCTTTGGCATAGTGGTTGTTTATGCGGTAATTATTGTTCATGCTACTTCGTTTACTTCAGTTCCATGAGTTCGAGCTCTTTCTGGATGAGGGCGTCGGCCTTGGGCTTGTCGCTCAGTTCGGCACGGATGAGCTTCTCTGCAATCTCAATACTGAGATTGGCAATCTGGTTCTTCAGTTCGTGGATGGCTTTGAGCTTCTCATAGTTGATATTCTCGCGGGCCGTATCGATGATACGGTTAGCCTCCTCGGAAGCCTTCGTTCTCGCATCCTCCACAATCTGCTCGCTTGTGAGGCGGGCGTTGCGGAGCATCTCGTCACGCTCAATCTTGGCCTGGCGCAACAGCTCCTCGTTGTGTGCCACCAGGTGTTTCATCTCTTCGCGTGCCTTGGCAGCCTCGTTGAGCGAGGCTGTGATGGCTTCCTCGCGGCTATGCAAAGCCTTGAGAATCGCGGGCCACCCCCATTTCATCAGGATGAAGGCCAGTATGGCAAAGGAAATGAGCATCCATAGGAAGGTGCCAATGCCGGGATTAATCAGAGGGTTATTCATATCTCAACTTTTCTATTCCATTTAAAAGGGCCGGCCAATCGCCGGCCCGTAGTGTTTTGTGAGGTTATTACTTCACCGCAATGAGGAAGCAGATAACCACGGCGAAGAAGGCGACGCCTTCCACAAGAGCGGCGGCGATAATCATCGTCGAACGGATGGTGCCACCGGCTTCGGGCTGGCGCGCAATGCCTTCCATGGCGCCCTGGCCGATTTTACCAATGCCGATACCGGCGCCAATGGTGGCAAGGCCGGCTCCGACCGCTGCTCCAAGGTAGCCCCAAGCCATGCTTGCGGCTGCCTGCAATAAAACCAATAATGATGTCATGTTGTTTAGTATTATATTGTTAAACAATTTTTGTTATCAATTTAGGGTGCAAAAATAAGTAAAAAAATCGACATAAATGTTAAAATCCCCAAAAAAAATTGCATCTTTCATTCCCCTCTTCGCGAAATCCTGATAATCTTTGAAATATTATTCTCCCTTTTGCCTTTCCACCGATGTGTCGTATCAAATCTTGGAAATCCAGATTTTATTGTATTCCAGAGATTTCCGCTGCAGGCAAGGAATTGTTGACCGCTAATTCTTCAAACTTGTCGAGTAATGCAATCCGACATTTTCCCTTCTTGCTCTCGCCATCTTGATTATCAAGTAGGCACAGGCTATCAGGTTGCGCAACTCGGAGAGCGGCTCGGTGAGGACCGAGCGGTTGTAGAGATCCTCTGTCTCTCTGAATATCAAGTTCAATCGGTCGAAAGCCCTTTGCAGACGCAGGTCGCTGCGCACAATGCCCACATAGTTCCACATGATTTCCTGCAACTCGCGCTTGGTCTGCGTGATGAGCACCATTTCCTCGTTCAGCACCATGCCCTCGGCATTCCAGTCGGGAACCTCGTTCCTGAAACTCACCTTCTTCGACCTCTCGATGGCACTCATGGCTGCATTGTGGGCATAGACAACAGCCTCGAGCAACGAATTGCTGGCCAGTCGGTTGCCACCATGCAACCCGGTGCACGAGCACTCTCCGGCGGCATAGAGGTTTTTGATGGAACTCTCGCCGTTGCGATCCACCTTGATACCGCCGCACTGGTAGTGCGCCGCCGGGCGGATGGGTATCATGTCCCTCGTAATGTCGATGCCTATACTCAGACACTTGGCATAAATCGTCGGGAACCCCTCGATGAGTTGTTTCTTGCCGATGCCACGGGCATCGAGGTAGAGATAGTCCTTGCCGCTGAGCTTCATCTCGTTGTCGATGGCCCGGGCCACAATATCGCGTGGCGCCAGCGACAACCGCTCGTCGTATTTCTGCATAAACTCTTTCCCCTCGCGGTCCTTAAGCACCGCGCCAGCGCCACGCATGGCTTCCGTGATGAGGAAGGCTGGCTTCTCGGCGGGATTGTAGAGCGACGTGGGATGAAACTGCATGAACTCCAAGTCACTCAGCACTCCGCGTGCTCGGTGCACCATGGCCACACCGTCGCCCGTCGAGATGACAGGCGTGGTGGTGGTGCTGTAAACGTTGCCCATGCCGCCCGTAGCCAGCAGGGTGACACGGGCCAGATAGGTGTCGATGCGGTTCGTGTCGCAGTCCAACGCATACACTCCATAGCACTCGATGCCCGGTGTGTGCTTCGTAACCCTCTGTCCGAGGTGGTGCTGCGTGATGATATCGATAGCAAACTGGCGCTCCTTGATCTCGATGTTCGGGTGGCGGCGGGCTTCCTCCAGCAAGCCCCGCTCAATTTCCTCACCCGTGTTGTCCTTGTGGTGCAGGATGCGAAACTCCGAATGCCCACCCTCACGGTGCAGGTCGAACTTGTCCCCGCCTCCCTCGCGGTCGAAGTTGACTCCGTATTGTACCAGCTCGCGGATGCGGTCGGGGGCTTCGCGGATAGTCATCTCCACCACCTCGCGGTCACAGATGCCGTCGCCCGCAACAAGGGTATCATGGATATGCTTGTCAAAAGAGTCCGAGTCGTACATCACCGCTGCTATTCCTCCTTGCGCGTATCGGGTAGAGCCTTCGGCAGCGTCACCTTTGGTCAGGATGCACACTTTGCCGTAGGGAGCCACCTTGAGGGCGAAACTGAGCCCCGCGATACCGGAGCCAACTACCAAAAAATCAACTTCATGTCGCATAAGCCTTCTTTTTATAGCAACTGCAAATATACATAAAAAAATAATAGGTATCCAAAAAATCTTTTCTCCATCCCATCTCCGAGCCTCCTCCGTATCATCTCCGACTGCGGTCGGAGTTGGGTCGGAGTTGACTCGGACTTCAGTCGGACTTGATACGGAGTTGATACTAAGGATCAGGCAGTTATACATTAATCAAAACGCCAAAACGCACATATCCAGAGGGATATGTGCGTTTTTAGGCTTGTAATTGATTGATTTCCAATAGACGCTTGCAGCGCTATTTGACCGTCATTTTGCGAACAATGATACCCGTGGCATCGGTAATGCGGAGGAAATAGTTTCCGCGCGACAGACGGCTGATATCCAATGTTGTATGTTCACCGACAGAGGTCCAGGTGGCAAGAGTGCGGCCGGTGGCGTCGATGAGGTCGATCCGGGCCTGCTGGGCGAGGCCGGAAAGGGTCACTTTGTCGGTGGCAGGGTTGGGATAGAGATTCACCTGTGCAAGGCTGGCGTCGTCAATACCCACATTGGCTTCAAAGGTGGCCACATAGGTGGCGTTGGCGGTGACGGTGACAGTACGGGGATTCTGGGTACTGCCGTCGTTCCAACGGACGAAATGATAACCATTGTTGGCAACAGCAGAGATGGTTACGACAGCACCCTCATTATAGGTACCGCCACCCGAGACAGTGCCATATGCATCATTGTTGCTGAGGACTGTGAGTGTGTACTGCGTGGGCGGGTTGGGGCCGTTGGCCTCGAAGGTAGCCACATAGGTGGCGTTGGCGGTGACGGTGACAGTACGGGGATTCTGGGTACTGCCGTCGTTCCACTGCACAAAGTGATAGCCGCTGTTGGCCGTAGCACTGATGGTGACCGTGGCGCCCTGATTGTAGGTGCCACCGCCGCTGACGGTACCCCAAGCGTCATTGTTGCTGACAACGGTGAGGGTATACTGTGTGGGCGAAGGTGGATTGGGTGTGCTCGTGGTGATGGTGATGTCGTCGAGGAAGAAGGCATACATATCGTCGCTGATGTAGCGGAACATGACATTGACGGTGTCGCCGGCAGCGACAGAGAAGGTGGCGTTGCGGGTGGTGAGGGCGGTGGCGCTCAGGGTCTCGCTGAAAATCAGGCTGTCGCCGGCAAGCACCTGGTAAGTCTCGGGATAGTTGCTCTGGTAGGCACGTGCTTTCCAGCTGAGGCTGTAGTTGCCGGGAGTCACGATGCCGGGCAGGATGAGGTAGTCGTCAGCCTGGACGGCATATTGGATGAAGGCGGCATGCGAGTAGGCGGTGCCGAAGCTGTCGATGATGCCCCACGTGATGTTGTCACCGTTGGCATTGTAGAAGTGCAGGCAGCTGTAGGTCGAGGTGTCGTCGAAATTCTCGGTGTAGGGGAAACTGGTGATGAGGCAGACATCCTCGGGAGTGGGAGGCGTGGGAGGATCGGGAGGCGTGACGGCGGCAGTGTCGATGGTGATGTCGTCGAGGAAGAAGGCATACATATCGTCACTGATGTAGCGGAACATGACATTGACGGTGTCGCCGGCAGTCACGGTGAAGGTTGCATTGCGTGTGGTGAGGGTGGTGGCGCTCAGGGTCTCGCTGAAAATCAGGTTGTCGCCGGCAAGCACCTGGTAGCTCTCGGGATAGTTGCTCTGGTAGGCACGCGCTTTCCAGCTGAGGTTGTAGTTGCCGGGAGTCACGATGCCGGGCAGGATGAGGTAGTCGTCGGCCTGGACGGCATACTGGATGAAAGCGGCATGCGAATAGTTGGTACCGAAGCTGTCGATGATGCCCCACGTGATGTTGTCGCCGTTGGCATTGAGCAGCTGCAGGCAGCTGTAGGTCGAGGTGTCGTCGAAATTCTCAGTGTAGGGGAAGCTGGTGATGAGGCAGACATCCTCGGGAGTGGGAGGCGTGGGAGGATCGGGAGGCGTGACGGCGACAGTGTCGATGGTGATGTCGTCGAGGAAGAAGGCATACATATCGTCGCTGATGTAGCGGAACATGATGCAGACCGTGTCGCCGGCAGCGACAGAGAAGGTGGCGTTGCGGGTGGTGAGGGTGGTAGCGCTCAGGGTCTCACTGAAGATCAGGTTGTCGCCGGCAAGCACCTGGTAGCTCTCTGGATAGTTGCTCTGGTAGGCACGTGCTTTCCAGCTGAGGCTGTAGTTGCCGGGAGTCACGATGCCGGGCAGGATGAGGTAGTCGTCGGCCTGGACGGCATACTGGATGAAGGCGGCATGCGAATAGTTGGTACCGAAACTGTCAATGATACCCCACGTGACGTTGTCACCGTTGACATTGAGCAGCCGCAGACAACCATAGGTCGAGGTGTCGTCGAAATTCTCGGTGTAGGGGAATGAAGAAATGAGGCACATGGGGTCGGGCTCCACCACACCGCCGCTGTTGCCAGCAGGATGCACGTTAATGAGAATCTGTTGGCTGAGGTTGAAAGAATAGGTGGCTGTGGTGCCGGTGCCGCCACCGCCGAGGGACAGGTCGTTGAGCGAGTAATAGCCGTTATAATAGCCACTCCAGCCCCAGTTGAAGTGGAACTGTGTCTCGGCAGTGTTATAGCCGTCGCAAACGAAGCAGTGGCCGCCAGTGCTGTCGAAGCCAGAGTAGAGCACCGGACGCGAAGCGTCGATTTCATTCTTGATGTAATTTTTCCATACGGCGTCGGTCATACTGTTGTCGTCGCGATAGAGAGCTTCAATAGAGTCGGTATAGCCAAAGAAGAGATGCAGGGCGTCCTGCGTCGAGGGAATCTGGGAATAGCTGTAGCCATAGTTGGTCATCTGAGCGCCACTGGCTTCCACACCATAGTTCATCTCGATGGCCACACCGCAATGGTACATCAGTGTCGCCACTGCGTTGACTTGAGCCGTGGAGCTGCTGCCCGTGAGGGAGTTGGGCATCTGCGACCATTGGTAGGTGGTGGCTCCGAAGTTGACGCTGAGGGTACCATAGTCGTCCTCCACATAGCTGTGGCTGCCAGTGCCCTGGCTGGGGTGGTTCCAATATTTCATCACCTGGGCCATAGCGGTAGCCACACAGCCGGTCACGGTGCGTTCATGCTCCACATTGTCATAGGGACAGAGGTTGTTGTAGTAGGGGCTCTGATCCCAAGAGGTGGTGAGCATGGGGGCGACAGCCGTCAGGGGCATCGGGTCTCCCTGCGTGGCGGCGCCGTAGAGCTGCCAGCTCTTGGCAGCGTCAGGATTGACAATGCCATTGTTGCGCATCCAGTCAATCTGCTGCTGGTAGGTCGACAGCCAGTAGCGCACCTCGGGATTGATATTCTCCGAAGCGGGATTGCTGAAAGAGTAGGCCAGCACAGGCTGCACGCAGTCGTCGGCAGCCACAATGACGAAGCCCTGGGTGCCGTTGGCGAAGATATAGAAAGCGTCAAACTCGCTGCCGATGAGGGTCATCGGACTATTCACGGCAGCCACACCCTTGTCGCGGTGCGCATTCCAGAAATTGGTCGCCACCTGGCGGGCGGCCGCTTGATCCACGGGCTTGGCAACAGCAGTAAGCCCGAAGAGGAGCATTGCTAAAACGAATAGTGTCTTTTTCATTTTTTTATGTGTTTGTGATTAATTACGGGGAAGGAAATTAATGTCGGTGGGAGATATCAAACCCAGCGAGAGGGCCTTGGCCACACGCGCGGCACTCTTGTTGACGATGTCGAAGCGCTGAGAGAGGTCCTTCTGCCGCTCCTGGATGGCCTTGTCGCTCTCCCCGAGGCGGTTGGAAATCTCGCTGGCGGTGCATCCGGCAGCCTCGAGCAACAGCAGTCGGCGCTCGGTGTCGTTCACCTCTATCCCGGCCTGCACCCCCACAAGGTCGAAATAGTGCTCGGCTGCCTCCTTGAGCGTCAGCATAACGGGATAGTTGAAGTAGAACTGTTCCCCACGTTCGAGGCAGGCAATGGCCCTGATAATGTTCTCGATGGAAAAACCGCCGGCGGCATTCTTGCTGACGAAAGCGCTGGCTCCCAATCGCAAGGCCTCCATCACCACCGAGCCAATCTCGTTGATACGGCGCACTCGGCTTTCCCTTAACGGGGAACGGTCTCCCTCGGGACGCGACTCCTCTTTGAGAGGGTTGTCGAATCGACCCGAGAAAATGATAATCTTGATTGAGGGATAACGTTCGTGCAGGCGGCGAGTGATAAGCAGCCCTCCCGTGGGCTCGCCCTGGAACTCCATGTCCACCAGCACATAATCGGGCACCTCGGCGCTTTCCAATGCCGCCATCAGGCTGGGACCCGTGGCGAAGGTGTCCACCATCTCCACCCTCCGTTTCTCTGTCGACAAGTCGTTGCCCGAGTGACGTTCCACCTCGGCACCCCTGTCGTTCATCTCTATCTTGACGGCCTTGCGAATCAATGGCTCGTCGTCAACCATCATTACTCGTATATTCTTCATAATCATGACTTACTTAACAAAACATGCATTTCCGTCCCCCTACCCTCTTCGCTCTCGACCCAGATGCGGCATCCGCGACGAGTGTTGTCGTCATGTTTCTTGACGATGTAGCGACACAGTATCAACCCAAACCCATGGTCACCGCTGGGGCGGTCGGCCCGGAAAAGGTTCTCACACTGCTCCTCACTCATACCCACGCCGCTATCCTTCACCGTCAGCTCCACAAAGTCGCCACTCTCTTGTCCTGCCACCCGCACACACCCCTCTTCGGTATGCTGCAACGCGTTGTTGACCAGGTTCCTCAGCATGATGGTAACCAGCAACCGGTCGCCCCACACCATGGCCTCAGTGGTCTCGAAGTCAAGGGTCACGCCCTTCTTGGGCGAGATGACTTGGCGGCTCACATCGTCAAACACCTCCTGCAGGAGAAACCTCGACGCGCTGAAAGCCAAACCCGAAGGTATCGAGAGCGAGGTCCAGCTCTTGATATTGTCGAATGTGCGCAGCAACTGCGACAACACCTCGTCGCGCAACTCGGCCGGAAGGTGGGGGTTGCGCAGGTAGCCAATGAACGGGCTGACATCGTGACGCATCACACTCAGGCAGGTCTCCACATTGGCAATACGTTCCACATCGCGCCGCTTGGCGACCTCCAACTGGCGCTTCTCACGTCTCAGCCTCAACGCATTGCGCCACAGCAACACTGCCAGCACCGCCAACGTCACCATCAGGGCGCTCAAGGCAATGGTGAAAATAGTCATCAGCCGACTGCGGCGCTGCGCCATGAGGAGCGAGTTCTGCAGGGCAAAGTCCTCCTCCTCGTTGCGTGCTATATAGTCCTGCAACTCATACCGATGCTCATACCAACGCCGGTTCTCGTCAGGGCTGCGCGCTATGTTGCTGCGAATGAGGATGTCGAAGTAGCCAAGCTCCATCTTGGGCGCCGCAAAAGGAGTCCAGGTGCCACGCAGCGACTGCCACTCATGGAGCACATCGTGCGCAAAGGCAGTGTCACCGATGAGCAGTGCATAGCGCGCCGTGGAGGTCACACCGCCAAGCATCTGGTAGGGGTCGCCGTATTCGAAGAAACAGCGTCGCGCTTCGTCGTAGAGGGCCAGCACACTGTCGGGCTTTATCGTCCCCGGAAGGCTCTTGCGGATAGTGGCTGTCATCTGCAGCGTGTTGGCATAGTTATAGAGGCAAAAGGCGCTCACCGTATCGTCCGGCACACGCATATGCTCCAGCCGCTGAAGGATTTCGAAGTTCTGGTCGCAGTAATCCAACGCCCTCAGGCTCTCGCCCGCCGACTGCAACCCGTAGGCAATGGCATAGTTCAGCGCCATATCCTCTGCATAGTCCACCTTAAGCCCCGCTCGCCTCCGCTCCACCTCGTCGATGGTCGACATCACATCCTGCTCCTTGCCGTTGCGATAGTTGAAATTGAGGGTCAAAAGGGTGATATAATACTCTGTTTGGGCATAGTTGTAGAGTAGGTTGTCGCCGTTGCGCTCGAGGACTTTTGAGCGTCCGATGTCGTAGAGCAGGCGGTAGCTGTCGGCTATCTGGCAGTTGCGTTGCAACAGTCGCGCCCGCAACAGCTGGCCAATAACACGTTCTATGTCACCATTCCTCATCTCAACCTTCTCGCTTCCCCGCTCCAATTTCTTCTCCACCATGTCGAGCATCTGGTTGGCCTCGGCATAGTTCGAAGTGAGGAAATAGGCAAACGCCATATTGTTCAGCGCACGCAACTCGCCGTCGACATACCTGGGCAACGAGTCGTGGATATACTCCAACGCCTGCCGCGAACAGTCGATGCAACGCTCAGGGTTCCGGTAGCGGTTGACAAAAGCCTCCTTGTTCAGCCCGTCAACGCGCGACCGCCGCAGAGGGTCGACCCTCTGTGTCCCATTGCAGCTGCAAACAACTAACAACAAGCACATTACAATATATCCGGCAAGTCGTTTCATACTGCAAAATTACAAATTATAATCCATTTTTCCAAATTTATTTTTTTCTCGAAAAAGGGCCCAAAAAGTGCTTTTACAACCGCCTCATAATCAACATCCTATTGGTATCAACTCTTTACCATCTCCTTACCAACTCCGTATCACCTCCGCATCATCTCCGACGATGGTCGGAGATGGTACGTTCATGGTACGCCGGTGACAGGGCCAAAATTCGATTTTGGAGGCTATCAGGCACTGGGCACAATGGATGCAGCGCCTCCGCCAAGACAAAAATAAAAGACTACATATCAAACGCTTGCAATTATTTTTGCAAATTAATTTTGCCAGTTGCAAAATTCTTCGTACTTTTGCACTCCGAATTGAAAAGGTCGTTTGGCCGAGGGGCTAGGCACAGGTCTGCAAAACCTGCTACTCCGGTTCAAATCCGGAAGCGACCTCTCAAAAAAAAGAACTCCAGTTTGGAGTTCTTTTTTTCGGTTATGGGTGAGGGGTTATGGGTTATAGACGGCTGACGCAGCTTATTGGTTGACACGGGTGAACACATGTGTTTCACCACCAGCAGTAATCGCGGCCTCATTGCCGTTAACCGTGAAAGAGCCTTCATCACCACGGATGGTGATAGTTCCCCGACCGCTGGTGATGGTGCCGCTGTAGGTGTAGGTACCTGTCGCCTGATCGCTGTCGCCTTCACTGTCGGAATACACCAGGAGACAGTTCGTTGTACCAAAAGAGACACCCATTGTGATATATAGGCCCTCCTCCTGGAAAGAGGTTTGCCAGGTGGTGCCGTTCAGCGGATAGTCGCCACCGGGTTGTGGCTGGGGGTTGCTACCCACAAGGGTCAGCGTGACATCACCTGCGGGTGTGTTGTAGGCTGTCATGGTGTTACCGCTAACGGTGAAAGTGATGTTTAGCGTCTGGCCCTGGATGATGAGAGCCATGCTGCCATTGCCGTTACTATAGGTGTAGGTACCTTCATAATTCTCAGTACCATGGGGTGTTTGGACCTTGACCTTCACCTGGGAGGCCGTTTCAAAGGAAACACGCACTTCGGCTTCTCCGTCGTTGAAGCCCCACGTGGTGCCTACCAGCGAGACCTGTGTGTCGGTGCTGCTGCCGTTGCCGTTGTCGTCCTTGCTGCAGGAGGCAAGACCGAAAACCATCGCTGCTATGAAGCAGACTTGAAGAATCTTTTTCATAATAATTTATTTAAGGGTTAAACTGTTTTTACGCTAACGCTGCCTGGATGCTCATCTCGTAGAGCTCGGCGGGGCTGATGCCCATGGCGCGGGCCTGCTTGGGGACAATGCTCTCGGCACTCTGACCCGGGATGGCGTTGACTTCGAGAAAGTAGAGTTCGTCCTTGGCGGTGTCGTGGATATAGTCGAAACGGACGATGCCCTTGCAGCCCAGCAGGTCGTAGAGCTGTGACGACACCTCCTGGATATGCTTCGAGATGCTCTCGGGGCATTCGGCGGGCGTCACTTCATTGCTGAAGCCCTGATACTTGGCTTCGTAGTCGAAGAACTCGTGGCCGCCCTTGGGAATGATTTCGGTGATGGGGAAGACCAGTTTCTCACCATCGGCCTTGCGGAAGACGCCACAGTCGAACTCGCGGCCCACGATGCATTCCTCCACCAGCACGGCGTGGTCCTCTGTGAAAGCCTCGCGGATGGCCGGCAACAGCTGCTCAGGGGTCTTCACCTTGGTGGTGGCCACACTGCTCCCGCCGGCGGCAGGTTTCACAAAAACAGGCAGTTTGAGGGTCTCGGTCTTAGCGATGTCATCCATGCTGTAGAGCAAAGCCGATTCGGCGACCTTGACGATGCCAAAACTCTTCACCACGGGGTTGCAATAACCCTTCTGGAATGTCAGCGCCGAAGTATAGAATCCGCAGGTAGTGTATTTTATACCGAGCATATCGAAATAGCCCTGCAACACGCCGTTCTCGCCGGGATTGCCGTGGACAATGATGAATGCCAGGTCGAAACGGATGGTTTTCCCACCGTCGTTGACGGTGAAATTGCCACGATCGACAGGGCGGTGCTCGCCATCCTGCTCCCAGTACCACCCCTCGCGCTCGATGACAATCTTATATACATTATATTTATTATGGTCCAACTGACCATACACCTGGTTTCCGCTGGCAATCGAGATGTCGTGTTCGCCGCTGAAACCACCCATGACAAGTGCTATGTTTCTCTTTTCCATGATGTCTATGTTTGTTTATGGTTAACGCACACTCCACTTATTTATTGTGACATGATGCTCCCTTTTCTTCTGCTTGGCGTTGAAGTGGGCCTGTTCACGGACGGCGGGAACCATGGTGGCACGCTGGAAGCGGTCCCACACGACATCGACGGCCAAGTCGGTGGGGTGCACCATGTCGGGGCCATAGAAGCGGTAGTCGCGCAGCTCGTCGACGACAATCTCGTAGGAAGGGAAATAGAAGGTGACGGGACGCTCGGGTTCCTCCACCTTGGCACCCTTCTTCTTGCGCTTGGCGGGTGGGAGGTCGTGGTCCACCAGCTCGTCAACAGCCAGCAGCAGGGTACTCTTGCTGAGCTGGTTGCCGTGCAGGCCGTCGCCAATATGGCGGATGGGCGAGACCGTGAAGAGAATGTGGAGCGTGGGATAGCAGGCATGCACCTCCTCGAGCAACGGGCGCCACAAAGAGACGATGTCGTCAACCGTCATGCACCGGCGGACAAAATTGTCCTGCGGCAATTTGTGGCAGTTGGCGACAACCGCTCCCTCATGTTCATACACCCATGCCGAGCCAAAGGTAACCAACAGCAGGCGCGCCTGTTTCAAGGCCTCATGGGCACCATGGAGACGGCTGTTGCACACCTCGAGGCACTCCTCGGCAGTGGGACGCGAGAAACTGCCGTGGTGGTGCCACGAATGCCACAGTCCCCCATATTCCACAAGGTCCTCCCTCCCAACTTCCCGATTGTACATGATGCGCCGCAGCGCCGCAGCTATCGAGGCTGGATTGTAGAGCGTGCCGAAGGGATTCTGCTCCACATGGAAGTCGCTCTCCCGCAACCGCATCCCTATCTCATCCGAAAAGCACGAACCTAAACTGACAATACCCGTGGCATAGTCGATGCCGAACGGCATTGCCGGCACCCCCACCCTCGTGTGAAACTCTATCTCCTGCATACCCCTCAGCTTTTCAATATCGGTTGCACTCCGCTGACACCCGGCAACTGTTCCAAATCGGCAATGACATCGTGGGCCGAAACGCGCAACTCGGGCGTATTGAGCGTCAGCGTGAGGTTACGGCGCACATCGACAACAATGGCCTGCAGCGGCACTGCCCCTTTGTGCTTGCGTGCCAACTTCTCCAGTTGCTTGCACAGTTTCTCGTCAACCTTCTCCAAAGGCACTGTGAACGACAACTTCGACGTATACTTGTCCATCACCTTGCCCAACAGCATCATCGAGCTGATGCGCATGCGCGTGAACGTGCGGTCGGCCCCCGTCTTCTTGTCCTTGTAACTGTTGGTCCGCACATGGGCCACAATGTAGACGAAAGTGTCGTTCGTGAAAAAATTCTTGAACGATGTGTACTCGTCGTCATAGAGACGCAGCTCGTAGGAACCCGAATAGTCGTCTATCACCATCGAGCCATAGGGGTTGCCCCTGGACGACACGCCGTCCTTGACCCCCGACACCAACCCGGCGAACCTCACCTCGCGACCCGACAGCTGCTCCATGGCCGACAGCTGCTCGACGCCGATATTGGTGAACATCCTCATCTCATACTTGAAGTCGTCCAACGGATGCCCCGAGAGGTAGGTCGAGATAACCTCTTTCTCCGCGCGGCAGCGTTCAATGGTGCTCCACTCCTCACACTCCGGGATGGGCGGATGGTCCTCCTCGGCAAGTTCCTCGCTCATGCTGAAGATGCTCATCTGGTTGGAGGCAGCACCGTCCTGCCGACGAATAGCCCACCGCACCAGCAAGTCCAGATAGGTCGGCGTGGTCTCCAATGCGTTCTCCTTGTAGAAATACTGCGCCCTATGCATCGTGCCCACCCCGTCGAAGGCTCCGGCCTTCACCAGCACCTCCATATTCTTCTTGTTCACCGAATGCATGTCCACACGCTTAAGAAAATCAAAGATATCGGCATACGGACCGTTCTTCTCCCGCTCGGCTATGATGACTGTCGACGCCGCCTCACCCATGCCACTGATGGCCTGTAGACCAAAACGGATTCTCCCCTGACTGTCAACAGCAAAGTCCATCTCCGAATCATTGACACTCGGCGCCGCGACCTCCACACCCTGCTTCCTGCAGTCGTCCATCAACTCGGTGACGCGCTTGATGTCTGTCTGTGCACTCGTCATCACGGCGGCCATGTATTCCGCCGGATAGTGCGCCTTGAGGTAGGCCGTCTGGTAGGCCACCCACGAATAGCAGGCGGCATGCGACTTGTTGAAGGCATAACTCGCAAACTTCTTCCACTCCTCCCATATCTTGTTCAGTATCTCCTTCGGGTGTCCGTTCTTCTCGCCACCCTCGTAGAACAGCACCTCCAGCTCGTTCATCTTCTCTATCTGCTTCTTGCCCATGGCCTTGCGCAGCGTGTCGCTCTGGCCGCGGGTGAAGCCTGCCAGCAGTCGCGACAGCAACATCACCTGCTCCTGATACACCGTGATGCCGTAGGTGTCCTTGAGGTACTTCTCCATCACCGGGATGTCGTAGGTGATGGGCTTGCGGCCCTGCTTGCGGTCGATGAACTCGGGGATGTTGTCCATGGGACCCGGACGGTAGAGGGCGTTCATTGCGATGAGGTCGTCGATCACATGCGGCTGCAACTCGCGGAGGTATTTCTGCATGCCCGCACTTTCAAACTGGAACACACCCACTGTGTTGCCGTCGCAGAAGAGCTTGTAGGTCAACTCGTCGTCGAGTGGCAGGTGGTCCACGTCGACCTCCTCTCCCCTGCCCTTCTTCACCATGTCCACGCAGTTCTTGATGATGGTCAGGTTCTTCAGTCCCAAGAAGTCCATCTTGATGAGACCCACGGTCTCCACCACATGGCCGTCGTATTGTGTGACGAGCACATCCTCGTCAGTTTCCTTGTCCTTGATGACGCACACCGGAGCCACATCGCTGATGTCCTGGGCACCGATGATGACGCCGCAGGCGTGGATGCCCGTCTGGCGGTTGGTGTCCTCGAGTTCCTCGGCATAGGTGAGCATGCTCTTGAGCTGTTCGTCGTCGCCCTGCATGATATTCTTCAACTCGGGGACATACTTATAGCAGTTCTTGAGGTTCACCTTGGGGCTCTTGCCCTTGTCGTCCTTGATGTTGTCGGGGAACCCGCGGTCGGGGATGTAGCCCTTGATCTGGTTGACGGTGGCCAGGGGTATCTTCTCCACGCGTCCCACGTCGGCAATGGAACTCTTGGTGGCCATGGTGCCGTAGGTGATGATGTGCGCCACACGCTCCTTGCCGTATTTCTTTGTCACCCAGTCAAGCACCTTGCCACGTCCCGCATCGTCGAAGTCCACATCGATATCGGGCAGCGAGATGCGGTCGGGGTTGAGGAAACGCTCGAACAGCAGGTCGTAGCGCAGCGGGTCCAGGTCGGTAATCCACAGGCAGTAGGCCACCACGCTTCCTGCCGCGCTTCCACGGCCGGGGCCCACGCTCACTCCCAGTTCCTCGCGCGCCGCGCGGATATAGTCGCTCACTATGAGGAAGTATCCCGGGAAACCCATCGTCTTGATGGTGTGCAGTTCGAAGACGATGCGCTCCTTCTGCTCGTCGGTGAGCTGCTCGCCGTAGCGTTTGTGGGCACCCTCCCACACCAGATGCTCGAGGTAGTCTGCCTCGAACTTGATGCGGTACAGTTTCTGGTAGCCGCCCAACTTCTTGATTTTCTTTTCCGCCGCTTCCCGGCTCATCACCACCTCGCCCTTCTCGTTGCGGGTGAACTCGTTGAAGAGGTCCTCCTCGCTGAACTTCTCGCGCCATTCCTCCTCTTTTCCAAAACTCTCGGGAATGGGGAACACCGGCATCAGCGGGTCGCTCTCAATGCTGTAGACCTCCACCTTGTCGGCAATCTCCATCGTGTTCTCCAGAGCCTCGGGCAGGTCGGCAAACACCTCAGCCATCTCCTCGGGGCTCTTGAGCCACTCCTGCTTGGTGTAGTGCATGCGGTTGGGGTCGTCGTAGTCCTTCTGCGTGGCCAGGCAGATGAGGTGGTCGTGCGCGTCGCCGTGCTCCTCGAGCACGAAGTGGGCGTCGTTGGTGGCTATCAGCTTGATATTGTGCTTCCTCGCCAAGCGTATCAACTCCGGTTCCACTTTCATCTGCAGGCGGTAGGTGTCGTAGTTGGCGTTGGGCTTGTCGGTCTTGTGGCGCATCAACTCGATATAGTAGTCGTCGCCGAAGCGCTCCTTGAACCAAAGCACTTGCTTCTCAGCCTCTTCCAGCCTGCCTGCCAGAATCAGCTGTGGTATCTCGCCACCCAGGCAGGCCGAGCAGACAATGAGACCTTCCTTGTACTGTTCCAGCACGTTATGGTCTATTCGGGGACGGTCGTAGAAGCCGTCGGTATAGGCTATCGACGCCAGTTTGCAGAGCGAGTGGTAGCCTTGGAGGTTTTTCGCCAGCAAAATGAGGTGGTAGCCACTGCGGTCCACCACCCGGTCTTTCCCGTTCTCGGGGTTTATCTCCTTGAAATTCTTGTCCTTGTCGTAGAGCGTGCGGCGGGCGCAATAGGCTTCGGTACCCACGATGGGCTTGAAAATCTGCCCCTTCACCCTCACCAGCTCCTCCTGCAGCTCGCTCAACTTCGGCGTCCCTTCCGGCACCTCGCTAAGGGTATACAGTTCCTCCACCTCCTTGATCTTGGCTTCCAGCTCCTTGATCATGTCTTTCACCTTGCCGTTCTCCTTGTTCACTGTGTCGAGCAAATCCTTGATGCCGAACATATTCCCGTGGTCCGTCAGGGCCATCGAATACATCCCGTCATTCTTCGCCTTCTTCACCAAATCGGGAACCTTCGACATCCCGTCGAGCATCGAATAATGCGAGTGAACATGCAAATGCGTGAACCGTACCATACCTTTTGACTTTTTGACTTTTAGACCCTTTTGACTTTTAGACCTTTAGACTTTTAGACTTTCAGACCTCAGGCTGCAAAAATACAACTTTTTTCCCACTCCGCACCCCATTGTTGATAACTATTTTTTCTCCCCCCCTCTCCTGCACCTTGCACCCCTGCTTCCCATACACCCCCGCCGATTCCCACCCCGTAGCCGAGCCTCCCATGCACTCTCCACCCCTCCACCCTTCCACCGCCCTATCATCTCCCACTGTGGTAGGAGATGATAGGGAGATGGTACGGAGTTGATAAGGAGTTGGGAAAGAGTTGATACCTACAGGGCGTTAAGTATCAGCAAATTACAAAGCACGGATTTTTTATGTTTTTCCGTTTTGAAAAAATAACGTATCTTTGCATTTTCAAACAGAGCTAACTCGCATAGAATAACCCTTTTAAAAACAGAATATACCATGATGAAGAAACTTCTTTTATTGCCCGTCGCGCTGATGGCCTTTGCCACCGCCATGGGTCAGGATGTGAAAAGCGAAAGCATCAAAGTGGGCACCGTGACAACCCCGGGATTCACTATTCTCATCGAGAAAAACGTCAACTTGGTGAGCGACGCCCTCGAACAACGTCTCAAAGACGCCAACCTCAAAACCAAAAAGAGCGAAGGTTTCGTGGCCGCGCTCGACCAGCTCTTCGCCGAAATTGCCCCCGAACCCATCAACTTCTACACCAAGGTGGAAAAAGACAGCAAGAACAGCTGCCTTGTGACCGTCTGCGTCATTCCCACCGACCTCACCGCCGACCGCGAGGTGATGCAGGGAAACCTGCGCGCCTTCCTCCAGAATCTCGTACAGTATGTCAACAGGTTCGAGGCCAAGAACAACATGGAAGCCGAACAGGACAACCTGAAGAAGGCCCAGAAGAAACAGGCTTCGGCCGTGGGTGCTGTCGAAAAGCTCGACAAGAACATTGCCAAAAACAAGGAGAAGATTGCCAACAAACGCAAGGATATCGAGAAATACAAAGAGAAAATCAAAGAGTGTGAGGAAGATATCAAAAAACTCGAGGCCGACATAACCAAAGACCAGGACAAGAAATCCGATGCCCAGAAAACCGTGGAGCAGGCCAACGAGAACGTGAAAAACGCCGAAGGCGAGGTGGAGAAATACCGCCAGCTGGCCGAATAGTCGCTACTTCCACAAAACAAATAAAGGCGGCGCCGCTCAATTGAGCGGCGCCGCCTCTTGTTTTTCGGCACTTGCCATTCAAGTCTTATTCCACTCTGGGAACCACAACACGGAAGCCAAGGGCCTTACCGTTGACGAAGGTCCCGGAGACATTGAGGGTGATGGTGCTATCGGTAAGGGATGTCTCAGCGGTACCATTTTTGAAAGCAGAGGAGCCGGAAACGTTGTCGCCGTTGAGGAAATACCAGAGGTGAGGGGAATTCTGATACTGGAGGTCGAAGATATCCTCCTGCGATTGTGCGGCGGGACCTTCGACGACAACATGGAAATAGATCATGTGTTCCGCATCTTCTTTGGTAAGGTCGTAGACGCGGTTGGAGACATTCTGAACATGGCAGTCGACAAAAAAGTTTACGCCATCCTTCACGCCGGAAAAGCCCATCTGGACGTTATTGGCGTCAATGTTCCCCTCGGCACCGTTAGCCTGATAGGTAGTGCCGTTGTAAACCAATTGGTTGTCACCGATCTTGGGGGTAGACTTGTCTTCATCCTTGCTGCAGGCAGCAAAGAGCATCGTGGCGGCAGCCACAAACATCATGATTCGATTCAATTTCATAACTGTTGATTTTTTAGTGAATACTATATTTTACATTTACAAACATTCATTATCCGCCGTCAGGCTTTCAGCTTCTTGTAGTGGATGCGGTGGGGGGTATCGTCACCCAGGCGCTTCTTTCTATTCTCCTCGTACTCGGTGTAGCCGCCTTCGAAGAAGTAAACCTGCGAGTCGCCCTCAAAGGCGAGGATATGGGTGCAGATGCGGTCGAGGAACCAGCGGTCGTGGCTGATGACGACGGCGCAGCCGGCGAAGTTCTCCAAGCCCTCCTCCAAGGCCCGCATGGTGTTGACGTCGATGTCATTGGTGGGCTCGTCGAGGAGCAGCACATTGGCCTCGCTCTTGAGCGTGAGGGCCAGGTGCAGACGGTTTCTTTCTCCACCGCTGAGGACGCCTACCTTCTTGCTCTGGTCGGTGCCGCTGAAGTTAAATCTGGATATGTACGCGCGCGAATTGATTAATCGGCCACCGACTTGCAGGTTCTCGTTGCCGCCGGAGATCATCTCGTAGACGCTCTTCTCGGGGTCAATCTCGGCATGCTGCTGGTCGATATAGCCTATCTTGACAGTCTCGCCCACCTCGAAGGTGCCTGTGTCGGGTTTTTCGAGCCCCATGATGAGGTGGAAGAGGGTGGTCTTACCGCAGCCGTTGGGACCGATGACGCCCACAATGCCTGCTGGCGGTAGCGAGAAGGTGAGGTTCTCGTAGAGGAGCTTGTCGCCGTAGGCCTTGCTGACGCCGTTGACCTCGAGCACCTTGTTGCCCAGACGGGGACCGTTGGGGATGAAGATTTCGAGGTTCTGCTCTTTCTCTTTGACGTCCTCGTTGAGGAGGCGGTCGTAGGCGGCGAGACGGGCTTTGCCTTTGGCGTGGCGGGCCTTGGGGGCCATGCGCACCCACTCCAGCTCGCGCTGCAGAGTCTTGCGGCGCTTGCTCTCCTGCTTCTCCTCCATCGCCAGACGGGCGGTCTTCTGCTCGAGCCAGGAGCTGTAGTTGCCCTTCCAAGGGATGCCCTCGCCGCGGTCGAGTTCGAGAATCCAGCCAGCCACATGGTCGAGGAAGTAGCGGTCGTGGGTGACGGCGATAACGGTGCCCTTGTACTGCTGGAGGTGCTGCTCGAGCCAGTCGATGCTCTCGGCGTCGAGGTGGTTGGTAGGCTCGTCGAGGAGCAGTATGTCGGGTTCCTGCAGAAGCAGGCGGCAGAGTGCCACGCGGCGGCGTTCGCCGCCACTGAGGTTGGCCACCAGCTGGTCCTCGTCGGGACAGCGGAGGGCGTCCATCGCACGCTCGAGCTTCTGGTCGAGGTTCCATGCGTCGTGGGCTTCAAGAAGTTCCGTCAGTTCACCCTGACGAGCGATGAGTTTGTCGAAGTCGGCATCGGGCTCGGCGAAGGCGTTGTTCACCTCGTCGTACTCGCGCAGCAAGTCGACCGTTTCCTGGACGGCTTCCTGCACCACCTCTTTGACGGTCTTGGTGTCGTCGAGCTTGGGTTCCTGCTCGAGGTAGCCCACGCTGTAGCCGGGCGAGAAGACCACCTCGCCCTGGTAGTCCTTGTCGACGCCGGCGATGATCTTCATCAGGCTCGACTTGCCGCTGCCGTTGAGGCCTATGATGCCTATCTTGGCTCCATAGAAAAAGCTAAGGTAGATGTCTTTCAATATCTGACGGGAAGGGGGAATGAGCTTGCCCACTCCCACCATCGAAAAAATAATCTTTTTGTCGTCTGCCATAATAATTCATTGTATTTATTGTAATAACGAGAACGTAACAGAAATATTGTGCCGGCCGAAAGACAATGCCACAATATTTTTTGCACTGTTGCGTTTCTTGTATCAAAAAAGCATACCAACGACAATGAACACCCGGAAAGAAATACCCGTGTTGCTACTCACGGGCTACCTCGGCAGCGGCAAGACGACACTTCTCAACCGCATCCTCAGCAACCGTCGCGGCATCCGCTTTGCCGTCATCGTCAACGACATAGGCGAGGTGAACATCGACGCCACCCTCATACAGCAGGGCGGTGTGGTCAACCAGACCGACGACAGCCTTGTGGCCCTCCAGAACGGCTGCATCTGCTGCACACTCAAGAGCGACCTCGTCAACCAGCTGCGCGACATCGCCAACACGGACCGTTTCGATTATATAGTCATCGAAGCCAGTGGCATCTGCGAGCCCGAACCCATTGCGCAGACCCTCATCTCCATCCCCACTATGGCTGACGGATTCAACGTCATACCGCAGCTCGACTGCATCGTCACCGTCGTCGACGCCCTGCGTCTGCGCGACGAGTTCGAGGGCGGCGACCTGCTCTTACGTCCGGGTATCGACGACGAGGACATAGAGAACCTCGTGGTGCAGCAGATAGAGTTCTGCAACATCGTGCTGCTCAACAAAGCCGCCGAAGTGACGCCCTCCGAACTGGGACGCACACGCGAGATTGTACGCACCCTGCAGCCCAAGGCCGAGATTATCGAGTGCAACTACGGCGACGTGGACTTCGACCGAATCCTCGACACCCACCTCTTCGACTTCGACGCCACAGCCACCTCGGCCACCTGGATTCAGGAGGTGGAGAGCGGAGCCGACGTCCACCACGACGAGGAAGAGCACCACCACGAACACGAACACGAGCACCATCACCACGAACACGACCACGATGAGGGCGAAGCCGAAGAATACGGCATCGGCACCTACGTGTACTTCCGTCGCCGCGCTTTCGACCTGAATGCCTTCGACAGCTGGGTGGCCCGCACATGGCCCAAGGGCATCATCCGCACCAAAGGCATCTGCTACTTCGACGGCGAGGAGGATGTGTGCTACATCTTCGAGCAGGCCGGCAAACAGGTGAGCCTGCGCGACGCGGGCCGATGGTTTGCCACCATGCCCCCTACCGAACTGCGCGAGGCCCTGGAGCGCGACGCACAGCTGCAGCGCGACTGGGACGAGTACTACGGCGACCGCATGCAGAAGCTCGTCTTCATCGGCCAACACCTCGACAAGGAATACATCGAACGCACCCTGGACGAATGCCTGGTATAAAGAAACAACACAAACAAAAATACAATGAAGAAAGCATTATGTTTGCTGGTCCTCGCGGCCACATTCTTTGCCTCCTGCAGCAAAGATGAAGAAAAAAAGAACTTATCACAGCAGATGATTGGCAAATGGATGTTGACCCAGGTCAATGGGCACATCGTTCCAACCAACGAAAAGATGGTCTACACCATCGAGTCGGCGACCCAAGGCTACCTCAGCGCGTCGAGAATGGACTACACCGAAGAACAGGAGAATTGGGCCAATCATGTGCTGAGCGAAATCGAGCTGGACGGCAACAAGATATACATGTACGGAAGTCTCAACAAGACCACCTCCTTCGTGGCGGAACTGGATATCAAGTCCATCACCGAGAGCGAGATGCTGACAGAATCGAAATACGTTGTCTACCATAATGGCGACACGCTGTACGCCAGCAGCGGCACGGCGATGTGGAGCAAAGTGGCGAAGGACTACAGCACCGACATCCTTGGGAAATGGGCAGGACGAGTCACCAGCAGCGAGGGGTCGGAGTTTGACGACGGGGAGCCCCACCAGTGGGAATATCTTGACGACGGCAACTACGTCTACTACAGCTTGGATGCCGACAGCAACTGGACGTCGGACGTCAACGCGATGTCACATTACTTCGTCGACGGCCCCCTGCTCTGCACCCGTTGGAAGAACAGCGGCGAGGGCGAGGTGGAACACCGCGAGTGGTGGGAGATAGCCTCCATCGAGAACGGCGTGATGAATTGGACTGCCCTTCGCCAGAACGACGACGGCTCCACCTATACCGCCACCTTCAGCATGACCAAGGTGCAATAAGGCAGCACCTGCTTTTTTCCCAGCGCATTACAGCCCGTGCCTCCCGTGCAGTGCACGGAGCTCTTCCTCGACGGCAGCTTCCTCGTAGGCCTTGAGGAGGGTCTGCTGTGGTATGCCTGCGAGCGATAGTTGTTGTTATATGGGCAATGGCCAATCTCTCGCACGGCCCGCTTAGATGAAGATATATCTCAACACAAAGAGTATCGCCAGCACCCACATGGTGGGGGTGATGCTCTTGAAGTTGCCACAGAGGGCGTTGAGGAGCACATAGCTTATCATACCGATGAGGATGCCGTCGCTGATGCTGAAGCTGAAGGGCATCACCACCATCGTAATGAAGGCCGGCAGCGCCTCGACGGGGTCTTTCCAGTCGATCTTCAACACGGGTGTCATCATCATCATGCCCACCACGATGAGCGCAGGGGCTGTGGCGGCCGACGGGATGGCGAGGAAGAGCGGCGCGAAGAGGAGCGCTATGGCGAAGAAGACGGCGGTAGAGAAGGCTGTGAGACCTGTACGGCCTCCGTCGGCCACGCCGGCGGCGCTCTCCACATAGGTGGTCGTGGTGCTGGTGCCGAGGGCGGCACCGCAGATGGTACCTATCGAGTCGGCCATGAAGCATTCGTTGATGCCGTCGACATTGCCCTCTTTGTCGACGTAACCGGCTTTCTCGCTCACACCGATGACGGTGCCCATAGTGTCGAAGATGTCAAGGAAAAGGAAGGTGAAGAGCACCACTATCATGTCGAGAATACCTTTGGCATCGGTGAGCTCGCTCCAGGTGAACTGGAAGGCAATATCCTTGATGCTCGGCGGCACCGAGATGATGCCGTTCAGCGAGGTGAGGGCCACACGGCTCACGGCGCCATCCGCCCCCATCACATTGTACATGGGTATGAGCCCCAGTGCCGTGGTGGCGAGGATACCCCAGAGGATGCCACCGCGGACGCCTTTCATCACCAAGGCACCCGTGACGATAACTCCTAGAATACCCAGCAGGGCGGTGCCGCTGAAGGACCCGTCGGGCAGCTTGAAGGCGAGGGTGCCCTTGCCCTACGATGCCGGCGTTCTGGAAGCCAAGGAAGGCAATGATAAGGCCGATGCCGGCACCCACGGCATATTTCAGCGACAGCGGGAGAGCGTCGACAATCCATTTGCGCACATTGGTGAGCGTGAGGATGACAAACACAACACCTTCGATGAACACCGCCGTCAGCGCGAACTGCCAGCTATGGCCCATAGCTATGCAGACGGTATAGACGAAGAAAGTGTTGAGCCCCATGCCGGGAGCGAGGGCGAAGGGCTTCTTGGCGATGAAGGCCATCGCCAGCGTGCCTATGATGGCGGCAAGGGCCGTGGCGGTGAAGACGGCGCCGTTGGCTTTCGACATCTCGCCGCCCAGCGCATCGAAGACATTGGGATTCACGGCCAGTATATAGGCCATCGTGAGGAAGGTGGTCAGCCCGGCGAGAATTTCCGTCCTGACGCTATGCTTTTCGGGGTCAAACCCCAGCCATTTCAACAGTTTCATAGTTACTTATTTCGTCGCTTACAACAACGTTGCAATCCTCCGTTTATTGCACAGCCATACAATGAAACTGCCCATTAGCAAATCCCCTTACTAAAGAATTCACGAATTAACACATTCACGAATACACTAACGCATTAACACATTCACGCATTTTCAAAGCGCATTCCCACATTCGCACATTAACACATTCTATAATTCTTACTGAATCCCGCTCATATCAACCGAATACAAAATGTCATCCATCATCTCCTTGACAAGAAAAGCAACCATATATATAGGGAGATAACACACATTGTTGCTGGCACTTACATTGTCGTGACAAAAAACAAATGCCTGTGGTATGGCGTACTCGGTATTCTCCATCACATTCGACAACGCATTGTGGCGCTGGTAGTCCTTGCCTGATTTTACCTCAATAGGCACAACATATCCGTTGCGTTCAATAACAAAGTCAAGCTCTCCTTGCTTTTTACTGTTGAAATAATACAGGTCATATCCGTGGGCGTGCAGTTCTTGTGCCACCACATTTTCGAAAATGGCTCCAAAATTGATGCTCTTTTCGTCGTTTATGATACGCAACTGGATACCTTCTGCATATTGGCTTGCCAACAAGCCAATGTCATTTTGGAACAGCTTGAAGAGATTCCTGCTGCGCGACAGCTTCAACGGGACAACTGGCTCTTCCACATTGTAAGTTGGCAAAGCGACACCTGCATTCTTTAGCCATAGAAAACTATTCTCATATCGTGTGAACTTCATATTCTCATTCAGATCCTTCAGAATGAAACGCTTGTTTTTGGCATTCAACTCCGACGGTATCAAATCGAATATTTCCTCCAAGTATAGTTTGTGGTTCCTGTCATACTTTGCAATGTCGCGTTTGTAGAGTCTCACAATGGCTTGCTGCTCGGCCATCACCTGCTGCAAGTTGTGTGTGTCGACATATTTCTGTACGGCAGCGGGCATCCCTCCCACAATAAGATAAAGCCTGAACAATTCCATCATCTTGGAATGAACAAAACCATCGACCGGCTGTCTTTTGTCAAAAGATAACTTCAAACTGTCCATAACCTGTTCCGACACCCCCATAGCCATAAAAAACTCTTCAAGGTCAAGCGGGAACATTTCTTTCACATCCATATATCCTACTGGTTCGGAGCGCAGGTCGTTCAACTCGACACCAAGCAGAGATCCACTCATCACATAACGGTAGCTGCCTTCATCCACAAGAAATTTTATGGCTGTCACTATCTCAGGGCATTCTTGCACCTCGTCGAAAAAGACAAGGGTCTGGCCCTTCACCAAAGGTGTATCGGTCAGCAGAGACAACCTGACAAGGATATCCTGGCTGTTTTTAGCCCCTTTTAATGCATCTGCAGCTTCCGGTTGGTTGATAAAATTTATCTCTATAAAATGCCTGAAATGAGTCTTTCCAAACTGACGAATTGAGAAAGACTTTCCCGTCTGTCGTGCACCTGTAAGCAATAAAGCCTTCTTTGAACGAGTAAAGAAATTATCTAAATAACTATCAATCTTCCTTTTAAGCATAATATTATCCGATTTTCCAACTGCAAATATACGAATAATGTCCGATTTTCCAACATTATTTTTCATCAAATCATCACTTTTTCCATATTTCTGTACCTGCATTTGTGTGGTACAACAATCCACCTACTAATGTATTAACGCATTTACGCATTTACACGTTAACGCATTTACGCATTTTTTAAAGCATCCCCACATTTAAACTTATTGATCCTTCGGCGATCCTTCGGCGATGGTCCGACGATAGTTGTCGGCCGAGCTGACGGCATACCAGTCGGCTAAGCCGACGGCACACCACGGCGGAACCTCGTGTATTATCACTAACGAACTAACACAAAACAATATAATACACCGCTGATACCGTATGAACAAAACACCCACAATTGGGCATAATACAATTAACAAAATCAAATTATTGTCAATAATTTTTATTTATTGCCAAAAATTTGTGTATCTTTACATATATTCGGCATTTTGAGAGTATGGCAGATTGGCTATTTGCCGACTATGAGTATACAAAACTCAATAAGTTAAAAGAAATCCAACCCCGAGGCGTTCTTCTATCTGTATTTGGCATTTCAATTATCTCACGGACACCAGACTTGAGTCTGTGGGTGACAAATATATCTGACAGAGGACGACAAGAGCAGCCCGGCGAGAATCTCCGTCCTGACGCTATGCTTTTCAGGGTCAAACCCCAGCCATTTCAGAAGTTTCATAATAGCTTATTTCGTCGTTTACTACAACGACATAATCCCCCCTTTATTGCACAACCATACAAGAAAAGCCCCACCTGATGGTGGAGCTTTCGTTGTATGGTCGCTATAAGGCTTACTCTTCCTCGGCGGCGGCAAAGCATCACTGGCGCTTTGCTCATCGTAGGTTTTTAGGAGGGCCTGCTGTGGTATGCCCACGAGCACCGCTGAATATGAATTTAATCTAGCGAATCTGCCTCGATAGAGGCTTTGAACACCGCTGAATCAAGATAAACTTAGTGAAAAACGTCGGCGGGGACGAGTTGACTCGCTTTATCTAATTTGACTTTGGCGTGCTGTCGGCAAAGCCGACGGCACACCACGCGACCTCCGGTTCGTGGCTGCTGTGCTGTGGCTGCCGAGCTTGACGAGGCAAGGTCGTTGGGAAGCAGCTCAATTTTGGACACGACGAGGGGAAGCAGGCCCGTGCAGGGGGACGAGGAAGCCGCCGCCGTGGAGTAGTTCCTTGTTCCGCGTGGTGCAAGTTGCGCTTAAAGCTGCAACTCCCAGCGCCTCGCATCACCAACATTGCAAGAGCGAGAGCAGAGGGAACTTGCTCACTATGCCAAGCGAAAGCAATGTCAACGAAGTTAACATCAAAGGATGCCCACATCGGGAGCCCTTTTACGCCATTCAATATTTCCTTGCTTAACGCCATTTTTCAAACAACCATTCAAGATTCCTTATTGATAACGCCATTTTTTGAAACACATAATAATCTATTTAGCCATAGGATATGTGATTTTTATCGTTTGCTGGAAATTGTCAATCTCTATCTTGCCAATACGGCCGAGTGCAGATTGTCCGAGGAGTAATGGTGCAGCTTGACCTTTCACAACACTGGCGTGAACGTCCTCTAATTCAAGTTCTCCTATGGTTATTTTCTTAAGATTGACTACTGTACCAGCAATGATATCGCCTGAGGCGGTACGATAGGCTTTGCTGCCTATAACGTCTTTATCAGACAAGTAGCCATTCTTTAACATAAAGGCAGCCTCAACGGACGAGATGGTAATGTCGCTTGCTCCCGTGTCGAATATGAAGTATAGCGGTAGCCCGTTGACTGTGCATTTCACCTCATTTACACCATTACGATGGTTGAATGGAATGTTAGTTGTCCGTTGAACATACTGAATGGAATGCTTTCCATTTTTTTCATTATCGCGGTTTTGATTCTTTCTATACGTCTCTATAAGTTGTTTGAATTCTTTCTCGTTACGAATATTGTCCATATCATCGTCTTTCTCTATATGTGTGAATCTGTTATATCCATGTTCAAGTGCCAGCCGTAGGTAGTTTATCGCCCGTTCTTTGTTACCCATCAGAGAGTAAAGGCAAGCGGCATCATACAGATTGCCCTCATAGTCATACCGCAGCACGGTGTCGAGCAACCGGATGGCGTTGACGTTATCCCCCGATGACTCGCCGGAACTCTTCGGACGAGGAACTGTTGATGGATCTGATAAATGCATCATCTCTCATTGACTGTGATATAACGAATGAAGTGCCCATTAAAAAGAGCATTCATCTCCACCCGTAAAGGGGGCTGCAAAATGTACAAGATATTCCAATTTTGAATCTTCCTCAAGTTCAAATATATACTCCGGCAATTCAATGCCTTTTTATATTTTCCATTTGATGATATTTTTTTTTGTTTTAAGACCACGGCAAATCATCGTCCTGCGGCATCTGGTTGTATTGCTGTTGCGGTTTGGCTGGAGGAATAACCGACGGCGGAGTGTTGTCTTCGATCGGCGGCAGCCCTCCATTGACAAAGATGGGATTGCCGTCGTTGTCCACCTGCAGTTCTCCAGCAGGATTGTCGAAGTTGTCATTAGGCCTTATCTCCGCGTTCATCTTGGAATCGATTATCACAGGCTCTCCGATAACTGGGAAATCACGGAACCTCACATATTTGCCCTCGAACATGAGCGGACAGACACCGGGGTTGCCGGAACGGAACTTGAGAATGTGTATATTGGCCAGGTTGACAGTGCTGTTTCCTTGGTCATCCTGTTGAATCCCGTATTTTTCCGGTCGATGGATGGCCATCACGATGTCTGCATCCTGTTCGATGGCACCCGACTCGCGCAAGTCCGCCAACTGTGGTATGGCCATCGGCCTATCCTCCACCTTGCGGCTGAGCTGCGACATGGCCAGTACGGGAATTTCCAACTCCTTCGACATCTCCTTCAGCTGACGGGAGATATTGCTGATTTCCTGCTCGCGGTTGCGGTTGCGGTTGGCATCGGGAGCACCGGACATCAGCTGGAGATAGTCGATGAACACCATCTTGATACCGTAGCGCTGCTTCAGTCTGCGGCATTTGGCACGCATCTGGAAGATGTCAATGCCCGCGCTGTCGTCGATATAGAGCGGAGCCTGCCTCAAACTCGTTATTTTGTCGTACATACGCTCTTTCTCAAACTTATTCAGGTTGGCCGACTTGCGCAACTTGCTGGCAGGTATCTCCGCTTCGGCCGACAGCAGTCGCGCCACCAGTTCGTCTCCAGTCATCTCCAAGGAGAAGTATGCCACCGGCTTGTGGAAGTTGATGGCGATATTCTTCGCCATCGTGAGGCCGCAGGCCGTCTTGCCCATCGCCGGACGGGCGGCAAGGATGATGAGTGTGCCGGGCTGGAATCCCGCAATGCGGCGGTCGAGTTCCATGAAGCCCGACAGCACGCTGCGGTCGTCCTCCGGCTTGTCCGACAGGAAGGTCTTCTCCGCATTGCCCATCAGGGCGTCCATACTCTGGCTGTCGCGGCTGAAACTCTTCTCGCTCACCTCCATAAGGCTCTTCTGCGCATCGTCCAACAGCTGCACCGCATCACAGGTCTCGTCATAAGCTGCCTTGATGCTTTCAGTCGCGGTGCGTATCACCTCGCGCTGCATGTACTTCTCTGTGAGTATCTGCAAGTGGTACTCTATGTGGGCGGCGGAAACCACGTTGACTGTGAGTTGCGAGACATAAAAGGCGCCACCGGCAGCTTCCAGATTACCTTCTTTGCGGAGTTCCTCTACCACCGTCAGCATATCCACATCATACTTGCAATTCACCAGCATACGTATGGCGGAGAAGATGACCTGATGTTCAGTCTTGTAGAACAGCCCTTCGTGCATGTCGTATATATGTCCGAACAATGCTTCCTGGTTGAGCATCAACGCCCCCAGAACGCTTTTCTCCAGTTCAACGGCTTGCGGGGGAACCATACCGTTGATTTCTCCCGCCTGCGCGTAGGTCATGCGGGGCACCCTTCTTTTCTGTGTTGCAGTAGTTTCCATACGATGAATGTGCTTGTTGTGTTATTCATATTTCATTATCCTATACACCTTGTCCGCCTGTTCTTTGCTGCGCAATGCCAAATGGTCGAGTCCGTCGAAAAACGCTTTCGATGGTTGCCTGCCATCTCCTTTGCGGTGCAATGATATAAGATACTCAGAGTACACCTTTTCCACCAGCGATTCCAACCTGCCGTCCTCTGGATAACGGCGGTAGTCAAAGTCGGTGAAGTTGTCAAATCCCCACCACTCAATGAACTCCGTCAGCTGCGGCCACAGACTTCCGAGTTGCACAAACGCTTTCCCCATGGCGGAATATGAGTCCGACGGTTTGTCGAAAGGGAATTTCCGTATGATGCCAAACAGCCTGTCTCCAAACTCCGGCGAGAACCATTGCATCCGGACGCTGTCGTTGATAATGTCGCGTACCGGCCACGCCACAGCGCCCCATAGCTTCTTCTCGTCCTCTGGAATACCAAGATTATAGAATTCTTCCAACTGCTGCAGGAACTTGTTCTGTGCGTATGCCCTTGCATTGGCCTTCATCATACGTATCAGCAGCCACGCGATGGCGTTCTTTGGCCATTTGAGGCCGGGATTGGCCTCCCAATCCGCGCGCGCTATCCTGTAGGCGGCGGCATAATCCCCAAGGTCTTGATAGTATTTCATCTGCTTGTCCGACATAATATCCTATTCTGTTTGCCAATTAACCGTTTATGATTATCCGTCCCAAATGCAGTAAGAACAATACGAAAGATAACCAAAAGGCAACTGCCTGAGCCACCCAGCTGGGAATATGTATTTTCTTGTCATCCTTATGTCTTTCATACCAGACATCGATGGGGTGCTCATACCATGATGGCGGTTTGTACGTTTGGTACCACCATGCAGCATTGTAGAACTCCTGGGCATAATTTGCAGCAGAATCTTCACTTTCGTCGGAGGAATCGACATGTTGTGCATCATGTTGACGTCGGAGAATGCTGTCGGACAGAACTTGGTAGGCTTCATTCACCAGCTGCATCTGCGCGGTGGCATCCGAGCTTGGATTAACGTCGGGATGAAGTTCTTTGCACTTCGCACGATAGGCTGCCACAATCTCCTTTTGAGTCGCGGATGGCGAAACTCCAAGTATCTGATAGTAATCCAACATAGTAGTTTCCCTATTCTACATTATTGCCGTCGTTAGTTTGTGCCCTTATTTCGAACGGATTTTCTTCAGAAGGAGAGTCGCTGTCGCTCACATGGAAACCAATTTTATGTTCCGGTTCTGTCGATTGCTGTGCGAATGCCTGTTCGAATAAATATGATAACTCTCCGAGAGTATCATCCATCTTTTCCATCGCCGTGTTAAACTCACGCTCGATATCCCGTGTGGAAGTGAGTACAGTTTCAAAGACACAATGATAAGAATCTTTTCCATTCCATGATATATGAGTATGAGAGTTTCGTGAACCAACAATACTGAATATCCTATTTGTGAGGGCATGATCGATATCTAACCTCTCATCGGAGAAACTAATGACAAATGCCACTCGACGATATCTTTTCTTAATATCGTATGTGACAATATACCAACTATATTCTTTCCGCTCGAAAACTTTTTGTCCCTCGTCCAAATAGCATTTATATCCCATTCTGTTCAGCTTGCTTATAATGCGTTTGTCTGTCGGGATGGTGAGAACAAGATAAAAAATCGATATGGTGTAATCCAGAACAATAAAGGCTATCAGGAGCCATGATGTCAAGGATTGTGACGGTGGGTTGGCAATGGCAGCATACACAGGGACAACAAATGTGACTATCAGAACCACCCAAAAAAATCCATGCAGGTAATCCCAAATCGTATATTCGTCTTTTTTAAACTCTATATCCGGCTCCTCTATTATTTTACTGATACCCTGTTGTTTTTTGTTACGTTTCATAATCAATATCCCTGATTCGTGTCGGGCGCAACTGCTAATGATTAAACGTATCATATTCTTAATGCTATTCCAATTATCCATTCTTATCATTTAAGATACACTTCGCGGTTTGGCTCTGGGAATCGTGATTCCCACCACATCGTCTCCATTGTGCATGGGGGCAATAACGCTTGCTCGTACAACAGCAAGAGCCAACGCAATATCAGATTCAAGCTTCCCAATCCTTTCGATATGCTCTTTGGATGTCGGCTTTACCATATATATTATATCCAGCGGTCCAACAGCCACATTAATGAAGGTAACATTGATGCCATAATCATTTAACATATAAACAAGACGACAATAATTAGCCTCCACTTCTTCCTTTGTGCAGTGTTCATCAAGTTCCAGCAAAGTCAATCTCTTTGACAAATCGAGTAAACTGATGGTCTGTTCGTCCCATGAGCCGCAATAGAAGGCTTCCAACACCTCTGCAAAGACGTCATTCGGACTGACCAGGTCGAAGAGTGTCATACAAGAATGCACCTTTATGGCATCGAGAGAAGACAGGATTTCTTCTGCTGGCATGTCTTGATGCTCCAGGAAAGCCCTTGATATTTCCCGCAGTCTTTTCCCCAAGACCTTATGCTTGAGATAAGCCTTTGCTTCATCCAGATCGGACAATCCATAGTAGTTGGAAAACGAGCTAAAACCCAATCCTCTCAGTTGGGGAAAGATGTACCAAATCCAGTGGCTGTCCTTTTTGCCATTTTTTATTTCCTTTAGCGCAATAGAATAGCCTAACGTTCCCTTTTGCGCCCAAAGAAAACGGTTTAGGTTATTTGAAGAAGGTAATCCCACCCTATGAAATCTGTTTAATACCGGCATAATACTCATCTGAATTAATAATACCTCCTTTATATTATAAAAATCAATTATTATTTTACACCATTTTTTGATGTTACAACTCCCACCGATGTTTCATGTATGAAATGATAGACAATAAAATTTCTCGGCTTCCACTTTGAAACTCCAGCGGAAGATTTTTTATTTGCTCTTCTGTAATGAAGAATGAAAATCCACCCAATCTTTTGAACAATTTTTCATCTTCGTTGTCCTTGGCTTTTCTCACCAACATAAGATTTATGTCATCATAAACATGCTCTCCAACCCGATGAACATAAAAGGCATCATCACGCATTGGTCCAGTAACGACAAACCCCGTTCCTTTCGGGACAACACACTCATCGCTACCCGTGAAAGGAGCATAAAAATGTATTAGATATCCCATCTTTGCATCCTCCTTTAATGCAAATCTTATAGCCTCTTTTATTTTACTTGTCTTTTTATCAAAGTACATCTCGATTTCAACTTGATTCTCTTGCATTATTCTCTCCCTGATTCGTGTCGGGCGCAACATTACATTGTTTATTATATTAATTCCTCCCAGAATTCCTTGGGCAGCCAGACGTTCTCCATATCGACCACACCAGCGAACAATGGAGCGACCTCCTGGACGGTATAGCCAGCGACACCGCAGCCTATGCGGGTGACAAGAAATGTCAACTCCGGATGCCTATTGGCGAAATCAATAAAGGTTCGCACATGCTTGGACAGGGAATCCATACCATCTGTCGAAGGAATGGCGTAGCTTTGTCCCTGTAATCCCTCAGCCTGTCCCATGATGGCTCCGAAATAAAGTGCCGCATCACATGCAGCGCCACCATTATGATTGCCCATAGTATTGCTTCCAAATACAAATATCTGCTCATCTTTCAGATACCTGACTCTGTCTGGGGTTATGCGATGGGAGAATTCTTCAAGTTCTCGAAAATTCTTGTGTTTACGTAGCATATCGTGGACTTTCTCAACACGCTCATTTATACTATCCTGATTATCGTCAAAAACGTTGGAAAAGAACGAATCTATTCTACAATACATTCTATTTCGGGATCTACTATCCCTTGTACACGCCGCACCCAACCCCTCATGGGTATCTTCAAAATACATTGTATTTGGAATAGACAGATTGGCTGCTACAGACTCCACGTCTTGATTGGTGCCAATATAAGAGAAATTCCAGCCATATTCTTCTTTCATTTTGTCCACCAATGCTTTTATGGCTTTCCCGCTGTATTCTTTTGAGGCATTCTCCATGCCATCGGTAATAACGGTCACAATGACAGCAGCAGCTTTTTCTTCTTTGGTTTTTCGGAATAATTCGGTAATACCCTTCCCCATAGCATCATATAAAGGTGTGCAGCAGCAGGGCCGATATTCACGGTGGGTTAACCTCCTTGCTTTTCTTATTGGCACACAGTTGTAGACATAATCCATTGAGCAGGCACAGAAGGGAAGCAGACTGACATAATGTTCCTGAGTGTCGGCAAATTGTTTTTGAGCCGACCTGATACCCTCCAGCGTCTCGTTGAAACCAGATACGGCGGCATTGGCGATAGAATTCATCGAACCGCTCTTGTCAAGAATGATTAGGTTGTAAACCTTGGCTTTAATGTTGTTTCTCATTTTGTTATCCCTGATTCGTGTCGGGCGCAACTTTTTATCTTGTTTCGTTTTCGTTTTGAGTGCAGACACCCCCAGCCTCGCATACAGAAGACTGGTGCGAGTATACAACCAACCAATTCGGTTAGTGGCAATTACAAGGAAATATCCTCTTTGTTCAGGATGCTTTTTATCCGTCAGGAGGATGCCCCACGGGCGCCATCCAGGATTTCATCCCCTCGCGGAAGGCCTCCGGCGGAGCTAATGGTTTTGAATCTTCGTGTGTCATAGTTGCTTGCTTATTCGTTACGTTATTTTGTGCTATTTTGTATTCGTCTGCAAAGGTATGGAACATATCTGTGGAATGCAAGAGAAAGATATGAACAAAATCATACATCAAGTGAGCGACAGGGGGTTGTCCTATGAAATTTTTTTTCGTTGAAAGTTATCAACACCCCAACCCCCTCTCCATAGCCGTCCCTCGAGGCACCGAACCGCCAATGCTCACATTGCCTATCGCGCTCAAAATGTGCAATTTGGCACCCGTCAACAACCTTAAAATCCTGATACCTATCATGTTCCGTGCTCAACTGTTAACTTGCTACCGTATCTGTTCTTTATTCTTCGTGATACTCCCATCGGTCATACAAATCACTCCACTTGTAGTAGCCCACCAGCGTGCCGTAGGAGTTAAAGACGTCGTATCGGTCATAGAGCGTGTTCCATTTGCGGTAGCCTATCACATTGCCGTACTTGTCTTTGATGTCCTCCCTGTCGTACAGGGTGTTGTAGTTCCTCGTTTGCTCAACGGTGCCGTTGCTGTTCTTCGTCTCCGTCCGGTCGTAGAGGTTGTTGTAGCTCTCCGTCTTCACCAGCGTCCAGTTGGCATTATAGTACTCTGTCCTGTCATACAGCCTGTTATACTTGGAATATCCCACCATACGTCCGTATGAATCGTAATACTCCGTCCTCTGATACATGCTGTTCCACTTCTGCGTGTAGCTCTGTGCGGAGCCTATTCCGCACATGGCTATCAAGGCCATTACCATAATCAATTTCTTCATAATCTGTTGTTTATTTTATAAGTTGTTGTTTTCAAAAGCACTGTCCGGCAAGCGGAAGGTCAATGTCAGGTCGTCCAGGTCAACGACACCGTGCAGCACCCTCATCATATACATCCCTATGATCCCCTGTATTCCGAGCCCATACTCTTTCAGGGATTCGTCGATGGACGTGAAGTCAGCCTCCGCACATGCAATGTCAGTTATGTGGATATCGCCGAAGGTCATTGCAACCTTGTAAGAATGACAGACCTGACTATCGCCCAGCAACGAGGTGGTGACATCCACAATGGACGGAATCTCCTCCGCACCTATCTCCCTTGCAAAGTTGCCGTCTATGTTGCAGATATTGGCCCCTGTGTCAACAAGGAAATAACACTCGTGTCCGTTCACCACAATCTTCACCAATGGCATCCCTGACACCTCAAGCTCTTCTGCAAATGACAGTACAATATCCATAGTATATTTTTTTATAAATAGTTATCGTTAACGTTAAGGTTAAAACGGCACCTCGTCGTCGCTCCAGGGCAGGTCGTTCCCTTGTCCCGAGGGTTTCTGCTCGCCCGTAGGGCTCCACGAGTAGGACGGGTTGTCGGTTGCTGGAGGCATGTTCCCCGTAGCTCCCGGGTGCACGATATTGAAGCACCGCAGCGTGGTGTAGAATTTGCCTTTCTTCCCTTCGCGGCTCTCGGCGTAGAAGCTCACCCTTACCGGCATCCCCAGCGCGAGACCGTTCATCAGTGAGAGCCGTTCCTCCCCGAAGACCTCGAAGGCCACCGGCTTGGGGTATTCGCCTTCGCGCATGATCACGAAGCCGCCTTTCATTTTCTTGGTGCCGTCTCCAAACGTCACCTCCTCCTGCTGGAGAATCTTGTAGATTGTTCCGTTGATTTCCATTGTTTTATCGTTTATATTGACTATTTGTTTAAAAGAAGAATGTTTACAATTGTTTCATAGATTGCAATTATGTTATTCAATTTGGTTGTCCAATTATTCACATGGGTGATGCTGTTTATTTGTAACAGTAAAGCCAACTCCATCGTTTCTTTGGCCGGATCAGCTTCAAATCCCCTGTAAGGCTCTTTCAAATAATCTTCAAAACTGACCTCCTCAAGACTTTTGTCACAAATATGTTCCCAGCCATAGTATAGCGGAAGTAACATAACATCTCTTATTCTGCATCTTTCAAATGCGACTGATGGTTTGCTGGCGAAATCAAAGTCTGCATAACATAACTTCCGCTCATCTTTGATTAAATCGATAAGTTTTTTTATCTCTATGGGATTCAATTGCTCCATTTCGTATCAATCTCAGTTTGACGAGAGAGCGTTGCACCTGGCTTTACTGTTTCAAGACAACTATTTAACTCTTTTAGGAACGTAAGTACGCTTGTTATTACTTCTACTGTAATATTGGCCTCCTCTCGGTCCGGTTTTAATGGTCTTGCCTCTTCCGTAGTTGCTCGCGCTTGGAGAATAATCCTTTGCACGAGACCCTTTCTTACCTGTTGTTGGATTTACGTTACCTTTCGTAGAGTAATTGTTATGATTTGTTCTATCAGAGGTTGTTTTGTAATGGCCGGTCACATAAGTGCCGTTCTTTCTGGTATACCCCTTTTGGTATTTCGGAGTTTGAGCAGATGCTGAAATGGCTATCAGCACCATTGTTATTGCCAAGACAAATATCTTTTTCATTTCCATCTTATTATGATTATTATACTTTCAGTTCCCATATCTACCACCAGGTCTCAATAGAGGTGCTGCTGTTGTTGCTTTGATGCTGGTCTTCAATCTCTCCCCACAAATTTGTCGAGGACGTTGTTGTGCCAAGGGTGTTCCCATAAGCATCCTTATAAGTGGACTCCTGCTGTCCCCACATGTTGGTGGAAGTAGTTGTGGTATAAGTCGTGCGGCCATAAGGGTCTTTGTTGGTGGTTTCCTGCTGACCCCACATATTGGTACTGGTTGTGGCTGTCCCAGTAGTACGCCCATAAGCATCTTTATGGGTGGTTTCCTGCTGCCCCCACATGTTGGTGGTTGTAGTTGAGGTACCTGTGGTGCGTCCATAAGCGTCTTTGTGGGTCGTTTCACGCTGCCCCCACATATTAGTGGTGGTGGTTGACGTGCCGGTGGTTCTTCCGTATGCATCTTTGTGCGTTGTCTGATGTTGCCCCCACATATTGGTGGATGTCGTGGAGGAGCCAACACGATAGGTCTGAGCCATTACAAATTGTCCCATAAGAACTACTGCTGCAAAAAGAATTGTCTTTTTCATTTTGATCGATTTTTAATGTTTGTTATATTTATTTTCATTGTATTTCGCTTTTATAACCATTCCGCAACCCCACCATGATGAGAGCAAGTACCTCTCTTGTTACGGCTAAAACTGAAGGTGCCGTCTTTGCATCTTGCCGTTGCGCCGGCAGGGACAGAGGAATATTTGGTTGGAGACTGGACCTTGGTTCCTTGACTATTTGTATAGTATCGGACAGGGCTCAATGGTTTTGCTACCGACGTGGTCGTGGTACGACTCTGGCTGACTCCAGAACGAGAATATGTGGTTGAGCGAGGGGTCGTTCCAACAGAACTTCTTGACGAGCGGCCATAAGTGGAGGTATAGGATGACGTAACCAAGCCAACTTGAGACTTCCTGGTTTGAGCCATTGTTTGATTACGATACTGGGCGAAGGCCATAGTTGATGTCATCACGGAGATGAGCAGAATTGTAAGAAACTTTTTCATGATATTCTGAATTAATTTGTTTTTCGTTTTCTTGTTAATGACAAAAATGCCCAAAAGGTTAACAAACTCCCGAAACTTTTTTTGACATTTTGCAGATTGCGATTTTTTACGTATCTTTGCATTTCACTAGTGTCTCTTAATTATTGTTAAATTAATTTATAATATTCTTATGCATAGTGTTTTGAGCAACAAAACTTGTGTCCGACTTTTGAAATGCGTATA
>CACXXO010000005.1 GCA_902771735.1 uncultured Bacteroidota bacterium
GGAATCCGGTGGCTATTGGTATTACACCTACGTCTATCCCATGACCATCCATCCCGTGAGCGTTCCCGGCCCTGTCACTCCCGTTGATGCCACCATCGCCGCCAACGACATCCTCTTCTGGGTGGGTACAGGTTCCAACGAGGCTATCCTCGCTGTCAACTGGGCCGACACTGCCCTTGCCTGGGGCTACCGCTTCAGCGCCGACAGCGTCTCCTCTGCCACCATGCTGGCCGATATCGCCGCCGTCGATCCACGCCTCACCGTTGAAGGTGCCGGCTTTGTCTCCGACATCCGCTTCATTGACACCGCTGCCGGCATGACCGACACCCTCGGCATCACCCTCGGCAACTGGTGGAGCAGCCTCCTCAATGGCTATAGCGACATGGGGGCCAGCCAGATGCTCCATAACGGAGACCTCCAGAAATGGGGTGACCCCGCCGCCGGCGTCATTGTCGACAGCATGGAATCCGGTGGCTATTGGTTCTACACCTATGTCTTCCCCATGGCCATCCAGCCTGTCGCTGTGCCCGACACCACAGGATCTGTGGAGCCTTTCGATCCTGAGCACGGTCCCTTCTGTGGTGCTGCAGGTACCGAGGGAAGCACAGCCATCGCCGCCAACAGCCTTGCTATCGTGGCATGGGCCACGGGTGTCGAGCTCACACGCGGTCCCCAGAACATCACCAATCCCGACGGCCCTCGTGCCGGCTTCGGTGGCGACACCAACGCCATCGGTATGGCCACAATGGACAATACGATGGATGCCGTCAGCCTCGGTGACGGCGGCAGTGCCCTTGTCACTTTTGCCCGTCCCATCCGCAACGGCGAAGGCTTTGATTTTGCAGTCTATGAGAATGCTTTTGGCGACGGCAGCCTTGAGTTGGCCTTTGTCGAGGTGAGCACCGACGGCCAGCGCTTCGTGCGTTTCCCCGCCACCTGCCTCACTCAGAGCGAGACCCAGTTGGGCAATGCCGGCCAGAGCGATCCTACCAACCTCAACAACCTCGCCGGAAAATACCGCATCGGTTTTGGCACCCCGTTCGACCTTGAGGAACTTAGCGACAGCACCGGCATTAATATCGATAGTATTGTCTATGTACGCATTGTTGACGTTGTGGGTAGCATTGATCCGCAGTATGGCACCTACGATGCCTTCGGCCACATCATCAACGACCCGTGGCCCACTCCTTTCGAGAGCAGCGGATTCGACCTCACCGGCGTTGCAGTGATGCATGAGCGCACTGATGTCGAGGGTATTGATGATGTTGCCGCTGCCATCAAGAGTGTTTGGCCCAACCCGACGAGCGACTATGTCAACGTAGGCGTGAGCCATGCCGTCGAAGCCGTGCTCTACGACCTCTCGGGCCGTCGTGTAGCTTCCTTCGTGCTCAATGAGGGAAGCAACAGACTTGACCTCCGCGCGCTCCGGAACGGAGTCTATATGCTCCGCGCCGAGGGCTCGGTGAGCAAGATTGTCAAGAGATAACAGTCCGATAAATACCGTTCCTGCATTTTCCGCTTGCAGAGTTGCGAAAAAGGTCGTAACTTTGCAGCGGAAAATGTTTTTTTATGGACAAGACTATTGTTATTGATTATCAGGAATATGGCTCGTTAGAAGAATTGCCTTGCGAGGACTGTGCGCTGATGCAGCGTGCCATAGAGTCCACCGGAGCCGCCTATGCCCCTTATTCGGGTTTCCATGTGGGAGCCGCGCTGCGGTTGAAGGATGGTACCATCGTTGTGGGCAGCAATCAAGAGAATGTGGCCTATCCTTCGGGTCTATGTGCCGAGAGGACAGCAGTCTTCGCCGCTTCGGCACAATATCCTCAATGTCGCGACTATGAGGCGCTTGCCATCGTGGCGCGTAACACAGAGGGTGTGCTGTGCGAGGCTTCGCCTTGCGGCGCCTGCCGTCAGGTGTTGTTGGAATACGAGTTCCGGCAGGGACATCCGTTGAAGGTGATATGCTACCTTGAAGGAGGTCGTGTGAGGGTGTTCCCAAGTGTTGCCACCTTGCTGCCTTTTTCGTTCGAATTTTGACAAAAAGGGTCTCTGCACCACCTGTCTTTTCTTCTCTACGGGCGATGTGTCTGTTGAAAAATTGTTAATTCTTCGACACTGATTCCATGTGTTTTACGTATGAGAAAAACTCCTTGGAGTAAAAAAAATTTTTCCACAAAGGTTTTTCTTTGTATTTTTGCACGCTTAAAATAATGTAAATAATAAGTAAAATAATAACAATAAAAGCACTTAGTGCGCTAAAAAAACAACTACAAAATGGGAATTATCGGAAGTATTAGAAAACATTCGTGGATTGCCGTTGCCCTCGTCGGCATTGCTATCATTGCCTTCATCCTTGGCGACCTGACCAAGAACCAACGCGGCATTCCTGACATGGGAAAAGTGAATGGTGAAACGATGTCGCGTCAGCGTTTCGACGAGCTCGTGCAGCGTGCCGAGGACAACTACAAGATGCAGCAGCAGGTTGCCCAGGTTCCCTCCGAGATGCAGAGCCGCATCCGCGAAAGCGTGTGGGGTGAGTTTGTCGAGGAGACCCTCTTCGAGGAGCAGGCCAGCAAACTGGGTCTGCAGGTCACTGCAGGCGAGCTTGGTGACATGTATACCGGCAAGTTCATCCACCCCTATCTGCGCCAGTATTTCACCAACCCCCAGACCGGTGTCTACGATACCCTGGGTGTTCGCCGCACGCTTGAGAACTTCACCAGCATGGACACCAATCAGCGTTTGCAGTGGGTCGAGTTGGAGAAGGCTGTCAAGAAAGACCGTCTGCAACAGAAGTATGCCAGCTTGATTCTCTCGGGTTTCTATATGCCCAAGGCTTTGGCCGAGAAGGTAGCCATCTATAGCCAGGAAGTCTCCAATGTCCGCGTGGCCGCCCTGCCGTTCCAGAGTGTCAGTGACGACGAGGTGACCCTTGCCGATGCCGACTACAAGAACTATTATGAGGAGCACAAGGCTGAGTTCCGTGTGCCCGACGAGATGCGCGATGTCGAGTTCATCGTCTATCCCGTCAACCCCACTCCTCAGGACCTCGCCGACATTCAGGCCAGCGTTGAGAAGACCTGGGCCGAGTTCCAGACCATCGAGGATGTCGAGGTGCCTTTCTTCGTCAATGGCGAGTCGCACCGCAGCTATGACTCCTCTTATGTAAAGGCCAGTAGCTTCAAAGCTCCCTTCGATGCACAGATCGAGGCTGCTGCCCCCGGTTCCTTCATCGCTCCCGCCATTGTTGGCAACGAGTGGATGATGGCCAAGGTGATGGGTACCGCCGTGCGTCCCGACAGCCTTCGTGCCAGCGCCATTGTTATCCTCAACAGCAAGGCTGGTAGCGAAATAACTACCCGCAGTGAAGAGCAAGCAAAAAAATTGGCCGACAGTGTTTTGGCCTTGGTTAATAGCAACCGTATGAGCTTCGAGGATGCCGTTGAGCAGTTCTCCGACGATCCCCAGAAAGGCGAGACCAAGGGTGATATGAACTGGCAGCTTGATGGCAACTATGGTCTCCTCAACGAGCAGATTGTCAACACCGCTGTTGGTACCAGCTTCCTCTTTGAGCGTCCTGACGGCTATGGTTACCACATCGTGAAGGTTACCGACAAGACCCCTGCCAGCAAGAAATACCGCGTGGCTCTCATCACTCGCGAAATAGTCCCCTCCAAGGCTACCAACGATGCTGTCTACACCCAGGCTCACAAGTTTGCTTCACAGAACCGTACCATTAAATCGTTCGAGGCCAGCGCTCAGGAGCAGAACCTGCAGGTGCGCAACTCCCGTATCGGCCTGATGTCTGAAAGCCTCACCGGTGTGTCCAACGCCCGCGAAATTGTCCGCTGGGCATTCAATAATGAAACTCAGATCGGTGCTGTTACCGACCAGGTTTACGAGTGCGGCGACGTCTACGTTATCGCCACCTTGAAGGATGTTTTCAAGAAAGGCTATGCCACTCTCGACCAGATGCGTCCCATGATTGAGCAGGATGTGCGTCGCGAGAAGAAAGCTGAGATGCTGATGGCTCGTGCCGAGGAAGCTACCAAAGTCGCCAAGGACATCAATTCCATCGCTGTCAAACTCAATGTCGCCGTCGACACCCTCGACAGCGTGGCTTTCAATGGCAACTATTTCGGCAAGTTCGGCATGGAGCCCAAGGTCCAGTCTGTCATCGCTGCCACCAAGAGCGGCCTCACCCAGCCTGTGAAGGGTGCCAGTGCCGTCTACGTTGTACAGGTTGACGGCAAGGCCAAAGTTGAAGGCGTCGATGCCAACACGATGCGTGCCCAGCTTGAGCAGGGTTATCGCAACAAGATTCGCCAGATTAGCGACGTGCTCCGAATGAAAGCCACTATCGAGGACAACCGCAACGAGCACTTCTAAACAATAATTGACAACGAGTCAACGAGTCAACAGGTCTACAAGTGCGCAGACTCGTTGACTCGTTGATTATTTAGTCCGTAGCCGATGAGAATCAAGGAATGGTGGGCAAAGCTGAGAAGCAAGCCCGTGACCGATGTCATCAAGCACAAGCACCGCTTCGTGGTGATGGACACCGACACCTTCAAGGAGAAATTCTCTTTCCAGTTGTCGGGGGTCAATCTCTTTGTTACCGTCGGTATCACTGTCATTGTTCTCATCCTCCTTACCACAGTCCTCATAGCGTTCACTCCGTTGCGCGAATGGATTCCCGGCTACACCGACAATGCCATGATAGAGCAGACCTATGCCAATGCCCGCAAGATTGATTCTCTCGAGACCCAACTCTCCGAGCAGGAGTGGCTTGTGAACACTATCCAGGCCGTTCTCAGCGGGAAGGAGTTGGGCGACGATGCCGATAACGTCCGTAGTGACTCCACGTCCACCCTTCAACAGCTTGCCGTGGTATACCGACGTTCGCACGACGACACCCTTTTGCGTGAGGAGGTGGAGCGAGAAGACAACCGTTATCAGGTGAAGGCAGCCGCCCCTGCTGCGGTTCCTTCCACCGAAAGCGCTTCGGCTCTTTCTCACCTTTTCTTTGCTCCTCTTAAAGGCAAGGTCCTCTGCCGTTTCGATGCTGCTCAACGTCATTTGGGTGCCGACCTCTCCGGTGCCGCTGGTCAGCCTGTCTATGCTGCCTATGGTGGCACAGTCGTCTCGGCTCAGTTCACGGCCGAGAACGGTTATGTCCTCACTATCCAGCATCCTGGAAATGTCATCACCGTCTATCGCAACAATAGTTCCCTCCTCAAACGCCAGGGCGATGCCGTCCGTGCGGGCGAACCTATAGCCTATGTCGGCAACTCGAGCCTTCGCGAACCTGGCCCCCATCTCCATTTCGAGATGTGGGTCAACGGTGCCCCTGTTAACCCCGAGGAATATATTTCGTTTTGAGGAGATAAGGAGGTAAAATAGATGAATACCAACATTAAACGAATTGCCATATTAGGTTCTACCGGTTCTATCGGCACTCAGGCACTCAATGTCATCCGGCGCCATAAGGATCGCTTTGCCGTCGAGGTGCTATGTGCTGGCAGCAATGCCGATATGCTTATCCGGCAAGCCCTTGAGTTCGAACCCAATGCCGTGGCTATTGCCGACGAAAGTAAGTATACCTTTGTCAGCGAGACACTCCAACCCCGTGGCATCAAAGTCTATGCCGGCGAGAAAGCTATTGTCGACCTCATGGAAATGTCTTCTATCGACCTTGTCCTGGCCGCCATCGTAGGTTTTGCCGGCTTGCGCCCCACTCTCCATGCCATCGAGTATGGCCATCCCATTGCCCTGGCCAACAAGGAAACCATGGTGGTGGCCGGTAGCATCGTCACCGAAGCCGCCCTGTGCCACCATGTACCCATCTTGCCTGTCGACAGTGAGCATTCGGCCATTTTCCAATGCCTCATTGGCGAGAATGGTGTTGACAAGATTCTTCTCACTGCTTCTGGCGGGCCTTTCCGTGGCATGACACGCGAACAGCTGGCCACCGTCACCCTCGATCAGGCTCTGAAGCACCCCAACTGGAGCATGGGCCGCAAGGTGACTATCGACAGCGCCTCGCTGATGAACAAAGGTCTTGAGGTTATCGAGGCCAAGTGGCTTTTCGGTGTTGAGGCTACCGACATCGAAGTAGTTGTCCATCCCCAGTCGGTGGTCCATTCCATGGTGCAGTTCTGCGACGGCAGCATCAAAGCCCAGTTGGGCGTTCCCACTATGGAGACTCCTATCCAGTTTGCTTTCTCGTTCCCTGAGCGCATAGAGAGCCACTTGCCGCGACTCGATTTTACCCAGTGTCCCAACCTCACCTTCGAAAAACCCGACCGCCAGACTTTCCGTTGCCTCGACCTCGCCTATCAGGCCATTGCCCGCGGTGGCAACATGCCTTGTGTGATGAACGCCGCTAACGAAGTTGCCGTGCAACAATTTATCGATGGTAGCATTGGTTTCCTCGATATTGCCGATTGCGTCGAATCCGCCATGCAGCAGGCCCGCTTCATTGCCAACCCCTCGTTGGAAGACCTTTTTGAAACCGACAAAATAATCCGTGAACCATTAACCTTTAAACATTAACCGTTACCCCTTATATGAACTGGTTAGCCCTCATCCTCAGTCTCACAATCCTTGTTGCCTCCCACGAAGCAGGCCATCTCCTCTTCTCCAAGCTTTTCCATACGCGCGTGCGCAGGTACTATGTTTTCTTCAACTACAAATTCTCCATCTTCAAAGCCAAGAAGTTCGACGGCAAGTGGCATTTCCTCTGGTTCAATGCCACCACTCCCGATTCCTGGGATGAGAAGAACCTCCGCCCCGAGGATCAGGACAACACCCTTTGGGGTCTTGGCTGGATACCTCTGGGCGGCTACTGCGACATCGCCGGTATGATTGACGAAACCAAGGACGAGAAAGACCTTGCATCGGAGCCCCAGCCTTGGGAGTACCGCACCAAGCCGGCTTGGCAGCGCCTTTGCATCATTAGCGGCGGCGTTTTGGTCAACTTCGTCACCGCCTTACTGCTCTATGGCATCATCTTCGCCCACTGGGGCGAGGACCGCCTCCCCATGCACAACGCCACCTACGGCTTCCAGTACGACGAGGTGATGCTCGACGAGGGCTTCTGTCATGGCGACATCATCACCGCCATCGACGATTCTGTGGTCGACGACTACACTGTGGCCAACAAGCTTCTTCTTCTTGGCGATGCCCGTCAGGTCACCGTGCGCCGTGCCGACACCACCTTCACCATCGCTCTCAGCGGCCATTTGGCCGAACGTGTCAGCCGCAACCACGTCAAACACCTTATGCTGCCACGCACCCCATTTGTTATCAAATCATTCGTCTCGGGATCGCCTGCAAAGATAGCAGGTATGCAGCCTGGCGACAGTGTTGTCAGCATCGACGGTCAGCACCTCAACGTATTTCAGGACATCACACCCGTCCTTGCCGAGCGTGCCGGCACCACCATCATGGTGGGCTTCTATCGTAACGGTACGCTCGACTCGTTGCCTGTTGAGGTCAATAGTCAGGGCAAACTTGGTGTCCAATGCCAGAACGACCTCGCCATACTCTTCCCTGACTTGATCGACCACATCGACTACACCCTTCTCGAGGCCATCCCCGCCGGCGTCAGCCACGGCTGGGAGACCCTTATGACCTATATCTCTGGTCTCAAGATGCTCTTCGCCCCAGGCGGCATGCAGAACCTTGGCGGCTTCGGTGCCATGGCCGACCTTTTCCCCGACCATTGGGAGTGGCACGCCTTCTGGAACCTCACCGCCCTGCTGGCTCTCATCCTCGCCTTCATGAACATCATACCCATCCCCGGCCTCGACGGAGGACATATCCTCTTCACCCTCTGGGAGATAATTACACGCAAGAAACCTTCCGACAAATTCCTCTCCTATGCCCAAACTGCCGGCATGGTGCTCCTCTTGGCGCTCATGGTTCTGGCCAACGGTAACGACCTTTGGCGGTGGATCTCTCAATATTTCTAAACGATAGATGAAAAAGATAGACCGTCTCATACTTCGCTCTTTCGTGGGCCCGTTGGCGCTCACCTTCACCCTCTCGGTGCTGGTGTTGCTCATGCAGTTTGTATGGAAGTATGTCGACGATCTCGTGGGCAAAGGCCTCGATTTCGGTGTCATCGCCGAGCTCCTGCTCTACGCCTCTGCCACCTTTGTCCCCATGGCGCTACCCATCGCCGTCCTTTTCGCCTCCATCATGACCATGGGCAACTTCGGCGAGAAATACGAGCTTGTGGCCATGAAGGCCGGTGGTATCTCTGTCTCCCGTGCCATGCGCCCCATGCTCCTTGTGGCACTGTTGCTCACGGGCATGGCGTTCTACTTTGCCAACAACGTCATGCCTACTGCCATGCTCAAATACCGCATGACGCTCTACGACATCACCCACAAGAAACCGGCTGTCAACATCCGTCCCGGCGAATACTACAAGGATTTCGACGGCTACGTCATCCGCGTCGGTAGCAAGAGCCGCGATGGCCGCACCCTTCAGGATGTCCTTATCTACGATCACACCAAGGGTATGAACGAGACCAACGTCATCGTCGCCAAGCGCGGTGTCATGCAGGCTTCGCCCGACAACATGTATCTCAAATTCACCCTCTTCGATGGTTATTCCTATTCCGAGAATTCCTCCGGAGAGAACTACCACAGCCGCCCCCTCACCTCCATCGGGTTCTGCCAGCAAAGCATCAACTTCGACATCTCTTCTTTCGCCTACAACAAGAGTGTCGAGGAGAACTTCAAGGGCAGCTACCAGATGATGAACATCACGCAGCTCGACACCTCCATCAGGGGACTCGAACAAGCCTACCGCGAGCGTGTCGACCAATACCGCACCAACATGGGTATAAACCTCCGTGCTTGGGACAAATACACCACCTCCGACGCTACCCTCCATGCTTCCCAGCCTGCCGACGTGCACAAACTCCTTGCTTCGCTCCCCGGCCACGACCGTCGTAGCGCCTACCTCCATGCCCGGAATGCCTCGCTCAGCGCTCGCCAGGACGCCGATATGTTCGAGGACCTCCTCGAGTCCGACCGTGAATACATCAACCGCCACTATATCGAATGGCATCGCAAGTTCACCCTCTCCATCGCCTGCCTCCTGCTCTTCCTCATCGGAGCCCCCTTCGGTTCCATCGTGCGCAAGGGAGGCTTGGGTCTCCCCTTGGTAGCTTCGGTGGGCTTCTTTGTCCTCTATTATGTGGTTGGCATGATAGCCGAAAAGGCTGTCCGTGAGTCGGCTATGACCCCCTTGGGCATGTGGGTCTCCTCGTTTGTCATGCTCCCCATAGGTATTGTTCTCACACTCCAGGCCACCACCGACTCTTCCTTCTTCGACGGCTCCTCTTGGCGCAAATTCTTTTCCCGTCTCTTCCATCGCGGCAACGACTGATTGCCGATGAAAATCCCGCCGAGAAACCTATGCCCTCGGCAGGGGTCAAACTCGTACTTTGTCCCTACCAAATACCTACCAACTCCTTACCAACTCCTACCACCGTCGGAGTTGATAGGGTGTTCGTAGGGTGGGAAAATGGCTTTTTAACGTTTTTTAGGAAAGTTTGTCCCCTTTCCGCATGCGGCAATGTGTATGGGTATGGCGATGGAGGAAACTGCAAAATAATGAAGGATAATTTGTGGCAATTCGTGTTTTTTTTGTATCTTTGCATCGTATTCATTAGGTAGAAATATGAAAGAGATACACGATTTCAAGGTTTTAGAGCGTCGGCAGTTGGGTAGCCGTTACTTTGCGCTGGTGCTGGGTCACGGCGGACGGATGCCGGCAGTGGCGCCGGGGCAGTTTGTCGAAGTGCTGGTGGAGGGTGAGCCCAAGGTGATGTTGCGGCGCCCCATCTCGGTACACGATGTCGATGAGGAGCGCGGCACCATGACGTTGCTCATCCAGATTGTGGGCAACGGCACGCGCAAACTTGCCGCCTTGCAGCCCGATGACAAGCTCAACATGGTCTACCCCCTCGGTCATGGGTTCTCTACCGACATTCCTGCCGGCAGCAGTGTGCTGATGGTGGGTGGTGGAGCAGGCATCGCACCGTTGCTGCACCTGAGCAAGGTGCTGAAGGATAGGGGTGTGGACTGCACCATCCTGCTGGGGGGCCGCACAGCGGAGCTCATCCCCGTGCGTGACGAGTTTGAACCCTACGGACGCCTCTGCATTGCCACCGACGACGGCTCGCTGGGGCACAAAGGACTTGTGGTGGAGCATCCCTCATTCTCAGAGTCTTACGACATGATTTACACCTGCGGCCCCACGCCGATGATGAAGGCCGTGGCCCGCTCGGCTGCCCAGCGCGGCATCCGCTGCGAGGTGAGCTTGGAGAACATGATGGCCTGCGGCGTCGGCGCCTGTCTTTGCTGCGTCACCGACACTGACCAGGGGCACCGATGTGTCTGCAAGGACGGCCCCGTGTTCGATATATCCACCCTTAAAAAATGGTACCAATGCTAAACGTTAAAGTACATAATCTCAGCTTGAAGAACCCGGTGTTGACCGCCAGCGGCACCTTCGGTTACGGCGAGGAGTTCGCCGACTTCATCGACCTCAACCGTCTGGGTGGTTTCGTCGTCAAAGGGACCACTGGCACCCACCGCGAAGGCAACCCCTATCCCCGCATGGTGGAGACGCCCTCGGGCATGCTCAACTCCGTGGGTCTTCAGAACGGCGGCGTGGAGAAGTTCTGCTCCGAGGTGTATCATAGAATCAAGCACTTAGATACCAATATCATCGTCAACGTCAGCGGCTCGAGCATCGAGGAATACTGTTCCGTGGCCGAGCAGATAGACGCGTTGGATAAGATTCCCGCCATCGAACTGAACATCAGCTGCCCCAACGTCAAATGCGGCGGCATGGGCTTCGGCACCAGCCCCGACATGGCGTCGCAGGTGGTCGCTGCGGTACGCAAGGTATATCATAAGACGCTGATAGTAAAGCTCTCGCCTAATGTCACCAGCATTGCCGAGATAGCCAAGGCCGTCGAGGGTGCGGGTGCCGACAGCGTGAGCCTTATCAACACCCTGCTGGGCATGGCCATCGATATTGAGCGCCGTCGGCCCTTCATGGCCAATGTCACGGGCGGTCTGAGTGGCCCCGCCGTGAAGCCCGTGGCCGTGCGCATGGTGTGGCAAGTGGCTCATGCCGTGAAGATTCCTGTGGTGGGTCTAGGCGGTATCTGCACCGCCGAGGACGCCATCGAGTTTCTCATGGCTGGCGCCACCGCCATCGAGGTGGGCACCGCCAACTTCATCGACCCCGCCGTCACCGTGAAGATTATCGACGGCATGGAGGCTTGGTGCAAGAACCATGGAATCAAGGATATCAATGAGATTATTGGCATCATATGATACTGATTGCCGACAGCGGAAGCACCAAGACCACGTGGATGGAGGTGGAGTCTGGTAACAAGGTGGTTACTGAAGGACTGAACCCCCATTTCACTACCGACGAGCAGTTCCTCGCCGCCTGCGCCACCGTGCGTCAGCATTTTTCAATTTTCAATTCTCAGTTTTCAATTACCTTCTATGGTGCCGGCTGTGGCAACGCTACCCAGTGCAAGCGCGTAAAGATGTTGCTACAAAAGGCTTTCGAGACGGAAAATGTAGAAGTTGAGACCGACATGTTGGGCGCCTGCCGTGCCACCGCCGGCAACCGGCCTGCCTTGGTAGGCATTCTCGGCACCGGCAGCAACGCCTGCCTATATGATGGCCATAGAATCAGGTATAAACCTTTTAGTACAGGCTATATCTTGGGCGATACAGGCTCGGCCAACCATGTGGGACGTATGCTGCTCAACGGCTATCTTACACACCACATGCCGGGCAAGCTAAGGCATTTGTTCCATGAGAATTATCACATGTCAGATGCTCAGTTCATTGATGCTGTTTACCATCAACCCAATCCCAACCGCTTCCTCGCCTCGTTAGCAGTTTTTGCAGCGCAGCATCAGGAAGAGGATTATTGTGATAGTGTTATTGTCGATGCCATAAGTCTTTGGTATTTCGAAGTGCTGAAGCCATTGTATTGGCATAGATCCTACTTCCCAAATACGGAATGGGATGGTAAGGTGCATTTGGTGGGTGGCTTTGCCAAGGCCATAGAACCTAAGCTGAAGGTACTTTTCGAGGAACCCCCTCTGTCTCTTATCACCGTCGTGGCCGACCCCATCGACGGCCTGCGAAGTTTTCATACTATTTAATTATTTTTAATATTGGGTAACATAATAAAACCATACATTCTCCGTTATCTTTTTCATTAACTAAATCGAATACTGAACAATGGATTTGACAAACATCTTAGTGATTTCCGGCAAGCCGGATTTGAGTGAACTGGTGTCGCAGACCAAAGGCGGCGCTATCGTGAAGAACCTTGTCACGGGTCAGAAGTACCCTGTCTTTAAGAACGACCGCATCAGCTCGCTGGGCGAGATTCGCATCTTCACCGACACCGACGAGCGTCCCTTGGAAGACGTCATGCAGGCCATCTACAAGCACCTCGACGGCAAAGCCACCGCTTTCGAGCCCAAGAAGGCCGAGAGCAAGGAGCTGGCCGACCTGCTCGCTGTGGTCCTCCCCGACTATGACCGCGACCGAGTCCACACCTCAGACATGAAGAAGCTCTTCTCCTGGTACAACATCCTCGCCGCTGCCGGCAAGATCACCTTCGACGAAGAAAAGAAAGACGAGAATGCGTAAATGCGTGAATGTGTAAATGCGTAAGTCAAGATTGCGCAAGCCTATAACACATTGATGAATTAGCACATTAACACAATTACAATGGTTTACACTGACAAAGACAAGCAATACAAGCGCTATACTGTCACTTCGGCGCTGCCTTATGCCAACGGTCCCGTGCATATCGGCCATTTGGCCGGCGTCTATGTGCCTGCCGACGTCTATGTGCGCTACCTCCGCGCCCAGGGCGAGCAGGTGATGTTCATCGGCGGCAGCGACGAGCACGGCGTGCCCATCACCATCAAGGCCCGCAAGGAAGGCTGCACGCCGCAGGACATCGTCGACCGTTACCACAAGATTATCAAGGACTCCTTCGCCGAGCTGGGCATCAGTTTCGACATCTACAGCCGCACCAGCAGCAAGGAGCACCACGAGACCGCCGCAGAGTATTTCAAGAAGCTCTATGACGAAGGCAAGTTTGTGGAGAAGGTGTCGCAGCAGTATTATGACGAGGAGGCGGGATGCTTCCTTGCCGACCGCTATATCACCGGCACATGCCCTCATTGTGGCAACGAGCGCGCCTATGGTGACCAGTGCGAAGCCTGCGGAACCAGCCTCAACGCCACCGACCTCATCAACCCCAAGAGCGCCCTCAGCGGCTCGAAGCCCGTGCTCAAGGAGACCAAGCATTGGTTCCTCCCCCTCGATCAGGACGAGCCGTGGTTGCGCGAGTGGATCCTTGAGAGCCACAAGAGCGACTGGAAGACCAATGTCTACGGTCAGTGCAAGTCGTGGATTGACGCCGGATTGCAACCCCGTGCTGTCACACGCGACCTCGACTGGGGTGTCAAGGTGCCCATCGAAGGTGCCGACGGCAAGGTGCTCTATGTCTGGTTCGACGCTCCCATCGGATACATCTCCTTCACCAAACAGCTCAAGGGTGACGACTGGGAGAAGTGGTGGAAAGAGAAGGATACCAAGTTGGTGCACTTCATTGGCAAGGACAACATAGTTTTCCACTGCATTATCTTCCCTTCGATGCTCCACGCCGACGGCAGCTATATCCTGCCCGCCAATGTACCCGCCAACGAGTTCCTCAACCTCGAGGGTGACAAAATCAGCACCTCGCGCAACTGGGCCGTATGGCTGCACGAATACCTCAAGGAGTTCCCCGGCAAGCAGGATGTGTTGCGCTACACCCTCTGCTCCAATGCACCTGAGACCAAGGACAATGACTTCACCTGGAAGGATTTCCAACTGAAGAACAACTCCGAGTTGGTGGCCATCCTTGGCAACTTTGTCAACCGCACCCTGGTGCTGACCCACAAGTTCTACGGCGGCAAAGTGCCTGCCTGCGGTGCTCTCGGCGAGGCTGATCAGGAGGTGGTCAAGGAGATGGCTACCTTCCCCGAGCGCATCGGCCGTAGCATCGAGACCTACCGCTTCCGCGAGGCCCTCGCCGAGATGATGAATCTCGCCCGCTTGGGCAACAAATACCTCACCGACACCGAACCTTGGAAGCTCATCAAAACCGACCCCGAGCGTACCGCCACGGTGATGAACCTCTCGCTGCAAATCTGTGCCAACCTTGCTGTCCTCTGCGCACCTTTCCTGCCTTTCACGGCCGACAAACTCCACCGAATGATGAACCTTCAGGCCTTGGGTTGGAAAGATGCCGGTCGCGTCGACCACCTCATGGAAGGTCATCAAATCGACCAGCCGGAGCTCCTCTTTGAGCAAATTTCCGACGAGACTATCCAAGCCCAAGTCGACAAGCTTCTTCGCACCAAAGAACAGAACGCCCTCAACGCATGGCAGCCCGCTGCCGTCAAGGAAAACGTTACCATCGACGACTTCGGCCGTATGGATATACGCGTGGGTACAATATTAGAATGTGCCAAGGTGCCTAAAGCTGACAAACTACTGCAATTCAAGATAGAAGACGGCATGGGAACCCGCACCATCGTCAGTGGCATCGCCAAGTTCTATCCCGACCCGCAGGCCTTGGTTGGCAAGCAAGTTTGCTTCATTGCCAACTTCCCGCCGCGCAAACTGAAGGGGGTCGAGAGTCAGGGAATGATACTCAGTGCCGAGGACAAAGACGGCCGCTTGGTGCTCCTCACCCCCAGCGATGTGGTCACCCCTGGCTGCAACGTCGGATAGCGACCCACCCTTGCCCCTCCCTGGAGGGGACGAGAGAAGAATTGCCCCTCTTCAAAGGAGGGGCTTTTTTTTGCTGTATTCAAAAAAAAGTGTAATTTTGCACTTTGAAAACACATTAAACAATATATATAAATACTGTCATTATTATGAAAAGAATTATCCTTTCCTTGCTTTTAGGCCTGTTGGGTATGGGTGGCACATTCCATGCGCAGGTACCCATCCCCTTGCCCAACAGCAGTTTCGAGCAGTGGGACAATCATTCGGGCTACAACGTGACGGTGTTGTTTTTCAATCTGCCGGTATACAGTGACTACACCACCCCCTCAGGCTGGAACTATCCCGCCTATCCCGTCAACCAGTCGGTGTCATTCATGGGTATGACGGTGAACATCAACACTTCGGTACCCGTTGTGCTTGCCACTCTCGAAAACACTGCGGTGCCCAATGGCAACACCGCTGTCAAACTGCAGACCCTCATGATTGACGACATCGTCAGCTCCACGGTGTTGAATCTCGCCGGCAGTTCTATCGATTCCTCGCTCACCTCGCAAGTCATTCCTTCGATTCTCACCACGGGGCAGGTCGACATCGATGCCATGATTCCCATCATTTCCAGCCTCCTCTCAGGCAACGGCGACGTCGTCTCCATGTTGCCGACGTTGCTTGCCATGGATGTCAACGACTTCATTACCGGCGGCATACCCCTCAACGGTCTCCGCCCAGGCCTCCTGACAGGCAGCTATAAATTCCACTCCGCCATCGGGGGCGACAATGGTGGCGTCATCATGTTGGGAACGCATTACAACGCCGCTACACATCAGCGCGACATTGTGGGTCTCGGTATGAACCTTGCCCTGATCGACACTTCTGTCTACACTCCCTTCGAGGTGGAATATCTCCCCTTGAGCGCCTATATGCCTGGTTCTCCCAATGTGCAGCCCGATTCGCTCATTGTGGCCATCTTCTCCTCCGCCAATGCCAACTTGCAGCAGGGTTCCAGCTTGTGGGTGGACAATTTGGCGCTGTGGTCAGCACCCGATACCTGTGCCGATGTCAATTCCCTCGCCGCTGTGTCCGATATCCACGAGGCAGAACTGAGTTGGAGCGTCAACGACAGTGTCGACGAATTTGAGATTGAGTACGGCCCCGCAGGCTTCGTGCCTGGCAGTGGCATTGTGTCGACCACTACCACCACTTCGGTTACCCTCAGTGCCTTGGATGCCGGCACGCTGTACGATGTCTATGTCCGCACCCTCTGCTCCGACACTATTTATGGTGACTGGAGCACCACGCAGTTCACCACCCTCTCCGACACCTGTGCCACTGTGCTCGACTTGATGGTGCAGAATGTTGCCTATGATGCCTTCCCGATGATGGTACTTCAATGGTACGGTAACGTGCAGCCCGACCATTGGGAGGTGGAATACGGCCCGCAAGGCTTCGCTTTGGGCACCGGTACAAGGGAGGAAACAGAAGAGACTACCTTTGAAATCTATACGCTGGAAGAATCGGGCGTTCTGAATCCCAACACCTGGTACGACTTCTATGTTCGCTCAGTATGCCATGATGATGTCTATGGCGAATGGGACTCTGTGCAGTACCTCACTTTCTGTGCCGATGTGGGAGCGGTGGCTGTCAGCAACGATAACCTTGCTGCGACTGCCGACAATCGTATCAGTGGCTATAGTATCGCATGGGAGGATAATTCCGACAACCGTAGTTGGGGTGTTTATTATGGCATCTATAATCCAGAATATCCTGATTTTAACTGGGGAACCCATGTTAGTGTCGACACCCAGAGGTTCGATTTCCCACCGCTCAATCCCGGTGTCACGTACAGTGTCGAAATCACCCCTTATTGCGGCGACGGGAACTATGGGAATACCAAGTGGATCAATTTCACTACCGCCACCCTCACTGGCATCGGGACATTTGGAGATTCAAAAGTGGGGTGTGTGGTCTATCCAAATCCAGCCAATGGCCAGTGCGTAGTTTCGCTACCCGCTGGACAGCCTGCCGAGTTGCGCCTATTCAGCCTCGACGGTCGCCTGCTGCAGACGGTCGCCGCCATGGGAGGCCCCGTGGTGCTGCAGCTCCCTTGGTCAGGAGTTTTCCTCCTTCAAGCCACCACTCCCGTCGGCACCTTGACCAAGAAAATCGTCAACGAATAAACGCCTTTGGAAAAATAGTTGAACTCCGGGGAAATTTCCTCGGAGTTTCTTCCTATTTTTGCATCAGAAAACAAATGCAAAGACAAACAAATAAGAAAGGAGTAATGATATGAAAACCAAGAATTTGATAGCAATGGCTATGGTAGGGTTGGCCCTGAGCTTCACGCCGGTATTGGCCCAGAGAGGCGGTGGTGGTGGCCGTAGCGGCGGCGGACACAGTTCGTCGTCGGTGAGCCGCTCGTCAAGCGCCGGCAGCAGCCGCAGTTCCTCGTTCAGCAGCCCGAGCCGCAGCTCTTCGTCCTCCAGCCGTAGCAGCAGCTATAGCAGCCCGAGCCGTAGCTCCTCGTCGAGCTATAGTCCCAGCCGCAGCTCTTCGTCCTTCAGTCGTAGCAGCAGCTACAGCAGTCCCAGCCGCAGTTCCTCAAGCATGCCTTCGCGCAGCAGCTCTTATCGTAGCTCGAGCCGCAACAGCACGTCGGCACCTGCACGCAGCTCCATGGGAAGCCCCTCTCGCGGCGGCGCCGGTTCGGCCTCGATGAGAAGCGAAGGCGCACGTCCTTCGTCCTCCCCCTCTCGCAAGTCCGTCAGCGGCACCACGATGCGCGGCGGTGGTGAGATCCCCAGTGGCTATGTGCGCCCTTCGTCTAACCCCAATGTCCGCAGTGGCGGCTATGCCCGTCCCGGTCACCCCGGCGCCTTGCCCCCGACACACAGACCCATCCATCCCGCCCCTTACTTCTACCACCCTTGGCACGGCTATGTGGTCCACTGCCATCCCCTCTTCTGGGATCCCCTGCCCCTGCGTCCATGGTATTGGCCCGGCTTCTGGCTCTACTGCAACAGCTACTGGTATGACTACCATGTGACTGATGTTGTCGTCGTGCGCGACTACGTCAAGGAGACCTACAACGTTGACATGCTCACCTTCGGCATTAGCGGCGATGTGATGTATGCCATCGTCCGCGACGGCGGCGAGACCTACCTGCAGGTCTACGACAAGGAAGACCACCTGCTTGCCGAACAGAAAATCCACCGCAAATACTGCAATCTGGTCATCGACGCCGAGAGTGGTGGATGCTGGATCAGCAAGAAGCACGAAAAAGACCCCTTGCTCTTCCTATGGGCCGATGGCAAACTGCTTATCTACGAGGCCGACTAAAAGCGTATGAAAAGGCCTTTATGGGGCGCCCGCGCAGCAGCGCGGGCGTTTTTTTTCTCCCCATTGAAAAAAAATGTGTATCTTTGCACCGACAAATTATTAATTAACAACATTGTTATGAAACGCTTTTTGATTGCCCTATTCACAATGGCTTTCGTGGCCACGTCGTTTGGCCAAACCGACAAAACGCTGAAACGCAAGGTCGCCATTGGCCGCTTCACCAACGAGACACAGTATGCCAAAGGCGTGTTCTACGACCGCGAGAACGACCCCATACGCAAACAGGCTCTCGACATTCTCTCGGCAAAACTCGCCGCCAGCGGCAAGTTCATCCTCCTCGAACGCGATGGTCTTGAGGAACTCGTCGCCGAGGCCGGCGAGGGGATGCAGAAAATCGGCGCCGACTACATCATCATTGGCTCCATCACCAAGTTCGGCCGCAAGGTCGAAGGCGATCAGCGCATCATCTCCTCTACCAAGACTCAGACCGTCGAGGCCGGTGTGAGCATCCGCATCGTCGACGTCTCGTCGGGCCTCATCATCTATTCCGACGAAGCCTCGGGCTATGCCGAGACCTCGTCGAAGACCACCCTCGGCATTGGTGGCACAGCCGGTTTCGATGCCACCCTGAGCGACAAGGCCATCTCCGCCGCCCTCTCTCAGCTCGTTGAAAACATCATCAACAAGTGCACCGACAAGCCCTGGCGCGGCTACCTCCTCGCCATCGAGGACGGCTCCTACATCATCGCCGGCGGTGCCTCCCAGGGCATCGCTCCCGGTGCCTCCTTCGGCCTTTACAAGAAAGGCAAGACCGTCACCAACCCGCAGAACGGCATCAAAATCGAGCTGCCGGGCGACCGCATCGGCACCCTCAAGGTGGTGAGCAGCATGGGTGACACCCCTGAGACCGAAATCTCCTTCTGCACCTACGAGGGCAAGGAGGTCGACAAGAACGATTTGTTGAACTATTATCTGATGGAAAAATGAAAAAATTTGTCCTTTTGATTATGGCATCCGCCATGCTAGCCTTGGCGGGATGCACCACAGGCGTCCACTCTGTGGCCTCGGGCAATGCCGACGAATGCTTTGTGTGCTTCGTCTCGACAGAGAAACCCTATGATATCGCTGTCACCATTGATGGCACGCTCTTCAACCTCAAGACCATCGAGCAGCAGCGCTTCTCGGCCCGCCGCGATGTCCGCGCACGCTCCAACGAGTTGATTGTCCTCGCCCCTGGCCGTCACAAAGTCAGCGTGACGCGCGACGGCAAAGAGGTCTACACCAAAGAGATCTTCGTCTCAGCTACCGAAACCAAAGTCATTGAGTTATGAAGAAGTTAGCCCTTATAGCGATGGCAGTGCTCTTGCTGGCGTCGTGTGCCACTCCGAGGCTCTACTATTGGGGCTCGAACTCCTCACTCAACGACGATACTTCGGCCTATGAGGAGATTCTTTATAACAACTACGACAAGCAGACTCCCGAAAGTCTCTGCGCCTTGGTGTGCCTCTATGAGGACATGGTGTCTCATCCTGGTGGCACGCGCAATGTGGTGCCCCCCGGCATTTATGCCGAATATGGCTACCTCCTCCTCCAGCCCGCTACGGCCGATGCTTTCCTGAACCACGCCACTGCCAAGCAGCGGAAGTTGTTCAAGTCGTCCGACTTCGGCACCTTCTTCCCCGAACACGGCGTCGAGATGCTGCAGAAAGAGATAGAACTCTACCCCGAATCGGAGAAGTTCATCAAACCTTTGTTGGAACGCATAAAAGGCAAGAAATCATGAAAAAGACGATATTTCTGACGGCTGCGGCAGCCATGCTGCTCTTAGCCTCCTGTGCCTCCTACACCCGTGGAGAGCTCTATCCCAAGTTCTACGAGGAGACCCCTGTCTCCCTCCTCGTCATGCCCCCCATCAACAACACCACCAACGTCGAGGCCAAGGACCACCTCTACACCTCTATCAGTCAGCCGCTTGTCGAAGCCGGCTACTATGTTATCTCCCCCCACCTTGCCCTCGAGATGCTCAAGGCTGAGAGCGCCTACGATGCCGAACTCTTCGTCGACCGCGACGCCGCCATCTTCGCCCGTGTCTTCGGCGCCGATGCCGTCATCTTTTCCGTTATCGACGAATGGCGCAAAGTGGGTGTGGGCATCCAGACCAAAATCCGCTATATCGTCAAGTCCACCAAGACCAACCAGGTGCTCTTCGATCGTACCTGCAACCTCTTCCTCAACCTCGAGACAGAGGTGTCCGATAGCAAGAATAAGTCGCTTTTTGAGACCCTCCTCGACGTGACGGCCACCCTTGTCAACACTGCCCTCACCGACCACATCGTTGCCGCCCGCAAGTGCAACCGCTATATCTTCTCCGATATTCCGCGGGGAAAATACAGCCCCGACTTCATGAACGACCAGGAGAAAGCGGCTAGCGAGCCTAATGCCCACGTCACCGTCAAATAGGCCTGCTTACTGTGGTTACACTCTCCGGCACTTGCGCAGCTCGCTTCATTTGTCGTTGACAAAGAAGCTGATAGTGCAGTGAAGGGGAAAAGAAAGGTGCGCACAGCGCTCCCTAAACGCACTGGGAACGCTCCGTGTATGGTAGCATATATGTCCGCTTGTTGTCCGCTTGGGCAACAAGCGAACCGAATAGAGAGCGGACCGTTAGTTGGTTTCAAGCCTGCCGCCGACAACGACACCTTGATGAATTTTGATAATTAATAATCTGAATAGTAGTAAAAAAAAAGCCCCTGCGATGTCAATTGCAGGGGCCTTTAGGGGTGTGTAGGTGTGCGGGTTTACTGCAGCTTGGCGAGAGCCTCTTTGATGCGGCGGAGGGCTTCGCGGAGGAGGTCCTCGGAGGTGGCATAGGAGAGGCGGATGCAACTGTCGTCGCCGAAGGCAGAGCCCATGACAGTGGCCACGTTGGCCTCGTTGAGGAGGTAGAAGGCCATATCGGTGGAGTTCTCAATGCGCTTGCCATTGAACGACTTACCGTAATAGCTGCTGACGTCGGGGAAGAAGTAGAAGGCACCCTGCGGGAGGCGGACTTTGAGGCCGGGGATGTCGCAGAGGAGCTTGTAGACCATATCGCGGCGCTGCTGGAAGATGTTGCGCATATCGATAATATCCTTGGAGGTCTTGGGATCCATGAGCATGGCGCAGACGGTAGCTTTCTGGGCGATGGAACAGGTGGCGGAGGTGACCTGCCCCTGGAGCTTGTTGGCGGCCTTGGCAATGACGGTTGGGGCGGCGATGAAGCCGATGCGCCAACCGGTCATGGCGAAGCCTTTGGCGACGCCATTGACGGTGATAACGCGGTCCTTGACCTCGGGGAACTGGGCGATGGATTCGTGCTTGCCCACGAAGTTGATGTGCTCGTAGATTTCATCGGCCATGACGAAGAGGTTCTCATGCTTGGCGACCACCTCAGCGATGCCTTTGAGCTCTTCCTTGGTGTAGAGCATGCCAGTGGGGTTGGAGGGCGAGGAGAACATGATGAGTTTGGTGCGGGGGGTGATGGCGGCCTCGAGTTGCTCGGGCGTCACCTTGAAGTCATTCTCGAGCTTGGTTTTGACGAAGACGCACTTACCTTCGGCAAGGCGGACGAACTCCTTGTAGGAGACCCAGAATGGGGTGGGGATGATGACTTCGTCGCCGGGGTTGATGAGGCACTGGACGACCTGAAAGAGGCTCTGCTTGGCGCCGGTGGAGACGACAATTTGCTCGGGTTTGTACTCGAGGCCGTTGTCGCGGAGGAGCTTGGTGCAGATAGCTTCCTTGAGGTCGGCATAGCCAGGCACGGGAGGATAGTGGGTGAAATTGTCGTCGATGGCCTTCTTGGCTGCTTCCTTCACCACCTCGGGGGTGTTGAAGTCGGGCTCACCGATGGAGAGGCTGATGACATCTTTGCCCTGGGCTTTGAGTTCGCGGGCCTTGGCGGTCATGGCGAGAGTCTCGCTCTCGGCCATATTGAGGATTCTATTGGACAGGATTTCCATAATTATGATGTGTTAAATTGTGAATGCATTAATGTTTTTGGCGGAAGGTGAAGATGTTGTTTGCCAAGAAGTTCCAAACTGTCACGATAGCTGTAGCGATGATTTTTGCTACCCAGAAGTCCCAATCGAGAGAGGTGTCGACAAAGCGCGGGACGATGCTTATGTCTTTGAGCAGGAAAACAATGAGTGAGTTGAGGCCCAAGCCGATGAGTGAGACGAAGAAGAACTTGGCATATTCAATACCGACCTCTTTGGAGGTGCTTTTCCACGTCCATACCCGGTTGAAGAAATAGTTGCTTGTGGCGGCGACGGTAAAACCAATGGCATTTGCCAGCAGTTCAGGTATGCCGAGGATGCCTTTGCAGAGAGCCGTCAGTCCGAAGTCGATAACGGCGCCGCTGGCGCCGACCACGCCGAATTTGAAGAATTTGGTTATGAGGGGGCTGAGTTCCATTTAGTTGAAGACTTTCTCTTCGGGGGAGTGGATGATGCCGGTCTTGCGGATTTTCTGTTTGCGGTCGCGAGCTTTTGATTTGCTGATGCGCGGGGCAGGTTTTTTGACACGGGGTACAATCTGCATGTCGCCGTCCTCGTTGACTTCGAGACCATAGACCTTGCGGGTGTTGAGGTTGCACTTGATGTGCCAGAAGTGGCCGCAGCCACCGCGAGTGAGGATGACGTCGGAGGCGAGGCGTTCGTCGGAGAGGTTATCGTCCCAGAGGCCGTTGAGCCAGATGATGTGGTCGCCCCGGTCGTTGGTGAAGCCCACATATTGGCGGCGGTACATGCGCATGTGCTCGTCGATGATGGGACACATGCCGCCTTGGTTGAAGTGTTCGCGATTGACGAAGGCGATTTTTTTCTGGATGAGTGCTTCGGCATCGGCGATTTCTTCGTCGGTGGGGGTGAAGCGGCCGTCCTGGCCTTCTACGGTGAAGTCAACTTCCACATCCTGGTGGAAGGACCAGCCGTGATAATTGTTGCCCCAGACCTCGGAGACTTTCCATTTTTCGACCGGTTCGATGTATTCCTGGGCGCTCATGGCAGTGCCAAAAAGCATGATAACAAGCCCCAAAAAGAGTTTCTTCATTACCTTTTTCTTATTAGTTTTCAATTGCAAAAGTACTCATATTTCGGCATTCACGCAAATTTTTTTTTCGAATTGCGAAAAATGTTGTATATTTGCACTTTGATTTTAATAACGCAACAATAAGTAAAATAGTATATATCATGAACAAATTTGTCACAGTAAAAGAGGCCGCCGACAAAATTCACGACGGCATGACCGTAATGGTCGGAGGATTTCTTGGCGTAGGTAACCCCATCGCTCTCATTGACGAGCTCGTGGCCCGTAATGTCAAGAATCTCACCATCATCTGCAACGATACCGCCTATCCCGAGGTCGGTGTCGGTAAACTCATCACCAATCATCAGGTGAAAGAACTCATTGCCACCCACATTGGCACCAACAACAACACTATCGACCAGATGAATGCTGGCGAGTTGAAGGTGACCCTCCAGCCCCAGGGCACCCTGGCCGAGCAAATCCGCGCCGCTGGAGCAGGACTCGGTGGTGTGCTGACCCAGACGGGCCTCGGCACCGTGGTTGAGAACGGCAAGCAGAAAATCACTGTCGACGGTAAGGAGTATCTCCTTGAGAAACCCGTGCGTGCCGACGTCGCCATCATCGGCGCCAACATCGCCGACGAGGACGGCAACTTGGTCTACAAGGGCACCAGCCAGAACTTCTGCCCCATGATGGCCACCGCCGCCGACACCGTCATTGTCGAGCCGCAGGAGATTGTCGCCACCGGCACCATTGCCCCCGAGAATGTCAAGACCCCCGGCATCTTCGTCGACTACATCATCAAGAAGTAACGCGCCAATGCGTTAATGCGTCAAAACGGGATTGCTGTCAAAACGCTGGTAGCAGTCCCGTTTTTTTTTTAATAAAAAAACATCATGCCAAAGACCCTGATGATGCTTTGTACAATGGCGTTGCTGCTTACATCCTGTTTTCGCGAGAACAGGACCACCCACTACCATGTGGAGACCGAGGCCTACACCCTCACCGTCGATGGCAAGCGCCTCGTTTCCCAGCAGCAAGCCGATGCCTTCCACAAAGACACCTCCCTCGGCGACACGGTTCGCATGTACGACGATGTGACGGGTCTGGCTCTGTTTCTGCAGATGATGTCCGAAGGCTGGGTCAAAAAGGATAAACCAGCCCTCTTCAAAGGCGACTACGTGCTCAGCCTCGAGATTATCCATCATCCCGGCAGTGACCGGGAGGCCAACAGCGCCGCCGCCCTTTTGCAGCTGCGCGATTGGGGCTATATCAGCATCGACACCATCCATCATACGGAACTCGCTATTGTGCGCAGCGGTACCAGCCTGTCCGACTATAAGGACGGGAACGACTACGGCAGTAGCACCTATGACATCACCATACCAAAGGAGATACTGGCTGACACCATACAGGAAAACACCACCTTTGGTGATTGGTTCGACGGTTGGTTCGATGCCCGTTTTGCTACTCACGAAGAACTTTTCTCCTTCCTCGACACTCATGGCTACGACACCATCCACACCGGCACCCACACATCAGTCTATCCCCACGCCCGTCGCTCCTACGACCGCAAGTTTATGGGTGTCCTATAGATTCATCAGATACGCCGTTTTGGCGACAGGGGAAAAAAAGATTTGGCCAGACGGCTGAATTTGTGTATCTTTGCAAGCGTAAAACCATAGCGTATAAGGGTTATGGTTTGTAGGTTATAGATTGGAAATCAATAGTTAAACAAAAAAATATATAAACAATTAAAACAGAAAAAATTATGGCAGTTACTTCTATGCTCCGCGTTCGCATGAGCGCCAAGGACGCCCACTACGGAGGAAACCTCGTTGACGGTGCCCACATGGTCCATCTCTTCGGCGATGTCGCCACAGAGCTCCTTATCAAACAAGACGGCGACGAAGGTCTCTTCTGCGCCTACGACATGGTCGAGTTCAAGGCTCCCGTCTACGCCGGCGACTACATCGAGGCCTACGGCGAAATCACCCACGTTGGCAACACTAGCCGCAAGATGAAATTCGAGGCCTACAAGGTCATCCGCACCCTGCCCGAAATCAGCGCCAGCGCTGCCGAGGTGCTCGAGGAGCGCATCCTCGTGGCCCGTGCCACCGGCACCTGCGTCACCCCCAAGGAGTGCCAGCGCTACAATAAAGAGCCCGAGGTGAAGAAAGTCGCAGCCAAGAAAGCTGTGGCCAAGAAGGCCGCTGCCAAAAAGCCCGTTGCCAAGAAGAAGGCTAAATAAGCAGTAAACACCAACAAAAGAAAAGCCCTGCCAAACGGCAGGGCTTTTCTCGTTGTGTGTGGCAAGCCCATCGTTATCTAACGATGAGCTTGCGGATGGCGTTGACCTGTTCGCCGACGATGCGGACGAAGTAAGCTCCGGAGGTCAGTGTGCTGATGTCGATGGTAATCGACTGGCTGGCTGAGCAATGGAGCACTTCGCGACCATTCATGTCGACTACCGTCACCAGGGCCTGTCCTTCGATGCCTGAGAGGGTCACCAAGGAGGAAGCGGGGTTCGGGTAGAGGGCGATGTTGGAGGCATTGACATCATCGATGCCCACCGAGCGTTCGAAGGTGGCTATGAGGCTGATGTCGTTGTTGACGGTGATGGTGCGGACAGAGTCGGTGTTGTTGTCGCTCCATTTCACGAAGCGGTAGCCAGAGTTCGAGATGGCCTTGATTTCAACACTGCGTCCCTCCTCATAGGTGCCGGCGCCGGTGACGGTGCCCCAGTTGGGATTGTTGGCTGTGAGGGTGATGGTGTAGTAGGTGACCTCGGGATTGTTCTCGGCGAAGGTAGCGGTGAGGGAAGTGTCGCTGGTGACAGTAATGCTGATGGAGGCTGCTGTGGCGCCATTGCTCCAGCTAACGAAGTGGTAGCCGTCGTTGGGGATGGCGTTGAGAGGAGCCTGTGTGTTCTCAGCATAGGTACCGCCGCCGCTCACGGAGCCCCAGTTAGGATTGTTGCTGTTGACGGTGACGGTGTAGTAGGTCACATCGGGGGTGCCGGCGAGTGTGGTGACGAGGATTTCATTGCTCCACTCGCTCGAACTGTTGGTATCGCAGACGGCCTGCACCTTGATGGTGTAGTTGGTGCTGGGAGTGAGGCCGGTGAGGAGGTAGGGATTGGTGTTGACGAGGATAGTGGAGCCGTTGTAGTTGATGGCCCAAGTGGTTTCGGTGCCACCGGCAGTCCAGTTGAACAACACACTATTGGAGGTGATGTTGCTGGCGACCAATGAAGAGGGGGCGTCGCAAGGCACAACCGGGATGATGTAGGTGGTGTGCAGTTGGCGCACGACGCTGGCGCTCGAACTGTCGGAGGCCGAGCAGAGGGCCACGACGTACATGTCATAGACGGTGTCTGGCATCAGTCCGGTGAGGCTGATGCTGTTGACGGCCACGTTCTGGCGCACCCAGGTGGCGGAGCCAGCCAGGCGGTAATAGAAGTGGTAGTTGGAGGCAGAGCCGTTCCATGTGACATCGGCAGTGGACGCAGAGGTCATCTCGGCCTGCAGTTCGGTAGGACGTGGGCAGAGGGCTCCCTCAGTGCAGCGCACATAGAGCTCGTAACCAGTGTGGCACATGTTGCCGCTCACAGAGAATGTGATGGTCATTGAGCCAGTGGTCGAGGTGGCGAGGACAGTGTTGAGCAGGGTGTCGCGGCCGTCGACGGTGTTGTAGGTGTAGAGGACGGTGCCGTTGGTACCTTCACCGTCATAGACGGTCAGTGTGGCGGGCGAGGAACCCCAGCCGAACTTGCCACCGAAGATCTGCAGCTGGCTACCGACATTCTCGGTGCGGATAACGAGAGCCGAGTTGCTGTTGGGCAGATAGCCCGGAATGGGGCCGCCGTTGTCGTAGATCACGAAGCCGCAGCCTTCGATAGTGTCGGCCACATTGCTGTTGTTCATGATGACGGTGCCTGCGCCGAATTCATTCTTCACCCAGTTGCTGTGCTCGGTGGCGCTGCAAATGGCACGGACGAAGAAGTTGTAGATGCCGCCGCCCTGAATCATGCCGATGGGGATGGTATAGGAAGTGTCGGTGACGGTGATGAAGAGGGAGTCGGGAAGATTGTCCAAGGAGTCGATGTCGACGGTCACGGTGTCGACATAGACCTGCCACTGGTTCTCAAAGCCCATGGGATGCCATGTGAAGGTAGTGGCTTCGGGGTCGATGAGGTTGCTGCCAACCAGATTGTCGACGGGGTAGCAGCTGGGGAGCTCTTCGATATTAATATTGTCGATGAGTGCCCACTCGTTCCAGTTGCGATACTGGGCGAAAGCCACGCGGGCGGCGCCGCCGGGAAGGAGATAGTTGGTGAAGTAGATGGTCTTGCGGACATGGTTGTTGCGCGAGAAGAGTGGATCCTGGATAGTGTCGACCCAAGCAAGCAGTGTGCCGGCAGCATCGGTCACACCGATGAGGATACCGTCGTTCTCGGACGGGGAGCCGACCTTGGTGTCGAATTCGATTTTCAGCTTGGCGATGTTGCCGTTGAGTTCGGGCAGTACGACGTACTCGCTGCCGCCGCCATGATAGGCTTTCAGGAAGACGCCGCCATCCCAGTGGGTGGAGTAGGCCGACGACCAGATCCAGCACGGAGGCATGACGTCATCGGCATAGGCGTCGAAGTCTTCGCTGTAGGGGAGAGCCTGTGGGAGGCAGTTGGTCTGGAACGTGGTAATGACCCACAGGGTGTCGTTGCCACAGATGGTACCCACACGCACCTCATAGCTCGACGAGGAGCTAAGGCCGGTGAGGGTGTAGGCGGTGTCGTTGATATCGTCGGGCAGGCTCCATGCAGTGTCGCCGAGGATGCGGTATTCGATGGCAAAGTCGGTTGTCGTACCGTTGTAGTTCCAGCTCAGGTCGACACGGCTGGCCGCGGGTGTGGCCACCAGGTTGGTGGGATACATGCAACCTTCGAAGAGACGGATGTTGATGTCGTCGAGATAGACGTAATTATAGGGAGCATTGTAGCGGAAAGCCACAAAGTAGCTACTGTCGTGAGGCAAGGTGGAAGTGGTGAACTCAAAGAGTTCGTAGCCGTTGGTGCTGTTGATGGTCATCAAGGGGATGAAGGTGGTGTCGTAGAGGGGGTTGGTCATCACGCCGGCCTCAAGAATACCACTAGCGAAATCGGCCCAGAAGCCAACGTAGATGCTGTCTCCGTCGAGAGGCACGCGGCTGGTGGCAATCATGTTGCTGCCACTGCCCATGGTGAGAGAATGGTTGCCGGAATGGGCGTTGGTAGCATAAGCATCCACTTCGGGGTTGCCGTTAACGACGTTCCAGCACGTAGGAACAGTGCCTTCGGCATCGCCTTCGAAGCTCTCAATGAGGGGAAGAGCCATTTCGCCGCAGGCAGTCTTCACGGTGATGACTTTGGCATTGGAAGTGTCGCCGGGAGCGCAGACGGCGCGGACGCTGAAGGTGTAGGTGGTGTTGGGAGTGAGGTTGCTGTAGAACTCATTGCCGTTGAAGCCTTCGGTCTCAGCGCTGCCGTTTAAGGAGATGAGGTAGCTGTTCACGCTGTCGTTTTCATTCCAGGCGAAGCTGATTTCGGTGGAGTCAATGCTGGTGACTCTCACTCCGGTGGGTTTCAAGCAGCTCGGACAGGCATTGGCCAAGAAGACCAGGGTGTCGCCGGTGCTGTAGCTTTCGGTGTTGGCGTTGAATACTTCGTCGTCTCCGCCATCAAGGATGATAACGCTGGGAATATCACCCCAGCTGTATTGAGGTGTCTGATAGATGATGTTCACAGGAACACCTGAGCAGACATTGACGGTCTGGGTGGAAGCATTGACACTGGCAACCTCTGATCCGTTCTGCCACACGTGGACGGTGGGGCAGTAGGCGGAATAGGGATAGGAGGAGGTTGCGGTGACGGAGATGTCGCACGAGCCGGTGGCACAGTCAGTGGCGAAGTTGATGGAGGCGAAGCTCGAGGTGTCGCCGTTGCAGTCGGTGGCCACATAGGCGGTGTAGGCGGTGCGGGCATCGAGGTTCAGGAAGGTGTAGAAGGTGTCGCTCACGGAGACGATGTCATTGGTGTCGAGTTTCACGAACCAGGCACTCTGCCCGTCCTGACGCTCCCAGTAGATGGTGGCCTCGGTGGCAGAGAGAGAGGCAGAATCGAGAGCGATGCCCATGGGCATAATGCACTCAGGGCAGGGGTTGTTGATAGTGGTCAGCACGTCGCCGGTGTAGTGGTTGCCCATGTTCTCGATGGTGAAGACTGTGGCGCCGCTACCATCGGTGACATAGCCACCCAACTCGTTGGGATAGCTGCCACGGGTGAAGGTCAGGGTGACAGGGGCCGAGGAGCAGACTTCATAGGAGAAGTCGCTGCCACTCTGGCCGGAGGGGCACTCGATGGAAGTTACGGTAATGCCGGCCTGAACAATGTTGATCAGGCAGCCGTTCCAGCTGTCATCATAGCTGTCGGTGACGTGAGCGGTGATGTTACAAGTGGCGTCGGCGCAGGCGGTGGCGAAGTTGATGCTGCTGACGGCTGAGGTGTCGTCGTCGCCGCAGAAGGCGCGCACATAGACGGTGTGGCCAGTCATGGCATCGAGGCCATAGAAGGAGTAGGTGGTGTCGTTGACCACGTCGTAATCGTTGCTATCGATAGCCACAAGCCATTCTGTCTCCACGTCGCCGGGATGCCAGCTGATGGTGGCGCCGTCGGTGGTGGTGGTGTCAACGGTGAGACCGGTGACGGCGGGGCAGGAAATGAGGGTGGTGAAGTTGCCTGCAGGACGCAGGTCGCTCTCGCTGCCGCCGCAGTTGGTGGCCACCCAGACATAGTATTGCGTCTCGGGCTGCAGGCCGGTGAGGGTTACTGTGGTGTCGCTCACACTCTCACTAAGCACATTGGCATTGGTGGGGTCGTTGGCGGTGTAGTAGTAGACGGTGTAGCTGTTGGCGCTGGATGCAGAGGCCCAGGAGACTTCGGCCTGGCGGGCACCGACGGTGCCAATCTGGGCCATGGTGGGACGCACGCAGTCACTGAGCTGGGTGATGCTGATGTCGTCGATGGCGCCCGTGGAATAGTAATAACTCCACTGGTTATAGTTGCCGTAGAACATCCAGGCAACATAGTAGCTCGCGCTGGCGTTAAGGGTGGCGGTGTTGAACTCACGCTCCTCAAACTCATAGTTGAAGCTGTGATATCCCACGCTGTCAAGCATGATGAATGTGGAAACGTCGGTGGGGTCGGTCATAACGCCGGCCTTCAGCCAGGTGTTCTGATCGCCGCGGCTCATATAGGCCTGGTAGCGCACCTGAATCTCGTTGCCGTTCAGCGGCACCGTCGAAGGTGTGCAGAAGAGGTTGGTGTCCATGTAGGAAAGCAGATACATGGCCTGTGTGCCGCTGTGGTGATACTGCTGGTTGACGCTGGGGTCGGTGCCGTAGGCACGCAGGCGTTGCCAGCAGGGGGGGAAGTCGCCGTTGGCGTAGCTGTCGAAGTCCTCGAAGAAAGGTACGCTCATCGGGCCGCAGGCGGTGCGGAACGAGGCGGTGGTGGCGAAGCTGGTGTCGTCGGCACCGCAGACAGCGCGCACGCTGACGGTGTAGGCGGTGTTGCTGTTGAGGCCTGTGGCGGTGTAGCTGGTGCTATTGACTTCAACGATGTTGTCGCCGACAGTCACCTCCCAAGAGGTTTCGGTTCCCAGGGAGGTCCAATGGAAGGTCAGGGCGTCTTGCTCGGCAGAGTCGAGCACGATGTTGGTGACGGCGGGGCAGGTGAGGGCAGTGATGGCGATGTTGTCGATGGCTGCGGGAGGATTGCTGCCGCCGCTACCGTCGTTGCGCCAGTAGAAGACCACTGGGTAGAGACCGGTCTCGGTGATGGTGAAGGTGCCGGTCTTGGTCTGCCAGGAGCTTTGGCTCTGCATGCGTCCGGCCAGGTCGGTCCAGCCAGAGGTGGACACGGAGGTGCCGCTGAAGTCGGAGCTGGTGGGGGCCAGATAGAAGTAGAGGTAGTCCCAGTTGTTTTCGCCCACGCTGCGCCAGTCGAAGCTGTAGGTGTACTCGCCGGCATCGAACTGGAAATAGCGGTAGGCATAACTGTCGGAAGCGTTGCCATTGCTATAGGCGTTGGTGGTGCCGTTGTCGTTGCTGATGTACATGGCGTTGCTGCCACCGTTGTTGACGGCCGAACCGATAAACCAGCCGTTGCTTCCGTTGACGAAGTTCCAGTTGGCATCCTGCTCGGTTTCAAAGCCGGTGGTGTAGGGGAAGGAGGTGACAGGGCTGAGGTCGAGGGCGCGGACAGCAATCGAGGCCGAGGCGGAACCGTTGGCGTTGGTGACGGTGAGGGTGACGGTGTCGGTTCCGGCGACGGAATAGTTGATGGTGGCCACGTTGTCGACGTAGCTCAGGGTGGCGTTGCCTGCGGTCTCCATCAGGGAGGTCCAGCTGTAGGTGATGCCGTCAGTGGGGCCCTGGAGGGTGGCGGTGAGGGTGAGGTCGATGTTGATGTTGGTGACGGCCGTGGCGGGCAGCGACACTTCGGGGACGAGGGCGTCGGTGACGGTGAAGTCGTCCATCATCAGGGTGTACTGGCCGCTGCCGTTGCCGGTGGCGCGCATGGCGATGCGCTCGCCGTTGCCGGTGTAGTTGCTGAAGTAGACGGTGTACTGGTTGTAGCCGCTGCTCCAACTATAGCTGGTGGTGAAGGTGATGGTGTCGACGGGCGTGAAGGTTGAGTCAGCCTCGAGGACACCCACCTCGAACATCGTGGGTAGATAGCTACTTTGCGCCGAAGCCCAGAAGGTGAGTTTCAGAGTGCTGATGTTTTCCATCAGTGGCATGGCGACTATTTCGTTCTGGCCGCTGTGGGTTTCCATCTCAAAATAGACGGATCCGTTTCGGGCGTTGCCTGAATAGTTGTAGGCACAGGGGAAAACCACCCCGTCATATCCTGCGCTGGTCTGGACTTTCAGCCAGCAGTCGGGCAGACTGCCAGTGGAGAGGCCCTCGAACCCTGTGGAGTAGGGAACGGAGGTGTACTCCGTGCAGTCGGCGCTTTGGCTCCACGCCAGCGACGGCATAAACAGCAGTGCTGCCAGAGCCACTAAATTGATAAACTTTCTCATGATTTGTTTTTTTGGTTAAAATATATTTTTAATGATAAAAAATAATGTATTCTATAATATAAAATATTCGAGGGCAAAGATACGATTTAAAAATGAGATTACCAAATTTATTTTTTAAACGGCGGTTTTCGTACTCTGTGTTTCAGGGCATAGAACTTTCTTAAAAATCGTTAATTCGGCCTGTTTTAACCTAACGAACACCCTATCATCTCCGACTGTGGTAGGAGTTGGTAAGGAGTTGGTAGGTATTTGGTAGGTGCATAGTACGAGTTTGGTGTCAGGTTGAGATAAAAAAAACCTTGCTGTGGTGACGGCAAGGTGAGGGTGGGGGGAAGGGTGTGTCTCCGGGGATGGGGCTATTGGTTGGAGTGTTTTTCTTTGAAGTGGCGGTTGGCGAGGCAGAGGGCGTCGTCGGCATTGATGCCGTGGCGGCGGCCCCAGTCGACGAGGTCGAAAAGTTTCTGTCCGAATTCTTCCTCTGTCATGTCGGTTGGTTCGGCGGTGTTGTCGGTGGTGCCGGCGACTTTTTCCTGCATGCGGATGGCTTTGACGAGGGAGGGCAATGAGTCGGGGACTCCTTCGAGGACGTTGCGACGGCCTTCGCGCATTTTGAGTTGTTCCCAGTTTTCGCCATGGTAGTTTTGGCGGTCGTAGATGAAGGGGTGGCGGGCGATGAGTTTGTCGCAGATGGTGTTGTATACATCTTCGGTGGAGAAGAGCCCTTTTTCTTCGGCGATTTTGCAGTAGAAGAGGATGTGCATGGCCAGGTCGCCGAGTTCTTTGCGGATGTCGTCGGCCGATTGTGCGACAACGGCTTCGCTCAGTTCGTGGACTTCCTCGATGGTGAGGTAGCGGAGGCTTTTCATGGTTTGTTCGCGATCCCAGGGGCATTCTTTCCGCAAGGTGTCGAGGATATCGGAAAGACGTTGGAAAGCTTTCAGTTCATCATTCATCATCCTTGGATAAGATTAAATGCGGTGGACGTCTTCGATTTCATCGATGGACTTGAGTTTTTCGATAAGGCCGTTGAGTTTTTCCACATCGTTGACATAGAGCATGATGATGCCGCGGACGACGCCTTCGGATGTTTCGAGGGTGATGGCACGCATATTAAGGTCGAGTTCGTCGGAGATGTGGTGAGTGATTTCCTGCAGGAGGCCTTTGCGATCGATGGCGGTGAGGGCGATGCCCGTGAGGAGGGAGAGTTGTTCGCCGGGGCGCCATTTGGCGCGGATGATGTGGTTTTCGTGGTTGGCCATTTCTTTCATGGCCTCGCGGCAGTTGGTGCGGTGAATGAGGATGCGGTCGCCTTGGACGATGCCCACCACCTGGTCGCCTTGGACGGGTTTGCAGCAGGAGGCTGTCTCGGTGGGCAGATTTTCGTATTCTTTGTCGAGGAGAAAGGGTGTGGTGAGTTTTTTGTATTGGTCGAGGAAGATGAGGTTGGGTTCGGGGCGTGCCTTGCCGAAGCATTCGGCCACCTGATGTTCGGTGACGGTGCCTATGGCGAGGTCGTAGAGAACATCGATGTCGGAGGGGTTGCCGAGGAATCGTTTCAGCTGCCCCCAGTTCTGGGGGTTGTCTTTGAGGTGGATTTTCTCGAGGTACTCTTTCAGGCGGCGGCGGCCTTCGGCGGCATGTTCTTTTTTGTGAGCGCGGAGGAAGTCTTTGATGGCGTCCTTGGCGTGAGATGTCTGGCATTGGGAGAGCCATTCTTCGTCGGGGAGGGTGTTGGCTGTGGTGAGGACCTGCACCTGGTCGCCGGTGTGGAGGCGCTCGTTGCGGCTCACGACACGGGCGTTGACCTTGGCTCCAATGCAATGGTGACCGAGGTCGGTGTGGATGGCATAGGCGAAGTCGAGCACGGTGCTGCGAGAGGGCAGGGTGATGGTGCGTCCGCGGGGAGTGAAGATGTAGATTTCCTTGGTGTAGAGGCTTTCCTTGAATTCTTCGACGAGGTCGAGGGCAGACTTGTCGCTTTGTTCGAGGGAGGTGCGTATCTGTTGCAGCCATTCCTCGACGGGGTTGTGTTCGATGTTTTCTTCGGGGTGTGCTTCTTTGTAGAGGAAGTGTGCTGCCATGCCTTTCTCGGCGATGGTATCCATGCGTTCGGTGCGTATCTGTATCTCGACCCAGGTGCCGATGGGTGTCATGACGGTGGTTTGCAGGCTTTCGTAGCCGTTGTTCTTGGGGTGGGTTATCCAGTCGCGGAAACGAGTGGGATTGGGGTCGAAATGTTGAGATATGAGGGCGTAGACTTTGAAGCACTCTTCTTTTTCCTTTTCGCGAGGCACGCCGGTGAGGATGATGCGCATGGCGTAAAGGTCGAAGATTTCCTCGAAGGAGACGTGTTTGTTCTCGATTTTCTTCCAGCAGCTGTAAACCGACTTGACGCGAGTCTTGAGGGAGTAGTTGTAGCCGGCTTGGTCGAGCATCTGGCGCACGGGGTTGACGAGGCATTCGTGGAGTTTGGCCCCTCTGTCGGCGGTGGCGGCGATTTTGGCTGCTATTTCCTCGTATTTTTCGGGATTGGTGTATTTCATCACCAATTCCTCGAGTTCGGTCTTGATGGTGTAGAGTCCGAGGCGGTGGGCCAAGGGGATGTAGAGGTAGGAGGTCTCGGAGGCGATGATGAGTTTCTTGGTGTCTTTCATCGAGCCGAGGGTGCGCATGTTGTGCAGGCGGTCGCAGAGTTTGAGGAAGATGACGTAGGCGTCGTTGCACATCGAGAGCAGGATCTTGCGGTAGTTCTCGGCCTGCTTGCTTTCCGACTGCTGGAGGAGCATGACGTCCTCGATTTTGGTGACGCCGTCGACGATTTTGGCCACGCGGTCGCCAAAGACCATGCGGAGTTCGTCGAGGGTTATTTCGGTGTCCTCGACCACGTCGTGGAGGAGGGCTGCAATGACGGCAATGGGGCCGAGCCCCACCTCTTTGACAGCGATGAGAGCCACAGCCAGCGGATGGAAGATATAGGGTTCGCCGCTTTTGCGGCGGGTGCCAGCATGTGCTTTCTTGGCCATTTGGTAGGCACGGAGAATGTTGTCCTCCTCGTCCGGGGAGAGGGGTTTCAAAGCGCGGCAGGCCTGGATGAGTTCATCGTATTTGGCTTGAATGTCGCGTTCTTCGCGTGCTTCGTCTATGACATACATGGCAATAGAGGCCTTGGGTTTTTACAATTCGGCAGCTTGTTTTTCCTTGAGGGCGGTGCGTATTTTGTCTTCGAGTTCGTCGGTGAGTTCGGGGTTGTCGCGTAGCAGTTGTTTGAGGGCTTCGCGGCCTTGAGCCAACTTGGTCTCGCCGTAGCCGAACCACGAGCCACTCTTGTGAATGATGTCGAGGTCGACACCGAGGTCGATAATCTCGCCCAACTTGCTGATACCTTCACCGAACATAAGGTCGAACTCGCACTGGCGGAAAGGAGGTGCCACCTTGTTCTTCACCACACGCACCTTCACGCGGTTGCCGATGTTCTGGTCGCCGTCCTTGATGGCCTGGGTGCGGCGGATGTCGATACGCACAGAGGCGTAGAACTTCAGGGCGTTGCCACCGGTGGTGGTCTCGGGATTGCCGAAGAGGACGCCTATCTTTTCGCGCAACTGGTTGATGAAGATGCAGCAGCAGTTGGTCTTGCTGATGGTGGCGGTGAGCTTGCGCATGGCCTGGCTCATGAGGCGTGCCTGGAGACCCACCTTGCTGTCGCCCATGTCGCCGTCGATTTCGGCCTTGGGGGTGAGGGCGGCAACGGAGTCGATGACGATGATGTCGATGGCGCCGGAGCGGATCAGGTTGTCGGCAATCTCGAGGGCTTGCTCGCCGTTGTCGGGCTGTGAGACGAGGAGGTTGTTGATGTCGACACCCAGTTTCTTGGCGTAGAAGCTGTCGAAGGCGTGCTCGGCGTCGATGAAGGCGGCGATGCCGCCGGCTTTCTGACATTCGGCGATGGCATGGATGGCCAAGGTGGTCTTACCGGAACTCTCGGGGCCATAGATTTCTATGACGCGGCCGCGTGGGAAGCCGCCGACGCCCAGGGCCATGTCCAGGCTGATGCTGCCGGTGGAGATGACGTCGAGTTGTTCGTCGGGGCGGTCGCCCAGCTTCATGATGGAGCCCTTGCCGTAGCTCTTCTCTATCTTGTCGAGGGTGCTCTGCAGTATTTTCAGCTTTTCCAGCTTCAGGGCATCGGCATCGTTGACTTCTTTTGCCATAATGTTCAAGTATTTAGATTAATGATTAAATAATATTCGATAAATGCAAAGATACATTTTTTTATGTGATTTCCAAAAAAAATATCAACTCTCAGAATGTGATGTTGCGTATCCTTTTGGCACTCTGACGGATACGTTCTCCGGTGATGTCGCCGTCGGCGATCATCTGCTTGATGACCTTGACGGCTCGTGGCACCATATTGATGTCGTAGGAGCCGCCGTTGTTGCTCAGGCACAGCAGGTCGGCGCCAGCCATGACGGCCATGCGGATGGCGTTCTCGAAGCTGTACTGGCTCACGATGGCGCCCATGGCGAGGTCGTCGGTGACGATAACACCTTGGAAGTCGAGAGTGTCGCGCAGGTAGGAGGTGATTTGGGGGGAGAGGGAGGCGGGGAGACCTGAGGGGTCGAGTTGGCGGTTGATGACGTGGGCCGTCATCACCATCATGTTGGAGCTTGGCAGGTTGCGGTAGGGGTCGAGCTCGCAGGGTTGCCAGGTATCGGTGACGTCCACCAGACCCTTGTGCGTGTCGCCTTTGGCGCTGCCGTGTCCGGGGAAATGCTTCCAGCAGCTGACGACATGATGGTTGAGCAGTTCCTCGCTCCATATCATGCAGCAGCGGCGCACCACCGCGGGGTCGGACGAGAAACTGCGCTCGATGCCGCCGATGACAGGGCAGCGGGGGTTGACATTCACGTCGGCCACCGGTGCGAAGTCGAGATTGATGCCAATCTCCTCAAGCATCTGGCCGGTGAGGGCGGCATAGTGGCGCACCGTGTCGTTGCCCATGGCGGCGCTTTTCTGTGCCGACAGGATGCGGGGGAAGCCATAGCCGGTACTCAAACGCGACACATAGCCACCTTCTTGGTCAATGCCTATCAGCAGGTCTGGTTTGAAAGAGCGCAACTGTTTGCAAAGACGTTTTAACTGTCCGGCATTCTTGATGTTGCGGCCCCGTGTGCCAGTGGGGACATCGTAGTCGAACAGGATGACGCTGCCCACATGGTATTCGCGCAAAGCATTGATAATCTCAGGGTTTTTGCTGTATTCCAACTCTGTCCCGCGGAAGCCCACCAACAGCATCATGCCGATGTCCTCGTCGAGGGTGTATATATGTTCTTCTTGAACCAGAGTGTCCTGATTGCTCGGATTATTCTGATTGCAAGAAAAGAGGCCCAGCAGGGCGGCAAAAAATAATAATGTGCTCAACTTCAAATTATTATCTATTAACTATTATCTATTAACTCTCAAACGGTATTCTGTGCATGATACTGCGGCCGAGGGTGATCTCGTCGGCGTACTCCAGGCTGTCGCCCACGGCGACGCCACGGGCCAACGTGGTGACTTTCACCCCCAAGGGATGCAGCTGCTTGTTGATGTAGTAGTTGGTGGTGTCGCCCTCCATGGTGGTGGGCAGTGCCAAGATGACCTCCTCGACGGGTGCGGGGTCGCCGGTTTGCACACGGTGGATGAGCGAGGCTATCTCCAGGTCGGAGACACCGATGCCGTCGATGGGAGAGATGACGCCGCCGAGCACATGGTACAATCCGCGGTATTGTTGTGTGTTTTCCACGGCCATCACATCCTGCACGTTCTCCACCACGCAGATGATGTTTTTTTGCCGCTTTTCGCTGCTGCAGATGGGACACACCTCGGTGTCGCTGACGTTGTGGCAGTAGCGGCAGTGGTGCAGGTGGGTTTTAAGCCGAAGCAGAGCCTCGCTGAGGTCGCGTACTTTCGGTTCGTCAGCATTCATAAGAAAGAGGGCGTAGCGCAATGCCGACCGCTTGCCCACACCGGGCAGGCTCGACAGTTGCTCTACGGCCTCTTCCAGTATCTTTGATGGCAGGTTCATGCCATTAGCAGAGGTTCATGCTCTTCTTGATGCTCTCGATTTTGGCGTCGAGGGCGTCGTTGGTCTTGTCGAAGGAGTCTTTGCAGCAGAGCTCGCCTTTGACGCCGAAGTAGAACTTGATTTTGGGTTCGGTGCCACTGGGACGGACGGTGATTTTGTTGCCCTTGTCGGTGAAGAACTGCAGCACGTTGCTCTTCGGCAGGTTGATCTTGGTGACCTTGCCGCTGACGAGGTCCTTGCTCTCAAGCACCTGATAGTCCTTGATGCATACCACCTTTTCGCCGTCGATTTCCTGCGGCGGGTTGTTGCGGTAGTCGCGCATCATCTGCTGGATTTCTTCGGCGCCGCTCTTGCCTTTGCGGACAACGCTGACGAGGCCTTCTTTGTAGAAGCCGAATTCTCTGTAGATATCTACGAGCACGTCGAAGAATGTTTTACCGTTCTCGCGGGCCCATGCTGCAATTTCGGCAATCATCGAGCAGGCGGCTACGGCGTCCTTGTCGCGCACGAAGTCGCCGATCATGTAGCCGTAGCTCTCCTCGCCGCCGGCAATGAAGGTCTCGAGGCCTTCGAGTTCGCGTATCTTGGCGCCGATGAACTTGAAGCCCGTCAGAACGTCGTAGATCTTGATGCCTGCACGTGTGGCGATGTCGGCGGGTAGTTCGCTGGTGACAATGGTCTTCACCATGAACTCGTTGCCGGTGAGCATATGTTTCTCCTGCCATTGCTTGACGATATAGTAAATGAGCACGCTCATGGTTTGATTGCCGTTGAGGAGCATCCATTCGCCGTCGGGGCGTTTGACAGCCACACCCACGCGGTCGGCGTCGGGGTCGGAGGCGAAGACAATGTCGGCGTCGATCTCTTTGGCCAGGTCGACGGCCATCTTCATGGCGGCCTTCTCTTCGGGGTTGGGGCTGGGGGTGGTGGGGAAGTTGCCGTCGGGCACTGCCTGAGCCTCGACGATGTTGACGTTGGTGAATCCCAGCTGTTTCAGCATGCGGGGGATGAGGGTGATGCCGGTGCCATGGAGCGGGGTGTAGACGATCTTCACGTCGTGGTGTTTCTTGATGACCTCGGGGTTGAGGGCGTTCATCTCCACGCGATTGAGGTAGACTTTGTCGACATCCTCGCCGATGATGGTGATATTCTTCTCGCCGCCGGCCATCTTGACGTCGGCAATGCTTTTGATTTTCAGTACCTCGTCGATGACGGCGGTGTCGTGGGGGGCGGTGAGCTGGCAGCCGTCGCTCCAGTAGGCTTTGTAGCCGTTATACTCCTTGGGGTTGTGGGAGGCCGTGAGCATCACGCCGGTGTGGCAGTTGAAGTGGCGCACGGCGAAACTCAACTCCGGCGTGGGGCGCATGCCGTCGAAAAGGTAGACCTTGAAGCCGTTGGCTGCGAGTACATTGGCAGTGATTTCGGCGAACTCGCGGCTGTGGTTGCGGCTGTCGTGGCTGATGGCGGCACGCAGTTCTTTTTCGTCATTGAAAACACCTTTTACATAATTGGCCAGTCCCTGGGTAGCCATGGCTACCGTGTATTTGTTCATGCGGTTGGTGCCCACGCCCATGATGCCGCGCAGGCCGCCGGTGCCGAACTCAAGGTGGCGGTAGAAACTTTCGTTGAGCTCGTTGGGGTTCTGCTCCGCCATGTCGCGGATAGCCTGCTTGGTGGCCTCGTCGTATGCTCCGTTAAGCCAGGCTTGTGCATTCAGCTTGGCGCTCTCATCGATGTTAAGGGTGTTGATATCCATGTGTTATAGTATTTAATATTTAAGAATGATAACACAAAAAAGTCAATTTTATTGTGTGCCTGCTGCAAAACTTTTTCCAGGCGAAAAAAATTTGCAGGGTCGGAAAAAGTTTTGTAATTTTGCAAAAAATAAAATACAAACCAGATGAAGAAAAAGATACTATTGTCTGTAAGTGCACTGGCTTTTGTGGGAGTCTTGGTTGGCTGTTCGGAGAGTCCTGCTGCCGAAGGCCGGAATGTGGCCAAGAAAATCTGTGAATGCCAGAAACTTTTCGAGGACGACAACCAATATGCCGAATATGAAGCTTGCATAGAGGAATGGGGTGAGATGATCAAAGCCGCCTATGAAAAATATGAGAACGACACAGCCAAAATGCAAGAGTTTGCCAAAGGCGGTGATTCATATAAATGCGAATAATTGCTTGTAACAGAGGCCATAGAACAGTTTCACAGCTACATTGCCAACGAGAGGCGCATGGCGGCGGGCACGGTGCACAACTATGTCACCGACCTGCGTGATTTCTCCCTGTGGCTTGAATCACAGGGAATTACCGACCTCGCCGAGCTGTCGGCCCGGGAGGTGCGTTCGTGGCAGATGGAACATATGGATCGTGGCGAGAACCCAGGCACCGTCAAGCGGCGTCTCTCCTCACTCAGCAGTTTTTTCCGCTACCTGCGGCGGCACAACCTGTTCGACACCGATATCATGGCCAAGGTCTCGGCGCCCCGTCAGCCTAAGCGTCTCCCCATTTTTTTCAAGGAGGGCGAGTTGGAGCACCTCTACGACGAAGGCCTTTTCCCCGACGACTTCATTGGCCGGCGCGACCGCCTCATGCTGCGCATGCTCTACGAGACCGGTATCCGCCGCTCCGAGCTTGCCGGGCTCAAAGTGCAGGAGGTCGATTTTTCTTCTTTGACAATCAAAGTGCTGGGTAAGAGGAATAAAGAAAGAATCATACCTATAGAATCTGAACTCGCACACAATATTTCAGAATATATTGCGTTAAAGGAGCAGGAAAAAGGAGCAAGCGAATGGCTCTTTGTGGGTCGCAAAGGCGGTCAAATCACCCCGCAGGACATCTACCTCACAGTGAAAAAATACATGCCCCTGCTCTCCAATGCCGACCGCATCAGCCCCCATGTTTTCCGCCATAGCTTCGCCACCCATATCCTGAACGAGGGAGGCAACATACAGGCCATCAAAGAGCTGCTTGGGCATGAAAAACTGGAGACGACAGAAATCTATACCCATGTCACCCGCGAGCACCTCAAAGAGGTCTATTCCACCGCCCACCCACGAGCAAGAAAGAAAAGCAAATAACAACCTATTAATATAAAAAAGGAGGATATTATGAACACTATCATTAATTCGGTGAAATTCCGCGCCGACGAAAAACTCGAAAAATTCATCAACGAAAAAGTAACCAAACTCGACCGCATGATCGACAATGCCGTCAAGTGTGAAGTGACCCTCAAGGTCGATAAACCCGAGAGCGATAACAATAAGATTGCCGAAATCCGTCTTTATGTGCCTGGAAAAGACCTTTTTGTCACCAAGCAGGCCGACACCTTCGAGCAGGCCGTCGCCGATGGCGTCGACACCCTCAAGGTGCAGATAGAGAAATACAAGAACGCCTAATAAAGCGTTTCTCCTTCTCGATATCAGGGAGGCCACCGGTATGCCGGTGGCCTCCCTTTTTTTGTATCCTCTTGCCACAGTAGGTGTTGGCAGTTGATTGACAGGTAGTTGGCGCTTGCCATGTGACAAGGCAGAATGGGGGCTTTATGAGCCCGTTCCGAAGGTGGCATGATAGGGATATTAACGAATGAGGAGCACCGTGCCGCTCTCCTCGCGGAAGGCGCCGGGTCGGGTGACCGAGGTGTAGCGCAGGTGCCACACATAGTTGCCCGTGGGGCAGGGTTCGCCGGCGATGTTGCGGCCGTCCCAAGGCTGGTTGATATCGGTGGTGTGGAACACCAACATGCCGTGGCGGTTGTAGATGCGCACCTCGGCCTGTATGATTCCTATGCCTTGAATGAGGAAGAGGTTGTTGTTGTCGCGGTCGGGGGTGAAGGCGTTGGGTGCTGCCAAGGTGCTGTAAAGCAATGGGATGAGCGCAAGGGCTGTGTCGTCGCAGTGATGGTCGCTGAGCACAAGAGCCAACTCTACCGTGTCGCGGTCGGTAGGCACCACGAGGTGCAGGTGACGAGAGGTCTCGGCTTGGATGATTCCGTTGACATACCAGGCGCGTTCTGCATACTCGGCGCTGTTGTCGTAGGCATCGAGTTCGTTTTCAGGTAGTACGAGTGCCGAAGGGTTGACTCTCATTTTGGCTATGGGTTTTTGTGCTGGCGAGAGGGAAAGGGTGGTGGTGACAGGGCAGTGTGGGTCGGCCGCATAGTCGGCATAGAGGGTGTAGGTGGTATTTGTTTTGGGATAGGCGGTGAAGAGGGAGTCGTGTTCGTGGCCGTCGATAAGGTTGTCGTAAGGCGTTGAGGTCCAAAGCAGATAGGGCACGTCGGAGTGGACATTGAGGTGGTAGTGGAGAGAGTCGCAGTCATAGTCGTAAGAGATGGAGAGCTGCGGTATCTCGAGGCGTGTGAGGTCGAGGGCCATCACGCTGTCGCACCCCTTGACCGTCGGGATGGTGTCGGCAAAGGATACGCTGTTGGTGAAAATATGGTCACGGAACTGATATTGGCTGCCGTTGCAGAAGGTGTCGACAGTGAGTTCGTAAGTGGACTGGTTGACAGTGAGATAGAGTGTCCTGACGCTGTCACATCCGCGTAGGGAGAGGAGGGTGTCTGACACTCCGGCGGTGTCGCGGTAATATGTGATGCTGTTGATCCATGTCATTGAGTCGCAGACAACAAGGGTGTCGTTTCCGAAGAGTCGTGGGACGATTTCCAGATGCATGGTTACCAAGCTGTCGCAGCCAAAAGTGGTGGTGCCGGAGTGGAGGTAGTCGCCGGTGGAGGTAAGGATGGTGTCGAAGAAGGGTATCTGGCTGTCGTGGCAGAGGGTGTCGTGGAGGTGAACGTCGTAGGTGGGCATGAGTGTGAGCTCAAGGGTGTGGATGCTGTCGCAGGCGTGGACCGTGTGGCGGACGAGCGTGGCTGTGATGTCGTCGAGGGACGGGTCGAGGGTCAGCAAGGTGTCGAGCCAGACATAGGTGTCGAGCGAGTTGCAGACGCTGTCTCTGTATTGTTGATGGTAGCTGGGGTGAATTGTGAGATGGAGTTCGATGGTGCTGTCGCAGCCGTGGATGGAGGGCAGGACATGGAGTGAACCCGTGGTGTCGGCGGTATAGAGGGTCCCGTCCTGCCAGCGAAGTGAGTCGCAGGCCACGAGAGAATCGAGGACGAGGTAGGTGGGCATCACATTCAGGTGCATGGTTACCAAGCTGTCGCACCCATGGGTGGTGGCGTCGGAATGAAGGTAGTCGCCGGTGGTGTTGAGCACGGTGTCGAAGAAGTCGAGGGTTTGGTTGTCGCAGAGGGTGTCGGTGTGGTGTATGTCGTATGAGGGCCAGAGAGTCAGTGCGAGAGTCATGGTGCTGTCGCACCCGTAGGCGGTCTGACGGTGCAGAGTGGCCGAAAGGGCAGAATCGGCGATGGTGAAGGACAGTGTGGTGTCGCGCCAGGTGTGGGATAGGTTGGAGGAACAGACGGCGACGCTGTCTTCAATATGGAAGACGGGATGTACGATCAGGGTGTGGGTAAAGGAGTGGAGACAGCCGTTGGAGTCGGTGGCCGAGACGGTGACGGTAGTGTCGGCAAGCGGTGTGAGAGCGAGGAGATGTCCCTCCCAGTCGGAGAGAGCGGCATTGGCCAGTGCGAGTACCTCGGCTGGGTCGTCGAGACACCGTTCGTTGCGTCCGTCGAGGGTAACAGCAGGATAGGGATAGGCGATATGGATGGTGTGATGGACGGTGTCGAGGCATTGGTTGTCGGCGATGCCTGCCACCAGGCCTATGTCGTAGCTGCCGGTGTCGGTAAGGTGAAGGGTGAGTGTTGGGGCGTCCGAGGTGGTGCTGTCGGGCAACAGCCAGAGGCTCGTTTCGCAGCTTTCGCCTGTGCCGATGGGGGTAATGCCGTCGCCAGAGATGGTGCTATGGTCGATGAGGGTGAGGTCGAAGGCGCAGTTGGCAAGCGCGAGCGAGGTATCGATGATGGCCAGGGGGAAGCGGGCGCCGGCAAAGGCGCTCATGGTGAAGTGGCATTCGGGATTGTCGATGAAGGAGAGCTGGCAGAAGTAGATGAGGTTGTTGTCGGAGGGCACCCAGATGCTTGACGAGTCGGAGATGATGGTGGTGTCGAGGTTGGAGTACCACTGGTAGTTGAATCCTGATGGAACGGTGAAGCGGTTGTTGGGCACGTAGCTGCAGCCTTCCGAGCGCATGCGTTTCGACGAGCACCCGAGGGTGAAGTAGGCATAGCCGAAATGGGAGCCTTCGCCGCAGTCGTTGGTTATCAGACGGATGAAGATGGTCTGACCGGCATAGGATGTGAGGTCGACACCCACGGTGGTCCAGTCTTTCCACAACACATCGTTGGCCGCGATATTCCAGTTGAGGGAAGGGTTGGCGATGAAGTCGGCGGCACTGCAGGCGTCGATGACTTCGTTGTTTTGGTTGAGAATCTGCAGGCGGAAACGGGGCTGCAGGTCGGCCGAATGCTCGGGGTCCTGCAACACGGCGGCATAGCGCAGCACCAAGAGGCTGAAGTCATTGGTGTCGACGGTGAGAGCATAGGTGATGCTTTCGGCTTGTGGGTTGATATTGGAGCTCCAGTTGCCGAGTCGCACCGAGGCTTGCTCGCCCGGAGGCACGGTGCGCAGCAGGTTGCCGGTGCGGGCGTCGCGCTCGGTGGTGTCGAAATGCACGGTGTGGCGCGAGGCGGCGCTCATGTAGCCTCGGTCTATCACGCCGGTGAACTCGGTGGGGTTGCTGTAGCTGCCGTATTTGCAGCTGACGTAGCTGGCATGGAGGTCGGTATAGTCTATGCAACCCGTGCCGCCTTTGGGGATGAAGGTGAGGAAACTGTCGACAAGGGCCACGCGGCACGACATCTCGTCGCAGTGGCTGCTCACCAGGAAGGCATAGTCGGTAAGGGGTGCGAGGCTGTCGATAAGCAGAGGCGAGGTGGTGGCGGTGACCATGGTGCCTTGTCCCTCGTTGAAGCCCACGGGACCATATTCCACCGTCACCGTTGGCGAGCCTTGCTGCTCCCATTCGATGACGATGTGGTCGGTCTCTGTCTCGGTCATGGCGAAATTGTAGGCGGCACAGGTGTCGACAGAGAGATGGTCGATGACTATACTCCCCTCGCTGTCAATCCTCAGCGCCAGGAAGCGGCCGTTACCGTAATAGTTGGCCAGCGAGTGGAAGAAACGTCCGCTGTTGCCATCCTCGGCCATGAAGGTGACGAGCGAGTCGAAGGTCTCGGGGTCACCGGCATCGCTCATGGCGCCCAGCGTCATCGATTGCCCGAGGTGCTGCATCCGGGCGATAATGAGTATGTTGGTCGACTGGAGGGTGGCGACGTTGAACTGTGGCATCACCAGATAGGTGCGCCTGTCGCTCTCCACTGTGTACCATTCTTCAGGTAGCGTGTAAGAGGGGCTGTTGATGTTGAAGGAGGTGCAATAGGGCAGGGGCAGGGGGTCGGAGAGGGTAGTGATGGTGAGGGGTTCGCGGCAGGTGGTGCCAAGGGAGTCGCAAAGCAGGAAGAGTGTATAGCTGGTGTCGGGCAGGAGATGGAGGGTCAGCGGAGGCTCGGAGGCCCTGACGGCGACGCCCGCGGTGCTGCCGGCCGGACGGTATTCCACAAAGAAAGGATTGTCGGCGTCGGCGGTATCCCAACTCAGTTCCACTCCCCGGCCGCCAGGTTGGCCTATGGTCAGCTCGCGCGGGAGGGCACAGGTGTTGACGGAAAGGTTGCGCAGACGTACCGTGCCGTCGCCTGTGGCGCGGAAAGTCAGGCGGCCGCCATGGACGGCGCGCACTCTGACAGCCTCCCATGTTCCGGCTGCGGCTGCCACGGTGTCGGCACCCAGTAGCAGGTGGACATCGTTGCCCGAAAGCAATATCTCCATGTCCACCACCACGCTGTGTTCCTGCATGATGGGCAGCTTGACCTCTACCACGCGGTGGGGGGCTGCGGTGAGCGCAAGGGCTCCGTCGGCAAGGTGTATGGCGTTGCTTCCGGGAGCATTGGTGGATGTTGTCCATCCCGTGGGCAACGTGTTCCCGAACGTGATGCAATAGGGGAGTTCCACTTCCGACGAGCTTTCCCACTGCAGGGGGCTGTAGCAGGGCGTGTCGCCGGAGCATAGGGGATAAAAGTCGTAGCGCGAGTTGTCTGCCAAAGGAATGCGCAGGCTGTCGACGATGTTGGCCACGGTGCCGTTGCCCGGGACAAACCCTTCGGGACCGTATTCCATGTCGCCGGTGCCGACGAGCAGCACGCTGTTGTCATCGCCTCCCTCAAGGGTCGGCCAGCTGCAGGTTGTCGCCGTCAGGCTCCGGATGGTAGCGTTCCCTGTGAGCGAGCGCAGGCCTACGAAGCGTCCGTTGCCCGTGTAACGTTCCAAGGCTATGTGTGCCGTTTGCCTTATGCCGTCGGCTACCGTGAAGGTGTCCACGGCGACGAGGTGCTCCCAGTCGCCGTCGCCGTCCATCACGCCCACTTCCAGTTGGCAGTAGCCGTCGGCGGTGATATGGAGATGCAGGTGGCGGAGGCTGTCGATGGCCACCTCGGGGAGTTGCAGCTGAGCGAAGAGGGTGTCACCCAGGCAATAGGGTAGGGCGGCTTCGGCCGGCATGCGGATCTTGGCCGGTGGCATGCAGGTGAGGGTGAGGCTGTCTTCGCGGGTGTAGATCCAGTATTCGTTTTCGGGAGTCAGGCCCTCGATGGTCAGCCCGTCGGCGGTCAGGCGTGCCGTGGTGCCGTTGCCTTGAGTGAAACCCTGCGGGCCATACTCCACGAATCCCGTGGTGCCGCCGATGGTCAGGGTGCGGGCACTGGTGGCCGAAAGGGCGGGGGAGAGTCCTCGTGTGACGGCCAAGCTGTCAATCCGCACCTGGGCGTCGCTCTGGTTGACGGAGAAACAGCTCACCGCCAGCCGTCTTCCCGCCGGCAGGTCGACAATGGAGGAGAAGCGTTGCCAGCTGTTGGCATCGGTGGGCACGAGGGTATCGGTGGCCACGAAGGTGTTGGGGTCGGCATTGGTGGCGATATGTCCTATGGCCAGACGGCTGTTGAGACCTTCTGCGTGCAGGCTCATGCTGAGCTGCAGGGTGTCGTGGCTCGACAGTAGCGGCAGTACGGCGATGCTGCGGTGGGTCACGGCGGCATGGCCTCGCAGGGACAGGCGTTGGTTGTCGCCGGTGGCGATGGAGGGGGTGCCTCCATAGGTGCGTCCCATCGACCAGCCCGTGGGCATGCCTGCCGGGGGTGCCGACTCAAAGTGTTCGCAATAGGGGGTCGACGCGGCAGCGCCAAGTGTCACCTTGACGGCATCGCAACTTGTCGCCTCGCCGCAGATGGGCGTGAGGTAGATGTCGTAGTTCTCACCGGCGGTGAGATTCTGCAGGGTGTAGGGAGATGCCGTCGCTGTGTCACGGTGTCCGCTGCCTTGCGGAAAGCCTTGCGAGCCGTATTCGATGGCCACCTTTGTCGGGGTGTGCAGGCTTTCCCACTGCACCACGCCGCCCTCGTCCACTTCGGCGGCACCGATGGCACACGGCGAGACATTCAAATTGTCGAGGAAGAAGGTGCAGGTATCTGTGGGTTTGATTTTCAGCGTGATATATTTCCCCGAGCCGTCGTATCCGCTCATGTCGCCCCATAGGCGTTGCCATTCGCCCGGACGGGTCAGCACCAAGGTGTCGACGGGGGTGAAGGAGGCCAGCGTATCGGGAGCACGCAGCACTCCCAACAGCATCACCCCTTCGCCCAACCCCGATTCATTGGAGGCATATGCATGGAGGCTCACCGTCAGTGTGGACACATTCTCCATACGGGGCAGAACGACATAGCTGCTGTCTTTCACCAGCAGGCTGTGGCTGCCGTGGTGGTAGTTGCGGTCGCTCACGGCGTTCCTCGGATGCGACCAGTAGAAGGGGGTGTATCCGGTGGTGTATTCGAAGTCGTTGCAGTAGGGGGTGGCTCTCACACCCTCTTGGGTGTTGAACGAGAAGGACTCCTGATGGTCGTCGGGCAGGCTGCCGTCGGTGCCGCTGCTGGCGAGATAGACGCCTCCGTTGCCTCCGCAGTCGCACACCGCACGCAGCCGCACGGTGTAGGGCATGTCGGGCGCAAGGCCGCCGATAACGGCCGGCGAGGTGGCGAAGGTGTCCCTCACCGTGAAGTTGTCGCCCGTAATGCTGATGTCGAGCGCTGCCCCGTGGCTCTCCCAGTTGAAAGTGAGCGAGGTACTGTCGATGCCCACCGTCACCCTGTCGACCAGGCAAGGCTCCACGCACAAGTCGTCGAGGAAAAGCCTCGTCTCGCTCGAGCTGCCGCCCACCAGCATGAGAACCACATGCTCGTGCAGGTTGCCGAGTACCGTGCGGTGGTGTTGCCACTGTTCTGTCTGCGAGAAGAGTATGGTGTCTATGGGGACAAACGATGCCATGTCGGCGATGTCGCCCATCTGGCCTACTATCAGCATGGCTCCCGTGGGATTCATGGTGACGTTGGTCCAGAAAGCCAGCGTCAGATGCTCGCTGTTGCTGACAAAGTCAGGCAGGAGGGCTATGGTCTTTTTGGTGGCGGTGGCCGAGAAACGCAGGGATTTGTCGGGCGAGCGGTTGCGCTCGGTGCTGACGATGGGGTATTCTCCGAAGTCCGATTTGCGGCGCCAGCTGGAGGGGAGGGCGTTGAGGGCGTCGAAATTCTCGCAATAGGGGGCGTTGATGTCTGCTGCTGCTGTCTGCAGGCGGCAGGTCTGGTAGCGGCACTCTCCGGCGTCGCCTATGGGCCACAGGTGGACAGCATAGAAGGTGCCGGGGGTCAAGCCGCTGAGGGTCAGGCTGTCGAGTCCCCGCACCGTGGTGCCCGTGCCGGGGGTGAAGTCGGCGGTGGCCGAAGCCACGGCGCTGTATTCCACCTCCACGCTGTCGCCCCGCAGGGTCTGCCAGCTGAGGTGTGCCGTGGTCTTGCCGATGGCGTCGGCGACGGCGTCGGCGATGGCGTCATGGTGCACCGCCAGGGCGTCGAGGTCCCAAGCCGTGGTGCTGCGCAGAGCCACCAGCCGTCCCTCGGGGACGACCAGCGTCGCCACATGGCGCTGCCATCCGCTGCCGCCCGTGAGGGTGGCGGCGGAAACGAAGGTGCCGAAGGGATTGGCCATGAAGCCAACTTCCAAGGAGCCGGACCCATAGCCGTAGAATTCCATCACCACGGTGTCGCCGTCGCTGTCCATGCGCGGCAGGGTCACTAACGACTGTGCCGCCAAGTGAAGGCTCCGGAGCCCTTCATAGGCGTTGGCCCCCAAGGTGGCGCTGCCTTGTCCGCACACCCATCCCTGCGGCAGCGTGCCGTCCTCCTCGAAGGTCATGCAAAAGGGGGGCGACACTTCGTGCAGGAAGGTCGTGATGGTGTGGCGGTCGGAGGGCAGGGGGCTGTCGCCACAGGCGGGTGCCACAATCAGGTCGTAGCTCGTCGATGCTTCCAATCCGTTGAGCACAAAGGGGTTCTGCGTGGCGGTGACCACGGTGCCGCTGCCGGCGGCAAAGCCGTGCGGACCGTATTCTATCGTCACCTCCGACCCCGTGGCGGGGGCCAGGGTGTCCCATGCCACGCTCACCGAGAGGTCGGTGAGGTCGTAGAGGCGCACGCTGTCTATCAGGCAGTGGGCAAGCCGCAGGCTGCCGAGGTTCACGGTGCCTTCGCCAGTGGCCATCAGGGCGATATAGCGGCCTGTGCCGCTGTAGGATGCCAGGCTCACGGTGTGCCGTTGCAGGCTTTGGCCGACCGTCATGCTCTCTATGGCGACGAAACTCTCGGCCTCTCCGGCATAGTCCATCACACCCACCGCGAGGGTCGTCGACCCGTCGCCCTGCAGAAGGAAGGTGAGCGCGAGCTGCGCTATCTCTATGTCGTCCAAGGGGAGCGGCAGCACCGCAAGGCTGCTGTCGCCTGCCACGTGGAGCGTCGTGTCGTTCATCCGGTAGGTGGTCGTCAGGCTCGGACCCGGCAGGGTGGTGGCGCTCACCTCCTGCCTCATGCTGCCGGCGCAGCCGAGGCTGAGGGTGTAGGTCGTCGCGGGGGTGAGGCCTGTGAGCGTCAGCGGCGAGACGGCGTTGTCTACCGTCACTCCATTGTATTCCAGACTGACGGCGCCGACGCCGAAGCGCTCCCATTCCACCGTCAGGCTGTTGTGCCCCAGGTGGTAGACCCTCGGGAGGAGGGTGCCGCACCCTTCAAGGCGCAGGTTGTCGATATAGCATTGGCTGGCTTCGGCTTGCAGGGCGCGTTGCAGGCGGAAGGCTAAACGGCGGCCGGTGCCGGTATAGGCGCCGAGGTCCACCACCACCTCTTTCCAGCGCCGCCCCTGGTCGGCATGGATGGTGTCGAGGGGCACGAAGTTGCGCGTGTAGCGGTTGGTGTCGTCGCAGATGCCCACCTCTAAGGCCACCGAGGTGCTCGGGGCGTAGAAATGGAAGCGGGCGTAGATGCCCGACGACAGGTCGGCGTCGACCTCGGGGCCGATGGCCATGCTGTAGTGGCTGCCCGTCAGGGTGCCGGAGTAGAGCATCAGCGACGCTGTGCCGTCGAAATGAACGGAAGTGTCCACATGCGGCACCGCGCCGAGGTCGTAGTTGTGGCTGGCGGCCCAGCAGGGCGGCATCAGTGTGGCACCGCTGCCATAGGAGTCGAAACCCTCGCTCCACGGCAGCGCCTCGGGGACACAACCCGTCTGGGACGTCGCCACACCGGCAACGCCCAGCAAAAGAGCTGTTATTATAAAACGCAACATGCGCATTACAAAACCAAGTAACGCGCATGTTGCGAAAATATTGTGTACCTGCTGTTTTTTTAGCCGAGGCGTTTGAACTGGCAGGTGAAGTGGCGCATGAGCTCGGCCTCCCAGGTAATCTCCAAACCGCGCTTGATGGTGTCGCGACGGTCGTAGACATTCTTCAGGGCGGCGGCGATGACGTCCATGTGGTTGTTGGTGTACACGCGGCGCGGGATGCAGAGGCGCACGAAGTCGTTGCCACCGAAGCGGTTCTCGCGGGTCACGGGGTCGCGGTCGGCCAGCACATAGCCGATCTCGCAGGCGCGGATACCGGCCTCGAGGTAGAGCTCGCAGGTCAGCGTCTGGGCGGGGAACTCCTCCTTGGGGATGTTGGTGAGCACCTTGTCGGCGTCGACGAAGATGGCGTGGCCACCGGCGGGGCGCTGGTAGGGGATGCCGTACTCGTCGAGCTTCTGAGCCAGGTAATGGACCTGCTTGATGCGGGTCTCAACCATCTCGAACTCAATGTTCTCCTGCAGGCCGACAGCCAAGGCGTCCATGTCGCGGCCGTTCATACCGCCGTAGGTCAGGAAGCCCTCGAAGGGGATGCAGAACATCTTGGCACCTTCGTACCACTCCTGCTTGTTGGTGGCGATGAAGCCGCCCATGTTCACCAGGCCGTCCTTCTTGGCGCTCATGGTCATGCTGTCGGCATAGCTGAACATCTCCTTGCAGATCTCGCGGAGGGTCTTGTTCTCATAGCCTTTCTCGCGGGTCTTGATGAAGTAGGCGTTCTCGATGAAGCGGGCGCTGTCGATGTTGACGGGCACGCCGTATTTGTGGCAGAGCTCGCAGGTCTCGCGGATGTTCTGCATGCTCACGGGCTGGCCGCCGACGGTGTTGTTGGTCACGGTGAGCACCATGAAGGGCACGTTGCCCTTGTTCTCTTTCAGTATCTTCTCGAGCTTCTCCAGGTCGACATTGCCTTTGAAGGGGACCTCGAGCTGGGTGTCATAAGCCTCCTTGACGGTCACGTCGATGGCGAAGGCCTTGCGGCTCTCGATGTGGCCCTTGGTGGTGTCGAAGTGGGCGTTGCCGGGGATGATCTGGCCGGGTTTCACCAGGTAGCTGAACAGCACGTTCTCGGCTGCGCGGCCCTGATGGGTGGGGATGACATACTCGAAACCGGTGATTTCGGTGATGGTGTCCTTCATGTGGAAGAACGAGCGGGCGCCGCCGTAGCTCTCGTCGCCCTGCATCATGGCGGCCCACTGGCGGTCGCTCATGGCGCCCGTGCCCGAGTCGGTCAGCAAGTCGATGTAGACATAGTCGCTCTTCAGCATGAACACATTCTGATGGGCTTCGTTGAGCCATTTCTCGCGCTGCTCGCGAGTGCTCTTCTTGATGGGTTCAACCATCTTGATTTTCCAAGCTTCTGCAAAAGGAAGTTCCATAATCTTTTGATTTTTTTATTGTTGATATGTTAAAAATTCATAAATACGTCCCACGGCAGCCACTTCTGGCTCACCTCGAATCAAGAATAAGATGTTTTGCAAGCAAACTCTTTACTCTCAACTCTTAATTTTTAACTAAAGCAAATGTCTCTCTTCTTGATGTTTAAGAAGAGTTTGTGGAGGGTCATATGAGGGTTGTACAGCGTCATACTACGGCTGCAAAAATACAAAAAAAATTTAATCCTCCGCAATTTTTTTTTCAAATCGTCACTCCGCCGATACCGGCCGTCCAACCCCCTGCCCCAAACCTGCACCCAAATGTTAAATTTCCTTAAAATACACCTTGTCTCCTCCTATCTAACTCTCACTAAACCAAGGGTAAAGAAGGAGAGGATAAAGAGGGGAGTAAGAGGGGAGTAAGAGGGGGTGCCTTGTTGGTACTGATTTTCAGGCACTTGACTTTGGGTTATGTTAAGCAGAATCCCTGCTCTTTGCCCGGCCTCCGCTCCTCCCCCCAGGACGACTCCGCGTTCGGCCAAAAACGGTAAACGATACCCTGAATTTAAACCGGATTTACAGATTTCAGTTCCCGAAATTTTTCCTCGCGTGTGTGATTTTTTTTTGTATTTATGAAAAAGAGTGTATCTTTGCATTTTGGACTATGTTTTGATGTATTGTCTAAAATGGTAATACTCAACGCGATATTATATAATTTTAATAATGCCGCTTTGCTAGAAGGGCGGAAAAAAATGACAAAAAGTAACTAACAGAGGAAAACAACAGACAAGTAAGTAAAACCACGAACGATATGACCGACGAAACAATGAGAGAAAGAATCAAAGCCAATGTGCTGGAGGTGGAGCCTTCGGCAGAGGTATGGCTGTATGGCTCTCGCTCACGTGGCACCGCCCGCGAGGATTCCGACTGGGATGTCCTCGTCCTGTCGCCGCGCGACACGTTGTCGGTCAAAGAGGAGGGATACTTCATCGACCACATGACCGACCTGATGATAGAGACCGGCCAGGTGGTGCACCTGTTCGCCTATGGCAAGAACGACTGGCACAGCCGTCACCGTATCACACCATTCTACCAGAACATCACCCGCGAGGCAATAAAACTATAAAGGACAAAACACGATCAACCGGCAAGACCGCGAATAGCACGAAGGAACAGCAAGGGTAAAGATATGAACACCACCGAGAACCGCAAAGAGATAGCATTTGGTTGACGAACTAGTGATTGAAATAAAAAAGAAAACAACAGACAAATGAATAAAACCACACACGATATGAACACAATCATGCAACGAATGAAAGGTTTGAAAAGAGCGATAGTGCTCGCGGGGCTGATCCTGGCGGGCCTGGCGCCGGCATGGGCGGCCAAATATGTGTTTGTCTACAACAATGGCTACCTGTCGGTGAACAACAGCGGGCAGGTGGCCAACACCACCACGTTTTCTGCAGGATGTGTGTGGACCTGCGTGTCGAGTACCAGCACGTTGACCGAGACAACGCTGAGCACCACCTCGCGCTACCTGTACACCGTCGTCAACGGTACCCGCTATTGGATGGTGGTGACCGGCACTATCACCGATGGTATGGCCATCAGCGTCAGCACCACGGCTCCGGCTAACGCCTATTGGAGAAATAGCGACAACAGACTATTCTTTTATAACAACACAACCTACTATGTCTACTATAGAACAAGTTGGAAAATAAGTAGTTCACAAAGCACTAGATATAACCAAAGGAATAATCAAAACTTGTATTATGCATATACTACCGAATACCGTTCCACCACCACAGCTGGCACTAACCAGGCTCAATCCACCAATACTGAGTACGATTTGTCTGCTGCCACCATCAGCCCCTCTACGGCAAGTCTCTACAACGGTGAGAACCAGACATTCAGCCATTCCGAGGCTACGATGACCACCACCACAGTAACCATCCCTGCACATGCCGTTTTCAACTCCAACCAGCACTACTATTACGGCGGTTCCGGCAACGCCTACCTTACCACCAATACGGAGGATTTTGCCACCAGAGTAACGGGAGACCCCTCTTCGGCAGGTATTACCTATGAATGGAGTCTGAGCAGCACCACCTATGCTACGGTGAATCAAAACACGGGCGTGATGACTGTCAACTCAGCCCCCGCCACTGACCAAACCGTCACCCTCACCCTCAGGACCGTCCATCTGGATCGCGGCCTTCAAAAGTATACTACGGCCACCGTGCACATCCTGGCCGAGACCGCCAATCCCGAGATATCGCTCTACGGCACCAATCAGGGTCAGATCAGCTGCGCCTCCGATGGCGCCACCATCTACTACACCCTCGACGGCAGCACCCCCGACGCGTCGAGCACCGTCTACAGCGGCCCCTTCACCCTGCCCTCCAATCCCACCACCGTCAAGGCCATAGCCATCCGCAACGGACATGCCTCGGGTGTTGTCACCCAGAGCCTCACCTGCCGTGTGGAGAAGCCGTCCATCACCATCGACAACAGCGGCCTGGCCACCGTTGCCTGCGCCACCGAGGGTGCCACCATCTACTACACCACCGACGGCAGCACCCCCACCACCTCGTCGGCTACCTACAGCGCCCCTGTGCAGCTCTCCAACCCGCAGACCATCAAGGCCATCGCCGTCAAGTCGGGCTATACCAACTCCGAAGTGGCTACTGCCGACTTCATCGCCAGCGGTGTTGGTGGCGGCAAGGTGATTCTCGACGACCGCGAGGACCATGCCTGGAGCTACTACAGCGACCCCGACTGCCCCATCCGCAGCCTCTCGCCTGCCGACGTGAAGATCACCTACTACGGCGACGGCATCATGATGAACAACACCAGCGACTATACCGCCGGTACATCCAACTATGTTGAGCCCGGCAACAACGCCAACTATGTGGGCGGCGCCAAGACCAATGTGGGCGAGAACGAGAACACCTTCATCTACTTCAAGACCCTGGAGCGTGGTGCCAATACCCAGACGGCCTATACCTTCAGTTCGGGTAGCCAGTCGGCAGCGGCTTCGCGCTGCCCCTACACCACCATCCCCAACCCCTTCCAGGTGAGGCCCACCTATGGCACACCGCCGACATCGGGCAGGGCTGATTGGACCGGCTGGCGCGGATTCCAATGCTGGCGACTTAAGAGCGTCACGGGTGGTGCCGTCTATAGCGCCGCCAGCGGCGGCACAGCCCTTGCGCTGAATGCCATCATCAATGCTGAGACCGAGATCTACTTCGCCCCCAACAGCGAGTACGGCATGGAGGTGGAGCTGGAGGCCGTATGGGCCATAGCCTATTTGGTTTATGCAAACGGTGATGCTGACTGGTCCGTTCCCAACCATGCAGGTTTAGGCTATGAACGCAACTTTGTGGTCTTGGCCTCTAATAAAGATTTCTATTTCGGTGGTGGCGGCAATGCTAATATCACGGATGTCAACCGACCGTCAACCATCTCTCCTTACCTCCCCAATGGTACATCGGGTAATAATCAAATAGGACGAGTTCGCGGAAATAATAATATTACGCTACAGGCCAATACCAAGTTTGAGAATGTGCAGTTCACCAACATGAGTGGCAATACCATGACCGCTGCTGGGTTCAATCTTATTGTCGGCCGCGGATGCTCGGGAACGGTGGGAACTGTGAGAGGTTTATCGGGTAATCAGTCGAATGCCGTGAAATATACAATATGTCTTGAGAGCGGTACGTATGGCACATTTGCGCTGATAGACAATACCGCAAGGACATTTAGCAGTACGGTATCCACACGTGCAGTATTTGGAAGTGATTACGACAGGGCTAAATCTGACAATGAAAAACTGAGCATAGCCGCAAACAGCACCGTTTATGGAGGTAACGCAATTCATGTGTTTAACAGTAGTTCAAACCGAAATAACTTAACCTACGATTGGCTTATAAAAAGCGGTAGAGTTCAGGCGAGTAAATCGGTAACAGACGCAAATGCCGACGAATCTATTTATATTGGTAATTCCGGCAATAATGACAATACCAGATATATGGGTAAACGTCGCTTTATCATGGAAGGCGGCGAAATGGCAAGTTTGGCTGGCAGCTTGAACACGTATGGAACCAATCGTAATACTTATGTGGTCAATGATGGAGATGCAGTAGAGATTCGTATCAAGGGAGGAACCATTCGCGGTTCTGTCTATGGAGCTGCTGCATATGCTTCAGCAACAGGTAATCGAAGATTTCTTTTCACTGGAGGTGAAGTTAGAGGTTGGATAGCAGGTGGAGCCAATGGAACACAGAGCGATGGCGGTTACCTGTACGGTAGCACCAAAATATACATTGGCGGCAACACTTCTGTCAACAGCAACTCTTCCACTTCAGTCATCAACCGTGCTGTGGGCGGAAATGTCTTTGGCGCTGGTTGCGGATATGGAGCAAGCAGTAATTCCGGCCAGGTTACAGAGGGAACGACTGTTGTTGTTGCCGATGATGCCTATGTGGAACGCGGTGTCTATGGCGGCGGCTCCTATGGCTATACCACAAACACATCGAATGTCTATATTCTTGGAGGTCATGTGGAAGGAAAGAATGGCGGCGTAAACGGGGCAACCTATAGCGCCGACATCGCCGGCGGCGTCTATGGCGGCGCTTGCCAGAATCAGGGCGGTGTCGTCAACATCACCATGACGGGTGGTCTGGTTGAAGGCGGTCTTTATGGCGGCAGCAATACTACCGGCACCGTTGGCAGCGTCACCATGCATGTCGACGGTGGCCAAGTGGGTACGCCTTCGCAGCATGCCAATATCCATGGTGGCGGCTACGGATATCAGACCGTGGTCACCGGCGATGTCAACCTCACCTTGGGCAGCGGCTGTGCCGCCACCGACGGCGTGACCGTCTACGGCGACGTCTATGGCGGCTCCGCCGAGGGTCAGGTCAATGGCACAAGTGCTCAGGATTGGTACACCACCAATGTGTCTCTCTACAAGGGCACCATCTACGGCGGCCTCTACGGCGGCGGCCTCGGCAGCGCCAGTCATGCTGCCAACGTCAACGGCCCCGTCACCGTGAAGGTCTACGGTGGCAGCGTGCGTCCCAACGACGGCACCGGCGAGAACGGCTCGGGTGGCGTCTTCGGATGCAACAACGTCAACGGCACCCCCACGGGTACGGTGACGGTGGACCTCTACGGCACCGACCCCGCTGAAGCGGGCCAGGAGTTTGCCCTCTATGCCGTCTACGGCGGCGGCAACCGCTCCAACTACACCGGCACGCCCGTGGTGACCATCCACGGATGCGACAATAATATAGAATATGTATATGGCGGCGGCAACGCCAGCGACGTGGCGGCTACCAACGTCACCATCTGGGGCGGCCACATAGGCAACGCCTTCGGCGGCGGTAACGGCTTCAGCACCACCAACAACCACACCAACGCCGGCGCTGCCCACTACAACCCCGGTGCCAACATCACCACCGGCGGCACGCACCTCACCATCCATGGTGGCCAGGTCGACGCCGCCTTCGGCGGCAGCAACCAGTACGGCCGCATCAACGGCGGCATCAACGTCACCGTTGTGGAGGGTGTAGAGTCGGGCAACGACCCCTGCAGCGGCAACGCCTATGCCGCCTGCGCCAACAACGTCATCGGTGAGCTCTACGGCGGCGGCAACCAGGCTCCGGCGCAGACCAGCGGCGGCGCCTTCATCACCCCCAGCGTCACCATCTCCTCGTGCGACATGGAGATCACCAACCTCTTCGGCGGCGCCAAAGCGGCCGACCACGGGGCCGACATCAACCTGGTCATCACCAAGGGTAAGTTCCAGAACGTCTTCGGCGGCAACAACCTCGGCGGCACCATCACGGGCAACGTGACCCTCACGCTCAACGGCGGCACGATGATCAACGCCTTCGGCGGCAACAACCAGGGCGGCTCCATCACGGGCACCATCACCGTCACGATGGACTCCACGGGAACGGAATGCCCCCTGAAGGTGGAGAACGTCTACGGCGGCGGCAACATGGCCGCCTATGAGCCGAGCGACAACACCATCACCTCGCCGGTGGTGAACATCGTCAACGGCACGGTGCGCAACGCCGTCTTCGGCGGCGGCTTGGGTTCCGCGGCCGGCGTGACGGCCAACCCGCAGGTGACCATCGGCGGCACAGGCAGCAAGCATGTCATCGTGGGCGGACGCCTCATTGACGACAGCGCCGACGGCGAAGGCAACGTCTACGGCGGCGGCTCACAGGCCGAAGTGGTGAAGACCAACAATGGCAACGGCAACACCCACGTCATCCTCACCGGCAACGCCCACGTGAAGGGCAACGTCTACGGCGGCGGCAACCAGGCCGACGTACAGGGAAATACGAATGTGGAACTGAGATAGAGTATAGTTTATAGAGAAACATAAAAATAATATCATAATGAGCAAAAGAATGCTACAGAAGAACTGCAGAATGGGAAAGATGGCCATCGTGCTGATGGCGCTGTTGCTGTGCGGCAGCACGCAGGCGCAGGTGGTGGTGAACGGAAGTGTGTTCGGCGCCGGCAAGGGTGTATATCCCGGCGTGGATGTGGCCCGCGTGCACGGTAACTCCACCGTGGAGATAAGCACCGGCACCGTGGACAACAACGTCTACGGCGGTGGCGAGTTGGGCGCCGTCAACGGCAACGCCGACGTGACCATCAGTGGTGGACATGTGGGAGGCAACGACCTCACCAGTTACAAGGGCTTCGTCTTCGGCGGCGGCTCCGGCACCATCTTTGACCCCACCTATGCCAATGTCAAGGGCAACACCCATGTGACTATCAGCGGCGGCTATGTGCACAACACCGTCTTCGGCGGTGGCGAGCTGGCCTCCGTGGGCACCTTCACCTTGGCTGCATCTGCCGATGCCACGAACGACATCGTGATCGGCGAACCCGAAAGCTGCGCCAGTGGTACCGGCCGCAGCCTGGTGGAGATCAGCGGTGGCCAGATAGGCCACAAGGACGCCACCTTGCGCGTGGATATCGGCTATGTCTTCGGTGCCGGTATGGGTGTCTACACCGACCCCCATGCTGTCCACGAACCGGCCCCCTCGGCCGACAACGCCCGTTTCGGCTATGTCAACACCGCCGAGGTGCGTGTCAGCGGCTCGGCCTTCATCGTGGGTGCTGTGTGGGGTGGCAGCGAGAACGGCCAGGTGCTCGACAGCTGCGGCGTCATCGTCAGCGGCGGCCAGATCGGCAACGGCTATGACTGGACGAACGAAGAGGGTAAAGGCCTCTATACGGCTGCCCAATGGGACGAAGCCGTTGCAGCCGTCAAGGCCCAGGATGCTACGCGTATCAACAACATCGCGGGCCAGATGCCCGAGTGCTACCACTGGAAATACGGCCGCGATACCGTCATCAACGGCACTCCCACCAAGCACTACCTCCCCTACGATCGCTATGCCTATGAAACCGGCGACACCACGGCCTCCTACAACCCCGGCGACGGCCACACCTTCTTCGGCAACGTCTTCGGCGGCGGCTCGGGCTACTACCCCTATGCCACCGACAATAGAGGCACGGGCGGCGATTTCACCACCCAGTTCTACGACTTCCAAGGCCGTGTGCGCGGCAACACCTATGTGGTGATCAGCGGCGGCCATATCCTCACCTCGGTCTATGGCGGCTGCGAGTATGCCGACGTGGTGGGCAACTGCCGCGTGGTGATGACCGGCGGCACCCTCGGTCTCCCCCGAACCATCGACTCCATCACCGACCACCCCGTCACCAGCTACCTCTTCGGTGCCGGTAAGGGTGACCAGCGTACCGAGTTCAATATGCGTACCAATGTGCAGAATGTCAACGTGAAAGTCAGCGGCGGTCTCATCTTCGGTTCCGTCTTCGGCGGCGGCGAGGATGGTCACGTGCTGGGCGACGCCAAGGTGACCATCGACAGCGCTGCCTGGGTAGGCACCTGGGGCACCTCGTATGTCGACGGCAACATCTTCGGCGGCGGCCGCGGATTCGGCGGCACGGCCTATACGGCCGGCTCCATCGGCGGCAACGTCGAAGTCAATATCAACAACGACACCGTGGCGGGCACTCCCGTGAGGCCCACCATGCTCGGCTCCGTCTACGGCGGCGGCCGTCTGGCCTCCGTGGGCTCCTACTTTGTGGCCGTTGGTGACCCCAATTATAGCCAGCTGCAGGACGGCGACGACCACGGCAATATCACCCTCAACATCACCGGCGGCACCATCGGCAACCTCCGCGAACTTACCCACCCCGCCTTCGACCCCGCAGCGAGTTACAGCGTGGGCGATGTGGTGGCCTACCAGAACCAGATGTACAGCTTCATCAGCGCACATAGCGGCGCATGGGATGAGGACGATGTGACCGACATCGTGCACACCACCGGCGGCAACGTCTTCGGCTCGAGCATGGGACGTCTGTTCAAGCTCGGCGCCACCGACGAGACCGACCCCAACAGCTTCCTGCGCATCTGGCCCGGTATGGCCAAGTGCAAGAACACCGAAATCAACATCAGCGGCGACGCCACCATCTATAGTAATGTCTACGGCGGCGGCGAGCTGGGCTATGTGCTGAAGAACACCAAGGTGACCATCGACGGCCCCGCGGTGACCATCGGCCACGGTGTGGCTACCGGCACCACCGACGCCTGCTACCTGGGCTCCGTCTACGGCGGCGGCTACGGCAGCGAGAACATCACCCCACACATCAACGACACAGCGAGCATCACCTCCACCTCCGGCTTTGTTTCGGCGGCCATGCATGCCGGCCGCGTCTACGGCAACACCGAGGTGGAATTGAAGAACGGCCATGTCCTGGGCAACATCTACGGTGGCGGCGAGCTGGCCTCCGTGGGACGCCGCTGGATGCACATGACCTACGCCTACGATCCCTCAGACCCCTATAAATTCCAGCATCCCTACGACGGTACCGCCGCGACCTACAACTACGAGGTGAACGGTGTGACCTACACCTCCTACGGCTACAACGCCAATGTGGGCAACACCAAGGTGACCGTCAGCGGTGGTATTGTGGGCGAGGTGACTAATGTCACCGTCGGCACCCACCGTGTGGCAGGCCACACGACCGGCCGCACGGGCTCCGTCTTCGGCGGCAGCAAGGGCCGTCCGGGCTACTACGACGATGTAAACGGTGTAGACCTCGGCTTCCACTACACCCGCATGGCCTATGTCGACCAGACGCAGGTCATCATCCATGGCGGTCAGATTGCCGCCTCGGTGTTCGGCGGCGGCGAGAACGGTCACGTGCGCTACAACGCCACCGTCACCATGGATGGCGGCACCGTGGGCCTGGAACTCACTGCAGGGGAAAAAGAACTTGACGCGAATGGCGAAGCCCGTGTGGATATCTACCACGGCAACATCTACGGCGGTGGCCGCGGTATCGACATGACCCAGGGCGGCTACTTGGGCGAGGCTTCCGGCCAGGTGTTCGGCAACACCATTGTCGACATCAGCGGCGGCACCGTGCGCCACCACGTCTTCGGCGGCGGCTCCATCGCCTCGGTGGGCACCTACGTCGACTACCCCATCGTCCCGGGCGACCACGCCGAAGCCTTGACCGGCAAGGCCACCGTCACCATCCATGGCGGCGTGATTGGCTCCGACGGTATGAACAACGGCTTTGTCTACGGCTCGGGCCGCGGTGTGGCTTATAGTAACTCCGACTTTTCCAACAAGGCCTTCGTCAACAACACCGAAGTGAATATCCAGACCGGCGCCGATGTGCGTGGCTCGGTCTTCGGCGGCGGCGCCAACGGCCACGTGATGACCGACACCAGGGTGAACGTCAGCGGCGGCACCATCGGCTCGCAGATCAATTCCAGCGACTGGACGCAACCGGTGGCCCACACCAGCGGCACCTATGGCGCCGGCGACGCTGATCCCTATACCGGTGCAGCCGGTTCCAACCTCGGCTGGGTGAAATACCCCACCAACGACCCCTCCGACCCCAACTATAACGATTATATGTCCCAGCTCGGCGAGAGCGCGGTGACCCACTACCACGGCAACGTCTACGGCGGCGGCCGCGGTGTGGACCGCCACGACGGCAACTTCAGCACCAGCGCCGGCCGCGTCTACGGCAACACCAACGTCGACATCAGCGGCGGCACCATCTACCACAACGTCTATGGCGGCGGCTCGATGGCTTCGGTGGGCTACTATAACGAAGTGCCCATCACCCCCCACTCCTCCATCCTTAGCGGCGGTATCGCCACCGTCACCATCCGTGGCGGCCAGATAGGCACCACGGGTCACAACAACGGCCACGTCTTCGGCTCGAGCCGTGGTATGGCCGGTAGCGAATACTCCCACTTCGCCTTCACCGAGGACACCTATGTCAATATCCAGAATGGCGCTGACATCCGCGGCTCGGTCTTCGGCTCGGGCGAGAACGGCCACGTGCTCAACAACACCTATGTCACCATGACCGGTGGCACCGTGGGACGCCCCCTCACTGTGGCCTACACCGTGCTGGGCGACGGCACCGAGCTGCAAACCGGCGAAGCCTGCACCTACGAGACGGGCGCCGATGCAGCCGTCATCTTCCGCGGCAACGTCTACGGCGGCGGCCGCGGTGTGGACCGCCACAACGGCAAGCTCAGCCTCAGCGCCGGCACCGTCTACGGCAACACCCACGTCGACGTCAGCGGCGGCACCGTCACCCACAACGTCTACGGCGGCGGCTCCATGGCATCGGTGGGCTCTACCCTCTATTTCAACGGCACCGACACCTCCTCCTATGAGCCTGTCCGCATTGGGACATCGGAACCCCCCGTCTTTTACGACACGGTAGGCAAACCGGAGCGCTCGCACCGCTACAAGGACTCCCATGGCGAATACACCTCTCGCATCCCTGTGGAGACCCCCTGTACCTATAAGTACAAGACAAGCGCCGATGCTACCGATTACACGAGCGACACGCGTGTCCTGGACCCCGCGACCGGCGACTATTACGACTCTATCAAATACCGCTGGTGGGATCCCGCTACCAGCGACTATACCGCCACGAGCAAAACCTATTATGACGCTGTCGGCGCCGACACCATTACCGGTATGGCCATCGTCACCATCCGTAATGGTGCCACCATCGGCAACGCCGGCAACTATGTCGTCGACCGCAAGGGCTTCAACAACGGCCGTGTCTTCGGCGCCGGCCGCGGTATGGCCGGCGGCGCATATACCGCCCGCGCCAACGTCTTCAACACCGTCGTCACCATCGAGGGCGGCACGGTCAACGGCTCCGTCTTCGGCGGCGGCGAGAACGGCCACGTCCTGCTGGACACCCGCGTCACCGTCAACGGCGGCACCATCGGCCACAACATGAACGCCTCCTATAGCGCTGTTGAAACGGCGTTCAGCGGCCAAGACAACATTATCGCGGCCATGAAGAGCCGTATGGCCAACGTCGGCAACGTCTACGGTGCCGGCCGCGGATGCGACCTGGCCCATGACGGAACCTACTCCATGAGTGCCGGTTACGTGCGCGGCAACACCGTCGTCAACGTCAACGGCGGCACCATCCACCGCAACGTCTACGGCGGCGGTTCGATGGCCCTTGTGGGCGACTACGGCCTCCGTGGCAACGAAGACCACATCCAAGACGCCAACTCCGGTCTGGCCACCGTCAACATCCACTCCTCTGTGGGCGACGCGAACGACAACGTGGCCTTCGGCGGCAACGTCTTCGGCTCGAGCCGCGGACGCGCCAACGACCCCGACAACCCCGATTTCGACTTCGCCGATATGGCCTATGCTTTCAAGACCCAGGTCAACATCGGTAACGATGCTGGCGACGAGGCCCTCACCGTCTACCGCAACGTCTACGGCGGCGGCGAAGCCGGCCACGTCGACTACGGCGGCACTACCGTCAACATCAAGAGCGGCACCATCAAGGGCAACGTCTTCGGTGGCGGCATGGGTGCCTCCTCCTCGCCCACCGCTGGTATCGTCGACGGCAACACCCAGGTCAACATCGGCCTCGAGGCGCAGAGCTCCAACAATGTCGTCATCGGCACCTCCGGCGACGAGAACACGGGCAATGTCTTCGGCGGCAACGACGCCGGCTCCTCGCCCCTCGGCGTGATGCGGGTCGACGTGTGGCACACCGGCCACACCGTTGCCAACACCTGCCCCACCATCTCTACCCTCACCGACAGCGACAAGGCAGCCCTCCTGAACGAGACCAATGCCTCCAACAGCGCCAACTACGCCCTGCTGGGCGTCTACGGCGGCGGCAACCAGGCCAGCGTCCTCACCGGCGACCCCTCCGTCGACGCTCCCGACTGGACCGGTGCCGCGCTCACCAAGCTCAACAAGAAGTACATCACCCAGCGCCTCGACCCCGGCCACAACAGCAACCCCGCCTGGCCCGGCGACACCTCGCGTCTCTCCAAGGTGGTGATCCACTACTGCGATGAGAACACCGTGAAGTATGTCTACGGCGGTGGCCGTGCGGCCAACACGCTGCAGAACGATGTCACCATCGAGGGCGGCCGCGTCTACATGGCCTTCGCCGGCGGCGACGGTCACACCCTCGACCCCAATACCGGCAACCCCCTCCCCGCCAACGTCAAGAAGTCCACCGTCGCCAACATGACCAGCACCGGTAACGTCTCGGTGCGCGTCCAGGGCGGTATCGTCTACGACGTCTTCGGCGGATCCAACACCAGCGGTATCATCGAAGGCAATACCTCCATCGACCTCACCCCCGTCAGCCCCTGCGAACTCATCAACAGCGAGACCTTCGCCGGCGGTAACGAGGCTGTGGGCAACGGCGGCACCATCGACCTCGTCTGCGGCACCAAGTTCATGAACTTCTACGGCGGCGCCCGCAACGCCGACATCAACGGCGACATTATCCTCAACGTCCGCGGCGGCGAGTACGACACCATCTTCGGCGGCAACAAGGCCGGCGGCGTCATCGACGGCGACGTCACCGTCAACTTCTACGGCGGCCAAACCAAGTGCCTCTTTGGTGGCTCCAACAAGGGTGGCAACATCACCGGCACCATCACCGTCAATGTCAACATCCAGCCCGACCCGAGCTGTCCCGATGTGCGCCTCGACTACGTCTATGGCGCCGGTAAGGACGCTTCCTACACGCCTACCAACCCCAACCTTGTGTCGCCTAAGGTGAACATCATCAATGACGAAATCACCACCGACGTCTTCGGCGGCGGCCTCGGCGAGACGGCCACCGTCACCGCCTGTCCCAAGGTGGTCATCGGCACCGACACCGCCGCTGGCGGCCGCACCTACGCCGTCACCATCCTCGGCAACGTCTACGGCGGCGGCTCCGCAGCCCCCGTGGTTGGCAATCCCACCGTCCAGACCCTCAGCCAGGGCGACAACAGCACCGACCCCGGCACCACCCAGTGCGCCACCACCCTCAACGGTAACGTCTACGGCGGCGGCCTCGGACCCACGGCTGTCACCACCGGCAACACCACCGTCGACATCCGCGGCAACCGCACCACTGTGGAGGGCAACGTCTATGGCGGCGGCAACGCCGGTAAAGTCACAGGCAACACCAATGTCATCATCGGTGACTATGAGCCCTGATGCTTCACACAACAAAAAAATCCCCGCACGGCACAATTCCTTGCGGGGATTTTTTTTAAACGTTCCTTTGGCCGTCTGGCTGGAGACGCAGCAGGCTGCGTCTCTACAATTCTGTTAATTTCTTGTTAAATTATGATAATAAGGATTTTTTTTTGTATATTTGCAGATTGGACGAATTATAGACTCATGGTATAACTTTTTATATATCATGTTTTTGGGTGAAATATATGCGTGTGAGAATGGACTACTGTCGTCCCAAGTAACGAAAAAAAATGAACAATATGACAGAGATGAAAAAGACAGATCGACATATGCAGAAAATCATTTTTGGTATGAAGCCGAAACGGATGCTTCCATTGCTCTTTTTGTTGGCAGCAGTGGTGCTGCCCATGAATCTGCGTGCCCAGGAGAGTTCCACGGGCACCTACACCCTCACCAACGGTACCCATATGTGGCTCGAAGGTCCTGAGGGCAGCGAGTACGAGACCGATGTGTTACTCAGGAACGACTGCTACGGTGAAGCGATTCACGGCAACACGCCCGTGAATCTTCACACCCATATAGGCGACTACTACCTGGCCCTCGACCTCAGTGACCCCAACAACCCCACTATTGTCAATGTGCCCACCAGCACAGGATTCTCGCGCTACTGCGTGTGGAACCGCACGGGTATCACTGGCTACTACTACCAGGAGTGGGACAACTACCGCTACTACATCATCGGCACCCGCAACAGCCTGCGTATCGAGAAGGTCGAAGTGGGAGCCTCGACGGCCTACTTCTCCAAGTTCTTCAACTGGGATTTCGGTGCTGCCGTCACCGACATCACCTACCGTAACGGTGTACGTCACGAGGCCCACTACTGGATTATGTTCGACACCGTGGGTACCGACAATACCCCTGCCAACGGTGTGTGGCGCATGTCGGGAGACACCTATTCACGTCCCGAGAGCCGCATTCTGCGTTCCGACATGTCGGAGACCTACTGCGACGCCATTGTCGGCCATATCGACGGCCACGACACCACCTGGATTCCTGCCGGCCAAGGCGCCATCTATCTGCCCGTCAATGCCACCTATCACGACATGTCTGTGAACTTCCCCGCCGGTCAGGGTTTGACAGGCCTCAGCCTCGACAAGACCGTTCTCAAGTACGGCGACCAACTGGTGGCCACCTCCACACTCAGCGTCCCCGGCACGGTGCCCGTCACCTTGGGCTACTACGAATTCGTCGAAGAGACTGACCGCTACGGTATGAACTCGGACTATCGTTACCGCAGCGACCCGGGCTACGGCAGCGCCGGTACCCCTACCACACGCACCTACTACTACTGGGACAACGCCCCCACCACTCGTCAGTCTTCCGCTCCTACACCCGTGAACCGCAGCGTTAGTGTGGTCAAGAAGGAATATGACATCACCTCCAGCGCCCTGCGCTGGGTGGACACCGCCACCGTTGGCGACAATTTCCAGGTCCATTGTAACAACGTGCCCAACCGTGGTACCAGCGGCTGGATTTACCTCACCGTCACCTACAACAACGGCGTTGTGCAGCGCGACAGTGTGCACTTCGACTTCTCCATCGAGGTGACCACACCCCCCTTCCCCGAGCCCAAGAACGCCCCTGTGGTGAAAGGCTACGTGGTGGGCGGCGGCCGTATAGCCAATGTCAGCGGCAACACCTCCGTCACCGTGCACAGCACCGACTCCCTCTACGCCCTCTATGGCGGCAACGACATTGCCGGATGGGTGCAGGGTGCCACCGGCGCCACCATCCAGCTCGGCACCGCGAAGACCAATGCCACGCACCCCGTGCATATCGGCTATGCCTACGGCGGCGGTTGCGGCTACTACACCTACCAGGGTATCAACCCCGGTTTGGTGAAGGCTTCCGACGGTGTTACCGACTCCCTTGTGGACTCCTACATTCACAACGGCCACGAAACCAGCCTTGAATACCAGGCCTACTTCTTCAACGGCAAGGTCTACAAGTGGAACTCGCTGCCCAGCGACTACGCCACCTATGCCGCCCAAGCCATTGAGCATGGCGACCACACCTATTTGGCTGGCGCTGCCTGGGACGACAGCAAGCTGGTGACCGACGTGGAATTCAAATACCGGCCCCAATATCTCTGCGATGGCTCCTACGACCCCATCCAGGTCGACGCCACAGAGAACGGCAATGGTGGCTCCTGCATGACCGATAAGCAATATCTTGGAACCGTGCCCTACATCAAGACGGCCCATATCACCGTCGGTGTGCCCATTGAGTCGTTCTTCCCCGCCAACTACAACGAACTGTCGGCTGCCGACAAGCTGACTGCCGAACTTGCCGCTGTGAATTCTGCCAAGGCTTATAATGACTATATCCTCATCGACTCGCTCTTTGGCGGCGCCGAGAACGCCTTTATCGGTGTCACCTCCAACGAGCTCAGCCACCCCGAAAACGCCGTCACCATTGATATCCACGGAGGCACGATCTACGCTGTCTTCGGCGGCAACAACTACGGCGGCTCTGTGGCCAACACCTCGACGGTCTTCGTCAATGTGCACGACACCAAGACCACCCCCACCAAGAACATCCAGAACACCTACTTCACCGGCTACGGCCGCGAGTACGGTATCCGCTACCTCTTCGGCGGCGGCAACTTGGTCGACGGATCGCATGCCAACGTCACCATCAACGGCGGCATGATCGACACCTGCTACCTCGGCGGCAACATGGCCGAGGTGATCCGTCCTTTGGGTACGGTGAACTGCACCGGCGGTCGCTACATCTTCGACAACGATTCCATCACCAAGCAGTGGGAGGGTGGCGTCCTGGTGGACAAGCCCCTCTACAATCCTTCGGCTGGTGCTGGCCATGAGTGGGACAACTACGACAGCCTCGTCAACAGCAACCCCGACCGCTTCAATGCCGAGATAGGCCGCTACAACATCCGCGTGCTCTTCGGCGGCAGCAACAAGGCTGCCATGAACACCATCAGCCAGATCAACCTCCTCTCGGGCGGTATCAGCAGCGTCTATGGTGGCGGCAACGCCGGCGACATGCGCTACAGCGAACCCACTACCAGCCTGCCCCGGTGGGTGCAGGACAGCTCCGTGGTGGGCTTCACCGGTTGGAAGTATCAGCGCCCGAGGGTGATCAGTACCATCGTGCATAGCGAACCCCGTTCGCGCATCATGGTGGAATATATCTACGGCGGCTGCCGTATGGCCAACGTCAAGGGTTCCACCATCCTGTGGCTCTCCGGTGGTGTCTTCGGCTACGCCCACGGCGGCAACGACATCAGCGGCGATGTGGGATCGGAGCTCAACGAAGGCTCCTACGCCGTTATCGACCGCAAGGCCGTGGTGCTGCAGGATGTCTATGGCGGCAGCGACGGCTACTACCACTGTAGCGACAAGAACGGCCGCTACATGGAGGGCTATGCCCTGAGAGACGCCAACGACGAGGCCTACGACCCCTACGACGAATATGTGGGCCAGCTGGTGCCCACGCACAACAACACCAACCTCTACCTCAACGGTGGCAAGGTGCTCTACTCGGCCTACGGCGGCGGTGTGAAAGCCCACGTGGGCTTTGCACAGGAGGCCTCGCCGAAAATCAATGTGCGCGACTCCAATTATGTGCGCGACCTCAAGCATGACATCCAAAAGGGTTCCATCCATGTGCAGATGAACGGCAACACGGTGGTGGGCAGCAAGGTATACTCCGGCTTCGGCAACGCCTACGGCGGCGGATACCTCTCCTACCTCTACGGCTGCGGCTATGCCACCGTGGGTGGCAACACCGAGATTCTCGGCTCCCTCTACGCCGGCAACGACTGTATGGGTTCGCTCAACAGCTTCGCCGCCTACTCCATCCCCGAGGTGAGAGACCCGGACAACAACGTGGTGGTGTCTGCTGTCTCGGAGGCCGACTTCCAGGCTTCCGACGGCTCGCCCCTCAACTACCTCTCCGGTTCAGAATACAATGCCCTCTACAGTACCTACCTCCTCATCGAGGACACCCCGAAAATCAACTGCGTCTACGGCTCCGGAAACGGTGACTACGACTACACCGACAAGAGCAACCTCGGCGTGGGCCCTGTGTGCCACTTCGAGTACAGCGAGGTGACGCCCCTCCAGGAGTCGGTCTTCATCGACATCAACACCGAGAGCGGCAGCATGATCGACACCGTCTTCGGCGGCGGCAACGGTGTGGGTGTGATGAACAATGTGGAAATCCTCTTCAACAGCAAGAACCCCGATATCCTCACCGTGGGTACCATCTTCGGCGGCAACAACCAGGAGAACATGGAGAGCTGCGTGCCCGACATCATCCTCAAGAAGGGTACCGTGAAGAACGTCTTCGGCGGCGGCAACTCGGGCAGCATGAACGGTTCTGACAACTTCACCGATGTTTGCGGCGAGGATGTCGACGGTGTGTCGACCTATGTGCTGGTGAACACCGACCAGGTGACCATCCAGGACAGCCTCTTCGGCGGCTGCCGCAAGGCTGACGTGCGAGGCATGGCCTACATCGACATCCGCAACACCCAGGCCGGCGGCATCAACTACGTCTACGGCGGCAACGACATCAGCGGCAGCATCAACGGCAACACCCGTATCGACGTCAGCGGTGGCAAGGTGAACAATATCTACGGTGGTTCCAACGGCCGTTACGACTACGCCTTCCTCGGCAACGACGACTACGCTGTGTACGCATACGCTTCCGACCACTCCGACCCCGCCAACCTCATCTCCGAACACAGTAGCGGCTCGCCCTTCGTCGACTCCACGACGGTGCACCTCTACGGCGGTATTATTGATAATAATGTATATGGCGGAGGCTCCATGGGTGACTGTCGCGCCACCTTCGTGGATGTCAACGACCGAGTCTGCCCCGCCAAGCTGACTGCCGACCTCACCATCAACGGCGCTGTCTTCGGCGGCGGCGAGGGCGACTGGGAGCACCTCCAGCGGCCGCACCGCGGCAATGTGGCCAAGCCTGAGCACAGCGACGGTGTGGAAGGCGGCACCTATGTGCACCTGCACCACGCCACCAACCTGGCCTCGGCCAAGGCCTACGGCGGCGGCCGCGGCGGCGATGCCGAGAACACCTACATACATGTCTTCGACACCTGGGACACCCCCTTCGACGCCATCTACGGTGGCTGCTGGGGTTCGCACGTCCTCGGTACCGCCACCCTCACCATGCAGGGTGCCGACTTCGGCGGCGCACAGAACGCCTTCCAGGTCTTCGGCGGCAACGACTACACGGGCGATGTCTTCCGCAGCGTCCTCAACATTGAGTCCGGCAAGTACGGCTCCATCTATGGCGCCGGTAACGGCGACTACGACTACACGGTGCAGCCCGTGGCGGGCCATACTATATGGATTCCCTCCAGGAACACCCTGCCCAACACCGAGTTTGTGGAAATCAACTTCCTCGACGGCCATGTCGACTCGAACCTCTTCGGCGGCGGCCTGATGGGTACCACCTGGCGCATGAAGACCAACGACCTCGGCGAGCATATATTTGATCCCGTGGATGAGGGTCCTGCCGGCATCGTGAACTACCGTATCCCCGACACCAATGTGACCAAGGCCAACGCCTATGACGACCCGCTGGGCTACTCGTTCATCGTGGTCAATGTGCATGGCGGTGTCTTCGACAACAATATCTATGCCGGCGCTAGCGGCAAGACCGACCAGCTGGTCTTCGGCCTGAAGGTGCTGAACATGGACGGCGGCGACGTCAAGGAGTCGGTCTACGGCGGCAGCCAGCGTGTGAACGACGGCTATCCTGCCGAGTGTAAGGGTTTGACAGCTGCTGAGGAAGCAAGCCATGTCGACCCCATGACCAAGACCACCCTGCGTCCCTCCTCGATTATGAATATTGCCGGCGGTATCATTGCGGCATCGGTCTACGGTGCCGGATATCAGGGCAACACCTTTGGCTCGGTGTACGTCAACGTGGGCGCCGAGGCCATTGCCAACAGCAAGGTGTGGGATCGCAATATCGCCGGAGCCGACGATGCCTACGCCATCTTCAAACCCGGCGAGACCGGCAGCCTCTCTCCCGCGCTGACACCCGGCCACGTTATCCTCAACACCTCCATCTACGGCGGCGCCAACTGGGGTAGCAACGACGGTGGTTTCGACTTCCGTGTTCCCGGCTTCTTCGGTGGCGAAAGCCGCATCTACGTCGACGGTGAGGGTTACAACACTTTAGGCTCTACCACCAGCCCCCTGCCCATGATGGATATCGCCAACTCCATCATCGGTTCCGGTACCTCTGTGCAGGGCGGCGATGTGCATAACAGCATCCATGTGTACAACTACGGCGCTGTGGACTACACCTCGTGCCACGCCACCAAGACCCTGCGTTCCATCCAGCGTGCCGACGAGCTCTACCTGTGGAATACCGCCATCTTCTACGACGGTGCCACCGACGCCGCTTCGGCCTATCCTTCGCAGCAGCTCACCATCAACCGTGTCGACACCGTGAAGGTGCGCGGATACAACGTGATGGACCTCAACGCCGTGATGACCGAGGTGGCCCAGCTGCACTACTACGAGGATGCCCTCGACGGTGCCGGCAACCTGGTGCATACCACCAATCAGGACCTCATCGTCAACGACGCCAACCAGTGCCGCGATGACATCCAGGTGTGCGACCGACTGAGAGTGATCGACCCCGTGACGAACAAATATGCCGCCTTGGTGGTGAACAATGGTGTCAACGTGGACATCATGACCACCGATGGTGGTTATGGCTTTGTGGAAGGCTTCGGCTACCTCTTCGCCGAGACCGGTACCAACGCTGTGGTCACCGCCCGCGCCAAGTATGGCAGCATCCACGTCGACGATGGTGGCTTCATGTCCTCCTGTGCCGACTCGAACCTGGTCATCAAAGAGCAGAGCGGTACGTCGCTGGTGTGGGACAACTGCACTGATGCAGGCATCAACTGCAACTTGGCAGAGTATCCCTACAACAACTTCCGCGAAAGCTACCGTGTGTGGTCCGTCGGCCAGGGTAAGCGTACCCGCTTCGCCGTGCTGCTGGCCCACGCCCAGCCCGAGCTGCTGCCCCAGGACGACAAATATGTGAAACTTTACGACGACGCTACCGACAAGAACTACTCGCTGGCTCTGGCGCATGCCGAACTCGTGCTGCCGCCCACCACGCCCGGCCACTACTATCGCCTGGGTGCCGACGGTGTGACCATCGAGGACGACAATGCCATCCTGCGCTTCGTCGACAAGACCTGGCACCCCGTCAGCTGGAGCAGCGTCGGAGCCGACTCCTCCGTGGCGCAGGCCAACCCGGGAGAAGGTACTTGGGAAGAGCTGCACCTCTCATCGGGCTCCAGCGCCAGCGACCTCCGCGGCGTGGACCTCATCATGGACGACCCCGCCACCACCTTCGGTCTGATGATGACCTCGGGCAGGAACTTCGCCTCTACGTCGCCCAACACCTATACCGCCCCCGAAACCTATACGGCGGGCAACTGGAACCAGGGCGGCACAGCCCTCTCCGGCAACAACCATGTGAACATCATTCAGCACTTCTACTCGGCTCAGGTGGGTGCCGATGTTAACGCATCGCCCGTCATGGACCTCTACCTGACCTACAGCACCGACTTCTCCAGCACCATGCTCGGCACCGTCTACTTCACTCTCGACGAGTACAAGGCTGTGCCCAAGCGTGCCGGCTACGACGGCCACGACATCACCACGAACCGCGGTGCCATTGTCAGTCCCATCGAGTACCTCGACTCCAACCTGCACCAGCCCATCAACGTGGCCATCACCATTGCTACCCTGCTGGAGAAATTCAAGGATATGGAATACGACCTGCTGGCCATGTTCAACGAAGGCCGCAGCAACACCTTCGTCCGCAAGGCTGTACTTCCCGCCACGCTCCACGCGCGCGAACTTTATCTTGATTCCCTCTCGTGGTGGCCTGAAAATTGCAGCGAAAACCAATTCCTGCTGACGGGCAATGTTGACGAGGTGCTGAACGCCACCGACCCGAATGTCTTCTGCGTGGGTATCCAGCCCATGGACAACATCTCGTCGAGCCTGACCTCCACTGTGGGTTGGCACATCATCAGCCAGGACACTGTGGTGGACCTCTTCTCGACAGCCATGCCCTTCACCGGCGCCAACTATAGAGACAAGATGCAGTACAGTAAGAAGTCCGGCTCCTCCGCCACCTGCGCCAAGTACGACACCATCGGCCTCGTTGGCCAGGGTCTGCGTATCGGTGAGCTCGACGGTCGTGGTCTTGCGGCACTGAACATCTCATTGGCCTACGATGGCAACAAGGTTTATCCCGACGGTGTGGTGGGTCACCTCGACCTGCACTTCACGGCCTACAACCCTGCCGATACCAGCGGCTTCACTATCCGTGTCAACGTCAAGTGCCGTACGGTGGGTGATACCATCTACTTGGCATCGACGAACAACCTTACCCGCTGCGGTGTGAACTTCACTCCCGGCTCGCTGGCCGATGTGGATCCGGGCAATACGCAGAAAATCGGTAAGGTCCCGAGTAAATATCTGCAGAACTTCATGCAGGCCTTCGACGCCAGCATCTACCAGGAGGGCGACGTCATAGCCATCATCGACACGGTGAAGATCACCGAGGCCGTCTCCATCCGCGGTGTCGACTACGCCTCCATCCCCATTATCCGCTACAGTGGTCACCACCACGAGTTGCCGGGCGAGTGCGGCGCGTTCCGTGGAACGATGTTCGACGTGAGTGGCATTGACGGTGTCTTCACCACCTCCTTCATTGACTTCGACGGCAGCGATGTGAGCCGTATCACGGGTGTGGCCACTTCTGCCACCTATCCTGAATACTGGAACGCCACCCTGACCACTCCCGGCGTCGACCCGGCCAAGCGCCTCGACACTACCGTGGCCCTTGGACCCATCATCGCTGTGCATGACGGCGGCACCCTTTCGCTGGCCAGCGGCAGCGTGTTGCACGACAACTACAACGCCTACACCGGCGACAAGGTGAAACTCAGAGGCGGCGCTGTCAGCGTTACTGCCGGCGGCAACCTCATCCTCACCAACAATGTCACCATCGAGAACAACTTTGTCCCCGAGCAGGGAACCCCCTATCCCACCAGTGGTGCCATCTATGTCGACAATGGCAGTGTGACCCTCGACCCGTCGCACAAGTCGTCGGCTGTTATCATCACCGACAACTATCTGAATAACGGTTCCAAGTACTGGACCGACTTCAACGACCGACAGACTCATCTGGTGCGCTTCACGGTGGATACCAACTACACCAAGACCTTGACCAAACGCAATCTCTTCCTCACCCGTACTCCCGACAGCGAGGATGGTGTGATGAAGGACTACCAGAGCGATGTGATCGACATGATCTCCGTGCTGCCCGAAAATACCCTCATCGGTATCAGCAAGTGGTTCCCCGGCGAGCAAGTGCGCGACACCATCCGCTTTGCCTTCGGACATAAGTTCACAGACCTCCTGCAGGCCACCCACACGAACCACAACTTTATCTCCGACGAAGGCTACAATGTCTTCTATGAGTACAATGTTCACAACTCGTATATCTTCCTGCACCGCTGCGCCACCTTCCATCACCAGATGGCCGGTGTGAGCCTGCCTTACAACAACGGTGGCACGCTGCTTTCGGGCGACGTGCTGAGCTACCTGCCCTTGGTGTCCGCCACCTGCCCCACCGGCGGCGACGCCATTGTTTATCGCATCCAGGGAGGCTTCTTCCCCTACACCTATACATGGAGCGGCTCGTCCAGCAAGACCCGCACCACCGAGGTGGTTAACAACACCCTCATGGCCCAGGTGAATGAAGGCAACTATGACAACTATATCAACGCTATCTCCGATACCCTCTACACTCCCCACGTCTCCATGACTCCCCACGAGTTCAGCGAAAACCTCACCTATACTGTCGAGGCTCAGGATGTCTCTGGATTCTGCACCTTGAAGAAAGACATCAGTGTCACCCTCATCAAGTCTGCTGTCGACAATCCCGAGCGCTTCGAGGTTATCAATGACGGAGGCCTGAACGGCTGGGTTGACACCAACCGCAGTGTCAGGGCTCTGGGTAACCGCAACTACAAGGCCATCCGCATCACGCCCAGGGTGTGGGTCGACCGTTCGGCCGGCACTATCAGCGCCTACCTCCCCGGCGACGACTATGTCTACCAGGAGGTGGCCGATGTATCGCCTGTGACCGGCGACGACACCGTCTACCAGCATGAGCTGGAGAACCTCCTCTTCTGTGAAGGCGACATCATCCGCCTCTCCACCAACCCCCGAGGCGGCAGTGCCAGCAAGTTCCTCATGTGGGACTTCGACCCCTACTATTCGCAGACCGCCAGCTACGTTGTGCCGTCGCGCAACAGCGACGTGGTGGCCTACTACGGCCCCTCCAACTATTGGAAAGACCAGGTCAACAGCGAGAGCGTTGCCCATGCCGTGCACGACGCCAACTATGACTACACCACCCGTACCCTTGCCGGCGACGCTGCCGCAGGCTACGTCACCACCTACAACGGCGACGTCCACATCTACAATGAGAACGGCTTGGCCTGGCTCATCAGCGTTGTCAACGGCTACAACGGCCAGCAGTTGCGTCCCTTCTACTTCAACAAGATCTTCATCCACCAGAAAGACGACGACACGCCCTACGACATGAAGGATTACCTCTGGACCCCCGTGGGTACGCAGCAGTATGGCTTCCGCGGCCGCTTCATCGGCGTCGGCAAGCCCTCTGTCGTCAGCGACTCCTCCACGGTTCCGCTGGCCAATCCCGAGCAGGTCGTCATCCGCAACATCATCGTCAGCGAACCTGCCCTGTACCAGGTGGGCTTCTTTGGCAACCTCGACACCGCAATGATCAGCGGCATCAAACTCGAGGCCGTCTTTGCCCGTGGCGGCCACTATGTGGGCGGCATGGCAGGCCAGTCGGCCTACTCAAGGATTGACAACTGTGCCGTCTCCGACGAAAGAGAGAACGAAAGCACCGCCACCATCCTCACCACCCACTACGTCAGCGGCGGCTTCATCGGCCGTTCCCTCCACGACTCCATCACCAACACCAGCGCTGCTGCCAAGTTTGTGGGCGACGCTGTCTACAGCGGTGGTGTGATAGGTCACGGTACCTCGTCCTCGGTCAGCAACAGCGGCGTCATGAACATCACTCGCATGACAGGCCTCTACATTGGCGGTCTCGCCGGTTATCTCGACGGTGAAGCTCCTGTCAGCCGCGGCTTCTTCCGCCGTAAGAGCGCCGGCAGCCCCTCCGTGGTAGCCAACAACTATGTGCGTCTCCTGGGCGAAAGCAAGGGTATGCAGCGCATAGGCGGCATCGTCGGCTATGCCGAGAACGTCGTCCTTGAGAACAACTATGCCTACGGCCAGTTCCGCAAGGCCGATGTCCATGGTGGTGTGGCCGGCGCCTTGAACACCAATGCCGACGCCCACAACAACTACTATGCTGCCTCCGATGCCAGCCGTGCCGTCGGCGTCACCGCTGCCAGTGCCAGCACCAGCGACAATGTCGCCTTCCGTGGCAAGGGCAACAGGGTGACCATCGACCAGCCCGTCTACGGCGTCAACAACCTCACCCGTGTCCTCAACCGCTGGGTCCGTGAGAACAACGCCGCCGGCGGCGAATACAAGACTTGGCGCAGCGACCTCGAGAATGTCCACGACGGCTATCCCCTCTTCGGCCAGCCCGACGTCATCCCCGTCAGCGACACCCTCATGGTTGACGGATGCGACCAGGTGGAATACCAAGGCATTCTTTACAATGAGGATACTGAGTTTGCCTACTCCATCATCGACTCCATCGAGATGGTCGACAGCACCGTCATCACCCTCATCCGCCTCCACCACAGCACCAGCACCCTGCTGACCGACACCGCCCTCCTCGGCGAGGATTACAACGGCTACGGCTTCTACGTCTCCTCCACCGAGTCGGCACTCCTCCGCCGCTCCCTCGACAGCACCGGCAATGTCACACTGGTCCTCACCGACACCCTCCAGACCACCTTCGGTTGCGACAGCATCATCACCCTCACCCTTACCTTCCATTCCAATGGCGGCAGTGAGGACATTGTCGAGGTGGCCACCTCCACCGATGTCAAGGTCTACCCCAACCCCACGGTCAACATCGTCAATGTGGAGGCCGATAAGATATCGCGTGTTGAGGTCTACGACAACGAGGGTCGTCGCCTGCAGTACTACGACGCCTATGGCAACAACAAGATAACCATCGATATGACCCCCTATGTCACAGGTGTCTACTTCGTGCGTATCCACATGCCCGAGAGCGTGGTTATCCAAAAGATTATCAAGGAAAGATAGAAACCATGAAAAAGCGTTATATAAAACCCGAGCTGGAGGTCTTCTCCTACCTTCCCGAAGAAGGCTATGCCACCACTGTGGCACTCCGCAACCGTACCACTGATTATGTCCTCGTCGAGGGCACCGACCGTGGGTCGTTCCTCACCGCCGACGAGGTGTCGGAATACACCGATGCCGGAGGTGAATACATGGCCGGTGATTGGGAATAAAATAAGGATGAAAAAATGAAGCATACTATAGCAAACCGATTCCGTAGTGCCTGTGGACTGCTGTTAATGGCGGTCACGGCCCTCTCTGCCGTTTCCTGCGAGAAAGATCTTCCCCGGGATACACACAACCTCACGTTCAACGCTACGATTGAACAATTCGACAACGGCGGCTCCGGCGACCAGAAAGTCGTCCTCCGCAACGAAGAGTGGATTTACTGGGAGATGGGCGATGCTATCAGCATTGGCTCTCAGCTCTCCTCAGGCGTTGCCACCAAGGGCGACCTCGTGAATGCCTCGCCGGGAGGCGACTTCGAGGACTTCAATGGTGTCTTCATTGCTGCCCTTCCCGAAGGCTCGAACTATTTCCTGGGTCTCTTCCCCTATAGCGAAAACAACGTCATCAATGGCTCGGCCGGCACCAAAGACTTCAGCGCCATGCTTGAGGTTCCTGCCGTGCAGCCCCTGCGCAACGACGTCACCTTCTCCCGCAAAGGGTTCCCCATGGTGGCCTGGTATGGTGGCCATTGGGACGACACGGAAGGCAGCATGGCATTCAACCTTGACTTCCATGCGCTGGCCGGCATCGTCCGTCTGCAGTTCCTCAACAACTCCTCCGACGTCAGCAACCTCAAGGAGGTGCGCGTCACCTCCACCGACGGCAAACAGCTCAAGGGTATGTTCTCCGTCAGCAACTACAAGACCGACGCCCCCTATCTTGTCCCTGCCGGTGGCTCCGGCGACAACACCGTCACCATCTCCTGCGGCGACGGCGGCCGTCCCTTTGGAACCGACACCCTCGTGAGCTTCTATCTCATTCTGCCGACATTCGACCCCTCCGTTGCCTCCAATAGCTCGTACGCCCTCCAGATCGAGATAGAGAATGAGAACGGCAAGGTGTGCACACGCAACCTCAACGCCCGCGTGCGCCGCACGGGTATCACCTATATGCGTGCCCTCGAGATTACCGACTGGAACTCCTCCTCCGGCACCACCGTGCGCATTGCCGGCAACGGCACCGTCGAGCGCCCCTTCCGCATCTATTCTGTCGCCGACCTCATCTACCTCCGCAACTGCTACAACTCCGTCGAGCGCAAAATCAACAACATCCCCATCACCACCAACACCCATATCTGGCTTATGCGTTCCGACATCGAGCTCAACTCCACCAACTGGACCATAGGCATCAAGGACTTCGTCGGCCACATCGAGGATAAATCCAATGCCGCCCACCCCGGCATCACTACCACTTCGATCCATCCGCTCTTCGAGAACGTCAACGTTGGTGGCATCGTGGAGCGCATCACCCTCAAGGCCGAGGTCAACTATTCCGAATCGAACGAATTCTCCCCCTTCTGTATCACCAACAGAGGCACCCTCAAGGACTGCATCCTCACCCCTCGTACCGCCAATCCTACGGGCGTCATCTCCTCCTCCTTTGCCGACCTGGGAGGCATCTGCTGCCTCAATAACGGCGGCACCATCGAGGGCTGCCGCAACGAGGCCAACCTCAGCGCCTCCGGACGCAACATCGGCATCATCTGCCTCACCAACGCGAACGGCGGCGTCGTGAAGGGAAGCGAACTCAACACCCCCTTCTCCGTCAGCCGTGCCACGCGCGTGGGCGGCATCGTCTACAACAACCAATCAGGCTGCACGGTGCGCGACTGCTACTATGCCGTTTCGACCACCGGAAGCACCTCGAGCTGGGGCGGCATCGTCTATCAGAACAGCGGCACCGTCGAGCATTGCTATGTCCACAACAGCATCGTCACCACCCGCTCGCTGGGTGGCATCGTCAACAAGCAGTTGGCTGGCACCATCAACTATTGTGACTGCCGTGCACAGCTCCATTCGCCCAATGTGGGCGGTATCGTCGACACCATCTCCGGCGGCCACATCATCAACTGCTTCGTCAACCATGTCGACGCCCAGATTGTGCACACCACCTCCTCCGTAGCGAACCGTTCGGCCGGCGGCATTGCCGCCTACCAGCATGGCGGCACCGTGGAGAACAGCTATGTCTACCTCCCCCACATCACCACTCAGGGTGTTGGCGGCAAGGTGGGCGGCGCTGTGGGCACCTACACAAACGGCATCGTCAACAACGTCTATTGCTACGAGACCACTGCCGGTACGCCCATCTTCTTCGGCTCCTATCCCGCGGGCACCTTCGCCACTTGCTATCTGGTGGGTGGCACCCAGGCCGGCATCAATACCCTGACCACCGCGGAGGCCGAGTCTGCCGCCTTCGTCACCACCCTCAACAACGGCACGCCTACGGGCGGCAAGAGCTGGCAGCTCTCGGGCATCCCTGTCCTTGAGCCGTACACCATGCCGTAACAATCGTACCAACATAGTTACAACACCCTATCAACTACCTGTCATCCCCCTATCAACTCCTACCGTGGTAGGAGTTGATAGGGGGATGATAAGGAGTTGGTAAGTCTTTTATACGGTATTTATCCCTTTGCAATAGTGTGAATTGTGCCCTTTATAGGGTCTCCTTCAGTTCTACGAGGAAGGAACGTACTTCCTGAAGGTTTTTGATGACCTCCATCTTGGGGTCTACAATGGGTCGTTGACGCATCTGCTCGCGGGCGCCCTCGAGGGTGTAGCCGCAGTCGCGTGTCAGGTAGTGGATGCGGCGCAGGAGCTCGATGTCGTGCTCGGTGTAGTTGCGGCTGCCACGGCGGTTTTTGACGGGACGTATGCAGTCGAATTCCGTCTCCCAGAAGCGCAGCACCGACGGCGCCACGTTGAGCATTGCTGCCACCTCTCCGATAGAGTAATACAATTTGCTATTTTCCATAATTTGTTTTTTTTTCGTAATCCTTTGGAGACAAGAAATCAATAGCTATAGTAGCCGTTGTTCTCCTGGTAGTGTTGGCGCTTCTCATATTTGAGGTCTCTGAGGGCGTCGGCTTTGATGTTGATTTGGAAGAACCAGCTGCGGTAGTAGCCGAAAGGCACCCACGAGAAACGCATCTCCCAGCAGTGGAGGTCGCGGTAGATGTCGACGGTAGTATAAGACCATCCTTTGTTGACGAAATCGTAGCCCGTGCTCATGGCGATGCGCCAGTTCTGGGTCAGGCTGACGTTGCCCGAGAGGGTGATGCTGCGGTTGGTCTGGCTCTGGAAATCCATCTCGCGCGCCACGAAAGTGTTGGCATAGTTGAAGGTGTAGCTCAGGCTGATATTCCAGGGCACGGAGAAGTCATAGTAGCCACCGGTCATGAAGACGGGATTGTAGTTGTAAGGTGTTTGGAGGATAGCGGTCTGGGGACGACCCTGACTCTTGGCTCCGTCGGAGGCGAAGGTGTTGTTGTTGAGACTGAAGGAGAGCTGGGCGCTCCATGTTGAACTTTCTTTTCGGAAGAGGCGTTGTTCGCGGTCCCAGAGGAATTCGTCGTGGAGATGCCCGAGGGTGTCGATGACGTAGGGTGAGAAGGAACCCGTGTAGTTGAGCACGAGGGTGCGGAAGAGGGTGGTGCGGCCGCTGACCGAGAGGGGCGAGAGTTTGATGCTGTCCTTGGCAAGGTCGTAGCTCATGCTGAGGGTAAGGTTCTCGATGAGGGTGATTTTTTTGACCTCGGCGGTGGTGTCAAACGGGTTCTGCCATTTCATCTCCAGGTTGTTGCCCAGGGAGAAGCGAAGGGCGCCGCTGCGGCCGTCGGGAGGCCCGCCATAGAGGCAGTTCTGGAAGATGGAGTAGCGCTGGACGTAGCCTGTCTGGTCGGTATATTCCTTCCACCAGCCGAGTCTCTCGGCACCGAAGTCGGGATGGTAGGAGAAGGAGAATGAGGGGTTTATGACGTGGCGCAGGGCTTTCATGGGGCCGTGCTTGAATTGGAACATGCCGTAGATGCGAGTGGAGAGGGAGGAGTTGAAGTTGAAGTCGCGGTTGGTGCGGAATCCGCTGACGGTGTCGGTGACGACGCTGTTGGTGGTGGCATCGAAACTTTTGCGAATGGTGCTCCAATGCCATCGCTCGTTGTAGGTCAGCGAGTTGGTCCAAGTGAAGAATTTCAGCACCTTGAGGGTCGAAGAGATGGGGATGGATTGCTGAATGCCGTATTGCATGCGGTCGAGGGTCTGGCGGGTGAAGAGCTCGCTGTCGCCGGTGTTGATGTTGTTCTCGGCGTTGAGGACGTAGGAGAGCGAGATGTTTTCATACCACCGGTAGCCACCCACGGGGTTGCTGCGGCGCAAGGGATAGATGGTGATGGAGGAGAGCGACAGGGAGGGCAACTTGATGTTCATCATGCCGGTCTGTGTGTTGTAGCTCTCGCGCGCCGAGAGGGTCAGGTTGAGATAGGAACCCATTTTGGTGGAGTAGCTGATGGAGGAGGTGGTGGTCGAGTTGAAGTAGTCGTTGCGATTGGAGGTGTTGCGGTTGTAGTTGCGGCTTTGGAGGTTGACGTTGGCCGAGAAACGGGAGTAGGGGTTGGCCTTGGGGTCTTGGTCGTGGCGCCAGGTGAACTTGAAGTCGGTGAAAGCGTTGAAGGTGTTGGTGTCGCCGCGGATGCCCTCGTAGGTGATGCCGTAGCGGGCATCGAAGGCACCCTTGTACTTGTAACGTTTGTAGTAGTTGCTCTTGGCCTCGAGGGCCCAGCTGAGGTTGGTGTAGATGTCGCCTAAGAGTGAGAGGTCCCAGTTGTCGCCGAGGGCGAAGTAGTAGCCGCCGTCGCGGAGGTAGTAGCCGCGGTAGTTCTGCCATCCGTAGGAGGGGATAAGGACTCCCGAGGTGCGGCTCTTGGTGATGGGGAAGAAGGCGAAAGGCAGTGCCACTGGTGTGGGCACGTCCTCGATGGAAAGCCATGCCGGACCGGTGACAATCTTGTTGCCGGTGATGAGTTTGCTCTTGGTGAAGTTGAGGGCGAAGTGGGGGTGGGCATAGTTGCAGGTGGTGTAGCTGCCGCCACTGAGGTACATCACCGAGTCGTTGATTTTCTTCACCTTCTGTCCATGGAGGAAACCGTCGCCCTCTTGGGTGATGACGCCTTGGATAATACCTTTCTTGGTGTCGTAGTTGAAGGTGATGGTGTCGGCGTGGTATTCGGTGCCGTCCTGCTGGAAATAGGGGCGTCCGATGACATTGTCGGCGGTGTCGGCAGTGCCGTGGGCGTGAAGGGTCTGTGCATCGAAGTCCACCTCCACGTGGTCGGCGCGGAGCAGCATGCTGTCGTAGTCGATGGAACCGTCAGTGTAGAGATAGGCGCGGCGCGTGTCGAGATCCATGGCTACCGAGTCCTTGGCCTTGTATTTGATGACATGGTCAATGGCCCCCTTCGACACCTGCATCAAGGTGTCGATGTCGGTCTGCGCCCCCGCCGGAATGGCCATCAGGAGGGTCAGAAAAAGGGGTATTAAAAACTTAATTTTGACCATTCAAAAAATCTTCTTATCTTTGCATTTTCGATTTGCAAAGATAGAATTATTTATGCAAATGAAAAAATATAAAAATATTAGATTGAAAATGAGACGCTTATTAACACTATTTATTGCAATAACGCTCTTTTCGGCACCTGTCTTTTCACAAAAAAAAGATGTTTATAAGGTGCGCACCGTAGTCATTGACCCCGGTCACGGAGGAGCAAAACCCGGTGCCCAGGGAGGACGGGTTCAGGAGAAGACGCTGACTCTTTCCATTGCCAAAAAATTCGGCAAACTCATCTCCGACAACTACCCCGATGTGAAGGTTATCTATACCCGCACCACCGACGTCGACATCTCGCTGGCCGAGCGTGCACACATTGCCAATCGCAACAAGGCCGACCTCTTCATCTCCATACACATCAACTCGCACCCCACGGCCATCCCCACGGGCGTGGAGACTTTCGTGATGGGTCTCTCCGAGAGCCGTGCCAACCTCGAGGTGGCCAAGAAAGAGAATGCCGATATCCTGCTGGAATCCGACTATAAGAGCAACGAGGCCTACAAGGGCTTCGACCCCAATGCCCCCGAGAGTTTTGTGATGCTTGCCATGTTCCAGAACGCCTATCTCGACAAGAGCCTCAACTTTGCGCAGGCCATCCAGAACCAGTACAAGAAAAACCTCAAGACCATCAACCGCGGTGTGAAGCAGGCCGAACTTTTCGTGCTCTACAAGACCACCTGCCCCTCGGTGCTCACCGAGGTGGGTTTCATCAGCAATCCCACCGAGGAAGCTTTCATGATAAGCGACGAAGGCCAGGCCAAGATCGCCATCAGCCTTTTCAACGCCTTCATGAACTTCAAAGCCACCGAGGAAGGCATCAACAAGATTGCCAATCCGAAGATTGACCTGCCGGGATATACCGCCCCTGTCGTGGCCGAAAACAAGGAGACCTCCGAGCCTGTGGCCGAGCCTGCCGAGACGGCTCCCAAGAAACCTGTCACCACGCCCGAGCGCCCGGTGCCCACGCGCGAGCTGGCACCCCGTGTAGAGGTGGCCGTCGAAGAGCCCGCCCCCGCCCCTGTCGAAGAAGCGGTGAAACCCGAACCCAAACCAGAGCCCAAACCAGAGCCTAAGATAGAACCTAAACCTGAAGTCAAACCTGAGCCCAAACCCGAACCCAAGCCGGAACCCAAACCCGAGCCCGTGGCCAAACCCGCCACCCCTGCTCCCGTTCCGGCGAAGAGCGCCCTGCAGGCATCCAGGAACACTGCCGTCAGCGCCACCGAATTCTTCACCGTGCAGTTCCTCACGTCCGGCACCGAGCTCAAGGAGGGTGACCCTGCCTTCATGGGACTTGAAAATGTGATGGTCACCCGCAACGGACAGCTCTATTGCTATTCCGTAGGCCGTTTCGGCACCTTCACCGAGGCCAACGAATATTGCGCCGAGGTGCAGAAACATACCCCCTTCAAGGATGCGTGGGCCGTGCGCCGCAAGATGACTACCCCCGAGACCAAGCCCGCCCCCGTCGAGAAACAGCCTGCCGCTTCTCCCGCCCCGGCCAAACCCGCCGAGACAAAACCGGCTCCTGAGGCCAAGCCCAAGCCCGAACCCAAACCTGAGCCCAAGCCCCTCGCCCCCGAGGACAAAGGTACCCACTACCGCATCCAGTTCTGCACCGCTTCGCGTCTCCTCAAATCGGGCGACCCCGACCTGCAGGGCATCCGCGACATCCACTATGTGAAGAGCGGCAAATACTACATCTACTCCTGCGGCAACTACACTACCATGGCCGAGGCCCGCAAGCGCCTGGACACCATCACCAAGACCACCAGCTTCAAGGACGCTTTCATCTTCGGCATCAAGGACGGCAAACGCTTCAAAGTCGATTGAAATGATTGAAATCAAAGATATCACCAAAACCTTCGGCCCGCAAACGGCTCTCGACCATGTGTCGTTCAGCGTCGGGAAAGGCGAGATAGTAGGCCTGCTGGGTCCCAACGGCGCCGGCAAGTCGACCTTGATGAAAATCATCACCTGCTTCATCCCGCCCACCGAAGGCGAGCTCACCGTCTGTGGCCACAGTATCTACGACGAGGCCCTCGAGGTGCGCCGCCATATTGGCTACCTTCCCGAGCTCAACCCGCTCTATCCCGACATGTATGTGCGCGAATATTTGCGCTTCGCGGCCGGGCTGAGCGGCTTGAAAAACCGCGTCGAGCGCGCCGAGGAGATGATTGCGCTCACCGGACTCACCCCCGAGGCCCACAAGAAAATCGGCCAGCTCTCCAAAGGCTATCGCCAGCGTGTAGGCCTGGCCCAGGCCCTTATCCACGACCCCGAGGTGCTCATCCTCGACGAACCTACCACCGGCCTCGACCCCAACCAGCTCGAGTTCATCCGCGACCTCATCCGCCGCTCCGGCAAAGACAAGGCGGTCCTCCTCTCCACCCACATCATGCAGGAGGTGGAGGCCATGTGCTCGCGTGCCATCGTCATCAACCACGGCCGTATCGTCGCCGACGAGGACATGAGCGGGCTCAACGCCAAGAAACTCACCGAACAATTCCACAAATTGACCGAATAGCCATGGACCTTGGCCATCCGCAACGGACCCATAACAAGTTTTATCTGAAAGACTACCGGAGGGAATTGAGAAACGGGGGTACCAGCGCGGAGGCCGCAGCATGGAATCTGCTGAAAGGGAAAAAGATACAGGGTCTTCAGTTTCGCCGACAGTTTAGTATAGAAGACTTTATACTTGATTTCTACTGTCCTGCCCTGCGGTTGGCAATAGAATTGGATGGAGAAAGCCATAACGTGTGGGGGAAGAATTGGATGGACAAGGAGAGGGATAATATATTGAAAGAGAAACATGGGGTAACGACCCTGAGATATGAAAACAAGATAGTATATCAGCATCCGGAGTATATAGTTGAAGATATTGTAAAAGTGATGAAAAAAAAGGGACACACTCCTCAGTCAGCCGCAAGCGGCTGCCAGCTCCCCTAACTTAGGGGAGCAGATTGGATAGCCCACCGCGCCAGCAACCTCCTCCCTTAGGGGAGCAGATAGGGTGGCCCACCGCGCCAGCAACCTCCTCCCTTAGGGGAGCAGATAGGGTGGCCCACCGCGTCAGCAACCTCCTCCCTTAGGGGAGCAGATTGGATAGCCCACCGCGTCAGCAATCTCCTCCCTTAGGGGAGCAGATAGGGTAGCCAACCGCGTCAGCAACCTCCTCCCTTAGGGGAGCAGATAGGGTAGCCCACCGCGTCAGCAACCTCCTCCCTTAGGGGAGCAGATTGGATAGCCCACCGCGTCAGCAACCTCCTCCCTTAGGGGAGCAGATAGGGTAGCCCACCGCGCCAGCAACCTCCTCCCTTAGGGGAGCAGATAGGGTGGCCCACCGCGTCAGCAATCTCCTCCCCTAAGTTAGGGGAGGTGCCCGAAGGGCGGAGGAGTGTGTAATAAAGATGTGTAATAGACAACAAAAATAAACAATATGACAAGAAAAGAACTCATTGGTTTGATACATGAGCGCCGCTCGTTCCTCTGTGTCGGCCTCGACACCGACCCCGCCAAGATGCCCGAGCACCTGCGCAATGAAAAAGACGGTGTCTTCCTCTTCAACCGCGCCATCATCGACGCCACTATCGACGCCTGCGTGGCCTACAAGCCCAACCTGGCCTTCTACGAAGCCCTCGGCCTCGAAGGCCTCCGCCAGCTGAAGCTCACCATGGACTACATCCACAGCCTCAAGAAGCCCGTTTTCACCATCGCCGACGCCAAACGCGGCGACATCGGCAACACGTCCGAACGCTATGCCAAGGCTTTCCTCGACCCCAAGGGCGACTTCAACTTCGACTCCATGACCATCGCCCCCTATATGGGTGCCGACTCCGTCACCCCCTTCACCGTCTACGACGGCAAGTGGGTCATCCTTCTGGCTCTCACCTCCAACAAGGGTGCCTTCGACTTCCAGCTCACCGAAGACAACAACGGCACACCGCTCTATCAGCGCGTCCTCGAAAGCTCCAAGCAGTGGGGCAACGAAGAGAACATGATGTATGTTGTCGGAGCTACCAAAGCCGAGATGCTGGGCGACGTGCGCCGCATCGTGCCGGGCAGTTTCCTGCTCGTTCCCGGTGTGGGAGCCCAGGGCGGCAGCCTCGAAGAGGTCTGCAAGCATGGTTTGAACAAAGACTGTGGCCTGCTGGTCAACTCCTCGCGCGGCATCATCTATGCCTCCACCGGCATGGACTTCGCCGACCGCGCTGCCGAAGAGGCCCGCAAACTGCAACAACAGATGGCTGCCGTGTTATGAAAAAGTCCAAGACCGGCCTCTGCATCCTTCTGGTGCTTAGCATCATCTATGGCGCGACGTTGTTCTTCTCGAACATCATCCTGGCCATTGCCATGCCTACCCTCAACGCTTTCTACACCTCCCACCCCGAGATGCTTGAAGCCTTCCATGCCACCACCGCCTGGGAAACGTTGGCTGCGGTGCCCCGCACCTATTTCGCCGCCATGGGCCTCCTCGGAGCCCTCTCGGTCGTAGGCTGCGTCCTCATGTGGAACCTCCGCCGCTCGGGCTACCACTGCTATGCCATCGCCCAGCTCCTGATGCTCGCCCTTCCGCTGCTCTTCATCGGAAAGGGCTTCCTCGGCCTCGGCGACGTGATGATGACTGCTCTGTTCCTCGTGGTCTATTATCTCCAGTTGAAACGTCTCGACGTCTTCTCTCCCAAGGAGTTGCCGTCCGACGATACCCCTACCGGGGAACAATAGCCCTTCGGTTGTTCCCCATCGACCTGCACAACCCTTCCCTTCCTCGGGAAGGGTTTTTTTTATGTCAATTTAACTTAAAATCCCCCTTCGGTAACGGCAAAAACCGCCTTAACGCCCGCTTGTAGATAACTACGTGATAACCACCTATCAACTCCCAGCCAACTCCCTACCAACTCCTACCGCGGTAGGAGTTGGTAGGGAGTTGGCTGGGCGATGGTAGGGAGAAAATACGGCAGGGATCCTTAGTCTCCGGTAGGGGGTGGGGGAGGGGGCGCCGGGGAGGTGGCAGGCTGCCGCAGGCTCCCCTCCTCCGAGGTCGGAAAAAGTTAAAAAAGGCTCTCCTCCGGGGTTGGGAAAAGTTAAAAAATGGTGAAAAATTTGCATAATTAAAATATTATGCGTAAATTTGCAGTTGACTATCGAAAAAATGCCGCGAGTGCTAAATGGCAGGAAATCAGAAAAAAAATAAATATAAATATAACGTATTAATCATTTAAAACTAAACACTATGAAAAAAAATCTATTAATTGCGTTTGCCTTGGCGCTATTGGTGCCGTTGGCAACGAATGCTCAGTCGCTGGGTACTTATACCTTCAGCACGGGCAACGACGCTACCAAGTGGATTACGGTACCCGCTACCCAGCCGTCGCTGATTGCGGCAGGTGCTGGCGACTACGGTGTGTCCACCGTGCATGACATCGGTTTCGCCTTCCCTTTTGCGACGGGCGTTTACACCAAGTTCTCCGTCAATGCTGACGGTAACTTGCGTTTCGGAAACACCGTTACCGGAACAAACAATTACACCACGCCTTTCAGCACGACCAATGCCAGTGCCAATGCCCCGAAGATTAACCCCATGGGTTGCGACGGTTTCCTGAGCGACTCGGGTTATGTGCGCAAGTTCAACACTGTTGACAATGCTGGCGACTCGCTGCTTGTCGTCGAGTTTGCCACGTCGACCTACAATACCACTTCCCGCAACTCGCTGCTCAGATGGCAGGTGCAGCTCTATCCCAACGGTGATATCACGATAGTCTATGCTTCCGCGCAGCCCCCCATCCTGCCTGCTGTTACCCGCCAGTGCGGAATGAGTTTCGACGGCACCGACGTGTGGCTGGTCAGTGCCTCGCATGTGGCCACGCACTACACTGCCGGCCAGTCGACCACCATTGCCGCCAGCACGTGGCCCGATGCCAACCGCTACTACACCTTCACCGCCCCGGTCATCACCTGCCCGGCTCCTGTGGTCAACCTGTCGGGGCTCACCGCCACCGAGGTCACTGTCAACATTCTCCCCAGCGGCACCGAAAGCGAGTGGCTCTACAAACTTAACAATGGAGACTGGACTTCGGCCTACACGACCAATCTCTTGATCGACCAGCTTACCGCCAATACCGACTACACCCTCACGCTCCGCGCCTATTGTGGTGCCGGCGACTCCAGCTTCAGTGTCACCACGACTTTCCGCACCCCCTGTGCGGCTATCGAAGCCGACTCGCTGCCGTGGACCTATGGCTTTGAAGATGCCTCGGGTACCGGTGCCGCGGCAACCTTCAACACTTGTCTCCAGAGACACACCAACTCTTCCACCGCCTATCCCTATACTTCGTCCACATATAAACACAGTGGTACCTATGCCCTGTATTACTATAGCACCAGTTCCTACTATAGCTACATCACGCTGCCTCTCTTCGAGGAGGACCTCAACGAGTTGATGCTCTCCTTCTATGCCTACCGCACCAACACTGCCACCTACGGCCACTATATTGTGGGTGTGATGACCGACCCCAGTGACCTCTCCACCTTCGACACCATCGCCACCGGCCAGGTTGGCAACGCATGGGAACTGGTCGAGGTGCCCCTGGCGGGCTATACCGGCACCGGCAACTATCTGGCCATCCTCAGCCCTAACATGTCAGCCGCCAGTTACCTCTATATCGATGACATCACGGTTGACTATATGCCTGCCTGCGTGCGTCCCGTGAGTGTCGCCGTGAGCGACATCACCACCACGACGGCCACCCTCACTATCAACGACCCGACCAACAACAACCATTACATGGTGTATTACGGCAATGACAGTGTGGAAGTGTTTTCCACCTCCCACATCTTGACCGATCTGAACAATTCTACTGTCTATAGTGTTTCGGTAGTGAGCATCTGTTCCGACGGAACGGTGACCAACCCTGTTACAACATCGTTTACCACCTTGTGCGATGTCATTAGCTCGCTGCCTTGGACAGACAACTTCGACGCTCTGTCGACAAGTGTCGCGCCGCTGTGCTATGGTAAACTTGGCGCTGGTAGTGCTGAAACCAGCACCACGCAGTCGCACAGCCCGTCCAACAGTCTCCGCTTCTTCGGTGCCGACGGCAACAATGTGCTGGTGCTGCCCGAGTTTTCCGAGAGTATCAACCTCCTTCAGCTTTCGATCTGGACGCGTCCCGAGTCGTTCACCAATGCCAGTTGCGGAAGCTTCTCCATCGGTTATGTCACCAGCGCCGACAGTGCCTCCACGTTCGTGCCCATGGCCACCTATCTTTACAGCTCTTTCTCGGCAATGGAAGAGAAGGTGATTGCCTACGACACCGTTCCCACAGGTGCCCGCATGGCATTGCGCCACGATGCCACTTCCACCAGTTGGTATTGGTTTGTCGACGACATCACTGTTGACTACATCCCGGCTTGCCCGCGCGTGGAAAACATCTATGTGGACAATGTCACCTCTGAGAGTGCCGACATCCATTGGCACGAGGCGGGGACCGCCACTTCGTGGACTGTGAAGTATGTCGAAGCCGGCGGCTCTATGGAAGATGCCGCAATAGCCATGGCTTCCGACACCGTGATAACCCTCACCTCTCTCACCCCCAACACGACCTACGATGTCGTTATCACCCCGGACTGCAGTGCGGGAGTGGGCGGCTCGAATTTTGTGAGTTTCACCACCCTCTGCACCGACCTCGACAGCCTGCCCTATGTACAGGACTTCGAAGGCGCCGCGACGGGTACCTCTACCAGCTCCGTTTTCGTGAATTGCATGTACCGCTTGAACAACGGCACCCAGTACTTCGGCTATCCCTATGTGGGTGGCAGCACCTATAACCACACCACCGGCGGTGCCAAGGGTCTCTATTGGTACAATTCCACTACCACCGGCACCTACGGCGACTACCAGTATGTGATTCTTCCCGGTGTGGACACTGTTCTCTATCCTGTCAACACCCTGAAGCTCACTTTCTGGGCACGTCCCAGCTTGACGAGCTACAGCCCCCAGTTCCAGGTGGGTGTCATGACCGATCCTACCGACCACTCCACCTTCCAGCAGGTGGCCACGGTCAATGTGACCGCCTCCACCACCTGGCAGCAGTTCACCACCATGCTTGGTAACTTCACCGGTGCGGGCAAGTATATCGCCATCCGTGCCATGCGTGGCAGTTCTTCGTGGTATGCCTATGTGGACGACATCAGCCTCGAGGTGGCTCCCACCTGTCCTGCCGTGGTGTCGCATAACGTGACCACCACCGCTTCGGCTGCCCGCATCACGTGGGCCTCCGACCCCGGCTTCGCCACCACCCCCGACAGTTATGAGGTGAGCTACGGCTATGCCGCCGACAACCTCGCGGGCGCCACGACCGTCACCGTGAACACCCCCATGTTGGTCCTCACCGGCCTCACTGCCGACACTTCCTACAAGGTGAGCATCCAGCCTCTGTGTACCGAAGGCATAGCCCCGGCCCATGTGTTCAACTTCTCCACGGCTATGCTGCCTTGTTCCGAGTGGGATACCACCGGCTATGGTGGCCCGACCGACACCATCACCGTCGGCAACCCGGGTACCAGCACTACAGCTTATATGCCCATCAACAATGGCTACAACTACAGCTACACCCAGCACCTGATTCTGCCTTCGCACCTCACCACTACCGGTCCCCAGGTCTTCAGTGGCATCGCTTTCGACTATGCTTACTCACAACCCATGACCCACGCTACCAACTGCCTGATATATATGGGCAACACCACACGCTCCTCTTTCACCGTCACTTCGCCTGCCGACTCGGCCTTTGTGCCTTACAGCGATCTGACGCTGGTCTACTCCGGCCCGCTGAACTGCACTGTCAATGGCTATAACTACTTTAGTTTCAACCAAGGCGTCTTCTCCTATGACGGTACCAGCAACATTGTGGTGGCCATTGTCAACAACAGTGGTTCTTACGATGGCACATCCTTTACCTTCCGTTATGAAACTGTGAGCTCGCCCAACCCGGCGTTGACCCACCGAGTCTATAATGATGACACTCCCTACGGTCCCGCCCAGATGGATGCCGCCCGTGCCAACCAGTCCTACTGGCGCACCAACATGAAGCTTCTCACGGGTGGTGGCGAATGCTTGTCCCAGGCCACCTGCTATGCTCCCGCAGTCACTGCTGTCGAGGGTACCGACGACAATATCGAGATTGCCTGGATTCCCGGCTATCAGGAGACTTCTTGGGATGTTGACTATCGCGCCGCCGACGACAGCGTCTGGACCAATATCGTTTCCTCGACCTCCCAGACCAGCTACAACATGCCGATGGCCGGCCTGCAGTCTAATACAACATATATCTTCCGCGTCAGCGCCAACTGCAGCGACACTACCCTGGCAGGCACTGCCTCCTTCACCACTCCTTGCTCCTATATCAGCATTCCTTTCTCCTATGGCTTTGAGGATATGCCCACCGGTACCAGTTCGACTCGTCCCAACATCCTCTGCTGGCACCACCTGAACAATGCCACCACCTACTTTGGCTATCCCTATGTGTCGTCCACCTCGCCTCATGACGGCAGCCGCAACCTCTACTGGTACGCTTCCACCACTGCGGGCACCTATGGCGATTACGAGGCCGTCGTTCTGCCTCCTGTGGATACCTTGACGAATCCTGTCAACACCCTCATGCTCTCCTTCTGGGCCAGACCCAGCAGCGCCACCTATCACCCCGTGTTCCGTGTGGGTGTGATGACCGATCCCGATGATATCAACACCTTCCAGCCCGTCGACACCATCGACATTGCCCCCGGCAATACCGTTTGGAACTATTATGAGGTGACACTGGACGACTATACCGGCAACGGCAGGTATGTCGCCATCCGCGCCGACCGTCCCACCACTACATGGTATGCCTATATGGATGATATCTCGCTGGAGCTCATCCCCTCCTGCAGACGTGTCGAGGATGTCACTGCAACCAACATCGGCCAGACTACCGCTACCATTTCCTGGAACTCCAATGCTGCCAACCTCGAGGTTCAGTATGGTCCCGCCGGCTTTACCATCGGCACCGGCACCTCGGTTGTGGTCTCCGGCGTCGACAGTGTTGACATCACCGGTCTTTCTTCCAATAATCTGTACGATGTCTATGTGCGTGCTTTCTGCTCGGCCACCGATACTTCCGACTGGTCGCTGCTCTATCAGTTCCGCACCTCCTGCGGTATGATTTCCTCGCTGCCCTTCGTGGAGGACTTCGAGAGCCAGACCACAAGTTCCAGCTCGACCACCAGCGCCTTTATCCCGTGCTGGACACGACTCAACAACGGTACTTCCTATGGTGGTTACCCATATGTCAACTCCAGTACCACCTACAACCACACCACCGGTGGCACCAAGGGTCTCTATTGGTACGCCGCCACCACCGCCGGCACTTATGGTGACTACATGTACATCGTCCTGCCGCAGATTGATACCGACTCGCTGCCCATCAACAGCCTGCAGCTCTCCTTCTGGGCCAGGGCCAGTTCCACCAGCTACAATCCCGTCTTCGAGGTGGGTGTGATGGGAAGCAACACCGACACTGCCTTTACCTCGCTCGCCACTATCAATATCAACGGCAACACCAACTGGGCGAATTACGTTGTCGGCCTCGGCGGCTACACGGGTGATGGCAGCTACATCGCCATCCGCGCCCTGCGTCCCTCCAGTATATGGTATGCCTACGTCGACGACATTATGCTCGAGGCACTGCCTCTCTGCCCGCGTGTTGAGGACATCCATACCAGTGTGCTCCTCGACAGCGCCATCGTCTATTGGAGCGACACCAGCTCCAATGCTGGCTGGAATGTCGAGTACGACACTGTGCCCTTCACTCCCGGCACTGGCCACATGACCGCCATCCATGTCACCGACACGATGGCTGTTCTCGGCGGCCTTGATTCTGCCACCACCTATCATGTCTACATTTATCCCGATTGCGGCACCGACGTCTTCTACCGTCACGCCACCTTCACCACTCTTGCCGCCTCTCCGGCCACAGTGCCTTACTATTGCGACTTCGAAGATGCCGGCACCAACGGTTGGGATATCCTCAATGGTTCCCAGAGCAACTACTGGATGGTGGGCAACGCCACCAACAACGGCGGCACCCAGTCGCTCTACGTCACCGACAATGGTACTGCCAACACCTACAGCGGTAATGCCACCTACGTCTTCGCCACTCGTACCTTCAACCTCCCGGCAGGTGGCTACATCTGCAGCTACGACTGGAAGGGTCACGGTGAATCCTCCTACGACTTCCTCCGCGCCGCTCTTGTTCCCTCCGGCACTCAGCTGACGCCTGGCGACTATAGCGGTTTCGACAACGAATCGGCCATGCCTGTCGGCGGTATCGCCCTCGACGGTGGCTATCGCCTCAACCTGCAGGATACTTGGACAACTCAGGTCTCGGAGGTTACCATCACCACCCCGGGTACCTACACCATGGTCTTCATGTGGCGCAACGACGGTTCGGTCTACAATGCACCTGCTGGCGCTATCGACAATGTGTCGTTTGTTGCCAACACCTGCCCGATGGTGGTCGATGTCCACGCAGCCAGCGCTGGTTTCTCTACCATTTCTGTCGATTGGACCGACGTGTCTTCGGCTTCCCAGTGGCAACTGCGCTATCGTAAGTACGGCACCTCTACCAATACCGTCATGAATGTCAGCAGCCATCCCGTTACCATCAACAACCTTGACACCTTGACCTCCTACGTCTTCTCGGTGCGTCCCATCTGCTCGGCTACCGATACCGGCAGCTGGTGCCCGGAGACTCTCCTCTCCACCGAGTTCTGCGACGGTGCCATTGCTGCCAGCACGGGCGCTGCTACGGGTACGAACTACTATACTCCCGTCAACAACTACTTTCACTACTCTCTCACCGAGACCATCATCGACAGTGCTGAACTGGCCGGCATCGGCGATATCTCCGCCATTGCCTACAACTACGCCTACTCTACGGCTATGACTGACAAGACGAATGTCACCATTTGGTTGCAGCCCACCAACAAGACTGTCTTCGCCAGCAGCAGCGATCTCGTAGTCCTCGACACTACCACCGCTGTCCAGGTCTACAGCGGCAACCTCAACTGCTCGCAGGGTTGGAACTACTTCGCCCTCGACACCGCTTACACTTGGGACGGCCATAGCAACCTGCTGGTTATTGTCGATGACAACTCCAACGGTTACAACGGCACTTCCTATACCTTCAACTCCTCTGCTTGCACTGGCTACAAGACCCTTTACTGGTACAGCGACAGCTACAATCCCGACCCGACCAACGCTACCTTCAGTGGTTCGAAGAGTTACGCCCAATACCGTGCCACGATGAAGCTCGTCTCCTGCGATGGATGCTCTGCTCCTGCGGTGACCAGCATCGACACCACCTACAGCAGCATCACGGTCAACTGGAGCAACAGCGACAACACCGAGCTCGCCATCATGGAAGGCGCATGGAATGAGGCAATGGTCAACAACACGGTCACTGCCGCCTCCGGCACCTACACCTTCACTGGCCTCACCGACTCCACCGAGTACAGCATCGGTCTCCGCCAGATGTGCGACAATGACAGATACAGCAACTGGACTGTCGTCACTGTCGTCACCCCGGTGCGTCCCTGCTTCGCTCCCGCCAACCCCAGTTTCTCTGATGTGACGCTCACCACCGCCACCCTCAGCTGGACTCCCGGTCGCAACGAGACCGCTTGGGATCTCCACATCATGGGTGAAGGCTACGATCAGACCATCGCCGTGACCACCAACCCCTACACGGTTACCGGTCTCTCCTACGGCGTCACCTACACCTTCGAGGTTCGTGCCAACTGCGACGCGGATGTCTACAGTG
>CACXXO010000006.1 GCA_902771735.1 uncultured Bacteroidota bacterium
GAGGAGCATGGCGACGACTTTCTCGTTGTTGGCGTCGGCGAGCTCGCGGGCCTTGCCGAGGAGCTCAAGAGCCACATTCTGCAGTTTGCCGTTGCGCTGTTCGGCAAACACGTATACGTCTTTATATTCTGCTAAGTTCATGGCTATCAAATTATGTGTTTCTCTTTAAGTTTGTTGACGATGAGCTCCACGGCCTCTTCGGGGCTGACCTCGAAGGTCTGGCCGGCGGGCTTGAGCTGCTTGGGGAACGATTTGAAGACGCTCGTGGGCGAGCCGGCCTTGCCGATGTGCTCCTCGGGGACGTTGATGCGGTCGGCACCCCAGACTTCGATTTCCTTGTCGAAGGCGGTGACGATGCCGCTGACGGTCATGTAGCGGGGCTGCACGCTGGAGGCCAGGGCGGTGACGACGCAGGGAGCCTGCATCTCAAGGATCTGGTAGCCGTCCTCGAGCTGTTTCTTGATGGTGAAGGTCTTGGTGGCCTCGTCGTACTGGAGGTCCTCCATGTAGGAGACCTGCGGCAGGTCGAGGTGCTCGGCGATCTGGGGTCCCACCTGGGCGGTGTCACCGTCGATGGCCTGGCGGCCGGTGATGATGAGGTCGACATCCATGGTGCGCAGGGCGCCGGCGAGGGCGCTGCTGGTGGCCAGCGTATCGGCACCGCCGAGCTTGCGGTCGGTCAGCAGGATGGCGCGGTCGACACCCATGGCGAGGGCTTCGCGGAGGATGGCCTCGGCCTGGGGCAGACCCATGGTGATGACGGTGACGTGGGCACCGTATTTGTCCTTCAGCTGCAGGGCGTACTCAAGGCCGCCCTTGTCGTCAGGGTTCATAATCGAGGGAACGCCCTCGCGGATGAGCGTACCGGTCACGGGATTGATTTTCACCTCGGTGGTGTCCGGCACTTGCTTTATGCAAACTACAATGTTCATTGTCTTAACTTTCTATTATTTGAATAATTTGCCAGCGATGACCATGCGCTGCACTTCGCTGGTGCCTTCGTAAATCTCGGTGATCTTGGCGTCGCGCATCATGCGCTCGACGGGATACTCACGGGTGTAGCCGTAGCCGCCGTGGAACTGGACGGCCTTGGTGGTCACCTCCATAGCGGTCTCGGCGCTGAAGAGCTTGGCCATGGCGGCATCGGCAGAGTAGGGGATGCCGTGGTCTTTCTTGTAGTGGGCCGAGCGGCAGAGCAGACGGGCGGCCTGCACCTTGGTCTCGAGGTCGGCCATCTGGAACTGCGTGTTCTGGAACTGGCTGATCGAGCGGCCGAACTGTTTGCGCTCCTTGGTGTACTTGACGGTCTCGTCCATGGCGCCCTGGGCAATGCCGAGGGCCTGGCAGGCGATGCCGATACGGCCACCGTCGAGGGTCTTCATGGCGAGGCCGAAGCCTTTGCCCAGCTGACCCAGCTGACGGTCCTTCGGGATGCGGCAGTCCTCGAAGATAAGCTCGGTGGTGGCGCTGCCGCGGATACCCATCTTCTTCTCCTTCGCCCTTGGTGCCGAGGCTCTTGTCGGTCATGGCGATGATGATGAACACGTTGGCGTAGGAGCCGTTGGTGATGAAAATCTTGCTGCCGTTGAGCACCCAGTAATCACCGTCCTCGACGGCGATGGTCTGCTGGCCGGCGGCGTCGGTACCGGCGTTGGGCTCGGTGAGACCGAAGGCGCCAATCCACTCGCCGCTGGCGAGTTTGGGCAGGTATTTCATCTTCTGCTCCTCGGTGCCGGCCTCGAGGATGGGGGCGCAGCAGAGGCTGGTGTGGGCGGAGAGGATGACGCCCGTGGTGGCGCAGACGCGGCTCAGCTCCTCGACGGCCATGCCGTACATGATGTTGGTGCCGCCGGCGCCGCCATACTGGGTGGGGATGGGAATACCCATCAGGCCGATTTTGGCCATCTTCTGGACGGTCTCCATGGGGAAACGCTCCTCCTCGTCGACTTCGGCGGCGAGGGGCTTCACCTCTTTCTCTGCAAACTCGCGAATCATCTGCAGGAAGAGTTCTTCTTGTTTGGTGTAGCTAAAATCCATTATGTTTGTGTGTTGTTAATTATGATTTTTCGTTTTCAAGTATTCTGTTGAACAGGGTGTCCAATCGTTCGATGTTGCGACCGATGAACTCGCGCATGATGTCGAGCTCGGCGTCGAAGTGGTTGGCGTCGTAGTAGATGTCGTTGTCCACGGGCCACAACAGCTCGTTTGCCTTCACGGCGGCCTCTATCTGGGCTGCATTGTCGGCAATCATGCGGTTGAGGGTGGCCTCGGTGAAGAGGCCTTCTGTCCGCAGCTGCTGCCAGCGCCGGGCCACCTGGCTGCGGTATTCGGGCCACTGCCACAATCGGCGCAGCAGCACCGCGCGGTTGCAGTCCACAGTGTCGCGCAGCATGTTGGGCTCGTTGTCGCCGTCGCGCCCGAAGGAGTGGTCGTAGTCCCACGGCGCCACACGGTAGGGCGTCGCGTCGCCGACTTTGTAGAGGAAGAAGTTCTTCCGCAAGCCGTCGGCATTGTTGCTCAGCAGGAGCAGCAGCTGCCAGTCGGCTATGTTCTTCAGGTCGAACCATTGGCCCACCTCGGCGCGGAACACCTCGTCAGGGCTGTCCTGCAGGAAGGCGACGATGGCCTCGGCCTGCGCGGTACGGTCGTCCTTGCGCTTCTTCGGGAAGGTCTGCTGGTAGTAGTTGTCGGGGTCCTGAGGCACGATGCGCTCGTCGTACATCACCGGCGGTTCCTTGAAAATCACCGACGTGCTGTCTCCCTTGTCGATGCCGAGGGTCGAGGCGTCCATCTTCTGCATCACCACGTAGAGCCCCTGCCCGTGTCCATCGACCGTGAGGGTGGCGTAGGCGCACAGCGGCGCGCGGTTCACCTCCTCGTCCATCAGGCGGAAGAGGTCGTAGCAGAGTTTGTGGCGCATGAAGGTCTTGTCGATGTAGTTGGCATTCAGGATCCAGTCCTTGTCGGCCGGCAGGCCGCAGAGCGGATACCGCTCGTCGAGTTTCAGCGCTAACGAGTGCTTGGGGTAGCCCGCCGAGATGCCGCCGCGATAGTGGATGCGGCCGTCCAGCGTGTCGCCTCCGGCGACGAGGGTCGCCGTGGTCCATCCTTCCCACACAATCTCCCCGTCGGCGCTCAGTTGGAGCTCCGGCAGCTCGGGCCGCCCGCCGCCACACGACAGCAGCATCCCCGACAGCAAGGCGATTGTGATGGTGCGCAGTTTCATCCCGTCGGCTTTACTTCACGGCGATGGTCTCGATTTCCACCAGCACGCCCATGGGCAGACCCTTCACGGCGAAAGCGGCACGGGCCGGGCAGTCGGTGTTGTAATATTTGGCGTAGACCTCGTTCATGGGTTTGAAATACTCCATGTCGGCCAGCAGGCAGGTCGATTTGACCACATCCTGGAAAGTGTAGCCGGCCTCGTCGAGGATAGCTTTGATGTTCTGCATCACCTGCTCGGTCTGGGCGGTGATACCCTCGGGAACGGTCTTCGTGGCGGGGTTGATGGGAATCTGGCCCGAAATGTAGAGCGTGTTGCCGGCTTGCACAGCCTGGCTGTAGGGACCAATGGCCGCGGGGGCGTTGGGGGTGTTGATGATTTTCTTCATGTTATAACGTTTTTAGTTAATTTTTTATATCGTTTCCGTACAATAAATCGAAAATGCAAATTTACGACTTTTTTTTGAATCATCGCCCTTTTTCTATAAAAAATCTTGCTTCCGGAATCTATCGTACTTGCTATCAACTGTTTATAAAACCTTGTGCAAAATTTTGAAAAACTCCGAAAAACGTCCCTTTTTTGCCGTTTGCAACAGGCTGATTCTTAGTATCATCTTCCTACCACCCCCCCCATCTCCCAACCAACTCCGACCCATGTCCGACCATGGTGGGAGATGATAGGGCGGTGGTAGGGTGGTGATGGGTAGGTGGGGCTGTTTTCTCCCCACCCCGGGGCCGGGTGATCACAAGAAGAGCAGGTGTTTTAATTTTTTTTAGTATCTTTGCAGCGGATTTTAGACAGATAAAGAGATGAAGATTCTGGGACTGATGTCGGGCACGTCGCTCGACGGCATCGATTTGGCACTGTGTGACATAGACGCTCGCGGCTACCGTATTGTGGCGGCCGGGACCTACCCCTATCTCGACGACTGGCGCCGCCGCCTGTCGACGCTCGAGAACGCTTCGGCCTATGAATACGCCCTCGCCAATGTCGAACTGGGTCACCTTTTCGGTCAGACTATCAACAAGTTTCTCCAGGGCAAGGAACGTACCGAGGCCATCGCTTCGCACGGCCACACCATCTTCCACCAACCTCAACTGGGAATGACCACGCAAATAGGTGATGGCGACGCCATTGCGGCCGAGACGGGGCTGCCGGTGGTGTCCAATTTCCGCACCCTCGATGTGGCCCTCGGCGGACAGGGGGCGCCGCTGGTGCCCATAGGCGACGAGCTGCTGTTCGGCGAGTATGATGCCTGCCTCAACCTCGGCGGCATCGCCAATATTTCCTATCGTGCTGACGGCAAGCGCATTGCTTTCGATATCTGTCCCTGCAACATGGCGCTCAACCGCCTGGCCGCCATGCTGGGTTATCCCTACGACGACAAGGGGCGCAACGCCCGTGGCGGCGAGGTGCACACCTGCCTGCTGCACGAATTGGATGGGCTTGAGTATTACGCCGTTACCGAGCCAAAGTCGCTCGGCAAGGAGTGGTTTGTCGGTCAGTTCTGGCCCTTGGTGAAATCTTTCCTCGGCGTCTCGCCCTCCACGCCGCAGGTGCGCGACGCCCTGGCCACCGTCACCTCGCACATCGCCATACAGATTGCACGCATCGTTGAGCGTCAGCAGGTTAAGACCCTCCTCGTCACCGGTGGCGGCGCCTGGAACAGCTACCTGCTCGAGCTCGTGGGCAAATACTGCCCCGAGGTGTCGATTACCGTCCCCGACGCGCTGATTGTCAACTACAAGGAGGCCCTCATCTTCGCCCTCCTCGGCTACCTCCGCCTCACCGGCCAGGTCAACACCCTCGCCTCCGTCACAGGTGCCAAATGTGACTCTGTTGGTGGTGTTTTGTCTGGTTTTGTGATAGAAAAATGATGTTCTGTTGATGATGTTTCTTGTTGATAATTATTTTGTTACAATATTTTTTGCAAAAAAATTTGGCCATGTCGGGAAATGTTAGTACTTTTGCACCCGCTTTTGAGACCGATAGAGGCCCAGATGATGGCGGGATAGCTCAGCTGGTTAGAGCGCTGGATTCATAACCCGGAGGTCATCAGTTCAAGTCTGATTCCCGCTACCAAAAGAGGTTCACTTGCAAGGTGAGCCTTTTTTATTTTCTTTGGCGCAATAATTTGTCTCGTGTTGCGTTATTATTTTTGATATGGACGACAAGCATCTTTACAGCAACTTTGAATATGATTCGGCGCTGAGTGTGGCGCCCGGCGTCAAGCAGCCCGACCAGGTGAGCAGCAGCTATGTGGAGCGCATGCGTGCCTTGCGCCGGCAGGAGCCTTCGGTGGAGGAGCTGGTGAGCGGCATCCTGCATGGCGACCGCACCTTGTTGAGCCGCGCCATCACACTGGTGGAGAGTTCCCGTTTCGAGCATCAGAAGAAGGCCCAGGAGATTATCGAGCGTTGCCTGCCCTACAGCGGCAAGAGTGTTCGTCTGGGCATCACGGGAGTCCCCGGTGCCGGCAAAAGCACCACCATCGAGGCTTTGGGGAAAATGCTCACGGCTCACAACCATAAGGTTGCTGTGCTGGCCATCGACCCCAGCAGTGAACGCTCGAAAGGCTCCATCCTCGGCGACAAGACGCGCATGGAGGAGCTTTCGGTCGACCCCAACGCTTTCATCCGCCCCAGTCCCTCGGCGGGGAGTCTGGGTGGCGTGGCACGCAAGACGCGCGAGATCATCACCCTCTGCGAGGCGGCGGGATTCGACGTGGTGATTGTTGAGACTGTGGGTGTTGGACAGAGCGAGGTGGCGGCCCATTCGATGGTCGACTTCTTCCTGCTGCTGCAGTTGGCCAATACCGGCGACGAGCTGCAGGGCATCAAGCGCGGCATCATGGAGATGGCCGACATGATCAGCATCAACAAGTGCGAACTCGACCGCCAGCGTTCCGAGCTTTCGGCGGCGCAGTTCCGCAACGCTTTGCATCTCTTTCCCATGCCCGAGAGCGGCTGGACAGTCAAGGTAACTCTCTGCTCGGCCTACACCAAGGAGGGCATCGAGGACCTTTGGAACTCGGTGATGGACTATGTAACGTTCACAAAGGGAAATGGTTACTTCTATCAGAAACGGCAACAGCAGAACCTCCGCATCATGACCGAGGCCATCGAGAACGGCCTGCGCGAGCGTTTCTACAGCGCCCCTGGCATTGAAGAACGCATCGAGGCCCTGAGCAAGGACATCCTCGAGAACAAGATTAGCCCCTATGCGGCAGCAGACCAACTTTTAGGGAGCTAAAAGGCAAGAACTAAGAAGTGATTTACATACACGTTCCTTTCTGCCATCGCAAGTGCACTTACTGCGCTTTCTATTCGAAGCCTGTAAGGGCAGAGGGAGGCTTGTCTACCTATGTTGATTCCCTTATCATGGAGATGCGGCAGCGGCGCGGCGAGCAGGACCATCCAATCAAGACCGTCTATTTCGGTGGCGGCACCCCGAGCATACTGCCTGTTGGCGAGTTGGAACGTATTGTTAATGCATTGCATGAATGCTTTGACCTCTCGCAGGTGGAGGAGGTGACGCTGGAGGCCAATCCTGAAGATTTAACCCTTGGTTATTTGCAAGGACTCCATGAGTTACAATTCGTCAACAGGTTGAGCATCGGCATCCAGAGCCTCGACGACGGGATGCTGCGACTGCTCAACCGTCGCCATACGTCGCGGCAGGCAATGGAGGCCGTCGAAAACGCCTACCGCGTGGGTTTCCACAATATCAGCGTTGATTTCATCTATGGACTTCCGGTGTTTCCAGAATCCATTGATATTCCGGATGTAGTATCCCATGTGTCGGCTTATGCGCTTACCGTCGAGGAAAGCACCGCGTTGGCGCGGCAGGTGGAGCAGGGTAGGGTAGTGCTGCCCGGCGAAGAGGAGGTGGTGCGGCAGTATCATGCTGTGTGCAAACAACTTGAAAATGCCGGTTTCCATCAATATGAAGTCAGCAATTTCGCTCGTCCGGGCTGTGAGTCGCGCCACAACAGCCGCTATTGGGACCGCACGCCGTACCTCGGCTTGGGCCCCGGCGCCCATAGCTTCGACGGTCGGTGCCGGAGGTGGAACAAGCCCGATGGCTCTGTCGAAGAGGAAATTCTCACCGAAGCCGATGCATACAACGAGATGGTAATGACATCGTTGCGCACCACCCGTGGGCTTGATGTCGACCTGGTACCCGACAAGTACAAAAAAAGGTTGCACCATGGAATGAAACGTTATGTGGATTTCGGATGGATAGTTCTGAAAGACAATCATTACGAACCGACGAAAGAGGGACTGCTCCATGCGGACGGCATCGCTGCCGAATTATTTGTTTGATGTTTTTTCCTCGTTCAAAAAAAAAGTGTATATTTGCACCATCATTCAATCAATCAAATAAAAAACGAAAGCATGAAAAAGTATTTGATTTTTAGTTTGTTGTCAATTGTGTTTCTTCTGTCTGGCTGCAGTAAGGAAGAGGATTTCCATATCAACGGTATTGATTTTAAGAAAGCCGACATTGCAGGTGCCCAGATGTTGGCGTTGGGACAGCCTTCTACCGACGCCAAAGAGGCTAATGTGCTGTCTATGCTCTACAAAGTCAACGAACAAGGTATCCTTGAGGAGGTGGAGTACACGATAGAGGTGAGGGCTGAGAACGATTCTGTGTCGCATGAAGTCAACGCCCGAGTGCGTCTCTCCATACGGGAGTTGATTCCTTTTGGCGAGAAATGGCTTTGGCTGAAGGAATGCCATTTTGTCTGCCCTACGATCGACTCCATTGAGAATCCTGACCTCCGCCGGGAGGTGGAGGATCTCCTGAGGCGCGAGGACTGGACCCGCAACTACCTTGTCAGGCTCACCGACGGGGCGCTCTTCGATTGGAGTTGGGGCCAAATCCCCTATGGTGGCCGGGATTTTCAGGAAAACACCGCGCAGTACTTCCGTGGACGTTGTGAACCCATTGGAGAAGACCTCTTTACGGTAAATAGTGAGTTGGAAATGTATTGCCTTAAAGACCGTGGCAATAGTATCGAGGTGAGCACCGTCACGCCTACCAGTATCTGGGCGTTCAATATCTTTCCCCTCAAGGACGGGGTGCATATCGGGAGCGAGCTCGACTATGGTGGCGGTCATGAGCCGTATATCATCAATACCAACACACTCCAGATTATTCCTATCCAGGTCTCGTCGGAGATGTATCCCGAAGGGTGGGAGACGTATGCCAGTAAGATGGTGTGCATCGATGGACAGATTTACATCCCTTTAGAATCCTTTAAAAACGAGCAATGGTCGGATACCAGATACCGTCTTTCTTTCTGTAGAGTACACCTTTCGGGCGGTCATGCCGTGGCCGATGAGGAGGTGGCTTCGGTGGAATTTAATAGCGAAATCAATAGTATGACTGATATAAGCAACACGGGTCTCGCCGAACCATTGTTCTATGGCACCGTATTCTCGTTTATCACTGGTGGACAGGGGACCCCATACCGGATTTTTACATTCGATTCTGAGCGGCAGTCGCTCAGCTACAAGCCGCTGCCCGACCACTATCCCAGCGACGCCACCGACTATCGCGACGGCGTGGGCTATGTTGTAGACCATTCTGCCGATATTCCTACGTCCTATTGGCGTTGCGATTTGGCGCAGGAGACGGCCGAGATGGTTCCTATTGTTTGGGACGGCGACCTTCAGAACTACCTTTCTCAGATGGTATTGAGTTCGCTTGTGCTTGAATATGAAATGGGTAGTAATTCCATCCTGGGCTACTGTATGCTGCTTGATGGCCGTAAGGTGAGTTTCCACGGTGATGCGGAAGGTCCCGACCGGGGTCGCATGCATATCCTTCTCGAAGGGGAGCAGACCGCCGGTGTGGTGGTGACTACTATGGTGCGACTGAATTAGGAATTATGTCCAGTTTGCGCGTTTGGTTGTAGTGAGCATAGGACAATGGATCATCAGGTAGATATAAAGAAGGGCTGCATCGAAAGGGGCAGCCCTATTTTGTTTGTAGATGGATAGACGATATGCACAAAGTCTTGCTCCATGCCGACGGCATTGTTCGTATGATTTATTCCATCTCGTTCTCCCAATCGTCCGGGGCATAATCCTCGAGGGTGGGAGGTTCGGCGTAGATGTTGTCCTTGATGATGTATCCCTTGTACACTTCCTTGATTTCCTGCAAGAAGGCGTAGGCTTCGAGGCGGGTGCGGAAGTCGCCGACCTTGACCTTGAAGTTGGGCTCGTCATAGACGATATAGGCCTGCACCATGGGATAGTCGATCATGAACCGGTCGCGGAGGTTGAAGGCGCTGGTCTTGGAGTTGGTGCCGGAGAAGGAGGCTATCTGCACGCGGAAACCGGGCATGGTTTTCACGCGGTTGTTGAGTTCCACGTGTCGTGAAACCATGTCGTTGACAGACACATCGCCCACCACGGTGACGCGTCCGGTCTGCGCTGTGGCCAGGAGTCCGAATGCAAGGAAGGCCAGTATGGGCAGTGTCTGTTTCTTCATTCCGTGGAATTTAGTATTGTGCGGTGTCGGCGAGAACCTGTTTGGGACGCACGGTGAGCACGGGGATGGTAGAGAGGGTGAGCATCTGCTGTGCGAAGGTGCCCATGAGCAGGTTGGAGAGGGTGCTCTCCTGTTCGGTCATGATGGCTATCATGTCGGCATGCACCTTCTCGGCATATTCGAGGGTGTCGGTGGTGACATTGCCTTTGACGGCGACATATTCAGTGGAGTATTCGATGCCATTGTTGTCGAGGTAGCGCTGCACCATGGTGACATAGTTCTTCACCACCTGGCGGATGCTGGGGGAAGTGGAAGTGTAGAGGCCCAGAAGGTGGATTTTGGAGCCGAAAGTCTTGGCGAAGAGGGCCGCCTGGCCGGCTTTCTGGCGGGTGTCGTCGCTGCTGTCGAGCGGCACGACAATGTTTTCCAGGGCTTTGTTGAAGTTGAAGTCCTCGCGTATGAGGAGCACGGGGACGGGCGAGAGTTCGACGGTGCGATAGGAGTTGCGGCCGAGGAGACCTTTCTTCTGTCCGCTCATGCCGTGGGTGCCCACGACGAGGAGCGCGGCGTCGTCTTCGCGGGCCTGTGCGGCCAGCTCTTCGGCGGGATTGCCCTGACGCAGCACATATTCCAACTTGATGCCGTTCAGCAGGTGGGCTACACCGGCATTGCGGCGCTCAATTTCGGCCCGGATGGGTGCTTCGTCCTCCTTTTTTTCTTTCACATAGACCAGCCGGATGTCGCTTTGCCAACGGTTGGCGATGTCGATGGCGAGGTCGACGGCATAGGCCGAACCCGAAGAAAAATCGAAACCAACAACAACTTTGTTCATATTAATTCTGTGTTATTTTGACGAGACAAAATTACGAACTTTTTTTCAATCGGCAAAATTTTTTTTTCTTCGGGGTGTCGAGACAAGCTTCGGCATCCCTCGAAAAGGGATGTCCGAGGGTGCAAAAACGTACCGTTGCCGTACCACCGGCGTACCATCTCCGACGGTGGTCGGAAATGGGTCGGAGTTGGTACGGAGATGGGTCGGAGTTGATACGGAGTTGGTCTTAAGAATCAGTTAGTTGGAAATGTTAAAAAAATGGCTTTTATTTTCATTTTTCAATTTTTCGGAGGGGGCGATTTGGGACCTTGTCAACGGGTGTGGAAAAAAAAATTTGGCCATTTAATATAAATTATGTATTTTTGCACTCGCTTATTGTAAAAAATAATGCAGTAAAAAACAGAGTAGAAAACCTAAAACACAAAATAATAACATGACTCAACAAATCTTGATTGCGGTATTGGTGTTAGGCGTTATCGGCGCCTTCTTTGCCGTGGTGCTCTATTTTGTAGCCCAAAAATTCAAGGTGGTCGAAGACCCGATGATCGACGAGGTGGCTGAGGTGCTGCCAGGCGCCAACTGCGGTGGCTGCGGCAAGGCCGGCTGCCGTGCTTTTGCCGAGGCTTGTGTGGCTCAGCACAGTCTGGAGGGTCTGCGTTGCGCCCCTGGTGGCGACGCTGTGGCTGCCAAAATTGCCCAGATCCTTGGTTGCGCTGTTGAGCAGGGCGAACCCCAGGTGGCCGTGGTGCGTTGCCGTCCGGCCAACTGCGGCGAGAACCGTCGCTCCAACTATGACGGCCTGAAGAGCTGCGCTTTTGCCAACACGGTGTATACCGGTGAGAATGGATGCCCCTTCGGATGTCTGGGTTGTGGCGACTGTGTGGCCGCCTGCCAGTTCGATGCCATCCACATGGATCCCGAGACGGGCACGCCCGTCGTCGACGAGGACAAGTGCACGGCCTGCGGTGCCTGCGCCAAGGCTTGCCCGCGCCGTGTTATCGAGTTGCGCAACAAGGGCAACAAAGGTCGTCGCGTCTATGTGCGCTGCATCAACAAGGAAAAGGGTGCCGTGGCCATGAAGACCTGCAAGAACGCCTGTATCGGCTGCGGCAAGTGCGCCAAGGTGTGCCCCTTCGAGGCTATTACGGTGGCCGACAATGTGGCCTACATCGACTACACGAAGTGCAAGGCTTGCCGCAAGTGTGTGTTGGAATGCCCGGTGCACGCCATCACCGACGTCAACTTCCCGGCTCCCGCCAAGAAGCCCGAGGCTCCGAAGCCTGCAGAGACGCCTGCCCCCGCTCCGCAAGCCGCGCCCGCCAATTAATTTTCATTTTCAACTTTCAACTTTCAATTTGAAGAGATGAAGACTTTCAAAATGGGTGGTGTCCACCCCGAAGAAAACAAGATATCCAACGATGCCGCCATCGAAGTGATGCCCGTTCCGGCACAGATGGTGGTGCTGATGAACCAGCATCTCGGCGCTCCCGCAACCCCGGTGGTGCAGAAGGGCGACAAGGTGAAGGTGGGTCAGCTTATTGGTGAAGCCCAGGCATTCATGTGCGCCAATGTCCATTCTCCGGTGAGCGGTACCGTGGCCAAGGTGGAGCCCTGCAAGGACGCTTTTGGCCTGGCCAAGCCTGCGGTTTACATCAATGTCGAGGGCGACGAGTGGATGGAGACCATCGACCGCACGCCCGACATCAAGCGCGAGTGCACGCTTGAGCCGAAACAGATTGTCGACAAGCTGAAAGAGATGGGCATTGTGGGCCTTGGCGGCGCCACGTTCCCTGCCCACATCAAATACAATGTGCCCGAAGGCAAGAAGGCCGAATATCTTATCATCAACGCCGCGGAATGTGAGCCCTACCTGACGAGCGACTACCGCGTGATGATGGAGCATGCCGAGGAGGTGTGCATCGGTGTGAGCATTCTGAGGAAGGCTCTGGGAGTGCCCAACGCCTACATCGGCATCGAAAGCAACAAGCCGCTGGCCATTGCCAAGATGCAGGAGATGGCCAAGCAGTTCGAGGGCATCATTGTCGAGCCTTTGAAGGTGAAGTACCCGCAAGGCGCCGAGAAACAGCTTATCAACGCCGTCACGGGGCGCAAGGTGCCCAGTGGCAAGCTGCCCATCGACGTGGGGTGCGTGGTGAGCAACCTCGGCACTGCCTTTGCCGTCTATGAGGCTATCCAGAAGAACAAACCTCTCATCGAAAATATTCTCACCGTGACGGGCAAGAAGCTGCCCTCGCAGCACAACTACATTGTGCGCATAGGTACCACCTACAACGACATCATCAAGCATTCTATCGGCGAGTTGCCTGCCACCACAGGCAAGGTGATCAGCGGCGGCACCATGATGGGCAAAGCCGTGGTGAACCTCGACGCCCCGACGGTCAAGGGCAATTCGAGCGTGCTCGTCATGGACGAGAACGAAGCTCGTCGCAATCCCGAGACGGCCTGTATCCGTTGTGGCAAGTGCATGCATGCCTGCCCCATGGGACTGGAGCCCTACTTGTTCTCGGCGCTGGTGAGGAACGGTCGCATTGAAGAGGCCAAGGAGCACAACATCCTTGACTGCATCGAGTGCGGCTGCTGCTTCTTCAGCTGTCCGGCCAACAAACCCCTGACCGACGAGATTCGCCTCGGCAAGAACAAAGTCCGCGCCATGATGGCCGCAAAAAAATAACCTTGAAAATATTATTATAATATGAATCTATTAAATATATCTGGCTCGCCCCACGTGCACAGTGACGAGTCGACAAAGAAAATCATGTGGCGCGTCAATGCGGCCTTGGTGCCTGCGTTGCTGGTGGCCATAGCCTACTTTGGCATCAACGCTCTGTTGGTGAGCATCATCGCTGTGGCGAGTTGTGTGCTTTTCCAGTGGCTGATAGAGAAATTCATCCTCAAGGTGCCCAGCACCATCTGCGACGGCTCGGCCGTTGTCACCGGTTTGCTGTTGGCTTTCAACGTGCCCGCCACGGTGGACATGATGTGGATTGTCGTCATTGGTGCCCTGGTGGCCATCGGAGTGGCTAAGATGGCTTTCGGCGGCTTGGGCAAGAATCCCTTCAACCCCGCCATTGTGGGACGTATCTTCCTGCTGATTTCCTTCCCTGTGCAGATGACCACTTGGCCCCAGGTGGGCGGATTGTTCCCGATGGACTTCGATGTGGCCACCGGTGCCACCCCGCTGGGAGCCTTCAAGGAGGGCGCCCTGCCCGAGGGAGTCACCTTCTTGGATGCTTTCCTGGGACATATTGGCGGGTCGTTGGGCGAGGTGTCGGCTATCGCCATCCTTCTCGGTGCAGCCTATCTTTGCTGGAAGAAAATCATCACATGGCATATCCCTGTGACCTTTATCGGCACCGCTTTCATCTTCAGCGGCATCTTGTGGCTGGTGGATCCTGAGACCTATATGGATCCCGTGATGACAATCCTTACCGGTGGTATCATGCTTGGAGCCTGCTTCATGGCTACCGACATGGTGACGAGCCCCATGGCCAAGAGCGGCCAGCTCATCTTCGGCTTCGGTTGCGGCCTGCTGACCATCATCATCCGCAACTGGGGCGCCTATCCCGAAGGTGTCAGCTTCGCCATCCTGCTGATGAACAGCGTTACTCCGCTCATCAACCGCTGGTGCAAACCCCAACGCTTTGCTTGTTAAACCCGATAAAAACTGAATGATTATGGCAAAGAAAGCTCAATCCACATTAATCAATATGCTCTTGTCGCTGACCGCTATCGCACTGGTGGCCGCCTTCGCATTGGCTGCCATCAATGGGGTCACCGAGGAACCCATCGCCCAGGCTCAGGAAGCCAAGGTGCAGGCTGCTATCAAGGCTGTGTTGCCCGACTTCGACAAGCTTGAGGCAAAGGATATAGACGGCAATAAATGTAATATTGCATACGACGCCCAGGGCAATGTCGTTGGTGCCGCCGTCGAGGCAGGCAATGACAACGGTTTCGGCGGCCATCTCCAGGTGATGGTAGGCTTTGACAAAGAAGGAAATGTCTATGGCTACAGTATCCTCGAGAGCCACGAGACCCCGGGTCTTGGCGCCAAGGCTGGCGAGTGGTTCCAGAAGGACGGCAAAGGCTCCATCATCGGACGCAACCCCTCGACGGCCCTCACCGTCAAGAAGGACGGAGGAGATGTCGATGCCATCAGCGGCTCGACCATCACCTCGCGCGCCTTCCTCACCGCCATCAACGACGCCTACAGTATTTTCACTAAAATCAACGAATAAGGAGACATTGCTATGAACGCAAAGGATATTATCAAAAACGGTCTTATCAAAGAGAACCCCACTTGGGTTTTGATTCTCGGCATGTGCCCCACGCTGGCCACCACCACCTCGGCTGTCAATGGCATGATGATGGGTCTGGCCACGGCTTTCGTGCTGCTGATGTCGAACATTGTCATCTCCCTCCTCAAGAGCGTCATCCCCGACAAAGTGCGCATCCCGGCTTTCATCGTGGTCATTGCCACCTTCGTCACCATCGTCCAAATGGTCATGCAGGCTTATATGGCTGATATGTATGAGACACTCGGCCTCTTCATCCCCCTCATCGTGGTGAACTGCATTGTCCTTGGCCGCGCAGAAGCTTTTGCCTCGAAAAACGGTGTGTGGCACTCGGCTCTTGACGGTATCTTCATGGGCCTTGGTTTCACTTGGGCACTGACTCTTATCGGCATGGTGCGCGAATTGCTCGGCACGGGCTGCATTTTCGGTCAGTCACTTATCGGTGGAGCCGACGGCATGCTGATGATGATTCTGCCTCCGGGAGGCTTCCTTGCCCTCGGCTTCCTGATGGCTTTGGTTAACCACCTGCGCCGTAAAAGCGTTAAAAATTCATAAAAATTGTTAAAGTGTGAGCCAAAAAAGGCACCTCGTACTCTTTATTGTAGAAAAGGGAAAAAATGTCGTATTAAAAACGAAAAGAAAATGAAGAAAATGATATTGATAGCCGCTCTTGTATTGACGGCAACAGGGATAAAGGCACAAGATTGCGAGGCGCTAATGTTGCCCTATTTTGGGAATGACAGAGCCAAAATGGAGCATTATCAGACGGTAGCAGCATACAAATTTGAATGGCGTTGCGCTGTTGCCCAGGCAGCCTTCTACGAGTCGGACACGGTTCCTGCTGAAGCCGATCTGTTCCAGATTTCGGAGGTTAAGGATGTTCTTACGGGTAAGTTCTTGAGTGGCAACTATGTCGTCAACCTCAATACGCTGAGTTATTATGCATATAACTTCAAAGAATTCCAACTGAAGTATCCTCATGGAGACAAGACTCTTTGTTTCGCCACACCCAGATCGGCTCATCCCTATCTGGTGCTCCGTTCGATAGAGGATATGCATAGTATGGCGGATGAAATGACAAGAAAAAACGGAATAAACAGATAAGCCATGAAAAAGATAGGTCTTATATTATTAATAGGTATGCTGTCGTTTGCATCGGCAAATGCTCAGATGTCCACGGTCACGTTGGACGCCAATTCCAATGGACAAACAATAGCCTTTGACACGGCGAATGCTGTGACGGTCCTTGACAATGGTGGCAATGGACGTTATGTTCCCGGCGATTATCATGTCACGGTAACTTCTGCCTGCGGCTCTTACAGGTTCTTCCTTAAACTGTTGGAGCTTGACATCGACTGCCATGATACGCTATATATCTATGACGGTCCGAGCACGAGCAGTCCTATCCGTACGAAAATCAACAATTGCACGGGTCACTATGAGGGACAGGAAATATTTGTCTCTCCCACCAACACCAGTGGTGCGCTTACCATCAGGTTTGTTTCTGTCGATGGTTCGCAGGGCGGTACCGGTTTCTCCTTGAGCGGCAACTGTGGTACCCCTTGCGAGAAGGTTGAACCTGTGATTGAGGCTGCATTTTTCCGTACACGGAATGGCGTGATATACGATACGGCCTACATCCGTGACGTGCCGGTTTACGACACCACATGGAACATCAATGCCAATGGCGATACGCTGGGAATTACTCGCGTCGACACCAACTACTTTGTCGGTGCCCATCTTTGCGTGGGTGACGGTGCTATCTTCAGAGGTCATGGTGAATACTCCTATGAGCATGGCTACTACACGCCATCCGATGCGACAACAAGGTTTGTGTGGGATATGGCCAACGAAGGAGATACTCTCCAAGGCAACGGCCTTACCGAGATAACCTATGATGCCTATCAGAAAACCGGCTGCTACGATATGGTGCTTTCGCTCACCGATCAGTTCGGGTGCACGTCCCAAACGTATGCCTCGGTCAAGGTCCGAACCTCGATCAATCCCATTAAGACCATCTTCACGCTGTCCGACATATGTAACAACTCCTCCCTGCCGGTGAATATGGGTTACAGTGGTGAGGATGCAACGTTGACTTTGCGTGAAGTTGAATCGAACGAGACCGTTTCGAAAATCAATGAGATTCGTACCTTCCTTCCCGACGGTTGCCCTCCAGGCTACTACGAAGCTCCTGTTACCTTCACCGAGTTCCCTGCCAGCAAAAAGATCACGCGTGCTTCCGATGTCTGTTCCATTTGTATCAATATGGAACACTCATACATCGGCGACGTCACGGTCTCCATTATCTGCCCCACCGGACAACAGGCGTTCCTGTGGTACGGAGTACGAGATACCGACCCTCGCGATTGCAATGAACCTGGTGGTGCAGGTCAGGGTGGCGGTGGCACACATCTTGGATATGCCCTTGACAATGGTACGTCCGACAACGGTTGCGACACCTTGCGTAATCCCTTTGGAATGGGTCTCGATTACTGTTTCTCCCGTAATGGCGATTACACCCTTGTTACAGGAGAGCGCGCCGATGCTGTGGTGGGACGTCCTATCCGCCCCTGCCCCAACTGCCCATACATTACCGCCGGCGGATGCTTCACTGATAGTTATTCTAACGTGACGGTGGGCCCCGAACCGGCCTATTTCCAGGTCGGCGGTGGCCAGACTTACACTGTAAGTGGCACGACCAAACACCCGAGTGACCACTTAAACAAACTCGACTACTATATCCCTTATACCGATTTCAGCGAATTGATTGGTTGTCCCTTGAATGGAACGTGGAAAATCAGAGTCCACGACAAATTCTCCATCGATAATGGCTGGATTTTCAATTGGTCCATGGATATCTGCGGTGTCACTCAGGACGACGACTGCAAGTATACCGTCGGCATCGACTCCTTGGTGTGGAAACCCAATCCCGACCCGCAGTATCATGATTACGACCTCGGCCACTATCGTGGCGTCAAGGTAGAAGCTATCACCCCCACGCTGTCTCAGATATCCTCTCCCGACACTGCCGGTACCTTCCCCATCGATGTCTTTGTCTACGACGAATTCGGTTGCATCTGGGATACCAACACCCGCATCACCACATATTGGACTCCTCAGCCCAACCTTGGCTCCGACACGTCGCTCTGCGGTGTCGACCGTGCTACTCTCGATGCCACCGACGCCCATTCCGCCACCGAAGGCTACCAGTATCTTTGGTCTCCTTTTGGCGAGAACACCTCCACCATTGTCACTGCCGAAGATGTTCATGGAGACATCCCTTATGTGGTTAGTGTGATTAACGATAAGCAAAGTGTTCGTTGCATCACCCGCGATACTATCAATGTGGCAGTACGTAAACAGCCTCTGCCCAACTTCATCCCGGTACCCTTCTCCTTCGAGGGGTGCGATCCCATGACTATCCACTTCGATAACCAGAGTATTGATGCCAGTGAACACCTCTGGGTCTTCGGCGATGGTGTGACCTCAACGCTTGCGAGTCCAACTCATACCTATGCAGAGGGTATCTACACACTTAAATATTATGCCATCTCTGATGAAGGCTGTGTCGACTCGGTCATCTCTGACCACGGCATCGCTGTCTACCCCAAGCCTGAACCCTCCTTCACTTGGAGCCCGGTCTATCCTTCGGTGGCCAATCCGGTGGTTCGTTTTACCAATACAACCCCCTATGTCAGCAATGTGCGCTACTTCTGGGAACTGCAGTATTCCAGTGACAACCCGCTCTCTTTCGAGACCCTCACCTCCAACAATGCCACATTCGACTTCTCGACATACAACACGGGTGACATCTCGGGTAACTACAATGTTCGTCTTGTGGCCCGCACCGAGAATCAGGCTCCTTCAGGCAACACCGTCTATTGCGCCGACACCGCTGCCAACAACATCCTTGTCATCAATGACTTCCTCCAGTTCCCCAATGTGGTAACTCCCAATGGCGACGGTATCAACGACCGATTTGTCATCTTGAATCTCGTCAATGGCCTCGGTTATCCCATCAACACCCTTGACATCTACAACAAGTGGGGTATGCGTGTATTCCATCGTGAGAATATCTCCAGCGATGACGACTTCTGGGATCCTGCCGACATGCCCGACGGAACCTATTTCTACCGCTTCTCCGCACGTGGCTACAATGGCAATATCGAGCACAACGGAGCAATCGAGGTGATTCACTAAAACACTTGATTCTTCACACAATAAGCACTATCCGAAAGGGTAGTGCTTTTTTTTTACCCTATGTCGAAAAAAAATCGTATCTTTGCACCCCAATTGGCATGATAGACCAGGAAACCATACAACGCATCATGGACGCCGCCCGTATCGAGGAGGTGATTGGCGACTTTGTATCGTTGCGCAAGCGTGGTGCCAACCATATTGGATGTTGCCCTTTCCACAACGAGAAGACGCCGTCGTTCTATGTATCGCCCTCCAAAGGCATTTTCAAATGCTTCGGTTGCGGCGAGGCCGGCGATGTGGTGAAATTCCTCATGAAGCATGAGCACTACACTTATCCCGAGGCTTTGCGTTGGCTGGCTCAGAAATACAACATTGAGATTCAGGAAGAGGAACAAACCGAGGAACAGAAGGAACGCCAGAACGAGCGCGACGCTCTCTTTCATGTCTCTGAGTTTGCACAGAAATATTTTGCCGACCTGCTCTATAACGACGAGATGGGACGTGCCGTCGGGTTGAGCTATTTCCACAGCCGTGGTCTCAGCGACGAGGTTATAAAAAATTTCGGCCTTGGCTATTGTCTCGACGAGTGGAGTTCCTTTACCGATTATGCCCGTAAAAACGGCTACAGCGACGCCGTCCTCGAAAAGACGGGCCTTACCATATTCAAGGAGGATACCCATAAGAGCTACGACCGCTTCCGAGGTCGCGTCATGTTCCCCATCTACAGCATCTCAGGCCGTGTCCTCGGTTTCTCAGGCCGTGTCCTCAGCAGCGAGAAACAGGCTGCCAAGTATGTCAACTCGCCCGATTCCGACATCTATAACAAGAGCAGGATTCTCTACGGCCTCTATCAGGCCCGCACCGCCATCTCCAAGGCCAACAAGTGCTTCCTTGTCGAGGGAAATATCGACGTCATCTCCATGCACCAGTCAGGCGTCGAGAACACTGTGGCCTCCTGCGGCACCTCCCTCACCACCGAGCAGATACGTCTCATCAAACGCTACACGCCCAACGTCACCGTCCTCTACGATGGCGACTCGGCCGGTATCAAGGCTGCCCTCCGTGCCGTCAACCTGCTCTTCGCCGAAGGCATGCATGTGCGCTGCGTTCTCTTCCCCGACGGCGAGGACCCTGACAGCTACGCACAGAAATACGGCTCCACAGCCCTGCAGGACTACCTCGCCACCCATGAGGACAATTTCGTTATCTTCAAGACGCGTGTTCTTCTCGACGGTGTCAAGAACGATCCCATCCGCAAAGCCGAGCTTGTCAAGGAAACGGTCGACACCATCGCACTCGTCCCCGACCTTATCGAACGTACCGAGTATATCGCCCAATGCGCCCACCTGCTTGATGTCCCCGAAGAAGCTTTGTCTTCAGAACTGGCCAAGGCTGTCAATCGCAACCGCCTGAAAAGCTACGAGGATGAGAAGAAAGAGCAGAATACCCAGAGTACGCAGAATAATCAAAGTGAACAGAGTACTCCTGTTGTGCCAACCACTCCCGAGCCCTCTTCAACCCTTTCCCTCCCCGTCGACCCCTCCGAGCGACATCTCATCCAGCTCCTCCTCAACTATGGCGAACAGACCATCACGCAAATTGTTCCTGCCGACGACGGTTCAAAACAGGAATACCGTTATACCGTGGCACAGGCCATTGTTGCCAAACTCCAGGCCGACGAGCTCTCTTTCACCGACCCCCTTTGCCAGCGCATCTATGACTATTTCGCCAACGCCTTGGCTCAAGGCCAATCGCCCGACGCCTCCTATTTCATTACCGTCGACGATGAATCCCTCCGCTCTTTTGCCATCTCCCTCATGCTCGATACCTTCCGCATCAGTGACACTTGGCGACAAAAGCAAATTTTTGTACCTTCCCTCGAGGATAACCTCCAAACCGACCTTGAAGAGACAATACTCGCTTTTCAACTCAAGTGCGTCAACGACCGCATCAACGACAACGCCCGACGCTTCCGCGAAGTGAAGGACGACGAACAGATGATGCTTCTTCTCGCCGAAAAAAAACAACTCATTGACCTCCGCCGACAAATCGGCCAGGCTCTACATAGGGTAATAGATTGATTATGGATATTCAGACTCTTAAACAACGATACGATATCATCGGCAACGACCCTAAACTCCTCATGGCCCTCAACAAGGCCATCCAGGTGGCACCCACCAACCTCTCAATCCTCATCACCGGTGAGAGTGGCGTGGGCAAGGACGTCTTCTCGCGCATCATCCACGAGAACAGCACCCGCAAGCATGTCCGTCAAGGCCGCGGCCTCATCTCAGTCAACTGCGGTGCCATCCCCGAAGGCACCATCGAGAGCGAGCTCTTCGGCCATGTGAAGGGGGCCTTCACCGGCGCCGACCGGTCGCGCAAAGGCTACTTCGAGGAGGCCGACGGCGGCACTATCTTCCTCGACGAAATTGGCGAACTGCCCCTCGCTATGCAGGTCAAATTGCTGCGAGTGCTCGAAAACGGCGAGATTATCCCCGTCGGTAGCTCCACGCCGCAGAAAATCGATGTCCGTGTTGTCGCCGCCACCAATGTCGACATCGTCAAGGCTGTCCGCGAAGGCCGCTTCCGCGAGGACCTTTACTACCGCCTCAACCAACTCTCCATATACCTGCCTCCTCTGCGCGAGCGCAAAGAGGACATCCCATTGCTGTTCCGGAAATTCTCGTCCGATGTGGCCGAGAAATACCATATGCCGCCCATCGTCCTCACCGACGACGCCCGCACCATGCTTATGAACTATCCGTGGTACGGCAACGTGCGCGAACTCAAAAACATCACTGAGCAGATTGCCGTTGTCGAAACCGAGCGCAGCATCACCCCCGACATTCTGCAGAACTACCTCTCCTACATCCCTGCCGAACGCATGCCGGTCATCGTGCCCGACACCCCGGCCCCTGCCGCTGCAGCCCAGATTACCGACCGCGAGCTATTGCTCAAAGCACTCTCAATGGGACAGATGATCAACGAGATGCGTGGCGAAATCAACGATCTCCGCCAGATGGTGCAGCAACTCGCCTCCCAACCGAGGCCCCAGATACTTAGTCACCCGGTCTCTCAGCCGCTCGCCCAGGAAGAGGAGTTCCTTACCCCCGAAATCATCGAAGACGAGGCCATCAGCCTCGAGGACCGCGAGCGTCGTGCCATCCTGCGTGCCCTCGAACACAGTCAGGGCAACCGCAAACAGGCCGCTGCCGACCTCCATATCTCCGAGCGTTCGCTCTATCGCAAACTCAAGCAATACAACATCAGCGAATGAACACCAACGACATACGCATCACCCTTCCCGCCTCCAAGAGCATGAGCAACCGCTGGCTGATGATCAATCATCTCACCGGCGGACACTTCCGTATCAACAAACTCTCCACCTCGGGCGATACGCGCCTCTTGCGCAAGTTGTTGACCCAGATAGAAGAGGGCGGTGGCTCGGAGGTCTACTATTGCAACAATGCAGGCTCCGTGGCCCGCTTCCTCATGCCGTTGCTGGCCATAACGCCCGGTCACCACACCCTCACCGGCGACGACCGCCTATGCCAGCGGCCCATGGCACCGCTCATCGAGGCCCTCCGCCAGATGGGACTCCGTGTCGAGTGCACCGAAAAAGAAGGCTTCCTTCCCGTCCACATCCAGGGTGGCATCCCCACACGCCGCACCGTCAGTGTCGACCCTCTGCTCAGCAGCCAGTTTGTCAGCGCGTTGTTGCTCATAGCGCCTCGCATGCCCGAGGGCATCTCCCTCACCATGACCCAACGCCCCACCTCGCGACCCTACATCGAGATGACCTGCGATGCCTTGCGCCAGGCAGGCATCGAGGTGCGCCGCTCCTCCAATGGCCGCACCTACTATGTCCAGCCCCTCGAGCGCAGGCCCAAGGCCGCTGTTGTCTCTGTTGAACGCGACTGGTCCTCGGCCTCCTATTTCTACACCATGGCCCTCTTGCGTCCCGATCTGCGCATCCGCCTGCTGGGGCTCCAGCTTGACTCCTGTCAGGGCGACAGCGCCACCGACGCCTTTTTCCGTCTCCTTGGCGTCCGCTCCACCGAAGTGCGCTCGCCCTACCGCTCCGCTGCGCGCTCCATCACCATCCAAGGCCCCGAGTCAAAGAACTATATTCCAAGAGTGCAGTTCAACTGCCTCGACTGTCCCGACCTCGTGCCCACATTCGCAGTGGCTGCCGCCGCTGCCGGTGTGCGCACCCTCCTCAAGGGCGTCAGCAACATAGCCCTCAAGGAAAGCGACCGCATGGAAGCCATCAGCACCGAGCTTCAGCGCATGGGCGGCAAGGTCAGCTGCTCGGCCGATGAAATGGTCATCCTCCCCTCGGACCTCCACCCCACCGAGCCCGTCCGCACCTACAACGACCACCGCATCGCCATGGCTTTCGCTCCCCTGCGACTCCGTTTCCCAGACCTGCAGATTGAGCACCCCGAGGTGGTCGACAAATCCTTCCCCGAATTCTGGCAGCAGTTCGACCAGGTGCTGCAGAATAAGATATGAAAAACAAGCTCCTCGTTATCACTGGCCCCACCGCTTCAGGGAAAACAGCCGAGGCCATCCGCCTCGCCCGCGAGTTCGGAGCCGAAATTCTCTCCTGCGACTCGCGTCAATTCTACCGCGAGATGCGCATCGGTGTGGCCCGCCCCACCGACGAGGAACTCGCTGCCGCACCCCACTATTTCGTTGCCTGCCGTTCGGTGACAGAACCCTACAATATCTTTGACTATGAGCATGATGCACTGTCTCTGCTCGACAACCTTTTCCACCACAACGACGTGGCCATTGCCGTAGGCGGCAGCGGCCTCTATGTCGACGCCCTGCGCCTCGGCGTGACCGCCATGCCCGACCCCACGCCCGACCTCCGCGCACGCCTCCAGCAGATGCCCATCGAGGAGAAACGCGCACAGCTCCAGATGCTTGACCCCGACTACTATGCCCGTGTCGACCTCCGCAACCCCGTGCGTCTCCAGCGCGCCCTCGAGGTGTGCTACATGACCGGCCGACCTTATAGCCAAGTCGTTGCCGAGCAGGAACCCGCTCCGCGCCCCTTCGACATCGAGGTGCGGGTGGTCACCGTGCCCGACCTCCGCGACCGCATCGACCGCCGTGTCGACCAGATGATGGCCGACGGCCTCCTCGACGAGGTCGAGTCGCTCCTCCCTTACCGCCACCTCTCCACCCTCCGCACCGTCGGCTACCGCGAACTCTTCCCCGTCCTCGACGGCACAAAAAAACTCGCCGACGCGGTGGCAGAAATCAAACTAAACACCTGGCACTACGCCCGTAAGCAGCTCACCTGGTGCCGCCGCTACAAATCCTGAATCTTCCTCGAAAAACCACCATTTTCCCCTCTTTCTAACTGCCTGATACTAAGCACCAACTCCCTATCAACTCCCACCCATCTCCCACCCAACTCCCTACCAACTCCTACCACGGTAGGAGATGATAGGTCGATGGTAGGTTGTTGGTAGGATTTTCGGACAAAAAAAAATCCCGCCCATATCCGGGCGGGATTTGTATGTTGTTTTGGGAAGGGAATCAAAGGAAAACCTTGGTTCCACTTCGGTCGCCGAGGTTTCAATATTTGTAGAAACCTTCGCCGGTCTTGCGGCCGAGGAGGCCAGCACGGACCATCTTGCGCAGCAGGGGGTGGGGACGATACTTCGGATCGCCAAACTCCTTGTAGAGCACCTCCATGATGGCCAGGTTGACGTCGTTGCCAATGAGGTCGGCAAGGGCGAGGGGTCCCATGGGATGGTTGGCGCCGAGCATCATGCACTTGTCGATGTCCTCGGCGGAGGCAATACCGTCGGCGAGGATGCCGACAGCCTCGTTGATCATTGGGATGAGGATGCGGTTGACCACAAAGCCGGGGGCTTCCTTCACCTCAACGGGCTGTTTGCCAATGGAGGTGGCGAGGTCGACGACGCACTTGCAGACCTCGTCGCTGGTGAGCTGGCCACGGATGACCTCGACGAGGGCCATGCGGTCGGCGGGGTTGAAGAAGTGCATGCCGATGAACTGGGCCGGACGCTTGGTGCAGGCGGCAATCTCGGTGATGCTCAGCGAGCTGCTGTTGGTGGCGAAGATGGTCTCGGGCTTGCATATACCGTCGAGCTCGGTGAAGACATCCTTCTTCAACTGCATCTCTTCGACGGCGGCTTCAATAACGAGGTCGGCATCGGCGAAGGTGGCGTAGTCGGTGGTGGTGGCGATGTTGGCCATGACGGCGTCGACGGCCTCCTGGGTCATCTTGCCTTTCTCAACGAGTTTGCCGTAACCTTTGGCGATGGAAGCCATGGCTTTGTCGAGGCTGGCCTGGGTGCGGCTTTTCATGACGACGGGCATTTTCACGGCGAAGGCTTTCACAATGCCTTTGGCCATGGTGCCGGTTCCAATAACACAGATTTTCATGATGTTGATTATTTAATTGTTAAACGATTATTTTCCCTGAAATTCGCATTTGCCTTTGGTGAGGAAGGCTTGCATGCCGTTCTTCTGGTCCTCGGTACTGAAGCACATGCCGAAGGCTTGATTCTCGAAGGCAATGGCGTCCTCTGCCTCCATGTCGAACTCGGTGTTGATGCAGAGCTTGGCGGCGCTGACGGCCAGGGGGGCGTTGGCGGCAATCTGAGTGGCGAGCTCGAGAGCACGATTCATCAGGTCGGCCTGGGGAAGGACTTCGTTGACGAGGCCTATGCGCAGGGCTTCGTCGGCTTTGATGTTCTTGCCACTGAAAATGAGTTGTTTGGCTATGCCCATGCCTACGAGACGAGCGAGACGCACGGTGCCGCTGAAGCCGGGGATGATGCCGAGACCCACCTCGGGCTGGCCAAAGCGGGCGTTGTCGGAGCAGATGCGGATGTCGCAGGCCATGGCCAGTTCGCAGCCTCCGCCGAGGGCGAAGCCGTTGACGGCAGCGATGACGGGGCAGGGGAGTGTCTCGATGCGGCGGAACACGGCGGCGCCGCGTTTGCCGAAAGTCTCTCCCTGCTGTGGGCCGAGGGGCGCCATCTCGCTGATGTCGGCACCGGCCACAAACGACTTCTCACCGTCGCCGGTGATGATGAGGCAGCGGAAGTTGCCTCCCTCAATTTCGTCAAGATATTCGTCAATTTCGCCCAGAATGGCGCTGTTGAGTGCATTGAGGCTTTTGGGGGCGGAGATGGTCATGATGGCAATATTGCCTTTTTCTTCTATTTTCAGGTATTCGTACATTTCTATTTGTGAGTTTTAAATGGTTGAATAATTTCAAACTGCAAAAATACGAAATAATATTGATATGGCCAAATGATTTTTCATTCTTTCGGCTTGAGGCCGAGGGAGGAGGCGATGTCGAGCATCATCTGCCAGGCGGCGTCGCGATCGTTGGGGATTTTGCCGTCGAGGATGGCGTCTTTGATGGCGTCCTTGATGGTGCCTATCTCACGACAGGGACCGATACCGAAGGTGGTCATAATGTCTTCGCCGGAGACGGGTGGCTGGAAGTTGCGGATACGGTCGCGCTCTTCGAGCTCCACCAGTTTGAGTTTCACCAGTTCGAAGTTGGCTTTGTGGCGGCGCACTTTCTCTGGGTTTTTGCTGGTGATGTCGGCGTTGCAAAGGAGCATGAGGTCGTCGATGTCGTCGCCGGCCTCGAAGAGGAGACGGCGGACTGCGGAATCGGTGACTTCGTCTTCGGAGAGGACAATAGGGCGCATGTGGAGCATGACGAGTTTCTCGACGTAGCGTTCCTCGGCGCCAAGAGGAAGGCGCAGGCGTTTGAAGATGCGTTTGACCATGTGGGCGCCGCGGGCTTCGTGGCCGTGGAAGGTCCATCCTTGTTTGGCATCGTAGCGCTTGACGCCGGGCTTGCCGATATCGTGCAACAAGGCAGCCCAGCGGAGCCAGAGGTTGTCGGCAGTCGAGGCGACGTTGTCGAGCACCTGCATGGTATGGAAAAAGATGTCCTTATGGCCACGGCCGTCGACAGTCTCGACACCTTGGAGGGCGGAGATTTCGGGGAGGATGAGGGGAAGGAGACCGCATTTCTGCAACAACTTGAAACCGAGGGAGGGGTTGGGGGAGAGTATGATTTTGTTGAGTTCCACCATGATGCGTTCCATGGAGACAATCTCGATACGATGGGCGTTGCGGGAGATGGCGGAGAAGGTGTCGTCGGCAATGCGGAATCCCAGCTGCGAGGCGAAGCGGATGGCGCGCATCATGCGGAGCGGGTCGTCGGAGAAGGTGATGTCGGGGTCGAGGGGTGTGCGGAGGATGCCGTCGTTGAGGTCTCGAATACCGCCGAAGGGATCCATGAGTGCGCCGTAGCGACCCTCGTTGAGGCAGACGGCAAGGGCGTTGACGGTGAAGTCGCGCCGATTTTGGTCGTCCTGCAGGGTGCCGTTTTCAACGATGGGTTTGCGTGAGTCGTGGCTGTAGCTTTCGCGACGTGCACCGACAAATTCGAGCTCGTAGGTGCGGTTGGAATTGGCAGGGGTGTAGAGAAAACTGGCGGTGCCAAAGTTTTTGAAGACAGAGACTTTACTTCCGCCAAGGACTTCTGCCGAAGTTTTGGCCAATTCGATACCGATATGGACTTCGCCTCCTTGGTCGCGACCAACGCAGACGACGTCGATGTCGGTGCATGGACGCTGGAGGAAATAGTCGCGCACCACGCCGCCTACAGCATAGGCGTCGATGTTCAGCTGGTCGGCGCAACGGCCGATGGCTCTGTAAAGATCAAGTCCCAGGTCAATCATTGGTGTTCGGTGTTCAGTATTCCTGAGTGGTGGCCAGAGTGCCGTCGGGATTGTAGATTTCCCACGTGCCGGTGCGCTGTCCCTGGTGATATTGGCCGATGTAGTAGGGTACTCCATTCTCTCGGAAAACCTTGTAAGGACCTTCTTCGAGACCGTGGAGGAACTGGCTCTCGGCCTGTGGGGTACCATTGGGGAAGTAGAATGTCCAGGTGCCTTCGCGGAGACCGTTGACGATGTTGCCGTGGGAGCGGGTCTGCATGTTGGGGTAGAACTGTTGCCAGAGTTCGGATACGCCATTGGGAGCGTAGGGAAGGTAGAAGCAGACGGTCATGGGATGGCCTTCGGGGCCAATCTCAACGACGCGCAGGGAGTCACAGTCGGGATAATAGGGCTCGCCTTTTTGGTCGAGGAATTGCCATGTGGCATTGAGACTGTCGGTGCCTTCGTATTGGCAGATGGCGACGATGTGATTGTCGGAGGCGCGGAATTCGCGCGTTGTGGTGTTGTTGCAGGCGGCGCAAGAGAGGGTCGCGAGCATGATTATCAGATATTTCCTCATAAAATGCAAGATGGTTTTGAATGCAAAGATACGAAAAAAAATTGAAACGAAAGCCCCTCAACAAGGAGGGGCTTGGGGAACTATTTGTCTTTGAATTTGGTTAGCATGTCGATGTCGTTGGGCTCGGGATCATCGGGGATATAGGTTACTTTGAGAAATGCTGTGTCCTTGAGGAAGTTGATGCTTCCCACTTGCACCTTGATGATGTCAAGTCCGGTGCGCTCGCGGAGGTCGGCGAGGAGTTCTTCGCGACGGTCGGGGCGGATGAGCTCTATTTTTTCGTAGGTGATGATTTTGTGGCCGTGACGTTTGGAAAAGCCCAGTGTTTCGAGGAGCCAAATGAGGAGTATGACAAGAAGATTGGTGGCGACAAAAGCAGCGTAGGAGGAGGTGAGACCGGAGCCATTGATGATGGAAATACCGATGAGTACGAAGAGGTATGTCATCTCTCGTATGGGCAATTGTTCTGTTCGGTAGCGTATCATGCTGAAAATGGCAAAAAGTCCCAGGGCAAGGGTCATTTCCATCTGCAGGTTCTGCAGGTGATAGAGAATGAGGAAGATGGTGGCGGAGAAGAGCATATAGGTGAAGTAGTAGTCGCGGCGGTGACTCTTCTTGTAATATAGGAAGTGTGTGATAATCCAGCATATGAGGAGGTTGAAACCGAAACGGATGAGGAAGGTCCAAAGACTTGGGGCGTCGAATAGGGGCACTCCGAGGAGGTCGATACTTTGGTCGCCTTGCGGAAACTCGGCGGCGATGGAGGGGTCGAATTCCAATTGTAGCAGTTTCATAGGGTATGGATTTTTTTGATGAACAACAATTTGGGTTTAAATCGGTTGTGCTTTGCCGAAGGATCTGTCAGTGCGGTACCGATGCAGTATTTGCTCATGCGCCGTGGTTGAATGTGGAGCTCGTGGAGAGTCCGTTCAATGTCCGATTGTGGGGCGCAAGCGGAATGCTTCACCTCAATGACAAGGAGCTTGTGTATATCGGCGTCCTGTCCTGTGGCACGGTTGTGGAATACGATGTTGCTGTCTATGGTAACGCGCTCGGTCATGCCTTTGTCAACGAGGGTTATCCGTTCGAACCGGTTTTCAATGCATGGGTGCAATGCTGCAACAGGGTAGGGGGTGTTCTTTTCGATAAATTGGTATATTTCGGATAGTGTAAGCACTTTGTCGAACATTGACACATCGACAGGAATCCTCACCTTGCTTGTCTTCTTTCGATTGTCTTTGTTTTTGATTTCAAAGAAAGTGGTGTTGGTAGAACGATAGGTACGGACGCGGAGCTTTTGGCGGTTAAGTTTCTGGTTGTGATGCATGGTGTACATGGCCAGATCGTTGGTGTCAAAGTATAGAGTACGATAAGGTGACAGGGGATTGCCGTCTATGTGCTGAACATAGTAGCGCCCGGCGATGCGTTCGAGGATATCCTCAAGCATTCCGGTTGGGGCCAGGTATTTCTGATCCACCCGATTCATCAGATGGACGGCTCTCATGTCGTCGAGCCCGATGGGCGCCATCTGTTCCAATACATTCATTTGTAACTGTATTCGTAGGTCTTCGTGCTCTCAAGTTTTCCGTTGGGCTTGTAGTTGTATTGTTTGCGACGTGTGCCGTCGTCGTTGTATTCAAATTTCTTGATGCGTGAGACGTGGTTCTTGCTGTTGTATTCAATCTGACGGCTACATTTTGTGGAGTTGCCTTCGTATTCATAGACGGTACGCCTCTTTTGTCCATAGGATGCATATTCTATTTCCTCTATTTTTCGGCCTTGTGCATCGTAGGTGACGATGTTGTCGAGGTAGGGCGTGGAACTGCCGCTCTTGGTGTTCCATTCCTTGATCACGAGGTTTTTCTTTCGCTCGCGCTTGTCTTTGCTTTGTGCGTAGATGCTACCGCCGATGAGGCTAAGTATCAATATGACGATGAGTTTCTTGTTCATGATTTATTTTAGGTTGAAGGTGTTCAATTGGAATGTATGTAATCGTAAAGGATTTTGGCTTTTGCCGGGCCTATGGCATCTGTCAGGTCGGCGAGGGTCTGTATCTGTATCTGTTTGACGCTACCAAAACGCAACAGCAAATCGTGGGCGGTCTTGGGCCCGATGCCGGGTATTTCGGTGAGAGAGGTACGAAATGTGCCTTTCGAACGCTTGTCTTTGTGGAAGGTGATGGCGAAACGGTGCACCTCGTTCTGTATCTGTTCCAACAGGTGGAAGACAGCGTCGGTGGGCTTGAGTTGAACCACAGCTATGTGTTCCCGTTCGTCGTAGCGTAGCAGTTGCGAGGTGTGGTGACGGTCGTCTTTGGCCAATCCGGCAATGGGGATGTCGAGTCCCAACTGTTCGCGCAGCACGCGGCGTGCCATTTCCATCTGTCCTTCACCTCCGTCGACGATGAGCAGGTCGGGCAGTTTGGCATTCTCCTTTTTCAAACGGCTGTAGCGCCTTTCGATAACTTCGGCCATCGAGGCGTAGTCGTCGGGGCCTTCCACGGTTTTGATGTTGAACTTGCGGTATTCTTTTCGGTTGGGTTTTCCACCGGTGAAACGCACCATGCCTGCCACCGGATAGGCTCCTTGGATGTTCGAGTTGTCGAAGCATTCGATGTCCATCGGCAGTGAAGGCAATTGCAGGGCACGCTGGATTTTCTCCAATAGTTTTACCGCCTGTGGGGCAGCATCCCCCTCGGTCAGCATGCGCTGGTGGCGGCATTGCTTTTGGTAACTGTCCACGTTGCGCAGCGACAGCTCCAACAGTTTGCGCCGGTCGCCTTTGGGGTCGGCATTTTGAACGATGTAGTCTTCCGGAATGTCTGCCACTCGGAAAGGCAGGATGACCTCGCGGGCGGTGCTCTGTGTCTGCTCGTGGAGGGCGGGAATCACCGTGGCGAGGATTTCCTCGTCGCTCTCGTCGAGTTGTTTCTTTATCTCGTTGCTGAAGCTGTAGATGATGCTGCCGTTCTTGATGCGCATCATGTTGACGTAGGCAAATCTCTCGTCGCTGAGTATGCTCACCACGTCGACATCCTTGACATTGGTGTCCACCACCGTCGAGCGGCTCTGGTATTCTTCCAGCAGGTGTATCTTCTGTTTCAAATGCTCGGCCTCCTCGAATCGGAGGTCGTTGGCGAGGGCGAACATCCGCTCTTTCATGTTCTCTACAATCTCGCCGAAGTCACCTTTCAGTATGCGGCGTATGTTCTCGATGGTGGCCAGGTATTCTTCCTTCGATTGTTTCCCCGCGCAGGGGGCGCCGCAGAGACCTATCTGGTGCTTCATGCAGGGACGGTTGCCCATCATGTTGCATGTTCGGTATTGGAACAGATGGCGGATAATGTCCTGCAGTTCGCGCAGGATGCGTCCGTTGGGATAGGGGCCGAAATACTGCCCTTTGATTTTATGGTTGCGGGTGTAGAGCAGCCGGGGGTATTCTTCGTCGGTGATGCAGAGGTAGGGATAGCTCTTGTCGTCCTTGAGCATCGAGTTGTAGCGCGGCTGGTATCGTTTGATGAGCGAGTTCTCCAGCAGCAGGGCGTCAACCTCGGTGGCCACTACCGTGACACGGATGTCGTAGATATTCCTCACCAGCATCTTTATCTTGGCGCTCTTGTCGTCGTAGTGAGAGAAGTAGCTCGAAACTCTCCGCAGCAGGTTCTTTGCCTTGCCCACATAGATGACTTTTCCCGAGGCGTCGAGGTGTTGGTAAACCCCTGGGGTCTCGGGAATGGTCTTGAGGCGCATGGCAATGCGCTCGATATTCTTGTTGATGCTGCTGTCTATCAATCCTCGAGGGCTTTGTAATCTATCTCGGTGCGTTCGATGTCGAGCCGCAGGCTGTAGAGCCCTTCCAACTCGTATTGGCTGGTGGCCTGCCCAATGTCCATGCGGTAGACGCCTTTATCGTTGAATGTGAAGAACGGACGGATTGTCTGTCTCATCACACGGAGTCCTTTTTTAGTGCGTCCTTTTTGCATCTCGCCTTTCCAGCGCCCGTGCTCCACAAGGTTGATGTAGGCGTAGAACATGCGGCGCTCGCCGTCGGGGCTGTACATGTTCACCGTCAGCGGCAGTTGCTCGTTGCGCATCAGCGCGCTGTCCACCACCACCTCTATGTCGATGCGGTAGTAGTCGTCGGGATTCTCCACTTTGACATCGAAACTTTCGGGTGTGAAGCGCTGCCACACGGCGCGGTCAAACTCGCGTGTCTCGTCAATCAGCACTTGTTTTCCTCCGCACGAACACAGCAACAGAACCCCTAATATGACTGTATATATTTTTCCCACTTTATTTCTCAATTCTTAATTCTTGATTCTTGATTCAATCAGCGCCTGCATGATTTGCACGGCGTTCGTCGCAGCACCTTTGCGAATGTTGTCGGCCACCACCCACAGGTTCAGCGTTCGGGGTTGCGACGGGTCGCGGCGCACTCGTCCGACGAACACCTCGTCCCGGTGATGGGCCGTGATGGGCATCGGATACAGGTTCTTCGACGGGTCGTCGTAGAGCACCACTCCCGGCGTCGCCTCTATCAGGCGACGTACCTCGTCAATCTCGAACTCTCTCTTCAACTCCACATTCACCGACTCGCTGTGACCGCCCACTACCGGCACGCGGGCCACCGTGGCGGAAACCATGATGTCCGGGTCGCCGAAAATCTTCCGCGTCTCGTCAACCAGCTTCTGCTCCTCCGTAGTGTAGCCCGTCTCCAACCAGTCGCCACCGTGAGGAAACAGGTTGCGGTGTATCGCATAGGGATAGGCCATCTCCTCAGGTCTCTCCCCTCGCTCTTCCGCCTCCAGTTGCTTCACCGCTTTCAACCCTGTTCCTGTAATGCTCTGGTAGGTCGAAACAACGATGCGGCGAATGCCGTATTCACGCTCCAATGCGGAAAGGGCAAGTACCATCTGGATTGTTGAGCAGTTCGGATTGGCAATGATGCGGTCTCCCGCTTTTACCGATGCAATGTTGATTTCGGGCACCACCAATGGCTTGTCGGCATCTTTGCGCCACGCCGACGAATTGTCGATAACCACCGTGCCTCTCTCGGCAAACAGCGGCGCATACTCGCGCGATGCCGTTGCCCCTGCCGAGAATATCGCATAGTCGGGCTCTGCCGCTATCGCCTCTTCTACACTCACCACTGTCAACTCGCGCCCTGCATATGCAATCTTTTTGCCCACCGACTTCGGCGATGCTGCCACAATCACCTCCTCTTTACCATAGCCACGTTCTGCCAACACCGTCAGCATCTCTCTGCCCACTAAGCCCGTCGCTCCAACAACAGCAATCTTCATAATTCTTAAACCTTAAACCTTAAACCATAAACCTTGATCACCTAATCAGCGTCACCGTCCCCTTGATAACTTTCGTGTCTTTCGGCTCGAACTCGTTCGTGTAGCGGATGATGTAGACGTAGGCTCCCTGTACACACGGATTGCCGTCCATATCCTTGCCGTCCCACTTGCAGTCAACACCCTCGCAGCGGAACACCATCTCGCCTCGACGGTTGTAGATGCGCATCTCCTCGCGTAACGTCTTCGTGCTCACCGAACCGAAGACATTGTTGCCCGCCGGATTGTCCGGTGTGAATGCATTCGGCACCCAGAAGTGCTCCTTGTTCAGCGGTATGTATATCTTCGCCGTATCCGTGCATCCGTATTGGCTGTTTTCAATCAGTATAATTTCAACTCCATCCATCTCCGCCGGGATAGTGTAGTATGCCCTCGGCCCCGTTTGGTCGCTCCCGTTCGGGAAACGCCATACCCGGCTATTGCCGCCAATCGAGATGTCCGTCAACTCGCAACTCAGGTTGTCGATAGTGAAATGGTCCACGTTCGAACGTATCTTCGCCGTCAGCGGATGTATCACAAAGTCCAGTTGCACCACCGAATCGCATTCGTATCGGTTCTTCAGCACAATCGTGTCCTGCGACGCCGTCGCCGCGTTGCCCGTCGTGTAGGTCTTCCCGTTCAGCCACGTATAGGGCTTGCAATCCTCCACGTGATCCACAGTGAACGACACGTCAAGCACCTCAAGCTTCAGCCTTACGATGCTGTCGCACCCAGGCTCCGACCTCAGCTTCACAAACGTATTCGCCGGCTCCCTCGGCTCCCTGTACGTCTCGTTGTTCGCACCCCACGTATAACTTTCCCCTCGGCAAATGCCTGCCTTGTTCACCGTGTCAAAATTCGGGAACACATTGATCATCATCGTCGCATAACTGTGGCAGCCGCTCTCATAGTCTGCTGTCATCTGCACTATAATCGTGTCAACCTTGTTCGCCTGCAAACCCGTTGCCGGCAACTGCTGCGTATACAAATTCACCATCCTCACCCTCACCGAATCGCCCACGATCGCCGTATCCGCAAGCGTGTGCAAAGTTGTGTCCACCACAATCGTAGTATTCCCCACATGACGGAATGCCGGTATCAGACTGTAATTCCCAACCTTCAGGTAGGCATTCTCCAAACTCGGCACCTCTCCGTCGCTCACAATATTGTCAAGCAAAATCGTATCACCTCCCGTCACTCGGAACACACTCCACTCCTCATGGCTTATCTTCTGCAGCTTGTTCATGTCCACTCGCATCCGCGCCGTATCGCCTACACACACTTTCTCGCCTCCCGCTTCCTGTCTGTGCAGATTCAGGTAGTCCACCGTGTCGACACCCACGAAAACCGTGTCCGCCAACCGGTACCAGTCTCCGTTCGCATTGCGGAAATTCAGGTAAAAAGCATAGCGCGTCGGCATCTTCGGCGCCACAAAGCACTTTGTCAGCGACTTGCATGGATAATCCTCCTCTGCCGGGCGGTCGTGCATGCGCACAAAATATCCCGCCTCATCGTTCACAGCATCCGGATTCGCCGTCACCTCGCGCAACGTATCGTTCTCCGTGTGGTGCTGCAGGCGGTAATCCGTCCACGTCGTATCCAGCTCATAGGCTGTCCACGTCGTGTCCACCTCATACTCTGTCGCCGAGTTCCATGTCGTGTCCAGCTCATATTCGGTCCACGTCGTGTCCACCTCGAAAGCCGTCCAGATCGTATCTGTCACCTCCCTGATGCGGTACCACCCGTGGTTGCTCGTCGTCACACCCGCCGGCGTAAAACGGAACGCCGTATTGAAAAACGACTGTGTCGACGTGTTGTAGCCCGTCGGGTAGAACGCTGCAGGTTTTCCGTTGATAAGCGACAGTCCGTTCGAGGCCGTCGGATTGCTGTTGGCCACCTGCGGCTGTCCCGTCGCGTTCTGGATTCCTATCAGTCCGTTTCCTCCGTTCCAGCCCGAACACACATTCCTCGACTTCACATGCACCTCTATAATGTTCGAACCCTCGTAGCACACTATCTGGTACGTGCAATGCAGCGAAGTGCAGCTGTATTGCGGCACATCGTTCCATGAGCAGATAATCTTCCTGCACGGATATTCGTCCTGGATACCATAGTAGATGCCCCAGTTCGCCAAACCCGTTGAGTGCGCTCCCGGCGACGGATAAGTGTCCTCATACACCCCGTAGATTGCGTCACGCATATAGTTCAGATTGCTCGGCGCTCCGCTCGTGTTGTCCGTCCACGGCAATCCCGCCGAGTAACTCCACGGACAACTCGGACCCGTCATATCCGACGTATTCGTCACCGGCACCGGCCCGAAAGCCACCAGTCCGTTGGCGCCCAGCACAAACGACGTTTTCTGGATACCGAAGAAATAAAACGGATAAGGAATCGTCGTCGTAAAATTCGAAAAATTGTCGTCGGTCGAAATAGGCATCCTCGTACCCAACGCAAACGTCGTGTCTGGCGGATCGTACGGAATCGGGTCCACCCAGTACGTACCGTTGAACCTCTGCACCGGCACATTCGGCGTGCACGTCAGCACGATCTGACGGTTCTCGCACGTCACCACCGTATCCCATCCCTTCTCGCGATAGCGCGCCACCGGCGTGTGCGCGTGCTTCTGCATCACCAGCACCTCCGGACACGGTGACGGCGTCGTCGGCCACATGTAATTCGTGTCTCCCTCCTGGCAGTCCCACACCGTCTGTGGCGTCGGTGCCGACTGCCCATAGGCAACTCCTCCTACCGTCAAAACCATCATCACAATGGCTAACGTTTTAATACTGTTATATTTACTCATAAAGTTCATTTTCACTTTAAAATACAAAGATACAACTTTTTTATAATATAACATGAAAAAACATTCCCCAACCCCTAAAACCAACCAACCTACACCCAACAAACCTATCAAACCCATTAAACCCATCAAACCCATTTGACTTTGCATTATAGACACAATATTCTCCCAGCAATTTCGCCCTTAACAAAATTTAACACCCACCTCCTTTTTACCACCCTGACAGCCCTATGCTTACCTCCATCGCCCTCCCATCGCCGTACCTCCGCCGTATCATCTCCGACCGTGGTCGGACATGGGTAGGAGTTGGTACGGAGTTGGGTCGGAGTTGGGTCGGAGTTGATACTAATTATCAAGCATTTAAAAAGGGGCCGTTTGGCCCCTTTTTCCGTTTTTTTCACAAAAAATGTAACTATTTGATTCCGCGCTTGTTGAGTGCAATATGGAAGGCTGCGGCGTTGCGGTTGTGGTCGGCGAGGGTGGCGGCGAAGCGGTGGGTGCCGTCCATCTTGTCGGAGGCACAGAAATAGAGGTAGTTGGTCTCTTTTGCGTTGATGACGGCGTCGATGCTGGCTTTCGAGGGCAGGCAGATGGGGGCGGGTGGCAGGCCGGTGTGGAGGTAGGTGTTGAAGGGACTCTCCACCGAAAGGTGTTTGTTGAGAATGCGCTTGAGGGTGAAGTCACCCACGGCATACTTCACCGTGGGGTCGGCCTGGAGGGGCATGCCGCGCTCCAAACGGTTGATGTACACACTGGCTATCAGTGGCTTCTCGGCGTTGTTGTTGGTTTCTTCATCAACTATCGAAGCCAAAATCATTGTCTCCAGTCGCGCATTGCCGTTGTCGGAGAGTTCGAGAAGGTCGCACCGTAGTTCGCCCTGAGGGCCGACTTCCGTGGTCCAAAACCGATTGTACTCGTCTTCCATCCGCTGCATGAATTGCTCGGGGTTGATCGTCCAGTAGACCTCGTAGGTGTCGGGCAGGATGAGGTGGAAACTGTCGAGCTGGATGTTGAAGTCTTTGTGCATCAGCTTGTTGTTGAGGTATTCGTTGAGCTGTTGCGGGGTGCGGAACTTGCCGATGGTGAGACGGACGGGGTCCTGCTGTCCGTTGCGTAGTTTTCTTACCAGAGTGAGGTTACTCATGTGGGGTTCAACGACATACGACCCTGGACGGACGCGCTCGTCGAGGCCAAGGGTTTCAGCGAAGAGGCGGAAGGAGCGCGAGGCGTCGAGGCTGTCGCAGAGGGCTTGGTAGGTGGTGCCTTCGGGGAGGAAGAGGCGACGGGGTTCGCTGTTGGTGGTTCGGGAGTTGAGGAGGGAGTAGAGCCCCAAGGTGGCCAGCAGGAGGAGGGTGAGGATTATAATCAGGATGATTTTTGTTTTTCGGTTCATAATATCTTTTGCATTCTTATGTTGTCGATGAAGTGGCTGTCCAGTTCGAGCCACTCTTTGAAACGGCCGCACTCTTCGTATCCCGCTTTGCGGAAGAGGTTGAGGCTCGCGGTGTTGACGGAGGCAATGTCGGCATAGAGGCAGTGAAGGTGGAAGGTGAGGGGTGCGAGGCGGGAGAGCTCATTGAGCATGGCCAGCGCATACCCTTGCCGACGGTACTCGTTGGCCACCATGATGCCTACAGCGCAGCGCCGATTCAGCGGGTCGTAGCCGTAGAGGTCCACACAGCCGTAAGGCAACGCATATAGCCGCAGGCTGCCGCTCGACAACGACGAGCCTTCTTCTGCTACCAATGTTATGTTTGTTTCAGTTTCCAATTTTCAATTTTCAATTTATGAAATCTTGCTCCAAAGCATCTTGTTTTTCGAGTTGGCAATGTGTTGCTGCAGAAGCGGGTAGCGCGAGAGTGTGGGGTCGGCGGCGAGGAGGTCGTGGACGGTGTCGCGCGTGGCTTTCACGAGGGGCTCGTCGTCGACGATGGATGCTATGCGGAGGTCGAGGGCGCCGCTTTGCTGGAGTCCCTGGATGTCTCCGGGACCCCGCAGCCGGAGGTCGGCTTCGGCAATCTGGAATCCGTCGGTGGTGCTGCACATGGTGCGGATGCGCTCCTGCGAGGTGTAGCCGAGATCGTCCTTGGTCATGAGGATGCAGTAGGCCTGGTCGCCACCGCGTCCTACGCGGCCGCGCAGCTGGTGGAGCTGCGAGAGGCCAAAGCGCTCGGCGTTCTCGATGACCATTACCGTGGCGTTGGGAACGTCGACGCCGACTTCTATGACGGTGGTAGCCACCATGATATGGGTAATGCCACGTTTGAAACGGTCCATCTCGAAGGCTTTCTCGTCGGCGGTGAGGCGTCCGTGGACCATCGAGGTCTGGTACTGCGGCCGCGGGAAATAGCTTTGCACCATCTCGAGGCCGTCCTGCAGGTTCTTGAGGTCCATCTTCTCGCTTTCTTCGATGAGCGGATAGACGATGTATACCTGGCGACCGGCGTCGATTTCTTTTTTGAGGAAGGAGAAGACGAGTGGACGGTTGCGCTCGTAACGGTGGAAGGTGCGCACGGGGTGGCGGCCCGGGGGCAGCTCGTCGATGATGGAGCAGTCAAGGTCGCCGTAGAGGGTCATGGCCAGTGTGCGAGGAATGGGTGTGGCCGTCATGACGAGGATGTGTGGTGGGACCAACGACTTGTTCCACAGCTTGCTGCGCTGTTCGACGCCGAATCGGTGCTGCTCGTCGATGACAACGAGGCCGAGGTCGTGGAAGAGGACGTCGTCCTCGATGAGGGCGTGGGTGCCGATGAGGATGTCGATGGTGCCCTCGGCGAGGCTTTTTTTGATTTTTTTCTTGTCGGCGGGACGCAAAGAACCAGTGAGAAGCTGGACGTTGACGCCTACGCCTTCGAGCATGCGCTGAAAGGTGTAGAAATGTTGCGTGGCAAGGATTTCGGTGGGTGCCATGAGGCATGCCTGGCTGCCGTTGTCGACGGCCAGCAGCATGCACATGAGGGCCACGAGTGTTTTTCCGCTGCCTACATCGCCTTGAACCAAACGGTTCATCTGTCGGCCGGAACGGAGGTCCTCCCTAATCTCGCGCACTACACGTTTTTGTGCCCCCGTCAAAGGGAACGGCAGCCGAGTGTAGAAGTCGTTGAAATGGTTGCCGACAAGGTGGAAGATGCGCCCCTGTGAGCGTGTGGTACGCTGGAGGTGGGCATATTGATAGTCGAGCTGCAGGAAGAAGAGCTCTTCGAATTTGAGTCTTGTACGAGCGGCGTCGAGTTGCGTGCGGGAGTCGGGATAGTGGATTGCGGAGAGGGATTCCTGCCGTCCGATGAGGCGGAAGTGTGTCAGTATGTCGGCTGGCAAATTCTCGGGGATGGGTGGCAGGTTGTCGACGAGGGTTTCGGTGAGGCGGGCCAGAGCCTTGGTTCCAAGGCCGTGCTGCTTCATTTTCTCGGTGGTGTTGTAGACGGGCATGAGGGGATGGCGCGCCCCTTGGTCGACATAGGAGTAGGGCTCCATCTCGGGGTGCGTTATCTGCCACTGTCCGTTGAAGAGTGTGGGGTGCCCCATGACGAGATATTCGACGTTGGGTTTCAGCCTTTCACGCACCCATTTGGTGCCGGCGAACCACACTAATTGCAGGGCGCCCGTGGAATCGAAGAAGTCGACCGTCAGACGTTCGCGAAATTTGCCTGTGGCAACGGTCTGCATGTTGTTTACCATCCCTTTGAGAACGACAAAGTTGTCGTCGTCGCGAAGAGAATCGACGGTGCTGATGACCGAGCGGTCGATATAGCGGAAGGGTAGGTAGTCGAGCAGGTCGGCAAGGGTTTGTATATGGAGTTCTGAGGCCAGGATTTTGGCTTTCGAGGGCCCTACGCCTTTGAGGTATGCTATGTCGTCGTAGAGGTTCATTGATGCGACAGTTTCTCTCTCTCGAGGGTGCTGCTGATGTCTACATGTTCGGGGTCGGCGAGGAGGAGGAGCGTTTCGATGGAGGGATCCTGCAGGCGATTGACGGCTGCTATGGTTTGCTCGTATTCAAAGTCTTTCGCGGTGCGGATGCCGCGAATGATGACCTTCGCGCCCAGCTGGTGGCAGAGGTCGATGGTCATGCCGGAATAGGAGGTTACTTCCACAGTGGGACAGTCGCTCAACATTTGGCGGATGCGCGCCATGCGTTCCTCCACGGAGAACATGTATTTTTTTTCGGAATTGATTCCCACGGCGACCACCACTTTGTCGAACAACGGCAACACGCGCCGAAGGATGGCTTCGTGGCCGTGGGTGAAGGGGTCGAACGACCCGGGGAAAAGAGCTAAAACTGCCATATCAGACGGAATGTAAGAGAGTTGTTGTAGCAGTTGTTTTTCCATGTGATGGCACGAGGGGAGCCGTCGGGATTGGTGCCGCGGAACTCGGTGAATTCCCAGTCGCGTTTGACGGCAAGGAGGGAGTAATTCCATCGGATGTTGAACCACAACCCTCGCCATACAGGGAAGCGAATGTCGACCACCGCTTGGAGGTCGTTGTTGAGGAATGACATGTCGTTGGTGTCGGGGAAGAAATAGGTGGGGTCGTAGCGCATTTTTCCAGAGGGTTGCTGCACGAGTCGGCTGTAGCACAACCCCAAGCCGAGCAGCATGCCTCCCCAGGGGTCGCGATAGTGGACCAAGAGTGGGATGTCGACATAGTCGAGGCGCAGGGCGAGGCTGTAGGGGTCCCCGGAACCGTTGTAGGAGCCACGTTGCGTGAAGAGGGCCTCGAGGCTCATGTTCCATGTTCCGTAGCGGTCGAAACCGGCAATGGCTCCCACACCGCCGCTGTAGCCCCATTTGCTGTAGCTTTTCAGCTCGTCGCCCTCGATTTGCGAGAGGGTGATGCCGCTGGAGACAAACCCGTGGATGCGTTGAGCCTGCACGGCAATGGCACTTAGCAGCAGAGCCAATATGATGAGTGTCTTTTTCATATGTTGTTCCAGTTTCTGAACAGTATGGTTGCGTCGGTCGAGGTCTTATAATGGCGCATATAGCGGAGCATGAGACGCTCCTGTACTTCTGGAGAGGTTTCTTCGACGATGTCGGAAGGGGAGAAGATGCCACGCCTGCCGCGGTGGCCTACCCAACTGCTACTACCGCAAAGCACTTGAAAACAGTGGCTGAAGAAGTGTTTCTTGCGACGCTGGAACCAGAATAACATGGGCGACAGAAGCAGCAACAACAATGCAATTCCGAAATCGAACAGGCGTTTCTTTCGACGGCAGGTATCGGTGCTGATGGTGGCCAGTTCGTCGAGAAAGAGACTCTCTCTCGAGAGGATGCTGTCGCTGCCGATGACGAAATCGCCGTCGGCAGGTGCTATGCGGTATTCTACGCCTGTGGTCTTTAGGGTCGCCATGAGTGAGATAATCTCCTTCAGTTCGATGTCGGCACCGCAGAAGACCACTTCGTCCACGCGCTCCACACGTATCAGTTCTTGCAGTCGGTGAGCCTGTTGCGGACTGTCTGTGATCATCTTTTCGGAGGGAATACCCAATGAGCGGTAGAGGTTTTTGACGCGAACTGTTTCCTGTTCGGAACCTATGATGAGCACATTCTCGCGCCTGCGTGCGCGTAGCGCGTATCCTTTAATATTGAATGCCCCGAGTATCGCTCTGATGAGGAGGGTGCTGAGGAGCGTCCATGCCGAACCCGAGAGCAGCAGCATGCGCGAATAGCGCTGCCCTTCGTCGAGTAGCGAGTAGAATGCCAGCAGCAGCAACAGTCCCACCCCCATGCCCTTGACAATGCGTGCCGGACGCACGGGCTTGTCGTAGCCGCCGCCCAGCCAGCTGGCGGCCATCAGCACGAGGATGTAGATGGGAATCACCACCGTGGTGTATTCTGTGGGATAGTAGTCGATATTGTTGGCCCATTGAGAGGCCCATAGCTGCTTGAGGAGCACGAAACCGCCGTAGGACACGGCAAAGTCGGCCAAAGGCACCGCCAGCCGTCCGCCGATGCGTTTGAGCCACGACGCCGTGGCTCGCATCCAGATGGCGGTGCGCAGCAGTGCGTTGAACATCCTTGCGTTGCCACCGGAGAAGTAGCGCTTGACGAAAATAGACATGGCGTTGTAGAAGGTGTAGACATAGTTCATCGACCCCTTCTTGGTGCTCTCGCCTTTGTAGTGGATGATGTGGGTCTCGGGAAGGTAGTAGTTTTTCCAGCCTGCGAGGTGGATGCGCCACGAGTAGTCGATGTCCTCTCCATACATGAAGTAGCTCTCGTCCAATCCGCCGATTTGTTCATATACCTCGCGGCGCATCATCAAGAAGGCTCCGGGCATAATCTCAATTTCGTTGGTCTTGTTTTCCGGGAGGTGCCCCATGTAGTAGGCGGCAATGCGACGCGAGTGGGGGAAGAGTTTGATGAGCCCCGAGATTTTGTAGAACGAGGCTTCCGGGGTAGGGAACCCGCGTTTGCTTTCCTTGAGGAAATTGCCGTCGCCGTCGACCATCTTCACCGTCAGTCCGCCGCAGTCGGGGTGCGCCTCCATGAAGTCGGTGCACCGCACAAAAGTGTCCTTCTCGACCACCGTGTCGGGGTTGAGCAACAGCAGGCATTGCCCGTCGGCACGGGTCAGGGCCATGTTGTTGGCGCGGGCGAACCCCACGTTCTCATGGTTCTCGATGACGTGGACTTGCGGGAAATCCTTCCTCACCATCTCCACGCTCCCGTCGACCGAGTCATTGTCAACCACCCACACGTCGAGTTCAAGTGTGGTGCCGTCACTCAGCTCCTTCTCCGAACCGAAGACCGACGACAGGCACTGCTTCAGGAAGTACTTGACGTTGTAGTTGACAATAACTATCGACAGCTTCATTATTTCTTCTTGCTCTTCTTCTTGCCCGAGTTGTTGATGATGTCCATGGCGTCGGCAAGGGTGAGTTTGAGCGGGTCGACACCCTTGGCCAGACGGAAGTTCTCTCCCTTGTAGGTCAGGTAGGGTCCGAAGCGGCCGATGTTGCTCATCACGGCCTCGCCGTCCTTCGTGCCGATCTCATGCGGGTAGATTTTCTTCAGTGCTTCTTTCTGCTCTTCGGCCTCGCGCTTCGTCTTGATGATTTCGATGGAGCGCTCGAGGGTCACCTCATACGGGTCGTCGTTCTTGCCGAGGGAGTAGAACTTGTTGTTGTGGCGCACGTAGGGTCCGAACTTGCCGATGCTCACCGTGATGTCCTTCTCCTCGAACTGGCCCACGGTGCGGGGCAGCGTGAAGAGCTCGAGGGCTTCCTCCAGCGTGATGGTCTCGATGCTTTGGCCCTTCTTCATGCTCGCAAACAGCGGCTTCTCGTCTGTATTGGTCTCGCCAATCTGCACCAGTGTGCCGTAGCGGCCGATTTTGGCATAGACGTTCTTGCCGCTCTTGGGGTCGGTGCCAAGCAGGCGGCTGCCTGTCGTGCGCTGGCTTGTCTGCTGTGTCTGGCGTATGTTCTTGTGGAACGGCACATAGAAGCGGTCGATCACTTTGCGCCATTCCTTCTTGCCGGCGGCAATCTCGTCGAAATCCTTCTCCACCGTGGCGGTGAAGTTATAGTCCATGATGTTGGAGAAGTGGTCCATGAGGAAGTCGTTGACCACGCATCCGATGTCGGTGGGGAAGAGCTTGCCCTTCTCGGCATAGCCTTTCTCGACTTTCTCCGTACGCTTTATCTGGCCGCCCTTCAGCGTGAGAGCCACACTGTTGTGGGTCTCGCCTTCGCGGTCTTCTTTGATGATGTATTCGCGTTTGAGAATGGTGCTGATGGTGGGAGCGTAGGTCGACGGACGGCCGATGCCCAGGTCTTCCAGTTTCTTCACCAGGCTCGCCTCTGTATAGCGTGGCGGGTGTTGCGTCCAGTGCTCGCTGGCCTCGCACACTTCCATCGAGAGGAGCGTGCCCTCCGGCAGGCGTGGCAACATCTTGTTGCCCTCGGTCTCGGGCTCGTCGTCGTCGGTGCTCTCGAGATAGACTTTCAAGAAGCCGTCGAATTTCACCTGCTCGCCCGAGCACTGGAAGTTGTAGGCACCGCCGGTCGAGATTTCCATCTCGGTCTTCTCAATCTCGGCATCGGCCATCTGGCTGGCCACGGTGCGCTTCCATATGAGCTCGTAGAGGCGGCGCTGTGCGCTCTCGGCGTTGATGGTCTGGGCCGTCATGTCGGTGGGGCGAATGGCTTCGTGGGCCTCCTGGGCACCTTTGGTCTTGGTTTGGTAGCGGCGTGTCTTCACATATTCGGCGCCGTATTGTGCCGAAATCTCCTTCTTGGCCATGCTGAGTGCCAGGTCGCTGAGGTTCACGCTGTCGGTACGCATGTAGGTGATGTATCCGCTCTCGTACAGCTGCTGTGCCACCTGCATCGTCCGGGCCACGCTGAAGCCCAGCTTGCGGCTTGCCTCCTGCTGGAGGGTCGAAGTGGTGAAGGGCGGTGCGGGAGTGCGGTGGGCGGGCTTGGTCTCGATTTTGCTCACCTTGAAGCTGCCGCCCGCGAGGCTTTGGAGGAATGCCTCGGCCTCGGCCTCCACCTCGAAGTGGCGGCTCAACTCGGCACTGAGCATCTTCTGGCTGTCCACGGGGCGGAACTGGGCCGTCACGCGGAAATAGGGTTTGCTCTCGAAGGCCTTGATTTCGTTCTCGCGCTCCACGATAAGGCGCACGGCGACACTCTGCACACGGCCGGCGCTGAGGGCGGGTTTGATTTTGCTCCACAGGATGGGGCTGATTTCGTAACCCACCAGACGGTCGAGCACGCGGCGCGCCTGCTGGGCGTCGACAAGGTTCATGTCGATGTGGCGCGGATTCTCGATGGCATGGAGTATGGCCGTCTTGGTGATTTCGTTGAAAACGATGCGCTGCGTTGTCTCGGGGTTGAGTTTCAGCGTCTCCTGCAGGTGCCATGCGATGGCCTCTCCCTCGCGGTCCTCATCGGATGCGAGCCACACCTTCTCGGCGCTCTTCACCGCTTTCTGCAGCTCGTTGACAAGGCTCCGCTTGTCCTCGCTGATTTGATACTGGGGCTGATAGTCAGCCTCCACGTCAATACTCATCTCCTTCTTCGCCAGGTCGCGTATGTGACCGTAGCTCGACTTGACCGTGTAGTCCTTGCCGAGAAATTTCTCGATGGTCTTCGCTTTGGCTGGCGACTCAACTATTACAAGATTCTTCATAAATATGTTTGTTTTATTTTTTTATTCGATTTTTAAACACACTAACGTAAATATATATTATTTATTGTTTGTGCGCGAAAGAAAAACTTCCTTTTTTTTATAAAAACCGCATAGGGCGCTATTTTACAGGGTGTTATATAATGCAATAAATTTTTTGAAAAATTCAAAAAAATGCCTTGGAAAGCCCGTTTCCAACTGCCTGATTATTAGTACCAACTCCGTATCAACTCCGACCCAACTCCGTACCAACTCCGACCCATGTCCGACTACGGTCGGAGATGATACGGCGGAGGTACGGTGACGGTACGTTTTTCGGCCCCGGGGTGTTGCTTTCCCACCTGTCCTGGAGAAAAAAATGTGGGGGCGGACAATATTCTGAGGTTTTGGCCGTTACGATAATTAAATCGCGTGTGTTGAAAACTTTTTTGGCCGAAAACACTCCGTTTGTAAAAAATTAACTATTTTTGCAGCCAAATTTAACGTAATAAAATATTGAGTATGGACAACAAAGAGCAAAGAAAAGAAGAACTGTACAGCCAGGCCATTCCCGCCGGCAAACGCAGATATTTCTTCGATGTGAAAGAGACCCGCGGAGGAGACAAGTTTATTACCATTACCGAAAGCCGCAAACTGTTCGACAACAACACCGGCGAAGTCTATTTCGAGAAAAACAAGATGTTCCTTTACAAGGAGGATTTCGACAAGTTCCGTCAGGGCCTCAACAATGCCTTCTCGTTCATCGAGACCGGCATCGTGCCGCCCCCCGTGGTTGTCGAGGACAACTGGCACGGCGACAACGTCGACAGCAAACTTGAAGAAATTGACTTTAAGTTTTAAGGACCGATGGCAAAGATAATTTCCATCGCCAACCAGAAGGGCGGGGTGGGGAAGACCACCACGGCGGTGAACCTCAGCGCTGCTCTGGCAGTGCTCGAGAAGAAGGTGCTGCTGGTTGACTGCGACCCGCAGGCCAACGCCACCTCCGGCCTCGGCATCAACCCCGACGAGCTCGAAAAGAGCGTCTACGACTGCATCCTCGGCCAGGCCAAGGTGCAGGATGTCATCGTCGAGACCGACACGCCCAACCTTGACCTCCTGCCCACGCGCATCGACCTGGTGGGCGCCGAGGTGGAACTCATCAACGAGAAGGGCCGCGAGCAGTTCCTCGCACGCACCCTTGAACCGCTGCGCGAGAACTACGATTTCATCATCATCGACTGCTCGCCGTCGTTGGGTCTCATCACCATCAACGCCCTCACGGCCAGCGATTCCGTCATTATTCCCATCCAGAGCGAGTATTTCGCCCTCGAGGGGCTGGGCAAGCTGCTCAACACGGTGCGCATCGTGCAGACCCGCCTCAATCCCAAGCTCTCCATCGAAGGGCTGCTCATCACCATGTACGACAACCGTCTGCGCCTGGCGCGCCAGGTGGTCGAGGATGTGCGCGGACATTTCAAACAGATGGTTTTCGACACACTCATCTACCGCAACACCAAGCTCGCCGAAGCCCCCTCCTACGGCAAGAGCATCATCATGCATGACGCGGCCTGTGTCGGAGCCGTCAACTACCTCAACCTTGCACAGGAGATTCTCCAGCGCAACAAAATGAAATAGCCTATGACAGCAAAAAAGAGCGGAGGTCTGGGCCGCGGACTGAGTTCCATACTGCCCGACACGAAGGATTTCGAGATGGCCAACACCGTCACCGCCGCCATCAGCACCATACCCCTCGACAAGATTGTGTCCAATCCCTACCAGCCCCGCAAGGAGTTCTCCGAGGAGGCCCTCGAGGAACTGGCACAGTCCATACGCCAGCAGGGCGTCATCACCCCTGTCACGGTGCGCAGGATGCCTGACGGCACCTACCAGCTCATTGCCGGCGAGCGTCGTACGCGCGCCTCGCAGATGGCGGGCCTGAAGGAAATCCCGGCCTATGTCCGTGTGGCCACCGACAACCAGATGATGGAGATGGCCCTGGTGGAGAACATCCAACGAGAGAATCTCGGCGCCATCGAGGTGGCCCTGGCTTACAAGGCCCTCATCGAGGAATGCCGCCTGACACACGACCAGCTTAGCGAGAAGGTGGGCAAGAACCGCTCCACCATCACCAACTACCTGCGCCTGCTCAACCTGCCGGCCGAGACCCAGCTGGCGTTGAGCAAAGATGAGATCAGCATGGCCCATGCCCGTGCCTTGGCCGGAGTGGAGGACATCACATTGCACCTCGAGATTCTCCATGCCATCATCGACCGCCACCTCTCGGTCCATCAGGCCGAAGAGATGGCCAAAAATGCCAAAAAGAAACCTGTGGCGCCCACCGCACGGAAGCGCGGCGAGCTGCCGTCGTCCTACCTCGCGGCGCAGAGCCGCCTGAAGGAACGCCTCCAGTCGAGTGTCGAAATCAAACGCTCGCAGCGCGGCAAAGGGGCACTGACAATACTCTTCAACTCCGACAAGGACTTCGAGCGAATCATTCAACTGCTGGAGAAGTAGGATGATGAACGGGGAGAGAGGAAAGTGGAAAGCGGTGGTGCTGGCGTGCGTCAGCATCGCTTTCCTTTTTTCACATCCCCTGTCGGCCCAGCAGATGGAGATGCGGCAACCTCCGGAGGTGAAGACCGTGGAGGTACCCAAAGAACATTCGGCCAACAAGGCATTGCTGCTGTCGCTCATCCCCGGTGCCGGCCAGATCTATAACGGCCAGGCGTGGAAGGTCCCCGTAATCTATGGCGCTTTTGCCGGCATGGGCTATCTTATACATTATAATTACACGCGCATGGCGATGTTCAAGGACGAGTATCTCTATCGCGTCAACCACAACGACACTCCCGACCTCGCCGACTATGCCTCCTATCCAACGTCGAGCATCTATAGCCTCTACAACTCCTACAACCGTGATTTCCAGCTGATGATTATCATCTCCGTGGGCATCTATGCGCTCAACCTTATCGACGCCTACGTTTTCGGACATCTCTATGACTTCCAGATCGACGACAACCTCAGCCTCGCCCTCACACCGGCGGTGGTGCCCACAGGCTTGGGTTTCCAGCCTACGATGGGTGTGACACTGAGGTTCTGAGGACTTTTGGTCTCCCGGACTTTTACCCTTCTTGTACAATAAAAAAGAAAACATCACGTTACAATAAGCAAATAACACAAAAACAAACACACAATGATGAATCCTCTGTTAATGCTTCAAACCGATTCTGCCATGCAGGCAGTCGAGACCGTGGCCGACGTTGCCAAGCCCGAGAACATCACCATCTGGGACATGGCCGTCAGCGGCGGGTGGATTATGGTGGTGCTGGCGTTGCTGCTGGTGCTTGCCATCTACATCTTCATTGAGCGCTACCTCACCCTCAGCGCCGCCCTCAAGGGCGAGTCCGACAATGTCTTCATGAACAACATCCGCCAGTATGTCCATGAGGGCAATATCGAGGAGGCCCGCGCCCTCTCGAAACAGACCCCCACGCCGCTGGGCCGCATGATAGACAAAGGTTTCTCTCGTCTGGGCCGTCCGCTGCCCGACATCCAGGCTGCCATCGAGAATGAGGGCCAGCTCGAAGTGGCCAACCTCGAGCGCCGTGTCTCCCTTGTGGCCACTGTGGCATCCCTCGGACCCATGATTGGTTTCCTTGGCACCGTGGTTGGCATGATTGCCGCTTTCCAGGAAATGGCCCACGCCGGCAATAACATTGATATCCAGATGCTCGCATCGGGCATCTATACCGCCATGGTGACCACCGTCGGCGGTCTCATTGTCGGCATCATCTGCTACTTCCTCCACAACATCCTCGTTACCCGCATCAACAAAGTGGTCTTCGAACTCGAGGTGCGTGCCAACGAATTCATGGACCTGCTGCATGAACCTGCATAAATCCTGTCGTTATGATTAAGACTCGCAATCAAATCAAGATTGAGACCTCGTCGTCGTCGATGTCCGACTTGGTGTTCCTGCTGCTCATCTTTTTCATGATAACCTCGACACTCATCGCCCCCAACGCGGTGAAGTTGATGCTCCCCGAGAGTTCGAGCCGCACCATGGCCAAGCAGAACGTCACTGTCTATATCGACCGCGAGCATAATTTCTATGTTGGTGAGACGGCGGTGCCTGTCGCCGATCTGCAGCGCAACATCGAGGCCGGTATCGAGGCCGGTGTCACCGATGCCTGTGTGGTGCTTCGTGCCGACAAGGACGTGCCGGTGCAGGATGTTGTCAACGTCATCGATGCCGTCAACAACATCAACAATGCCACGGGTACAAAGCACAAAGTCATCCTGGCCACCTCACCCAAACAGCAGTAAGTCATGAATCCCAAGCTCATATCCGGAATCTGTACGACGGCGATAGTGTTGCTGGCTATGTTGCTCATGAGCCTGAACATCTTCGCCTACGAGCCGCCCGACCCGCCCATCCCCGAGGAGGGTGTCGAGGTGAACCTCGGCGACTCTGACTTTGGCTTCGGCGACAGCCCCGAGCCCGCCTCGGAGGCTACCAGCTATGCCCCTCCCGCTTCGCAGGAACAGGTCATCAGCCAGCGCACCGAGCCCACGGTGCCCGTCCCGTCGAGTCCCCAGCCGGGCAACGTCACCAACCCCGCGGCCGAAACCAAGCCGCAGCCCGAAAACAAGGAGCCTGAAATCAACAAGAACGCCCTCTTCCCCGGCAAGCGCAACCAGAACAGCGGCGGCGGCAGCCAGGGTGTCACCCAAGGCAACGGCAACCAGGGCAAGCCCGACGGCAACCCCAACAGCAGTAACTACACGGGTAACGGTGGTACCGGCAACGGCAACTTCTCGCTCAAGGGGCGCTCGGCGGTATCGCTTCCCAAGCCCGAGTACAACTCGAACCAGCAGGGCAAGATAGTGGTACGTATATGGGTCGATCAGCAGGGTAAGGTGACTCGTGTCGAGGCCCCGTGGAAAGAGTCGACCATCACTACCGGAGCCCTCGTCGATCAGGCCAAGGCGGCTGCCAAGCGGGCCCGTTTCAATGCCTCCTCCACAGCCCCTGAAGAACAGATTGGCACCATTACTTATATCTTCAAGATTTAATGCGACTCGACAAATACCTCTGGGCGGTGCGTCTCTACAAGACGCGTTCGTTGGCGGCCGACGCCTGCCAATGCGGCAAGGTGAAGATGACCTCCGACGGGCGAGAGTTGAAACCGTCGCACGAGGTGAAGGAGGGTGAGCGCTATAGCCTCAACCTCGACCAACTGCACAAAGAGATAGAAGTCCTCGCCATCCCGCCCAACCGCGTTGGCGCTCCTTTGGTGCAGGGCTTTATGATTGACCGCACCCCCGAAGAGGAATACGAGCGCATTCGCATGGCGCGCCAGTATGCCTTTGAGAAACGCGACCGCGGCGTAGGCCGTCCCACCAAGCGTGAGCGCCGTGATATCGAACGATTCAAATACGAGTGAAAAATATTTTTCCGCAGAAAAAAAATATTTTTCCGAAAAATTTGCAAGAAAACATATTCATTGAGTACCTAATAACGAATCGAGCCAGTGGAAGACAAAGAGATAGTCGAACGGATCCTTGCCGGAGACACCGAACGGTATTCCGAGATAGTGCGCCGCTATCAGCAAATAGTGGCCAACCTAACCTACAAGCTCTGCGGCACACGCCTTGACACGGAGGAGGTTACCCAACAGGTCTTCGTCGAACTCTACATGGCTCTGCCGCGCTTCCGCTTCGATTCGAAGTTGAGTTCTTTCATCTACCGCATCACAGTCAACACCGTCTGCAAGATGCTGAACAAGAGCAAGCGCTTTGTCAGCAGCGACGAACTGGAGAATCCCCGCGAGGAGGTGTCGTCAGATCGCAATGCCGAGCAGGAGATTATCCATCAGGAGCAACTCGACCAGCTTCGCATCGCCATCGGACACCTCAAGGACGAGCAGCGCACCGCCCTGGTGCTCTACACCTTCGAGGACTTCTCCTACCAGCAGATTGCCGATGTCATGCAGTGTACGCTCGCCAAGGTGGAATCGCTCATCTTCCGCGCCAAAAAGAATTTGGCCAAAGAGGTAAAACGCTAAAGTTAAACAAAAACCGATGAATATAGACGAACAATTACAGGAACTCTCTCGCCAGACTTGCCCCAAGCAGGTCGACGTTGTCGACGCCGTGATGGCCCAGGTGCGCCAACACCCCTACATGATTAACAATTCCCTTGGCGACACTGCCACACAGTCATCCGGCCACCGCAAGGTCATTTGGCGCCGCATAGCCCTCACCGCCGCTGCCGCCGCTGTTGCCGTGGTGGTGTTCAACATTTCCCTCCGCCCCTCCTACAACGAGGAGCAGATAGGCGACATGGTGGCCTATGTATCCGATTATGACTACTATTCCTCTGTCGAAGAATTGGCTGCCAACCCCATAGAATTCATTTACGAAGATTACGAAGAATAAAAAAAACATAGCCATGAAAAAAATAATCTTTTTCCTCTTAGTTCTGAGTACTTACCTCTTAGCTCCCATTCATGCACAGCGGCCCCGCCAAGAAGGTCCAAGACATGAAAAACGTCCCGATATCACCGAGATGGTCGGCGACCTCAGTGCAGCCCAGAAAGGCAAGCTCGAAACCATCACCAATGAGTCGAAGAAACGCATCGAAACCCTTCGCAAGCAACAGAAATCCGTGCGCGACAGCATCCACCACTACATGGATATGGATGGCGATCAGTCCAAATATCTCTATCCGCTATTCGACCGTGAAGCGCGCATTCAGACCCAGATTTCACGTGAGATGTACGGCACCAAAGTACATATCGACCAAGTCCTCACCAAGGAGCAGCGCAAAGAATTGAAAGACAATAGTAAACGTCAAAAAAAACAGCGCAAAGGTCGCCGTCAATAGCTATCTGAAAATAACTTTCCCAACCAATCTTCTTTACTCCACTCAGTGTAGTAAATGGAGGTATATTCCAAATCTTGCGCACGGGAGTGTGCGCGTTCTGCTGTCGGCCGAGGAGTTGGTCGGACAGCTGACGCTCTGCGACTTAGCAGGCCGCGAGATTACATAATTCGAAATCAGAAATCCGAAATTCGAAATTGATGTCAGCACATTGCCGCCGGGTACCTACTTCGTCAAGCTGACTACGACCGGGGACATCGTCAGCCGCTGGTTGCTGGTGGAGTAAAATTAAATTTGTCCATGTCACTTTTTATATATATATTTGCATTTTCCTGCCGCGAGTGCGGTGGGGTGTAATATATTGATAGAAAATGGACTACAACTTCGGAGAAATCGAGTCTCGATGGCAAAACTACTGGCGCGAGCATGGTGTGTACCATGTTAAGAACGACAGCGACAAGCCACACTACTATGTTTTGGACATGTTTCCGTACCCCTCGGGCGCGGGACTCCATGTGGGTCATCCGCTGGGCTACATCGCCAGCGACATCTATGCACGCTACAAGCGTCTGCGCGGCTACAATGTACTGCATCCCATGGGCTACGACGCCTATGGTCTGCCGGCCGAGCAATATGCCATCCAGACGGGTCAACATCCCGCCATCACGACGGAGCAGAATATCAACCGCTACCGCGAGCAGCTGGACAAGATTGGCTTCAGCTTCGACTGGGACCGCGAGGTACGCACCTGCGAGCCCCGGTACTACAAATGGACGCAGTGGACCTTCCTCCAGTTGTTTAAGCATTACTATGATAATACTGCCAACAAGGCGTTGCCGATAGCATCACTCGTGGAGCGTTTCGCCAAGCAGGGCACCCAGGGACTTGATGCTGCCTGCACTGAGGTGTTGGATTTCAGCTCCGAGGAGTGGAACTCTTGGGACGAGGCGAAGTGTCAGCAGGTGTTGATGAACTATCGTCTGGCTTATTTGGCCGATATTCCCGTGAACTGGTGCGCCGAATTGGGTACCGTGCTGGCCAACGACGAGGTCGTCAACGGTTTGAGTGTCCGAGGAGGCTACCCTGTGGAGCGCAAACTGATGCGCCAGTGGAGTCTTCGCGTGTCGGCTTACGCCCAGCGCCTGGTCGATGGTCTGGAGCAGATAGACTGGACCGATTCGCTGAAGGAGATCCAGAGGAACTGGATAGGCCGGAGCGAGGGTGCTGCGGTTTGGTTCCCGCTGGAAAATGAAGATGGAAAATTGAAAATTGAAAATTCGGATGACGCGGCATTTGAGATTTTCACCACCAGGCCGGATACCATCTTTGGGGTGACGTTCATGGTGCTGTGCCCCGAGCACGAACTCATTGACAGCATCACCACGCCGGAGCAGAAAGCCGAGGTAGAGGCTTACGTCACCTGGGCCAAGAACCGCTCGGAGCGTGAACGTCAGGCTGAGGTGAAGAAGGTGAGCGGCGTTTTCACCGGCGCCTATGCCATCAACCCTCTGACAGAAGAGAAGATTCCCATCTGGGTTTCCGAATATGTCCTTGCCGGCTACGGTACAGGAGCCATCATGGCCGTGCCTGCCCACGACAGCCGCGACTTCGCCTTCGCCCGTCATTTTAACCTGCCGATAAGGCAAGTGGTGGCCTTGGAGAAGGATGCTGTCAGCGACCCTGATACCTGGGAGGAGAGCATGGATGCCAAGACGGGCTACTCGGTCAACAGCGGCTTTGTCACCGGCATGAAAGTGAAGGAGGCTATGGCCGCCGTCATCAACAAGATTGAGGAAATGGGCATCGGCCACCGCACCGTCAACTACCGCCTGCGCGACGCCATCTTCAGCCGTCAGCGCTACTGGGGTGAGCCGTTCCCCATCTACTACAAAAACAATATCTCATATCCCATCCCTGAGGAGTGCCTGCCGCTGGAGCTGCCTGAGGTGAGCGAGTTCAAGCCCACCGCGACCGGGGAGCCTCCGCTGGGACACGCGCAGAAATGGGCCTGGGACGAGAAGAACCGCTGTGTCGTTGAAAAGTCGCTTATCGATAATAAAACCATATTTCCACTGGAGTTGAGTACAATGCCGGGCTTTGCGGGTTCGAGCGGATACTACCTGCGCTACATGGACCCGCATAACGACGAGGCCTATTTCGGCAAGGACGCTGTCAACTATTGGCAGAAGGTCGACCTCTATGTCGGCGGAGCCGAGCACGCCTCCGGCCACCTCATCTATGCCCGCTTCTGGAACAAGTTCTTGCACGACATGGGCATGTCGGTGGTGGAGGAACCTTTCCAGAAACTCATCAACCAGGGCATGATACAAGGCCGTAGCAACTTCGTATACAGAAGCAAGGCCGACAATGGACTCTTCCTCTCGAAGGGACTCATTAAGGACATGGACGACGTGACTCCAATACATGTCGACATCAACATGGTTGACAACGATGTACTTGATATCGAGCGTTTCCGTCAGTGGCGCCCCGAATTTGCAGATGCCCGATTCGAATTGGAGGATGGCAAGTACATCTGCGGTTGGGAGGTAGAGAAGATGTCGAAGAGCATGTATAATGTGCAGAATCCCGACGACTTGGTGGCTCGCTACGGAGCCGACACGTTGCGTCTGTACGAGATGTTCCTTGGCCCGGTGGAGCAGGCCAAGCCTTGGGATACCAATGGTATCGAAGGAGTGCACCGTTTCCTGAAGAAATTCTGGCGCTTGTTTGAAAACCTTAGCGACGAAGCCCCAAGCAAGGAGGAACAAAAGGTGTTGCACCAGACAATCAAAAAGATTACTGACGATGTGGAACGCTTCTCGTTCAATACGGCGGTGTCGACCTTCATGATTTGCGCCAACACGCTGACAGACCTCAAGTGCAATAAACGCGATGTGCTGAAGCCACTGACGGTGCTGATAGCCCCCTTCGCCCCCCATATTGCCGAGGAACTGTGGCATCAGACGGGCGAGAACACAACGGTGTGCGATGCCGAGTGGCCGAAGTATGACGAGAGTCAGCTGGTGGAGGACACGGTGAAGTATCCTGTACAGTTTAACGGCAAGATGCGATTTACCCTCGACCTGCCGGCTACTGCGACGCAGGCCGATGCATTAGAGGCTGTAAAGGCAGCACCCGAGAGCGGGAAATGGCTGACGGGCGAGCCCAAGAAAGTGGTTTTTGTACCTAAGAAGATTATCAATATCGTATGCTGAGCAGACATTTTTTGAGAAGCAAGGTGCTGCAGGCCATCTATGCCGGGCGCTATGAGGGAGATGACACCATCATGGTGTTGAAAGCCTTCGAATACCATATTGCCAAGTTGAACGAGCTGGGAGTGCTGCAAGTGGCGTTGCTGCCGAAGTTTGTCGAGGTGGGAGTGTCGATGCTCGAAGAGGGGAAGAAGAAATTCCGCCCCACGGAGGAGGACCGCAACCCGAGCATGAAGATGGGTGACAATGAGTTTGTGCGCAGAATGACCGACAATTTCGAGTTGAAGAGGCACATCGAGCAATGGGGTGGCTGCTGGGAGACCCACGAGGACCTCATCAAGGAGGCTTTCATGGATTTCCGCAAGAGCGATGAGTATCGCTCCTATGTCAATGACGAAGAACACTCGTTCGTCAAGGACAAGGAATTTGCCATTGTGTTGTTCCGCTACCTGATGAACCGAGAGGCTTTGCGTGCCGTGGTGGGAGAGAGAAGCTTGCTATGGGAAGATGATTTCGACCAGATTGCGCAGTACAACTTTATGATGCTCAAGACTCTCACCGAGGAGAATATGGACGAGGCCATGATGTGGCCCGTGATGTACGACAAACGGCAGGAAAAAGACGAGGCCGATATGGATTTCGCCCGTCAACTGCTGCGCAATACCATCGCTACCCGCGAAGAGTCGGAGGAACTGACCAAGAACCATCTACAGGGATGGGAATTTGAGCGTGTGTCGAAGATGGATATATTGCTCATCAACATGGCTGTGGCTGAGTTTACCGGATGCCCTTCCATTCCCGAGAAGGTGACAGTGGACGAATATATCGAGTTGTCGAAAGAATTCAGTTCGGAGCGCAGCCGGTTGTTTATCAATGGTATACTCGACAAGCTTGTGGCCGAATTGCGCTCGAAGGGACGCATTGTGAAAAGCGGCCGAGGACTGATGGAGAATTAAAAATGAGGATTAAGAATGAGAAAGACTTTTTTTGCAATAGTGCTTGGAGGACTGATATTGACGGCTTGCGGAGGCAACGCGGCGACCGAAGGTATTGATGTGGACCTCATAGACAATCCTCGCAGTGCCGAGGGGTATGACGAGAGCGCCAAGATGCCCGTTATCACGTTCGACCAGGATTTGCACGACTTTGGTCGTCTCTCGGCAGGCGAAAACATCAGCTACAGCTTCCATTTCCGCAATACTGGTAATTCGGATCTTGTTATCAGCAGTTGCAGCGCCACTTGCGGATGCACAGTGGCCAGTTATCCGAAAGACCGCATCGCCCCAGGTGGCGAGGGCTATGTGACGGTGACGTTCAACAGCTCTGGCAAGAGCGGACAGCAATATCAGGAGGTGACGGTGGTGAGTAATGCACAGCCGGCACGCACCAAGTTGAAGATTACCGCCCAGGTGGGGTATTAAAAAAAAAATGAGAAATTAATTTAGAATAAAAAATATGAATCTGACACAGTTTGTTATTCTTCAGGCCCAGCCACAAGGTGGCATGGGTGGCAGTTCCATGATTTTCATCATCCTTATCCTGGTGATAATGTGGATTCTCATGCTGCGTCCGCAGCGCAAGAAAGAGAAGGAGGAACGCAAGTTCCGGGAAAGTCTCCAGAAGGGCGACCGCGTGCTCTTCTCGGGAGGCATCTACGGCAAGGTGCACTCTGTCGACACCACTACCGTCGAGGTCGAGGTCTCCAACGGCGTCATCATGACTGTTGAAAAGAGTATGGTGCAGCCTGCTCCCGCTGCCGGCGAGGAGAAAAAATAAAGCCATATGCGTGGCCGGCAAATCAGGAATTTCCTTGTGATACTGGGGCTTACAGCCTTGGTATGGCTGGCTATGGCCATGTCGGAAAGGAAGGAATACAATTTGCCGGTGAAAGTCAAAATGACAGGCTTCGATACAAAACGTTATGCCGTCGTCAGCGCAGACACCTTGATGATGCTGCAAGTGGAATCAACAGGCTTCAATGTCTTCTTCCTGGGATTGAAGAAAGAACCGTTGACCATCGAGTTCGACATAAAGAACGAAGCTGTTCACCGCCATTCGCAGCGACGCGACACGGTGGTCGACCTTTTCCGCACGGTGGCGGTTGCCGACCTGTCTACACTGCTGTCCGACCAGCTTTCTGCTTTCGGGGTTCACTATAAAAGCTCCGGAAGAGACTCCCTGCAACTGGTGCTCAATGAACGGGCAAGCAAAGTTTTCCGCCCCGACCTGAGCAACATGAAAATCAATTTTTCCGAGGGATTCGGTCTGTACGGTGAACCGATGGTATCGCCCATGGAGGTCACCCTCTATGGTTCTCCCGAGGTGTTGGCGGCCATCGGTGGCGTGGGTGTCAAACCCATGACCCTCACTGATGTGCGTGAAACAAGAACCTATCGCATACCCCTCGATAAAGCTTGGAAGGCACTCGGCGACGTCTATGCGTCAGACGACATACTGACGGTCAATATTCCCGTCAAACGCTATGTTGAGCAGCATTTCATCGTGCCTGTCACAGTCGACGGTGTTGATACGAACCAAGGCTTGCGCCTCTATCCCGATCGAGTGACGTTCCATGTATGGGTGGCCCAGGACGACTTCGCAGCCGTCTCGGCTGAACGCTTCTCTGCTTCGGTAGACTATCGCGACATCTCTTCCGGGGCCCAGCGATTGAAACTGCATGTCGACCGCTTCCCCCGCAACGTCCGCATTCGCAAGATTGAACCCGAGGAAATAGAATACGTTATCATCAAATGACGCTGTGAAAAAAATTGGTATCACCGGAGGAATGGGGTGCGGAAAGAGCACTGTCATTACCGAGTTTGCTAAACTTGGTGTCCATTCCTTTGTCGCCGACAGGGCAGGGGCGGAGTGCTACAACGACCCCTCCTTCCTCTCCCAAGTGCGCGCCTTGTTGGGCAACGGTGTCTTCCACCCCGACGGCACGGCCGACAAACGCCTCATCGCCTCCTGTGTTTTTTCCAACCCCACTTTGCTCAACGGCCTCAACGCCTTGGTGCATCCGCGTGTGATATCAGCGTTCGACAGCTTCTGTGAACAGCATTCCGCCGAACCCTATGTCCTCTTCGAAAGCGCCATTCTCTACGACCATGGCTACGAACGCTTGATGGACAGCGTCATATGCGTCTATCTCTCTCTCGACCAACGCCTCGAGCGCCTCCAACAACGTGACCGCATTCCCCGCCAGGACCTTCTCCAGCGCATCCTCAACCAGTTGCCGGCCGAAGAGATGATGCAGCGCGCCGATTATGTGATACTCAACTACGAAGGCAACCCTCGCCGCCGGCAGGTGGCCTATTTTGACCAAATATTAAGACAATGAACAAGATAAAGACTTTTGCGGTAGTCGCCATGCTGACTTTGTCCGGAAGCCTCTCGGCACAGCAGATACGTCTGTTCCAACGTCAGCCACTGTTCAATGCCGCCAATTACGCTTTCTATGACCCTGAAGTCAATTGGGTCGACTCTGTCTACTACTCCCTCTCCCTCCCTCAGCGTGTCGCCCAGCTTATGGTCGTGCGTGTGCCGCTCGACATGGACAATGAAAAAGCCGACGAATTCTCCCGAACAATGAACAATTACGGTGTCGGGGGCGTATGCTTCTTCGCCGGCACAGCCGAACGACAAGCCCAGTTTACCCGCGAATTTCAGGCTGCCGCCAAGGTGCCGCTGCTCGTCTGCATAGATGCCGAATGGGGACTTGGTATGCGCCTCAAGGACATGTTCAGCTTCCCCAAAAACGCTCGTTTTGGCCAATTGCCACCCTCCGCCGACAGCATCGTTTGGCGCATGGGCGAGGAAATTGGTCGCCAATGCCGTATGATGGGTATCCACATCAACTTCGCCCCAGTCGTTGACATCAACTCAAACCCCAATAACCCCGTCATCGGTACCCGTTCCTTCGGCACCGACCGCGAGCGCGTCTCCCAACTGGGTATTATGTATGCCAAAGGTATGCAGAGTCAAGGTGTCCTCGCGGTCGCCAAACATTTTCCGGGCCACGGCGACACCGATGTCGATTCCCACCTCGACCTCCCTGTCATCAACCACTCCTCCGCACACCTCGATTCTGTTGAACTCTATCCATTTAAACGATTGATTGACGAGGGTGTTGGCGGCGTCATGATAGCCCACCTTCAAGTCAACGCCTTCGACCCCCGCCACCCATCCTCGCTCTCCCGCCCCATCGTCACCGACCTTCTCAAAAATCGCCTCGGTTTCGATGGCCTCGTCATCACCGACGGTCTCGACATGAAAGGCATTACCAACACCTACAGTGACGGCCACGCTGAGCTGCTCGCTCTCATGGCCGGCAACGACCTTCTCCTCCTCCCTCCCAACGTCAAACAAGCCATTGATCTCATCTCCTCTCAAGCTCTCTCCGACGACTCCCTCCGCCTCGCCATCGACCAGCATTGCCGCCGCGTCCTTCACGCCAAATATAAACTCATCGTCGCCAACAACGCTCCCTCCCAAGCTCTCCCTTCCTCTCATGATATCACCGTACCCGGAGCCGACCGCCGCGCTGCTTGTCAGGACATTGTGGCCGACCTCAACATCTCCATCGACCACTCTATAGACACCATCGTTCAGCGCGCCATCGACGCCCACGCCATTCCGGGTTGCCAAATCGTCGTTCTCCACCACGGCCGCACGCTCCTTAACCGCTCCTATGGACATCTCTCCTACGACCCCTATTCCGACACCGTCACCCCTGAAACTATCTACGACATCGCCTCCGTCACCAAAGTCGCCGCCACCACTCTCGCCATCATGAAACTCGTCGACATGGGCAAACTCAAAATTGATGACAAACTCAGCAAATATCTCCCCTACCTCAAGAAGACCAATAAAGCCGACATCACTATCAAGCAAACCATGAGCCATCAGGCACGCCTCAAAGCCTTCGATGCCTATTGGCAGCAAACCCAAGACCCCGACTCCATCCTCGCTCTCGTCGCCCAAAGCCCCCTCAACGAAAAAGACGGCCCCCTCTACAGCGACCTCGGTTTCATGCTCCTGAGTGACCTCGTCAAGCGCCTTACCGGACAAAGTCTCGACCTCTTTGTCGCCACCCACTTCTATCATCCCATGGGTCTCTCCTCCATCTGCTTCAACCCCCTCAACAACGGCATTGACCTCAGTCGCATCGCCCCCACCGAGGATGACAGCCTCCGTGGTCTCATCCGCGGCTTTGTCCATGACCCCAACGCCTACGCCATGGGCGGTGTCAGCGGCCACGCCGGACTCTTCTCCAATGCCCTCGACCTTGCCCAAATCATGCAGATGCTCCTCGACAACGGCCTCTATCAAGGCACCCGCTACCTCAAACCCGAAACCATAGCCCTTTTCAACCAGCGCCACTTCGCCAACCAAGGCAACCGTCGTGCCCTCGGTTTCGACAAGCAACTCTTCAACCCCTCCAAAAACGCGCAAACCACACCTCTCGCCTCTCAAAATTCCTTCGGCCATACCGGTTTCACCGGCACCATGGTCTGGGCTGATCCCGACGCCGACCTCGTCTATGTCTTCCTCTCCAACCGCGTCCACCCCTCCGCCTCCACCAACCTCCTCGCTCAGATGAACACCCGCACCGACATCCAAACTGTCATCTACAACCTTCTCACCAAATAACCGCTTAATTCTCAATCCTTAATTCAGCCCTATGTCCTCTCTCTCCAAATGGATTCTCACAGGCCTCGGCTGGGCCATCGGTGGCCCCATCGGCGCCATCCTCGGATACCTCCTTGGCAATGCGTTCTCCTCCGACGACAGTAGCCCTTCCTACTCATCCTCTTACTTCAACACCTCCTCCCACCGCGGACCCTACCGCAACACCGGCACCCAGTCAGACATCAACGTCGCCCTCATGGTCCTCATCGCCGCCGTCATGAAAGCCGACGGACAAGTCAAGAAAAGCGAACTCTCTTTCGTCAAGCGTTTCCTCCTTCAGAACTATGGCGAAGAAGGCGGCAAGCAGATGCTCAAAGCACTTCAGCAACTTGTCCAGCAGGATATCCCCATCGACCAGATATGCCTGCAAATCAAGGTCAACACCGACTACAACACCCGCTACCACATGGTCGACTTCCTGTTCGGCATCAGCGGATCCGACGGCGAGTTCCACCAGAGCGAACTCAACATGCTGCGCCTCATTGCGCAATACCTCGGCATCTCGCAGAGCGACTACCTCTCCATCCATGAGCGCCACATCCCAGGCTCAAACAATAACGCTTTTTCCCAATCACACAATCAAAAAGACCCTTACAAAATCCTCGGCATCACCAAAGATGCCACCGACGACGAAGTGAAGAAAGCCTATCGCAAGATGGCCCTCAAATACCATCCCGACCGTGTCGCCGGCATGGGGGAGGAAATGCAGCGCAACGCCGCCGACCAGATGAAGGAAATCAACGAGGCATACGAATTAATAAAACGTCTGCGCCCAGGTATCAAATAGAATCCTTTTTTCCACGTACCACTGCCGTACCAACACCCTACCATCTCCTACCACGGTAGGAGATGGTAGGGTGTTGGTACGGTGTTGGGTCGGTGTTGGTACGGAGATGGTGTTAAGGATCAGGCTTTTATGAATGGGCCATTTGATAGCTGCTGGGTTGTATGCTAAAAGCAATCATATAAGCCTACAATGGGGCATCTGGGAGTGCGACTACCGGTGGGGCGTACCCACGATGATGCAGTTACAACCGCCGCCCCAACGAAGCGTTGGGGCGGCGGTTGTGGCGTTATATGGTGAATTCTTGAAAATCAGTTGGCTAAACGTTCGACAACGGTGCCTACGAGCTGGCGCATGGGGGTGTGGTAGTCGTTGAGGAAGGTACCGCGTGGTCGGTTGGCGATGATGAGGCAGACGGTGAGGGCGTGGTGGCCGAGGAGGTGGGAGAAGCCGTAGATGGCCGAGGTTTCCATCTCGAGGTTGGTTATCTTGAGTGGCTGAGTGGGCCACGAGAAGGAGGCGAGTTTTTCGTTGAGGTTGGGGATGGAGGGGTGCAGGCGGATGGTGCGACCTTGGGGGCCGTAGAAGCCAGGGGCTGTGGCGGTGATGCCGAGGTGCATGCCGAGGGCTATCTTGTTGAGCAGCAACGGGCTGGCACCGACGCAGTAGGGATGGGCGAGGGAGGAGGGGAGTAGCAAGTGGGCAAGGAGAGCCTGTTCCATTTCGGGGAGAGGGGGATTCCATTCTTTGTAGTAGTTCATGAGGCCGTCGAGCCCGAGGGCGAAGGCGGAGGCTACGAGGCTGCCACAGTCGATGTGGGGTTGGAGGGAACCACTGGTGCCGATACGGACAATTTGGAGATGGCGGTCAGAATGGGGGTTCCACTTGCCGTTTTCGACTCTCAAGGCGGCGTCGAGCTCGGTCATGACGATGTCGATGTTGTCGCAGCCCATGCCTGTGGAGAGGGCGGTGAGGCGGGTGCCGTGGTAGGAGCCGGTCAGGGCGTGGATTTCGCGGTTGGAGGATTCGAACTCAATGGATTCGAAGATGTCTTTGAACATTTCGACACGAGAGGGGTCGCCAACGAGCAGCACCTTGTCGGCCAAGGTGTTGCTGTTGAGTCGTATATGGTATAGGGTGCCGTCGGGGGCGAGTACCAATTCGCTGGCTTTCATGGCAGGCTAACGGGTTTTGGAGGAGTTGCGAGAGGAAGAGTTGCGAGAGGAGGAGTTGCGGGAGGAGGAGCTGCTGCGAGTGGAGGTGGAGGAGGCAGCGGCGCGGCTTTTCGACTTGTTGTCGTCGGTTTGTGAGGTGGCAGACTCGGAGGGACGGGAGGGGGAGGTGGTTGTGGTGGTGCGGCTGCGTGAGGGAGTGGTGGAGGGTGCAGCAGAGCTGCTGCGAGAGGTAGTGGTGGTTGAGGAGGCGCGGGAGGAGGAGCCACTGCGCGAGGAGGATGAGGAGGCGCTACTGTTGCTGCTGCGCGAGGAGGATGATGTGGCGCTACTGTTGCTGCGAGAGGAAGATGATGTGGCGCTACTGTTGCTGCTGCGTGATGAGGATGAGGTGGTGCCGGTGTTGCTGCTGCGCGAGGAGGAGGCCGAGGCGCCGGTGTTGCTGCGTGAGGAGGAGTTGGCGGGGGAGGTGTTGGTGTTGGAGGATGGTTCAGTGGTCATGTTGCGCGAGCTGCTGCCGGCGTGGCTGCTGCCGGCGGAGGGGTTGGAGGCCGAGGTGGTGTTGCCGATGTGATGGGGCTGTGCAGGAGTGGGCACTTCGGGACGGTTGGAGCCGGGAGTCCAGCGGCCGGAGGGCATGGGAGCGGGGGTGTTGGGGCGACGCATGTAGTAGTAGGGCAGTGGAGGAGGAGGGACGCCGGGGCCGTAGGTGTAGGCAGGGGGCATCCATCCATGGCGATGGATGTCGTAGTGGTAGGTCCGTGCATATCCGGGACGGTGGGAGAGGCGCGTGTAGGGGTTGTAGGGAGGGATGCGCCAAGCGATGGAGGGGACGCGGACCTCGACACGGAAGCGCAGGTATTGGGCTGCGTTGTACATGCGGCCGGCGCTGTAGAGCCAAACGCAATGCAGGTCGAGGGGCATGTAGATTTCGTCGCCGGTGTAGGCATCGAAACCGTAGATCCAAACCTCGTAGTAGGAGGAGTTGACGCGCTCCATCCAGATTTCGTTGATGAGTACGTAGGTCTCAATCTCGTAATCGTATCCGCAGTAAATCATCAACTCGTTCTGGGTGTTGAGATAGTTGACGGTGCGTGCGGCCTGGCTGTAGGTGAAGTAGTGGATGGACCGAGCGGACGCTCCTATGCACATCAGGACCATAACTACAATCAATGCAATGCGTTTCATGGCTTTGGGATTTTAGGTTTTGTTTTTTTAAATTCTTAATTCTTAATTCTTAAATTGAGCTTCTTTTTATTATTTAGTAATGCAAAAGTACTAAAACTTTTCGATACAGCAAAAAAAAGGTTTAACCATTACCCATAAACTATAAGGCTTTAATCTTTAAAGTAGTTGAAAAACAGTGTTTTGGAATTTTTATAAAAAAATATTGTTGCTAATCCATGTTTTTTTGCTATTTTTGCGACTCGGAAATAATATAGAATAATGCAAAAGATGAAACGTTTTTTGATAGGTTTGTTGGCCTGCGCGCTGGTATTCGGCAGCGTGGAAGCACAGGCTCAGAACAAGAAAAAAACAACGAAGAAAAAGGCTACGACGACAGCCACTACGGGCAAGAAGGGCAAGAAGACGAAGAGTTCAGAACCTTCGACACCGAGTGTAGTGACGTTGCCGGCCAATAGCAACGATTGCCTTTTTGCGATTCCGTTGGAGATGGACAAACCTTATGGGCCGACGACAGCACCCGATGGAGCGGGCCGAATCCAGGAGGTGGTGGCCGACAAGGCTCACCCCCACATTTTCGAGCGCGAGCACAACACGGTGTGGTACAAGTTCACGGTGCCATACAATGGCGAATTGGAAGTCAGCATTGTACAGCAGTCGCAGTGGGATGACTATGATTTTCTTGTGTATAAGAATACAGGCAGCTATTTTTCCAACCAGGTGATGCTCAACAAGGTGAGCCCTGTGGCGGTGAATATGGCGGGAATAGACAGTGCAGCCATGTTTGCAGCGGTGATGAAAGGAGGCAAGGGCAGCGGAGAGCGCAAGGGAGAGGGGACAGCGCGAGGAACTGGAAAGAAGAAGAACACTGAGGGCGACCTGCCGGGGTTCGAAATGACTCCTGACGCCAAGCCGACGATCGGCATGTTCTATGATGCCACCGACAAGATGCTGACGAAGAACCAGACGGGCAGATTTATCAAGTCGATACCAGTGCGCATGGGAGAAGAATACTACATTGTGCTGGACAACCGCACGATGAACGGACAGGGGCATACGATCACTGTCTCGGTGCACGTGGACGCGTACGAACCTCTCGTCCTATTCTACGACAAGAAGGGTCGTCGATATGTCGATGTCGACCTGATGATACTGGAGCGAGGAGGTAAGGAAGGGGAACGCCCCATAGTGAAGGATGAGCACTACAAAGGTGGCAAGGTCAAGTTTGTACCAGGCTTCAGCTACCTTCTCTATGCCAAGAAGGAGGGTTTCTTCTCGATTTACAAGGAGTTCAATTCGATGGACCTGATGATGCAGGACACCATCATGCTCTATAACATGGAGCGCACGGAGCGCGGATCCTCGTTCCAAATCAAGAATCTTGAGTTTGAAAGCGAAGAGGCCACGCTGATAGGCAACTACGATTCGATACTCACTGACTATCTGCTGATGTTCCGAAACCATCCGGATGTGAACTTCCTCGTGAAAGGATATGTGCAGAGCTACGGCGTGAATGCCGAGGCGGACATGCTGTTGTCTCTGGACCGTGCCAAGGCCATCAAGGAGTGGTTTGTGAGGAAAGGGATCGACGCAAAGCGTATTAGCACGGCGGGAATGACGAAGAACGAGATAAAGCGAGCAGCAGCTGCGGCGCTGAACGAGAAGGGTGGGGGATTTTCGAACATCAAGGCCGAACTGATTATCACCGGCAAGGGAGAGAACAGATAGGGCTGCAAAGAATAAAGAAGGGACGCAGTGGAGCTGCGTCTCTTTTTTTATATAGAGATGAAAAAAAACTCCTTCTTTGTAGAGATTGGGAAAAAGTTCTGTTATATATAGTATAGAAAAAAACGAAAAGTCGAAATATGAAAAGAATTTTCATTGCATTAGCGCTGTTGGTGGCGATGCCTGCCATAGCACAGACAGACTGGAAGAAGTTGAACAAGTTGTTGGATGATGGTTCTGTAAAGACAGTTTACGTCCAAGCCGAAAAGGTTTTCAAACAGACCCAGAACAGCACCGAATTGCTTACTGCAGCGTGGTATATGGCGCGTGCCGCTTCTGAATATCAGGAAGATGCCGGCGACAGTGCAAAGGCGCGCTACCGTGCTATCTTGCCGCGTCTCGACGCTATCGACCGTGCCGTTTGCTATGCTTTCCTCAACAAGAGCGACAGCGCCTTGCTCGAGGAGGAATTGCTCAAGCGAACCCCCTCCGAGCGCATCAAACACTTTTTGTCCGATGCCCGGAAAAAAGGGAAAGATGATATCGTTCTCACGCCCACGGCTTATGATGTAGTGATGTGGACGTTGATGGATGACACTTGGGACAAGACTCCCTACCTGCAGAAACTGGTCGATTTCCATAAGGATGATGGCGACGAAATCAGTCTGGCACTCTATCTGGAGTGGATCAACAACGGAGGTTACCATAATCGATGGACGAAGAATGAGATTCAGAACCTTATCAACAAGTTCCGAGGTTCCACATGCCCATTGTTGACGCGTCTCTACCATCTAATGGCAGTCACGCTGGAAGGGGAGAACCGCTACGAGGAGGCCGTTCGCTACTGCGACACAGCCATCGCCCTTTTCCCCAAGAGTACAGGGGGCGCCAACTGTGTCAATCTCCGCAATAGTATTCTTGCCAAAGCCATCGATTTCGACCTTGATTATGACAATTGTACAAGTTACCCCGGCAAACCGTCGCTCCATGCGTTGAGATACAGGAATCTTACGCGTATCTATTTCAATCTGTATCCTTTCTATGAAGACAATCTGGAGTGGTTTTGGAAGAAAAGGCGACCTGCTCCGGTGCACCAATGGCATCTCGAAGTCGAGGACGATGGCAGTCATTTGTCGAGGACGTTGATTGTCAGTTTGCCGCCCCTCGAGGCGGGACACTATGTCCTTGTAGCCTCGGCCGACGAAAAGTTCGACGATGGCGACGCCTGTCTAACCATCGACAGTCGCGACTTTGTATTAAGTCATTATGGAGGCGACGAATATCAGATGGTTGATGCTTTCACCGGTGCACCTATCGAAGGACAGACGGTCATCCTGAAAGGAGTCAACGGCGCATTGCTCGATACAGCATACACCTATCCCGACGGACGTTTCCGTTTCCGCCACGACAATGATTATTCCAAGAGAAGCAAGATGTATATTGAGCGCAATGGTGTTGAATATGAGAATTCTATTTGGCTCTATCGTTCGGGGTATGCTAAGAGAAAAAGCCTTCCCTATGCCCGTATTCTTGCTGACCGCCCCATTTATCGTCCGGGAGATACGGTGCGTTTTGCCGCCGTACTTTATGAGAGCGACAATGTTGACGGCCGTGTCCTTGCCGGTCGCGATATCACCGTCACGCTGCGCGAGCCCCACTATAAGAAAATAGACACGTTGAAATTGACCTCCGATGCCCATGGAGTGGCCAGTGGCCTGTTTGTCATTCCTGCCAATGGTATGTCGGGAATGTGGACTCTCATTCTGGAGGGTGATAACATTGTCAATATGAAGACGGAAAGAGTCAGAAATACGCACAGTTTCCGTGTCGAGGAATACAAGTCTCCCAAGTTCATGGTCTCTCTCAGCAATGCTTCAACCCAATCGGTTTCCCCCCAATTCGGCGTGCCCTACACAATTCGTGGCATTGCTCAAGCCTACAGCGGTGCCAATCTCTCGGGCGCCAAGGTGGTATACGAGATAGAACATTCCATTCAATGGCCTCGCTGGTATGCCGCTCCAATGATGGGAAAGGAAGATGCCTTCGTTGACAGTACTGTCACTGCCGCCGATGGTTCGTTCGAAATCACCTATACACCGCTGCCCGACAGCACGGCCGACCTGACCCGCAAGCCCGTATTCAGATATAGGGTGCATGTCACCGTGACAGACCTCAACGGCGAGACCCATGAGGCAACCACCACCTTTAATGTGGGATTCTCCAACGAACGGCTGACAATCTCTTCCGACCCCTCGCTGTCGACGCTCACTTTCTCCTACACCGACCTCAACGGAAACCCGCTGAAGGGAGAATTGGCCGTCAATCTCGAGCGGCTGCGCATGCCTGACCCTGTGCGGTTCCTTCCGAACATCTTTTTTGAAGGGAATCCGACCGTTGCCCTCGACAGAGAGGAGTACTACAAACTCTTCCCCCACTATGTATATTCGGCTGAGGAAAGCAACCGCGATCTTCTTCAAGCCGAATGGACCTACGAGCTGCGCCACTCTGCCGACGGCAACCATAACAGTATCGATTTGCCGAAGAAGAGGTTCTGCTCAGGCTTCTATCGCATTGTGGCCTCGGCGGGCGAAGCCGTCGACACGCAATATGTCATCCTTGTGCTCCCCGATGAAAAGAGACTGCCTACCAACGATCTCTTATGGGCCGATTTGTCGAGCGATGAGGTCGAGGTGGGGGAGACTCTCACCCTCCGCTATGCTTCCGCTCTCGATGGCAGCCGTTTCTTCTACACCCTCGTCGATCCTAATGGCCGTGAGGTGGATTCACGTTGGCTCACGGCGGGACGCAAAATCAGGAGTATCTCCATTCCCGTCGACTCATCGCTGCTGGGCTCCTTCCATATTCGTCTTGTCGTCGTCAGGGATGAATTGCGGCAGTCGAGAGAATGGTCGGTTCAAGTGCCTTTCTCACACAAGAAACTCAATGTGGACATCGCCACTTTCCGCGACAAGCTCCAACCTGGCGAGCAGGAGGAATGGACAGTGAAAGTGTCGCCCGGTCAACCGGTTTCCTTGTCGCCCAGTCACTCTGCCACCTTGATAATGACTATGTTTGACGACGCCCTCAACTCCTACGGCTCACGCATGTATTGGGACATAGCCCCTTGGCGTAGCGGTTTATACCGTAGCTTCCAGTGGGATATCGATATCATCAACCGATACTCCCGAGACTTCACGGAGAAGTTTGTCGCCGTCCATTACAACGACCCCGAGACATTCAAGTATCTTCTTGTTGATGGATATATCGGGAACTCGGCATTTGATGAGGAAGTTTTTGGTCTTGACGAGATTACCATTTCGGCCGAACGTGTGCCGGTCATAGAGGTTGGAACTGCTGAATCCGGTCAGCGCATGTCCTCCGAGGACGTGGTGACCATGAAGGGCAATGCGGTCCGGAAACGGGCTGGAATACAAACACAAACCATGCCGGGCAATTCGGTCGATGCCGTTGTGGCCGCGGTGGGGGGCATTGGGTACTCCGACGAAGATACGCAGGAACCCGCCCAACCCGTGCAGATTCGCACCGACCTCAGCAATTTGGCTTTTTTCGTCGCCGACCTGCATACCGACTCCACTGGCACCGCTACCTACCGCTTCCGTGTTCCCGAGTTGCTTACCCGTTGGAATGTCAAGGGATTGGCTTTTACCGACGATTTGAAAATCGGCACCCTCGACCGTACTCTTGTCACCCAGAAGCCCCTTATGGTGCAGCCCAACATACCCCGTTTCCTTCGCCACGGCGACAGCTTGGAGATGATGGCCAAGGTGGTCAACCTCACCGACACTGCACGATTGGTGTGTGTGTCGTTCTCCCGCTATAATGCCGCCGACGGCATTCAACTCGACAGCACCGTGCAGTGGGTCACCGTCGATGCCAAAGGCAGTGCCCAGGTGACTTTCATGATTTCCCACCTGCCTGACAATCTCCAGGTGTGCACCTATCAAATCACCGCCCGCACCGCCCGCGAACACCCCGGCTTGCCCGTTCTCTCCGACGGCGAACGCGGGCAGATTCCCGTTGTCTCCAATCGGCAGGCTGTCACTGTCTCGCAACCTATTTATATCAACGGTAAGGGCAAGAAAACATACACCTTCCCCCTTTCGTCAGCCTCCTCCACCGCAGAGCCACACCTCCTTGGCGCCGAGACAGTCGAAAATCCTATTTGGTTGGCTGTCAAGTCGATGCCATATATTCAAGAGTGCGAGAACCCCTCCACTATCTACCTCGCCAACCGGTTCTATGTCAATTCCATTGCCCAAAGCATTCTGGATAATTTCGGACCTCAATTAACAATTTTCAATTTGCCCGATACCGACAATACTCGCTTGAAAATCAACGAAGATGTCAAGCGGACGCTTCTTGAGACAACACCATGGCTTCGCGATGCTGAAGCCGAGGTGGAGCAGCGGCGTGCCATTGCCAACTATTTCGATGGCAACCGCCTGGCTGAGGATTTTGAACGCATCCAAATACAACTTGCCACCCGCCAGCACGTTGACGGCGGATGGGGGTGGATGCCTGAGAGCGAGAGCTCCCTGTGGGTCACCCAGCAGGTTCTGAAAAAAATTGCGTCAACTTCCCAGTATCTGCTATCCACCGAAAACGCTCTCTCATATATCGACCGCGAACATCAGCGCCACTATGAGAAATACATCAAACCCTACTTGAAGAAAGGTTACGAGTGGGCTCCGGACAACATTGATTATCTCTACACTCGTTCGTTCTATGGCAAGGGCAAGACCGAGGCCTACCGATTCTACTACAACAACGCCCTGAAAAACTACAAGTCGTACAAAGGACTCTATACTCAGGCCCAGTTGGCTCTCGTCTTCCAGCGTCACGGCGACAGGAAGGCCGCCCGCGACCTCATCCGTCGCATCAAGGAGAAGTCTTTGTTCAACGACGAGATGGGTATGTACTGGCGCGACAACAAGAGTGGTTGGTGGTGGTACGAGCGTCCCATCGAGACGCAGGCTCTCCTCATACAGGCCTTCAGCGAGGTCACGCCCAACGATACCCTTTCCATCGCCCTCATGCAGCAGTGGCTCCTCAAGCAGAAACAGACCAACCACTGGGGAAACGACCAAGCCACCGTCGATGCTATCAGAGCCTTGATGGGGGAGGGGGCCAAAGACAGCCGTTCAGTCCCCCAGTCATCTGCTCAGCCCGTTAGCCTGAAAGTCTGTGGTGTCGAGCTCTGCGCCCCTTCTGAGGGTCTCGAGGAATACCGTTCACAACGTTGGGCCGGCCCTGCCCTCGACAGCATCATTGCCCTCGGCGACAGCACCATAACCATTCGCAAAGACACTCCCGGCATCGCATGGGGTGCGGTTTATTACCAATACACCGACGATATGGACAAAATACCCTCTTCCGAGAGTGGCATCACACTGAAACGTGGCTATTTCAATCAGAACAATCAACCTATTCAGGACAATCAGAACACACCAAAAGTGGGCGACAGGGTGAGGGTCCGCATCGAAATCTCCTGTGACCGCACCATGGAGTATCTCGAGCTCGTCGACGGACGTCCGTCGTGTTTCGAACCCGTCAGTACCCGTTCGGGGTGGAATTGGAGCACGGGTGTCGGTTTGGCCAACAACCGGTCCCACACTCCGTGGAGGACACTGGGTTACTATGTCGAAGTGAAGAATACCGCCACCCACTGCTACATCAATCGTCTTGAGAAAGGCAAGTATGTTGTTGAATATGATGTATTTGTCACCAATCCGGGCACCTTCCTTTCTGGCCCTGTCACTATGCAGTGCATGTATGCTCCGGAATTTCGCGCAACGGCTCCGGCAGTGCGTTTGAGCGTGGAATGAAAATCAAGCAGTTACAAGCATAAAACGGCACTTAACCTATTGGTTATGTGCCGTTTATTTGTTTTGTAAACATATAACTAACTGATACTTAGTACCAAGACCGTACCAACTCCTACCCAACTCCGTATCAACTCCTACCCAAGTCCGACTATGGTGGGAGATGATATGGTGGAGGTACGGAGGAGGTACGGAGGTGTGGGGGTGTTGAAAAATATTTGGGGGGTAATTTGGGCAGAATGAATCTTTTTTGTATATTTGCATTTTCGCAATAGATGTCCCGAAGGGGCGAAGTTGTTGGAAATTAAGTGTTAAGAATTGGAATCAAAAATTAAGAGAGAAGTATTATATGAATAATAATAAAAATATTGCTCCATGCAGGGTGGAAGTGTCGTCGGAGACGGGGACGCTACGAGCAGTGCTGCTGCACCGTCCGGGGGTGGAGATAGAGCGAATGACGCCGCTGAATGCGGCGCATGCGCTCTATAGTGACATTTTGAGCAAGCCTATCGTGGATGAGGAGTATGCCAATTTCTGCGGTGTGTTGGAGAAGTGGACTAACGTCTACTATGTGGAAGATATTCTGGAGGAGTTGCTGAAAGACGAGGAGATCCGCCATCATCTGGTGTACGAGAGCTGCGATATGGACGATTGCGACGATGGTTTGGCCGAGCAGTTGATGGGGTTGGATGCCAAGCAGCTGGCCGACATCCTTATCGAAGGCTACGAAGACCCGGCCTGGGATGGGGGAGAGGATCGTTATCTCTTAAAACCCCTCTACAACCTCTTCTTCACCCGTGATGCTTCGTCGACGGTATACAACCGCGTGCTTATCAACTCGATGAGTTTCGAGGTGCGCGAGCGCGAGACGCTCATCTATGAGGCCATTTTCAAGCATTTCTTCAAGGTGGAGACGTTGAACGCCATGCAGTGGGATCGTGACGCGCGGACGGAGGGTGGCGATGTGCAGATTGCTTCGCCCGACCTGCTTTGCATCGGTCAGGGAATCCGTACCAACACCAAGGGTATCAAGTATCTGGCGCAGACTTTCGCCAAAGAAAGGGAGAGATTCAACATCCTCGTGCAGGAACTGCCGAAGAGTCCGGAGAGTTTCATCCACTTGGATATGGTTTTCACTTTCCTCGGCAAGCACCAGTGCATGGCCTTTGAGCCGATGCTGAAGAAGACCGGCCTCTTCGCCGGCAAGGATACGACGCTGATTACGATAGAGAACGGGAATGTGAGCTATCGCAAGGTGAACAATATCGTCGAGGGTCTGAACGGCCTGGGCTGGGACATTGAGCCCGTCATTGGTGGAGGCAACGACCCGTGGAACCAGCTGCGGGAGCAGTGGCACAGCGGGGCCAACTTCTTCTCGCTGGGCGACGGCAAGATTATGGGTTACCGCCGCAACACGCACACGATAGACGCTTTGGACAAGGCGGGCTTCGCGGTGCTGAAGGCGGAGGATATCTGCAGCGGCAAGGTAGACATGAAGTCTTATGACAAGTTTGTGGCCGCCTTCCCCGGCAGCGAACTGCCCCGAGCCGGTGGTGGTGCCCGCTGCATGACAATGCCGATTTTGAGAGAAAACTAATTAACTAACACAATGAAACAATATCATCTGGCAAACAACATCATCGGGTGGGTAATCTGCGTGATTGCCTGCACGGTGTACATCATGACGGCGGAAGCGACGGCGTCGTGGTGGGACTGCGGTGAGTATATTGCCACCGCTTTCAAACTGCAAGTGGGACACCCCCCGGGAGCACCAACGTTCCAGCTGTTGGGACGTTTGTTCTCGATGTTCAGTGACACGACGACGGCTGCGCACGCGGTGAATGTGATGAGTGCAGTGTGCAGCGGTTTCACCATTTTGTTCCTTTTCTGGGCTATCACCTTGTTGGGCAAGCACTTGCTGCCCGACCCGAAGAACCCCAGCCTGAAGGACTGGAAGACCTGGGCGGTCTTTGCCGCCGGTATTGTGGGCTCGCTGGCCTACTGTTTCAGCGACACCTTCTGGTTCTCGGCTGTGGAGGGCGAGGTCTACGCGATGAGTAGCTTCTTCACCGCTTTGGTGTTCTGGGCAATCCTGAAATGGGAGGAACAGAGCGACGACCCGCATGCCTTGCGCTGGCTCATCCTCATCAGCCTTCTCGTCGGAGTGGCCATCGGAGTCCACCTGCTGAACTTGTTGACTGTGCCGGCCATTTTTTACGTGGTCTACTTCAAAAAATGGGAGAAGACGACGTGGAAAGGCTTCATCGTCACGGGATTGCTCTCGTTGGTGACGCTGGGCATCATCCTTTGGGGCATCATCCCCGGGATCGTGAATGTGGACTCGGCTTTCGATGTTTTCTTTGTCAACACGTTGCATCTGCCGTTCAACAGCGGTACCATCTTCTTCTTCGTCCTGCTGGCCGCCCTGGTCGTCTGGGGTCTGTGGTTCACCCAGTACAAGAAGAAACATCCCGTCATCAACGCCGCCATCCTGAGTTTCGCGATGCTGGTGATAGGCTATTCCACCTTCTTCGTGCTGGTCATCCGCGCCAACACCAACACGCCGCTGAACGAGAACGCGCCGAAGGATGCCGTTGCGATGCGAGCCTATCTGGGACGAGAGCAGTATGGCGACACGCCGCTTTTCAGCGGTCAGTACTATACCGCGGGCCGTCCCATCGATTCGAAGAAAGGCTACACGAAGTATGTGAGAGGCAAGGATGAAGAGGGACGCGACCGCTACATTGCCGCCGCCTATGCCCAGGAACTTGTGTATCGGGAAGAGCACACGGGATTCTTCCCCCGTATGTGGAGCAGTGACGGCAGCCGACAGCACCCGAAGTTCTACGAATACTGGGCTGGTCCGGCTCCCAGTGGCATGAAGCCCTCGTTCGGGCAGAACCTTACGTTCTTCAACCGCTACCAACTGGGCTGGATGTACTGGCGCTACTTCATGTGGAACTTTGCCGGACGGCAGAACGACGAGCAGGGCCACTACTTCAACGACGACGGTACGCGTGACTACCTGCACGGCAACTGGGTGAGCGGCATCAAGTTCTTGGACGAGAGCCGTCTGGGACCGCAGGACAACCTGCCCGAGAGCATGCAGAACGACAAGAGCCACAATGTATATTACCTGCTGCCGTTGATTCTGGGCCTTCTGGGTCTCATCTATCATCTGCGCAGACACCCGAAAGACGCTTTCATAGTATTCATCATGTTCTTTATGACCGGCTTGGCCATTGCCATCTACTTGAACATGCCGCCGCGCCAGCCGCGTGAGCGCGACTATGCTTTCGTGGGTTCGTTCAGCTTCTTCGCCATCTGGATTGGCTTGGGAGTGATGGGCTTGGCCGAATGGATTAGCGCCCTCTTCAAGAAGAACAAGGAGAAGGTGTACAAGGTGGTGATGCCTGTGGTCTTTGTGCTTTGCATGGCCGGGGTGCCCTGTTTGATGGCCTGCCAGAACTGGGACGACCACGACCGCAGCGAGAAGACGGCAGCGCGTGACTTTGCACAGAACTACCTCCAGAGTGTGAAGAAGAACGGTGTCCTCATCACCTTCGGCGACAACGACACCTTCCCTCTGTGGTATGCACAGGAGGTGGAGGGGACACGTACCGATGTGCGAATTCTCAACTTCACCCTATCCGGCATGTATTGGTATGTGGAACAGCTGTACAACAAGCTCTATGATAGCGAGGCTTTGCCGTTCACGCTGCCGAAGGAATACTATGGACTTGGCAGGGACCAGTATTATGTCTTCGACAATTCGGCCGATTACCTCGAAGTTACCGAGGTGCTGGGATTACTGCGCGACCATCCGGAGCGTTTCACGATACAGGATCCTCGCACGGGAGACTCCTTCATGGGTTTGCCCACGAAGCGTTTCAAAATCACGCTCGATATTCCCGCATTGGTGGAGGCTGGCGTGATTCCCGCCGAACTGGCCGACCAGGTGAATCCCGAGATTCGTTGGGAACTCAAGAACCAATGGCTCTACCGCCACGAATTGATGCTTCTTGACATTTTGGGAACCAACAAGTTCAAACGTGACATCAACGTGATGAACCCCGGATCGAGCGGTATTCCCGATGTGTTCCCGTTGGTCTATAGCTACACTATCCAGGATGGCTTGAACTACAAGTTCATCCCCTATCCCAAGAACAAACGCTACACGGACCAGAGTGCCGACTACTTCATCAACGGTGTCAACGGAGAGCCGCTGAAGTGGGGTAACCTCGACCGCGACATCTATGTCGACCCGGTCTCCCGTCAGCAGTTTGCCCCCACTCTGCACCAGAATGTGTTGATTCTGGCCTACGATGAGATGAGAAAAGGCAATGAAGACAAGTCTCGTCGGCTGCTCGAGATGTACGACAAGAACTTCCCTGACAAGAACTTCTCTCCCGACGTCTACGCCATCTATGTTCCTATTGCAAACAACCCCATCGACGTGGTGGCCATGTATAGGGACCTCTATGGAATGGAAAGAGCCAGAGAGCAGTGGGATAAAGCGTTCTCGCACTACAGTCAGATGGTGTCTTACCTGGGCCGCTTCCAGGGCGAGAAGGCCATGGGAGTGCGTAGCGAGCTGCAATATAACCTCCGCATCATGGGACTGCTGGGCGACATTGCGTCAGGCACTCTCAAGGATGAGAAGGCTGTGGCTCAGGTCGACGCCGTGATGGCACCCTTCAAAGGATTGTTCTATGAATAGTATATGACCAAAAAGAAGACACCCAAACCGAAGAAGTACACTCTCACGCTCAGCGAGCGTGAGAGTGCGCGGCTCGGAGCCTATGCCGACAGTCTTGGCATCAGTCGTCCGATGGCGTTGCAGCGCCTCACCAAGCAGGCGTTGCGTCAGGTGGCCGATGTTCCAGCCAACAGTCGCGACGCCAACCAACTGGGGCTCTTCGATACCCTACAGATTGACATTTTCAACAATACCGCAGTAGTAAATAATAAGGAAAAAGTATGAAGAAGATATTGGTTCTCGCTTTGGCGGCATTATTCATGGCGATGCCTTCCGTCTCGCAAGCCGAGGAGGGAGAGCAGTTCGATGCCGGCTCGATGATTATCGGGCATGTGACCGATGCGCACTCGTGGCACCTGTTCGACTATAAGTCGTCTGACGGCGAGGAGCATGCGGTGGCCATCCCGCTGCCAGTCATCCTGTGGAACGAAGGACATCTCGACGTCTTCATGTCGAGCAAGTTCCATCATGGACATGCCGACTACAAAGGTTATCGTCTTATTGGAGGCGGTGCCGAGAAAGAAGAGGTGGCCTGTGTGGGTGTCGACGGAGAGTTGCAGCTCGATGCCGATGGCAATGTGGTAAAACCACTCGACCTGAGCATCACCAAGACTGCGGCGGCCATCATGATTGCCGTGGTACTGCTCATTGTCATCATTATGGTGGCTAAAAAAGGCTACAAGAAGCGTCCCAACCAGGCACCGAAAGGGTTGCAAAGCCTTGTGGAACTACTGGTGGTCTTCGTGCGCGATGACATTGTCAAACCCATGATAGGGGAGAAGCACTACCGCCGTTTCCTGCCCTATTTGTTGACGCTTTTCTTCTTCATCTTCTTCTGCAACATCTTGGGACTCATACCCATCTTCCCTGCGGGAGCCAACATTAACGGCAGCCTGGCCGTTACCGCCACCCTCGCCGTCATCACATTCCTCATCACCAACATCAGTGGCAACAAACACTATTGGATGGACATCTTCAACACCCCTGGCGTGCCGGCGTGGCTGAAGGTCTTCCCGCTGATGCCCGTGGTCGAGTTGGTGGGTGTCTTCACCAAGCCCATCGTCCTGATGATTCGACTTTTTGCCAACATGACTGCCGGACATATCGTCATCCTCGGCTTCATCGTCATCATCTACATCATCAGCCAGCTCTTCGGTGTGGTGGCAGGTGGCGCTGTGTCGGTGGTAAGCGTTCTTTTCTGCGTGTTCATCAGTCTGTTGGAATGCCTGGTGGCCTATCTGCAGGCCTTCGTCTTCACTATGCTCTCGGCCCTCTACATCGGCATGGCCGTTGAGGAACCCCATCATGGGGAACCGAGCACCGCTGAATAAAATAATTGTAGTGAGGAGCTTCACCATGCAGAATCCCATTAATTTGCTCAATTAACCCATTAAACCCATAAACCCATGAAAAGTATAAAAGATACCAATTTTGCAGGCAAGAAAGTCCTGCTCCGCGTGGACTTCAACGTCCCCATGAACGATCAGAAGCAGATTACCGACGACACGCGTATGCGTGAATCGATGCCCACCATTGAGAAACTTCTCAAAGACGGTGCTGCTATCATCATCATGGCCCACTTCGGCCGTCCCAAGAAAGGCGGCTTCGAGCCCGAGTTGACCCTTGAGCCGGTGGCCAAGTACCTCGAGACCCTTGTTGGCCGTCCTGTGAAGTTCACCCAGGAACTCCTTGGCAGTGGCAAGCCCGAGCAGATGGCCAAAGAACTGAAAGGTGGCGAGGTGATGCTCCTCGAGAACATACGCTTCTATCCCGAAGAGACCAAAGGCGGCGAGGATCTCGCCCGTCAGTTGGCCGCCCTCGGCGACTGCTACATCAACGACGCTTTCGGTGCCGCCCACCGCGAGCACTCGTCGACTGCCGTTATCGCCAAGTTCTTCCCCAACGACAAGTATTTCGGCTTCCTCATGGAGAACGAGGTGCGCAACCTCGAGAAACTCATGCAGAATCCGCCGCGTCCCTTCACTGCCATCATCGGTGGCTCCAAGGTCAGCAGCAAGATTGGCATCCTTGAGAACCTCCTCGACAAGGTCGACAACATGATCATCATCGGCGGCATGCGCTACACCTTCACCAAGGCCCTCGGCGGCAAGATTGGTAACTCCATTTGCGAGGACGACAAACTCGATCTGGCTCGCGAGCTTATGCGCCGCATGGACGAGAAGGGCGTGAAGTACTACCTGCCCGTCGACAGCGTCATCGGCGACAAGTTCGGCAACGACGCCAACACCCAGATTGTCCCCTCCGGCGAAGTCCCCGACGGCTGGGAGAGCATGGACTGCGGTCCCGAGAGCTGCAAGGCCATCCACGACATCGTGATGAACAGCAAGACCATCCTCTGGAACGGTCCTGCCGGTGTCTTCGAGATTGAGACCTTTGCCAAAGGTACCAAGGCCATCGCCCAGAGTGTGGCCGAAAGCTGCAAGAAGGGTTGCTTCGCCGCCGTGGGCGGTGGCGACAGCGTGGCTGCCGTCAAGCAGATGGGCATCGCCGACCAGATGAGCTACGTCTCCACCGGTGGTGGCGCCATGCTCGAATACCTCGAAGGCAAAGTCCTCCCTGGCATCAAGGCCATCAAGGATTGAGTTCGTTGTCAAAAAGGTGCGGTATGATGTTTTGTCTGCCGCACCTTTTTTGTATATTATAATCAAACAACGATGAAAAAGTATCGGACTGCCATATTGTTGTTTACAATCTTTGTGGCGATAGCCGTGGCACTGTATCTTATAACAGGCAAGTTGTTCCTATTGCTCAATTTCGGTTATATCGGCCTCTGTTTGGGTATTGGGGCGGCTTTGACTGCGTCGGGATGGCGCCACGCAAGGCTGTTCGTACAGTTCGCGGTTGGATTGTATATTCTGGTGTTCCTCGGGCTGATATGTCATGAGAACATGCAGATAGAGGGCTTCTGGTACTATCTTTTTTTGGGTGTCGTGGGTGCAGGCACCTTGCATTATGCCATCGCCAAGATATTCGGACCGCTACTCTTCGGTCGCGGTTGGTGTGGCTATGCCTGCTGGACGGCCATGGTGCTCGACCTGTTGCCTTACAAGCAGCCCAAAGGTCCGAGGAAGCGCATTGGTTACATCCGATATATCGTATTCGGCCTTTCGTTGGCACTTGTGGTCGTGCTATTCCTGATTGGCGAAGCTACCCCCTCTGTGATGTTCCGCCTCTTCATCCTCGGCAACATTGTCTATTATATCGTCGGCATAGCGTTGGCTGTCGCTTTCTGCGACAACCGCGCCTTCTGCAAGTATATTTGTCCCGTGACGGTCTTCCTCAAGCCCATGAGCCGCTACTCGCTTCTTCGCATCCGCTACGATGCCGACAAATGCATCCATTGTGGCAAATGTGCCGAAGTATGCCCCATGGATGTCGAGGTGACCAACGACTCACGTAAGAAGAAGAACGCCACCGAGTGCATCCTCTGCCACAACTGCACCCGCGCCTGTCCCGTAAAAGCTTTGAAATGATATGCCTCATTTTCTGCCGATAACGTTGGACGAGGTCAAGCGCCTCGGATGGGAACAGGTCGATGTGGTCCTGGTCACGGGCGATGCGTATGTGGACCATCCGTCGTTTGGCACGGCGGTGATTGGGCGGACGCTGGAGGCGGCAGGGTATCGTGTGGCTATCATCCCGCAACCTAATTGGAGGGATGATTTGAGGGATTTCCGCAAGTTCGGCGCCCCGAGGCTGTTCTTCGGTGTCACCTCCGGCGCCATGGACTCCATGGTGAACCACTACACCGCGGCGCGGCGCCTGCGCCACGACGACGCCTACACGCCCGGCGGGCAGGCTGGGTTCCGCCCCGACCGCGCGACCTACGTCTATTCGCGCATCCTCAAGCAGATATACCCCGATGTGCCCGTCATCATGGCCGGCATCGAGGCCAGCATGCGCCGCCTGGCGCACTACGACTACTGGGATGACCGCCTGTTCCCCAGCATCTTGATGGATACGTCTGCCGACCTGTTGAATTACGGAATGGGGGAGAGGACAACGCTGAAGATTGCCCGTCTGCTGGACGAAGGCAAAGGCATCGAGGCCTGCCGGGAGCTGCCGCAAGTGGTATGGGTTTCTCGGAATATTCCGAGTGTTCGGAATAATCAGAATAATCCGATTGTACTTCATTCCTTCGAGGAGTGCCAGAAGAGCAAGCGTTGCGAGGCGGAGAACTATCAAATCATTGAGCGTGAGAGCAACAAGATAGAATGTGCCACGCTGGTGCAGCGCCACGGCGACCGCTATGTGGTGGTGAACCCACCCGAGCCGCCGATGACCACCGAAGAGATAGACGCCTCGTTCGACCTGCCCTACCTGCGCCTGCCGCACCCCAAATACAAGAAACGTGGCCCGATACCGGCCTTCGAGATGATACGCTGGAGCGTCAACACCCACCGCGGATGCTTCGGCGGCTGCTCCTTCTGCACCATCAGCGCCCACCAGGGCAAGCAGATAGCCTCGCGTAGCGAGGAGAGCATCCTTCGTGAAGTGGAATGCATCACGCAAGACCCTGACTTCCACGGCGTGCTGACCGATCTTGGCGGTCCCTCGGCCAACATGTGGCGCATGAAGGGCAAGAACCCTGACCTTTGCCGCAAATGCAGCCGCTACAGCTGCTCCATGCCCTCCCTCTGCAAGAACCTCGACAGCGACCACCGGCCGATGGTTTCGCTGTTGAAGAAGGTTTCCACTCACCAGAAAGTGAATCATTTATACGTTGGAAGCGGCATCCGCTGCGACCTCTTTACTGAGGACAACGGTGGCTGGCAATACTTCCGCCAGGTGGTGGTCAATCACACAAGCGGCCGACTTAAGGTGGCGCCGGAGCACACCTCCGACCATGTGCTGGCTCTCATGCGCAAGCCCTCCTTCAGTCTTTTTCGCGAGACCAAGCGCCGCTTTGACGAGATATGCAAACAGGCAGGTTTGCGTTACCAGCTCATCCCTTACTTCATCAGCAGCCACCCCGGCTGCCGTCTCCAAGACATGGCGCAACTGGCTGTCGACATGAAACAGATGGGCTACCGTCTGGAGCAGATCCAGGATTTCACGCCTACGCCCATGACCCTCGCCACCGAGATGTACTACACCGGCATCGACCCCACGACCATGAAGCCCGTTTATGTGGCCACCACCCCCGGCGACAAGGCCGACCAGCGCCGCCTATTCTTCTTCTACAAGCCCGACCAGCAGCGCGACATCATCGCCAGCCTCCGCCGCCACAACCTTACACAATTCATTCCGAAACTTTTTCCCGGCAAGGGACGATAGATCCTATCAGTAGAGACGCAGCCTGCTGCGTCTCCTCATGTAACGATGTCTACCGGGAAACGCAGCAGGCTGTGTCTTTACGGGAGAGGTAGAATTAGGATGAAAAACCTACCAACTACCTACCATCTCCCTATCATCTCCTACCATGGTAGGAGTTGGTACGGAGATGGTACGGAGTTGGGTCGGAGTTGATACGGAGTTGGTACTAAGTATCAGGTAGTTGGAAAGCAAAAAAAAAACCGCGGTTTTCGGAAAAACCGCGGTTTTTGATATAAGTTTGTAACTTTGTAATAATCAGACCATTTGTTCAATATTCCATACGAAAGCCCGGATGCCGACCTCTTCGTTGCGTTTGTCGAGTTTGCGGACGGAGAGGAGGAGCTCGTCGACCTTGTCGTCCTCGACGACGGTCATGATGGCGTTGTTGAGCTCGGGCCAGGTGTGGGTGCCGCGGTGCGGGTCGCCGACCTCGTGGCCGCGTCCTTGGACGTTCTCCCAGAAGGTGAATCCGCGGATGCCGAGGGTGTCGAGCATGTATTCCACTCGTTCGTTGTTGGCCTGGTTGTATACTATTAAAACTGATTTCATGGGGTGAATGGGTTTAATGGTTTTACTGGGCGTTGTTGTCGAGTTCGATTTTCATGAATACGAATTTCTTGCGTTCCTTCTCCTTCTTCTCGATGTCGCCGCGGCGGTTGAAGACGCCGTAGAGGACGGGGACGATGATGAGGGTGACGAAGGTGGAGACTGTGAGGCCGCCGATGACGACGAGGCCCATGGTGGTCCATATTTCGGAGCCTTCAGAGGTGGAGGTGGCCATGGGTATCATGCCGAGGATGGTGGTGAAGGCCGTCATGAGCACCGGGCGCAGACGGCTCTGGCCGGAGATGGCAATGGCCTCGTTGAGGGTGATGCCGCGTTCGCGCATGAGGTTGATGTAGTCCACCAGCACAATACCGTTCTTCACAACGATACCGATGAGCAGGATGAGGCCGAGGAGACCCACCATGTCGAGGTTGTTTCCGGTGAAGAACATCATGAGGATGACACCCGAGATGGCGAAGGGGATGGAGAACATGATGATGAAGGGCTTGGCGAAGCTTTCAAACTGCGAGGCCATAACGATGTAGACGAGCATCATGATGAGCAGGCCGAGCATGAGCATGTCGCGGCTCGAGTCCTGCTGGTCCTCATAGGCGCCGGCGAGGGCGACGTGGATTTCGGAGGGTATCTCCATCTGGTCGAGCTCATGCTGCACGCTCTGGGCGAGTTCCTGCAGCGAGGTGTTGAAGGGCATGACGGTGAGGGTGAGGTAGCGCTGGCGGTTCTTGCGCTCAATGGTGGGCGGGCACCAGTATTCTTCAACCTTGGCTAGTTCTTCGAGCTTGATGATCTTGCCGGTGGGCGTGGGTATGGAGAGTTGCTCGATGTCGGAGATGGAGGAGCGGTATTCCTCGCGGAGGCGCACGACGATGTTGTATTCCTCGCCGTCTTCCTTGAGGAATCCGGCAGCCATTCCGTTGACGCGGTTGCGGACGTAGAGGGCTACGGTGGAGCCGTTGAGGCCGTGGAGGGCAAGCTTCTGCTTGTCGAAGGTGATCTTGAGCTCGGCGCGGTCTTCGTCGCGGCTGACCTTGGTGTCGCGGGCACCGGGGACGTTCTGTTCCACACGGCGTTTGAGCTCTTGGGTGAAGTTGGTGGTGAGGTCGAAGTCATAGCCGTAGATTTCGACGGCGAGCGAGTTGTTGCCGCCGCCACCCATCATGCCGCCTTGGTTGACCTGGAAGTTGACCAGCTCGGGATACTCGGCGAAGCACTTACGCAGCTTCTCCTGCATCTGGAAGATGGTCTCGTCGCGGTCGTACTTCTTGGTGCAGCGGATGGTCATGGAAATCTTGTTGTTGGTGGTGGAGTTGAAGAGCGCGGCGAAACCGGCGTCGTCGTTGGAGCCTGCCGTGGTGGAGACCACCAGCACATCGTCGCCGAGGATGTTGTAGATGTCGTCTTCCATGTGGCGTGCGGTCTTGAGGGTCTCTTCGATGCGGGTGCCGCGTTGCAGCTCGGCGCTGACGGAAATCTGTCCGTTGTCCTGTTCCTTCATGAAGTCGAGACCGATGGAGCCGGACATCATGGGCAGGAGGGTGACGACGAAGAAGGCAAGGGCGATGAGGAGGGTGACGCGTTTGTGGCGCAGGCACCAGCGCAGGAGGTTGGCATAGGCGGCGTCGATAGCATCGAAGGCGTGGCCCACGAAGCGGTGGTAGAAGCTGTGCTCTTTCTTGTACTCATAGGCTTCCTCGTCCTCTTTCTTGAAGAAGAAGGGACGCTCTTTGAGCATCTTGGAGGAGAGCATGGGTATGAGGGTAATGGCGGCGGTGGTGGAGACGCAGACTACGATGGTGATGATCCAGCCCATCTCTTTCATGAAGATACCCATCATGCCGGGCAGCATGGTGAGGGGCACAAAGACGGCCACCAGCACCAGGGTGGTGGCGATGACGGAGGTCCACACCTCGTTGGTGGCGCAAATGGCGGCCTCGCGCGGGTTCTCGCCTCGGTCGATATGCTTGGAGATGTTCTCGAGGACCACGATGGCATCGTCGACCACCATGCCAATGGCCACGGTGAGCGAAGCCAGGGAGATGATATTCAATGAGCTGTCGGCCAAGAGGAGGTAGATGAAGGAGGTGACGAGGGAGATGGGGATGGTGAGGGCGATGATGACGGTGGCGCGCCAGTTGCCGAGGAAGACGAGCACCACGAGGACCACGAAGAGGAGGGCGTAGAAGATACTCTCGCTGAGGCCGTTGATGGCGTTGACAATCTCTTCGGAGCCGTCGCGGATGAGGGTGGCCTCGATGTCGGGCGGCATGGTCTTCATGATTTTGTCCATCTCGGATTTCACCTGGCGGGCGATCTGCACGGTGTTGGCGCCGGTCTGCTTGGAGATGATGATGCGGCCGCCGTCGTGGCGGTTGATTTTCTCGTCGAGGGAAAGGTCCTTGATGGTGTCGCGCACGGTGGCGAGGTCGCGCACAAAGACCTGCTTGCCGGTCATGGTGGTGGTAACGGCGATGTCGGCTATCTCGGAGCTTTCCACATATTCGCCTTTGACGCGCATCTGGTACTGCTCCTTGCCCATCTTGACGGTGCCGGAGGCCAGGTCGAGGTTGTTGGCCGAGATGGCGTTGCCCACCTGTTCGAGGCTGATGCCATAGGCGTCGAGCTGTTTGGGGTCAAGGTCGATATAGACATAGCGCTGGGGGGCACCGGAGACGGTGATGTTGCCGATGCCATCGATGCGGTTGAGCTCGTTGACAACATTGTCCTCGAGGATGCGGTCAAGTCCCGAATAGCTCTCCTTGGCGGTGAAACCATAAATCATGATGGGCATAGCCGAGGAGTTGAGCTTCAGAATCATGGGACGGGAAACGCCTTCAGGCAGATTGTCGAAGAGCAGGTCGACATAACTTCGTATGTCGTTCAACGCCTCGTCGATATCTTCGCCCCATTCGAACTCGAGGGTGACGACGGAGATGTTGTCGCGCGAGTTGGAGGTGATGTTCTTCAGACCGTCGACGGAGTTGAGCGAGTTCTCGATGATTTTGGTGATGTTGGTCTCGATGTCGCTGGCGTTGGCACCGGCGTAGGTGGTCATCACAGTGACATAGGGAGGGTCCATCTCGGGCATCTGGTCGATAGGCAGACGCATCAAGGAGAAGAGACCCAGCACGATGACAGCCACAAAGATGAGGCCTGTCGTGATGGGCTTGTTGATTGCTGTTTTATAAATGGCCATTGTTATTCTAGTTCTAATAGTTTATTCAACGATTTCCAGATTGTCGCCGTCGACGAGACGTGCCTGTCCGGTGACGACGAGGCGGTCGCCGGCTTTGAGGGCGCCGGGTTCGACGGGGATGATTTCGATGCGGTCGTCGAAGCGCTGGCCCATGGTGACGGCCACGCGGCGGGCGGTGTTGCCGTCGGCAACGAAGACGTAGCGGTCATTCGAGCCGGTGAGTTTCAGCACGCTCTGGTAGGGCACGACGATGGCGTCGATCTCTCCAATGGCAAGGGTGGCGCGGACATACATGCCGGGACGTATTTTCTCGCTGCTGTTGGGAATGTTTAGCTTGGCTTGGAAGGTGTGGCTGGCGGGGTCGATGGTGGGGTAGACGATCTCGATGGTGGCGGGGAAGGTCTGGCCGGGATAGATGTCACTGGCGATGTCCACCTTCATGCCTTGCTTGACGAGGGGGAAGTAGGTCTCGGGAATGTTGATGATGGCCTTGAGACGGGAAATCTGGGTCAGCGTAAGGATGGGCTGGCCAGCATACATCTCGCCATCCTCAAAGTTCTTGGCGCTGATGACGCCGGCGAACTGGGCCTTGACGAAGGTGTTCTGGTTGAGGAATTTCTCGCTTTCCACCAGCTGGTCGTAGCCGGCCTTTGTCTGGTCGTAGACCTGTTCGCTGACGGAGCCGCTGGCTTTGAGGGCGGTGACGCGGTCGAGCTCGGTCTTGGTGCTGGCCAGGTTGATGCGAGTGGTGTTGAGCTGGGTTTGGTCCATGCGGACGAGCATGGAGCCCTTCTGCACACGACTGCCCACTTCGACATAGATGTGTTCGATGTGACCGGTGACCGACGGGGCAATGTTCATGGTTTCGTAGCCTTCGAGGGTAGAGGAGAGTTCGAGGCTCTTGGCGATGCGTTCGCTCTGGAGCACCTGGACCTTCACTTTCTCGGCTTCTTTCTTGGTGGTGGTGGCTGCTTTGTCGCCGCCTTTGCCGCCGCAGGCCACCATAGAGAGGGCGGCGATGGCGACGGTCGCAATTTTGAGATATTTATTCATTGTAATTATTATTTTATTCTGTGAAAAATGCATTAGTTGTTCGAATTGAGCAGGTCCTCAAGGGCCACCTGGGCGCTGATGACACTCATGACGGCCTGGATGTAGTTGCTTTGGGCGGAGATGATGTCGGTGGAGGCCGTGGTGACCTCGAGACTGCTGGCGCGGCCAAACTTGTATTTTTCTGTCACGTTGTCGAAAACACGGCGTGTGACATCGAGGTTGCGGCTCTGTATGTCGTAGTTCTCGAGGGCGGTGACAAGGTCGTATTGCAGCTGGTTGAACTGCACACGCAAGCCGTCTTCTGCCTGGCGACGGGAGTTGGCAGTCTCCTGCTGGGCAATCTTGGCACTCTTGACGGAGGCGTAGCGGGTGCCGGAAGAGAGCAACGGCATGCTGATGCTGGCGCCGATCATGTTCGGCGGGGTCATGTTGAATCCTTCGTCCTTGCCGAAGTAGGTCTTGGCGCTGTACTGATAGTAGGCTGAAATGGTGGGCAGGAAGTCCATCCATGCCATGTTGACCTGACGGGTGGCCAGTTCTTCGTTCTTGGCCAAGAGCTGGTAGTTGTAGTTGTTCTCGATGTGGAAGGGTGTATTGAGGATGGAGGCCGCTCCTTCGATACTGAGGATGTCATTGATGGGGGTGGTGAGTTCGACGGTGCTGTTCACGTCGGCCCCAAGTTGGAGCAACAGCGAGTTGCGGAGCATCTGTAGCGAACGCTTGGTGCTGTTGATGCTGCTCTTCATGGAGGCTACCTGCACCTGCAGCTTGTCGGCATCCACCTGTTCGGCGGCACCCACGTTGACGGCAGCCTGGCTGGTGGCGGCAAGGCTCTCAAGGTTGGCCAGGCTGGAGTCCAGCAGGCCCACGGTCTGCTCCATCACCAGAATGCTCACGTAGACGTTCTTCACCTGCGAACGGGTCTGCTGCTCGGTCTGCTGGCGCGAGAGGTCGGTCATCTCAATGGCCAGTTTCTGCATCATGGTACCGACAACCTGAGCTCCCGAGAGAGCCACGGCAGCTGTGAGGCTGAAGGTGCCGCTGGGGTTCATGGCGATGCCGCCACTCGACGAGGTGTTGCTGCTGCCGCTCGAGGGGAAGGAAATGGGCATGGTCACGCCTCCGATGGTCACCGAATCGGGCATCATCGACATCATTGACCCTCCGCCGCCAAAGTTCATCGTGTAGCCGCACATGTTCTGGTAGTCGAAGCCCGCCTTCAACGACGGAAGCATGGAAGAGAGAGTCTTCCAACGTTCCATCTCGGCCTTCTTCACTTCGAGGTCGGCATTCTTCATCGTGGCGTTGTGCTCGATGGCATACTGCTGGGCCTCGCTCAGCGACAGCTGCAGCGTCTGCTGCGCCGTGGTCGTGAGCCCCATGCTTGCCAGCACAATGGCTAATGTCAGTCTTTTCAGTTTCATTGTTATTATTGTTTTACTTTTTTATTATCAAAACACATTGTCGGCATCCAACTTTTGGATGACCTCGGCGAAGTGGTTCACCTCGCGGTCGTAGCGGATGAGGGTATCGGTGGTCATCAATCCGCGCAGGTAGGTGAAGCACATCTCGTTGATGCGGCGGGCGTACTCGTCGCGGTCCGATACATCGGAGCTGCGCTGCTGTTGGATGAGGTTGCAGAAGAAGTCGATGGCTACCTTCACATCGGCATCGGGACGCAGGTAGTTGTGGCTGCGCACATAGTCCATGCCGTGCAGCAGAAGTGCTCGCAGGCGGTCGCTGTGCACCTTGAAGAAACGGTCGTGTATCTCGGGGTAGTAGCGCTCCGTCTCATCGATGATGCGGCGGTATTTGTGGATGAACATGGCGTTGGTTCGAAGCATGTACATGGCCACCAGCAACGGTTCGTCCACCTGGCTATGGGCTTGGCGGTGACGGGCGTTGGTGCGTTCTTGCACAAGGGTGAGGCACTCGGTGAGCAGCTCTTCCTTGTTGGCGAAGGTCTCGTAGAGGGTACGCTTCGACATGTGCAACGTCTGTGCGATGTCGTCCATCGTAACACCCCTGCAGCCCCGCTCGTTGAACATCTGCAGCGCTGTCTCCACGATTTTCTCCTTGTTTTCTTCGTTTGCCATCGGGCTCTATCTGTTTGTCTTTTAGAGGCTAATTTGGGTTATATATAATAATTGTACCCGCGAAAAGCGCTGCAAAGATACAAAAAACTCCGAAAACCAAAAAAGTTTTCGGAGTTTCTATAGTTAAATAATCTTAACGCTACTTTTCCTTGTGCTCGGGGATGGGCTGCAAGGTGCCAATCTGCACCTTCATGCGGGCTCCGGGGGCGGCTTCGACGATGGCCCATGCGCCATCGCGGCTGACGAAGCTTACGTGGATGCCGCCGGCGGTCATCAGTTTGTCTCCTTTCTGCAGGCTGTCACGATAGGCCTGTTCTTTTTTGGCTTTCTGGCTCTGCGGACGGATGAGGAAGAGGTAGAACACGGCTATCATCAGCACAATCATGATGGCTGTTTTCCAGCCGTTGGCAATGTCAAGGAGTATGAATTCAGTCATTTTTCTTAATTTTTTTCCCATTAAAACGGCATCAGCCTTTTTTTATTGCATAAAAATGCAATATTTTTCTTCAAATGTCGTTAAAAGGATTAGTATGAATGACATGAATGCAAAGTATCGGGAATTGCGTGAACGCTATCCCGAATTTGAATACGAAGCCTACCACTACCGCTGGACCGACGAAGGGTTGCGCCTGTGGTTCGATTTCCGCATGGGCGAGGTGGAGTTCCATCCCGAGGCCTTGTTCGAGGCTCGCCCGTTCCTTGATTGCAAGGCCGAGTCCCTCGATCGGCAGGTGTTCGATATCGGCATGATAGAGTTGATAAGCTACTGGAAATGTGCTTGTCCTCCGATGGTGAAGGTTTCCTGTGGCACGCTTACCGAAGAGCAGATTTCTTTTTGGAAGAAACTCTACTGGAATGGTCTCGGCGAGTTCTTTTACACCAATGGCATTGAAGAAACGCCAGAGACGTTTATGAAAGTGGAAAGTGGAGAGAGAAAAGTGGATAACACGTGTGAACAAATGCCACCCACTACCTACTACCCACTACCCACTCATTACTTGGTCCCCATCGGTGGCGGCAAGGACAGCGTCGTCACTCTTGAACTGTTGCGTCGGGCGGGAAAGACCATCCGGCCGCTCATCATGAACCCCCGCGGTGCCACCGTCGAGTGCGCATCCAAAGCCGGCTTCCCCATTGACGAGGTGCTCGTCATCCTCCGCAAAATCGATCCTACATTGTTGGACCTCAACGCCAAAGGTTACCTTAACGGGCACACACCCTTCTCGGCCATGCTGGCGTTCTACACCCGTTTGGCCTCCGTCTTGAGCGGTATCCCCAATGTGGCTCTCAGCAATGAAAATTCTGCTAATGAGAGCACGGTGATTGGCACATCGGTCAACCACCAATATTCGAAAAGTCTCGAATTCGAGGACGACTTCCGCCGCTATTGTCCGGGGTTCAATTATTTCAGTTTCTTGAGACCTCTTAGCGAATTGCAAATCGCCATGTTGTTCAGTCGGTTTACTGACTATCACGATGTTTTCCGTTCCTGCAATGTGGGCAGCAAGCAGGATATCTGGTGCGGCCATTGCGCCAAGTGTCTCTTCGCCTACATCATCCTCTCTCCCTTCATCGAACCTTCCCGCCTGAATCATATTTTCGGTAAGGCGATGCTCGACGACATCACGCTTCAACTTGAATTCGACCAACTTATCGGCGAGGCCGAGACCAAGCCCTTCGAGTGTGTGGGTACTGTGAGCGAAGTGCGGCAGGCGCTGACTATGACACTACGCCGCTGGTATCCCACAGATCTTAAACCTGCACTCCTTAATGGCCGTAATGTCCCTAACGCCCTTAAGACCCTTGAGGCCCTTGAGGCCCCTATCGTCCTGGATACCCTCTTGCCCATCGGCAACCTCTCCGCCGAAGAACGCCAAATCCTCCAAGTAGCATGTACAGAGAAGACCAACTGAGAGCTCTGCTTCAGGGCCACAAGATACTCGTAGCCGGCTACGGCCGCGAAGGAAAGAGCGCCGAAAGGCTGATCCGGAAACTTGTACCGGAGGTTCATTACACCATCGCCATGAAGGTCGAGGATGGAAAATGGATAGACATGGATGGGAATTGGCACGAGGAATGGCCGTTCGACATGGTTATCAAGTCGCCCGGCATCCCCAATTTTCAATTCCCGATTCTCGATTTTCAATTAACATCGCTGACTGACCTCTTCTTGCAAGTCTACGGCGACATGACTATCGGCATCACAGGCACCAAAGGCAAGTCTACCACCGCCAGCCTCATCCACCACCTGCTGCCCGGCAGCATCCTCGCTGGCAACATTGGCATCCCGCTTTTCGATATCCTCGACGACCTCCGCGAGGACAGCATTGTTGTGGCCGAACTCAGCTGTCACCAGTTGGAGAATATCCATCGCGGCCCCCATGTCGCCGTGCTGCTCAATCTCTTCCAGGAACACCTCGACCACTACGAAAACTACCTTGGCTACAAGATGGCCAAAATGCAGATCTGTTTGAAACAGCAGGCAGGCGACCACTTCTTCTACTGCACCGACAATGGGGAACTGCGAGAGCTGGTTGAGAGTTGCAAGTTAAAAGTTAAGAGTGCTTTGCAGCCGTATTCTGTTGGTGATATAAGTGACGAGGAGAGGGTGTTGCTCGAGGCTTGTCCGTTGGAGGGCGAGCACAACAGGAGCAACGCTTTGGTGGCGTGCCGTGTGGCATCGCTTGTGACACGCCAGCCAATTTCAACTTTCATCTCTCGACTTTCAACTTTCAAGGGGCTGCGTCACAGGATGGAAAAGGTCGGCGTCTATCAGGGAATCGCATGGTACGACGACAGCATCAGCACCATCCCTGCCGCCGCCATTGCCGCCGTGCGGGCCTTGGGAAGGGTCGACACCCTTATCCTTGGCGGTTTCGATCGCGGCATCGACTACACACCGCTCGTTGATTTCCTGAAAGAGAACCCGATAAAGAATCTGGTGTTTGTCGGACAAGCCGGTCGTAGGATATACCATGAAATTTCTGTTTTCAATTTTCAGTTTTCGATTTTAATAGAGGACGATTACACCAAAATTGTCCCGTGGTGTGCCGAGCACACGCCCCAGGGTGGGGTGGTGCTGCTCTCTCCTGCTGCCGCCAGCTACGACGCCTTCAAGAATTTCGAGGTGCGCGGCGACTTCTTCCGCGAACAGATAATGAAACTATGATAAGAAGATTATAAAAAAGATTTTGACAGATTTTGAGGCCTTCAGGCCGACCTTTCCCGCCGCACGAAGTACGCGGCATTCGTATAATAAGCCCGCAATTGACCTGCGTAGCATTCGTTAACTTAGTGTAATTCGCCGTTGAAACTATGAATGATATGACAGACTACAAAGAGATAAGGCATCTGCTTCATGAGCATCCGCAGACCGCCGGCAACGAGCAGTTTGCACACGATTTGATTGTCAAACATTTACAGGGTTTGCATCCTGACAAAGTCTATACCCATGTTGGCGGTTACGGTGTCATTGCCCTCTGGGGCAAGGATGCGTCCGCCCCCACCGTCGCTTTCCGCGCCGACAGCGACGCCCTGCCCATCGGTCACCGCTGCGGTCACGACGGCCACACCACCATCCTCCTGCGCTTGGCAGAACTGGTCGACGAGAACGTATCAGCATTCCAACATATCAACATCCTCCTTCTATGGCAGCCCGCCGAGGAAACTGGAGAAGGAGCGCGCGCTATGCTCGAGAGTGGCATTCTTCAACAGTATAACATTCAGTCGTTCTATGCTTTGCATAACCTTCCGGGCTATCCGCTGGGCACCGTGGTGCTCTGTCCGAGGACTTTCGCCGCCGCCTCCACAGGTGTTGTCTATCACCTCGACGGTCGCGAGACACATGCGTCGACGCCCGAGTTAGGCATCAATCCCGGGATGGCTATTGCGGAGATAATCAACAGGTTCAATGGATTTAATGGACGGGATGGGGAGTTTAGGCAGTCGACTTTGATATGTGTCCGCATCGGACAGCCGGCCTTCGGCACCTCCGCCGGACACGGCGAGGTGATGTTCACCCTCCGTGCTTTCACCAACGACGAGATGGAAAAGCTCCTCTCAGAAGCCAACCAAGTAGTAGATGAGGTATCCTCTCGTTATGGCTTGAAAGTCAGCCGTTCACTGGTTGAACCATTCCGCGCCACCGAGAATAATGGCGACTGCGTGGAAGCAATAGAAAAAGCGGCAGAAGATGTGCCGCTTTGTGTTCGTTATCAGATGGAACCCAACCGCTGGAGCGAGGACTTCGCCGAGTATCTGCTGCATTTCAAAGGCGCTATGTTCGGCATCGGCAGTGGTGAGCACCAGCCCGAGTTGCATCACCCCGACTACGACTTCCCCGACGCCCTCATCGAGCCTGCCGCCCAGCTTTTCTTCCGCCTTGCGTCGGAACTATAGTTGGCTCGTCACCAACAGCAGCGAGTCGTTCTTCTCTTCGTCATATATTTGTCCGTCGCTCAACCTGTAAAAGGTTGTGGCATGATAGCCATTGAAGCCGTCGAAGTCCGTCATTTCGGTCTCTTCTTTTATCAGGTTTGCGTCAGGGTACATGGTGAAGGAAGTTTTCCTTACGGTGCAGTAATAGATGTGGCACAAAGTGTACATTCGCCTGTCAACCAGGCCGTCACGTTTGTATAGCACAAACACATCGGGGTCGAAAGAATCGTGGATTTCCGAATAGACGACATAGTCTTTGTCGCCCCAAACCCTACTGTCGTGCTTCAACAGCGCGGCATATAGCCCAATCAGGCACGCCATCTCCAACACGACACAGCCCAGCCCTGCGATGATTTTCTTCAGCGGGTGTTTCCCTTTTGCAAAATAGACGGTCCACAGGATAACAGCGGCGGCAATAAACAGCGTGGCGAAAATGCTTGCCCAGCTGTCCAGTTGCCACACAAGTCGGTCTCCGTGGTCGAGGAGGAATTTCGGCACAGCGGCAATCGCCAAAAGAACCAATGCCGCAGCGGATGTTATCGCCGCGTATGGCAATAATGGTTTTCTCATTCGGACAGAGGCTGGTTATCAACTCTTTCCGGTCTTCTGCTCCAGCTTGATGTAGTTGGGGAAGGGGACCTGGGTGGTGCCGACGCTAAGACTGGGGCGCACGCGGAGGCCCACTTTGGAGGAGATGCCGTCGCCGGCAAAGCTCGAGGCGAAGTTCTTCAGCGCGTCGAGGCCTTTCTGCGAGAAGAGTTGGCCGAGGTCGGTGTTCACCGGCAGCGGCACCGTGGTGGTCGTTGAGGGCTTGATGGTGTAGTTGCGCGAGGAGACTCCGTTGGCCATGTCGGTACCGTCGATGGCCAGAATCCAATCCAGGGCCGTCATGGCGGCCTGTGTGGTGGTGGGGTTCTTCACGTCGACGTTCACATTGAGGTTCAGCGGCACCTGCTTGCTCTGGTAGGCCGCCACGAGTTTCACAATGTCGGTGGCCGACAGGTTGCCCTGGGTCAAATTTTTCACGTTCACTCCCGCAACGCTCACATTCGAGACGTTTTTCAGGGCGAATTCGCAGTTGGCCAAGTTGGCCACGGAAGAAAACTGTGCGGCGAGTTGGTTGAATACATCGCACGAACTCAGCAGGATAGAACCTGCAACGACTAAAGCAAAGGTTATCTTTTTCATGCTGCAAAGATATGAATTTTTTTTAATATGGGAGGAAAAAAATTAATACCTTCATCGTATCTCCACCGTACCTTCTCCGTATCATCTCCGACCACCGTCGGACATCACTCGGAGATGGGTCGGAGTTGATACGGAGTTGAGTCGGACTTGGTCCCTATCAGGTACTGAGAATCAGTGTTTTATGTATCAAGTCCGACTGAATGTATTAATCTGTTGATTGTCAGTCTGTTGTGTGTAATTTGGAAATAATTTTGTCGAGGTGGGAAAAAATATGTATCTTTGCATTTTTGGATTGTAAATAATATTGTGTAAACATATATATATATCAAATCGTTATGGAAGAAAACAATGCCGCTGAAAAGCAACTGAATTTTCTTGAAGAGATTATCGAACAGGGCCTGAACGAGGGCAAGTATACCAGCATCCAGACCCGTTTTCCGCCGGAACCCAACGGCTACCTGCACATCGGCCATGCCAAGTCGATATGCATTAATTTCGGACTGGCGAAAAAGTATGGTGGCAAGACCAACCTGCGTTTCGACGACACCAACCCCGTGAAGGAGGACACCGAGTACGTCGACTCCATACAGGAGGACATCCATTGGCTGGGCTTCGACTGGGCCGAGAAGCACTACGCCTCCGACTATTTCGAGCAGCTCTATGAGTGGGCCGAACTGCTGATACAGAAAGGCCTCGCATACGTCGACGACCAGACCCTCGACGAGATTCGCGAGGGCCGCGGCACGGTGACCACGCCGGGCAAGAACAGCCCCTACCGCGACCGCTCGGTCGAGGAGAACCTCGACCTGTTCCGCCGCATGCGTGCAGGCGAGTTCCCCGACGGCAGCAAGGTGCTGCGCGCCAAGATCGACATGGCGCACCCCAACATGATGTTCCGCGACCCCATCATGTACCGCATCCTCCATGCCCACCACTACCCAATGTACGACTACGCCCACGGCCAGAGCGACAGCATCGAACATATCACCCACAGTATCTGCACGCTGGAGTTCGATATCCACCGTCCTTTGTACGACTGGTTCATCGAACAGCTGGGCATCTGGCCGAGCCACCAGTACGAGTTCGCCCGCCTGAACATCAACTACACGGTGATGAGCAAGCGCAAGCTGCTCCAGCTGGTCAAGGAGAACTACGTCACTGGTTGGGACGACCCCCGCATGCCGACCATCTGCGGCTTCCGCCGTCGCGGCTACACGCCCGAGAGCATCAAGGCGTTCTGCGAGCGCATCGGCGTGGCCAAGCGTGACAATATCATCGACTACAGCCTGCTGGAGTTCTCGCTGCGCGAGCACCTCAACAAGGTGGCACAGCGCCGCATGGCTGTCCTTGACCCCGTCAAGGTTGTAATCGACAACTACCCCGAGGGTCAGACGGAGATGCTGACGGCCGTCAATAACCCCGAGTGCGAGGCCGACGGCACGCGCCAGGTGCCCTTCGGTCGCGAGCTGTGGATTGAGCGCGAGGACTTCATGGAGGTGGCCCCCAAGAAATACTTCCGCATGGCCATCGGCCAGGAGGTGCGTCTGCGCTACGCCTACTTCGTCACGGCACAGAGCGTCGAGAAGGACGCCGAGGGCAACATCACCTGCATCCATTGCACCTACGACCCCGCCACGCGCGGCGGCGACGCCCCCGACGGGCGCAAGGTGAAGGGCACCATCCACTGGGTGGCCGCCCACAGCGCCATCGACGCCGAGGTGCGCCTCTTCGACCGCCTCTTCGCCGTCGAGGCCCCGGACGATGTGGAAGAAGGCCACACTTTCCTCGAGAACCTCAACCCCAACAGCCTGAAGGTGGTTACCGCTAAATGCGAGCCCGCCCTTAGCGAGTGGAAAGTGGAAAGTGGAAAGTGGAAAGATGGAATAGTACGCTACCAGTTCGAGCGTATGGGCTACTTCTGCACCGACCGCGACAGCACCCCCGGCCACCCCGTCTTCAACCGCACCTGCACGCTGAAGGACAGCTGGGCGAAGATTAAATAGATAGACTATGAGCAATGCAAGTTTGTCGATAAAAGAAGATATGGGAGTGGCTTTAATCCAAGAGTCAGATGTGGTAGAGAAAATTGCTCTGATTCGTGGACAGAATGTCATCGCCGATGCTGATGTTGCTGAATTGTATGGTGTGGAAACTCGTATTGTTAATCAGGCGGTGAAGAACAACCCTGACAAGTTTCCCCTGGATTATATGTTTGAACTGACAAAGGGTGAGGTGCAAGAACTGAAATCAAAAATTTTGATATCAAAAGTATCAGACAATAATCGCCGTGGAACAAAAGTCTTCACTGAGAAGGGACTTTATATGTTGGCGACAATACTGAAAAGCGAACGCGCAACAGCGGTGACTTTTGCCATCATAGAAACTTTTGCAAAAGTGCGAGGATTGAAACGTGAACTCGTTGAACTTCACAAAGAGAAGGACAAACACTTACAGTCAGAGAAAATCAATCATTTTGGCGAGGTACTTTCTGATATTGTAATGCCAGACTTGCAGACTTCTGAAACCGAGTCGTCTCTTGAAATAAACTTCTTTATAGGTAAGATAAAGCATACAGTAAAAAGGGTTAGGAAATAGATTGAGTTAATGTAAGTCTTAAAAATCAATGACATAAAACTGAACATATAAACATAGACATATATTAAGCGTATTCGCTTTTCTGTGCTAACGGAAATTCTGGTAAAATTTCATCTGACTGCACATGGAAGGGGAAACGCTCACGGCACCGTGAGCTTTCTTGTTTGCAGTCAAGGTTTACCAGAGCCTCCGTTAGAACAAAGAAGATTAAGTTCACGGCTTTTTTGTACGCTCCTGTAAGAATCAGGGGTATATAATAAACTAATAGTAAACTACACAATAATGAAGAAAAGAAGCTACACAATGAAGAGACGATTCTTCTTGGCAACTATGTTTGCCTTGACCTGTGGGATGGCGACGGCACAGAGCCTCGCCGTCCACGGCACGCTGCGCGACGCGAAGAGCGGCGAGCCGATGGCTTTTACTAACTGTGTATTGCTGCGGACGATGGACAGCACGTTTGTCGCGGGAAGCACCACCAACGACCGCGGCGCGATGCGCTTCGAGGCGGTGGCGGCGGGCGAGTACCTGCTGCGCATCTCGGCGGTGGGCTACGACACCTACTGGCAGCGTCTCAACGTTCCGCCCGACACGGCGTTGGGCGTGATAGACATCTTCCAAAGCAGCACGACCCTGCAGACGGTGAGCGTCACCGCCCAGCGGCCGCTCTATTCCGCCGACGGCGAGAAGACCTTCTACCATGTGGAGGACGACCCGAGCGTGCAGACAGGCACGATGGCCGACGCGTTGCAGAACGCACCGGGCGTGGAGGTTGACCCTGAGGGCAACATCACCCTGCGCGGCGGCAGCGACGTGACCATCTGGCTCAACGACAAGCCGTCGAACCTCAGCGGCGAGGCGCTGAAGCAATACATCAATACGATGCCCGCCAGCAGTGTGAAGCGCGTCGAGGTGCTGAGCAATCCCTCGGCCCGATATGGCTCGACGGGAGCCATCATCAACATCATCACCGACCAGCGCGTGCAGCTCAACTCGCTGCTCTCCGTGGGTCTCAACGCCAGCACCACGCCCTACCTCCAGCCGTGGCTCTCCTACGTGTGGGCCAACGAGAAGGTGAGCGTTACAGCGTGGGCCAACGGCAACCTCAGTAATTTTGACGTCAGCACGGAGAACCACGAGCAACTCTACGACTCAATCGGTCGTCTCTCTACCGAATACTCCTATGCCGGCACGGAGCGGCAACGCAAGGTGAGCGGCAACGCAGGTGCTTCGGTGGACTGGCAGATAGACAGCGTGACAAGTCTCAATGCGTGGCTTAATATCTCCCCCGGTCGGAGGAAAGTGGAGAGCCACTACGACATCGCCCGGCAAGAATATATCTTCAACCCAGGCGACCATTCCTACCTATCCAACATCCTTGTCCCCAACAACTGGATTGGTGTCTTCGGTGGCGTCGGTCTTGACCGCAAGCTTGACACCCTCGGACAAAAAATTCAACTCTATATAGGTGTCAACTATAACCCCGACCGCACCATCCGCGACAGGGAACGCCTATACACCGTTATGCAGCAATACAATATGCGCAACCGTCGCACAGAGGACTACCTATCGCAATGGAATTACATCGACCTCGACTACACAAAGCCTTTTGGCCAGAACACCACTATGGAGGCTGGCATTGGGGCTGTGCTGGGGCGCAATTCACAATCCGTGCAGTGGGACACGATGAGTTTTGCTACTGGCCAATGGATGCGCGACGCCGACCGCACCTACACTACTCGGATGGTGGACAACGAGCTGAATGCCTACGTGGCCGTGCAACAGAAGATCAAGCACCTCACCCTCAAGGGCGGTGCTCGGGTGTATCGCAAATGGAAGCAAGCCTACTTCACCGACCTGCCCGTGGAGACCACGCAATATGACGTCGACAAGGCCTTCTGGGACTTCATCCCCTCGCTGCACGCCAGCTACAGCACCGACGGCGGCCACAACTTCACCCTCAGCTACACGCGCCGCTTCACTTCGCCCGGCAGCAAACTGTGGAGCACATACACCTGGCTCGGTACAGAGGACTACGAACTTGGCGACCCCGACCTGCGTTTCAGCCACACCCACAACCTCGAAGGCGGCTGGACGATGTACAAGAATTGGGGCAGCGTGGGATTGACGGGCTACCTCCGCGCCAATACCGACGAGATACAGCAGATCGGCGACGTGGCCTATCATCCCTACTACGGACGCATCGTCAGCTTCAGCCAGTGGGCCAACATCGGCGACAGCCGCACCCTCGGTGCCGAGGCCAACGTCACGTGGCGGCCCAAACCCTTTATGAACATCCGCTTCTACGCCAATGTCTGGGACTATTACTACAATATGGAATTCCGCCCCGGCGAATGGGACGAGCGGCATCTGCCCACCTTCAGCGGACGGCTCAACATGACGGGCAAGCTGTGGAAGGTGCTGCAAATCTATGCCAACGCTCGCTATTCTACCGCTGCCCTGTCGCTGATGAGCAAGAGCCAGCCCTCGTTCCAGCTCGACCTCGGGGCGAGTGCCGACCTCCTCAAAGGGCGACTCTCGCTTTTCCTCAACTGGCAGGACATCCTCGCCACCGCAAAGAGCGGCGATGTCGGTCTCAACCCCTACTACCAAACCAACTACAGCTACACTTGGGGCAGCCGTGCCGTCACTTTCGGCCTCACCTGGCGCATCGGCAAGATGGAACTCCAAAGCCTCGCCCGCGAAGGCGTCAGCGCCCCGGCATTATAGACTGAGCGAAGACTGTCGACACACCGCCGAGGGTTTGTCGAGAGTTTGTTGTTTGGTAGTAGTTAATATATGGTTGTTGCAATAAAAATCGGAGATTTTTCTCGGAAGATTTGAAGATTTTCTACAGAAGATTTGAAGATTTTTTGTTGGAGATTTGAAGATTTTCTGACTAAGAATTGGAGATTTTTTTTGATAGAATTGAAGATTTTCTGTATCTTTGCAGATTATTGCAAAGAGTATATTTTATTGATAATAAACTGATACATATATGAATATTTCTTTTGATTGGCTTAAAGAGTATGTAGATATTGAGGATATGAATCCTCAGGAACTGGACGACCTGCTGACTTTCTCCGGCTTGGAGGTGGACAGCATGGAAAAAGTGGAGACCATCAAGGGTGGTCTGGAGCATGTGGTGATTGCGCAGGTGCTGACCTGCGAGCCGCACCCCGACAGCGACCACCTGCACCTGACGACCGTCGATGTGGGCGGCGAGCGTCCGCTGAACATCGTCTGCGGCGCCCCCAATGTGGCGGCCGGACAGAAGGTGGTGTGTGCCCAGATTGGCACCAAGATTTACACCTCGGATACTGAATACTACGAAATTAAGAAAGGCAAGCTGCGCGGCGCCGTCAGCGAGGGTATGCTCTGCGCTGCCGACGAGCTGCAGCTCGGTACCGACCACGCCGGCATCATGGTGCTGCCCGACGACGCCCCTGTGGGAATGCCCGCCAAGGAGTATTTCCACGTGAAGGACGACTGCCTGCTCGAGGTGGCCATCACCGCCAACCGCATGGATGCCATCTCGCACATCGGCGTGGCCCGCGACGTGGTGGCTGTCCGCAACACCCGCGAGGGCAAACAGTTGAAGATTAAGTGGCCGGAGGTGGTCGCCGACCTCACCCCCAAAGCCTCCGGCGAGGCCATTAAGGTGACAGTCGAGGAGCCCGACCTCTGCCCGCGCTATACCGGCATCACGCTGCGCAATGTGAAGGTAGGGGAGAGCCCCGAGTGGCTGCAGAACCGCCTGCGCACCGTGGGTCTGCGCCCCATCAACAATGTGGTGGATGTGACCAACTTCGTCATGATGGAGGTGGGCCAGCCGCTGCACGCCTTCGACGCCGACCAGATTGCCGGCGGCCATGTCATCGTGAAGCGCCTGCCGCAGGGCACCAAGTTCGTCACCCTCGACGGCGTGGAGCGCACCCTCGACGCCCGCGACCTGATGATCTGTAATGAGCAGGAAGGCATGTGCATCGCCGGTGTCTTCGGTGGCCTGAAGAGCGGAACCACCATGGAGACAAAGAATGTCTTCCTCGAGAGCGCCTTCTTCAACCCCGTGAGCATCCGCAAGACCAGCCAACGCCACACACTGAAGACCGACGCCAGCTACCGCTACGAGCGCACCTGCGACCCCAACATCACCGAGTGGGCCCTGCGCCGCGCCGTGAAGCTCATCCAGGAACTCGCCGGCGGCGAGATCTGCGGCCAGATGGTGGACCTCTACCCGAAGCCCATCGAGAAACCCGTCGTTGAGGTGAACTTCCGCCGCATGTTCGACCTCGTGGGTCAGGACATCCCGCTGGAGGCTGTCCGCACCGCCCTCACCTCGCTCGACATCGAGATTGTCAACGAGACCGCCGAGGGCATGACCCTCAAGGTGCCCACCTGCAAGGCCGACGTCACCCGCGAGTGCGACATCGTGGAGGAAATCATGCGTATCTACGGCTACAACAACATCCATATCGGCGAGACTGTCAACAGCTGCCTCAGCTACGGCAAGAAGCCCGACCCGCGCAAGCTGAAGAACGCCGTGAGCGACTACCTCACCGACAACGGCTTCAGCGAGATTATGAACAACTCGCTGACCAAGAGCGAGTATTATGAGGAGAACCCCGACTTCCCCGCCGACCGTTGCATCCCAATCATCAACCCCCTCTCCAAGGAACTCAACGTCATGCGCCAGACGCTGCTCTACAGTGGTCTCGAGTGCATCGCCCGCAATATCAACTTCCGCATCCTCGACCAGAAACTCTATGAGTATGGCCGCAGCTATGTGAAGACCGACGAGGCCGCCAATCAGGAGCTGCCGGTGACCAAGCGTTTTGCCGAGACCGAGCACGTCAGCATCTTCATGACCGGCAACATGACCCCCGAGAGCTGGAAGATGAAGCCTGCTGAGACCGACTTCTTCTACCTCAAAGCCTACGTCATGGACATCCTGCACCGCATGCGCGTCAACATGGGCCGTGTGGAGATGGTGCCGACCACCGCTAAGTACTTCGCCGAAGGCCTCGACATCATTCAGCGCGACAGCAAGAAGCTGCTCGGTACCCTCGGCCGCATCGGCCGCGAGACGCTCAAGAAGATGGATATCAAGCAGCCCGTCTTCTATGCCGACCTCAACTGGACGCTGCTCCTCAAGCAGTACCCCACCAAGGAGGTGCTCTACCAGGAGGTGGCCAAGTTCCCCGAGGTGCGTCGCGACCTGGCCCTCATCCTGCGCAAGGACGTCACCTTCGCCCAAGTCGAGCAGGCCGCCCTGCAATGCGAGAAGAAGCTGCTCAAGAGCGTCAGCCTCTTCGACGTCTATGAGGGCAAGGGCATTGCCGACGGCTTCAAGTCCTATGCCGTCAGCTTCATCCTGCAGGACAAGGACAAGACCCTCGCCGACAAGCAGATTGAGTCCACCATGGCCAAGATCCAGAAGGCCCTCGAAACCCAGCTGGGCGCGAAGATTCGCGGATAACAGGCCAATACAATATGAATGAGGCCCGCGACGGAACGTCGCGGGCCTCGTCTTTTTTGCGTATTCTTCGTTTCAAAATTTGCCTGTGGTCGTAATGACCCATTTCGGCCGTTTACAAAACTGCATGGCGTAGTAATGAGTCATTTTTGCCATTTTCAAAATTGTTTGGGTTATTATTTATCTCCGAGTGTTGGCTTCTATTTTGGCAAGGAGTTGTACTATTGCCCAAAGTCCCAATTCAATTAGGTATCCTCCTAATGCTATTGCGACAGGCGTGTAGTCTCGATGATATGAACTTTCAGATAAACATATGGACAATGCTATAAGTACGCCAATACCACCTAAAACCATCATCACAGTTGCAAAAGTATACCATACTCCTGGTTCTTTGGCTTTGTCTGTTCCGTACCCTTTTTGTGAGTATTTTTTTAGTTCCTCATATTCTTCTTCATTCAAATCTTTTGCAGAGTCTATCTTATAAGCCTTATTTTTAGAATCATAGCTTTCGTCAAATAATGGAAACTCTATGGTTCGTGTAGAACCGTCTGAATAGACGCGTTCTCCCAGTTTAAGGTTCTCTAACAGTTGTTGTTTCTCTTTCTCACGTTCTAATGCGATTTCTTCTTTTCGTTTGTTAAGATAAGTTTGAATTTTCTCGTTCATAATACTTAGCCGTTTGCTGTTGGCTCATCAGTTTTAAATGCTCTTCCGCGCCCCATTGAGCATTAATAATAAAAGAAGCGTGGCGCCGTATGCCGCTTCCTGCAAAGAGGTCCTAGGAATAACCTTGAAAAGAGAAGATGCAATAAGCCCACGCTATATATGCGAAGAGCTATTACACAGATTCTGCTTTTCAATGGAGTTTCCTAGGTTCCTTTGCACAGAACGCGTATAACGCTTCACGATTTCCTTCTGAAATCGACTGCAAAGATACGACAATTCTGCGAGGTGGCAAAATTTATTTTGCAGAAGCAATAAAACAAAGAGGATTACGTTATTAAAAAATAATGAAAGGCTTGGAGCAATATGATGTAAAGCTGCTGCTGGCGCTGGTGAAGAGTGTCGGGGGAAGGACCGACTTCTTCAAGGTGCTGGTGGAGGGGCCGCACCCCGAGCTGGCGGCCTTCAGCAACGCCGTCCGCGGCGACGACGATGCCATGGTGTGGCTCTTCAAGCACGACTTCGCCTGGCTGGCCATCCTCAGCAACGCCTGCGACGGCGACGAGAAGGCCATCGACTGGGTGCGCAACGGCCTCACTCCAGTCAACCTGCGCTTCGCCTTAGCCTGCCGCCATGATGTCGACTCGCTGAAGTGGCTCTACAAGAATAAGTTGGGCGTGTTGCTGCTACTCGTCCGCGAGGTGGAGAAGTTCCTCAAATATCAAGAAAAAGAATACATGTGGCCCTATGTCATGCACTTCGGCGGACACTACCGCGCCATGAAGGAGCTGGAGGAGTGGCAGACCTCCACCGCCGATAAAAACAATAACGAAGAGACCTCCTGAGACGGAGGTCTCTTTTTTTTCGTACCACCGCCGTCCCATCGCCCTACCAACTCCGACCATGGTCGGGGATGGTACGGAGTTGGTACGGAGATGGTACGGTGTTGGGTCGGTGTTGGTGGTTAGATGGTACTGGTTATTAATTTGTTATAAATGTTAAAAAAAGCACAATATTTTTCCTTTTTTTGAGTTATTGATTTAAAATAAAATAGCGAGAAAATGGTTAGAAAAGAGAATACTCGTCCGCAGAAGAACACTGAGGACAGGAAGCCCGCTAAGCAAGGCACGCGTTCCGGAGTTAAACGCAGCGAGACCGCTGCGCACAAGAAGTCGGACTTCGGGGAGTCCCGGAGGGGCGACAGAAAACCCTTCGACCGGCCGACCCGTGCCGGCCGTCCGGTGGGGAAAAAACCTGCGGGGCCGCAAAAACCCAAAGAGCCTCATCCCGAGGGCGCTATGCGACTGAACAAGTATATCGCCCATGCGGGCATCTGCTCGCGTCGCGAGGCCGACGAACTGATTGCCGCCGGCAGCGTGAAGGTCAACGGCAAGGTGGTCACCGAGATGGGCTACCAGGTGATGCCCGGCGACGAGGTGCAGTACGGCGGCGAGAAGCTCCGCAGCGAGCGCCTGCGCTACTTCCTCCTCAACAAGCCAAAGGGCTTCATCACCACCACCGACGACCCGCAGGAGCGCCGCACGGTGATGATGCTCATGGACGGCTGCTGCGCCGAGCGCATCTATCCCGTCGGCCGCCTCGACCGCGCCACCACAGGCCTGCTGCTCTTCACCAACGACGGCGAGCTGGCCAAGAAGCTGACGCACCCCTCGACGCAGGTCTATAAGATATACCAGGTGGAGCTCAACAAGCCCGTCACCAAGGAGGACATGAAGAAGCTCCTCGAAGGCATCGAGCTGGAAGACGGCCCCATGCATGTGGATGATATCCAATATGCCGCCGTAGGCAAGACCATCGACAAGCGTATCGTGGGCGTGGAGTTGCACAGTGGCCGCAACCGTATCGTGCGCCGCCTGTTTGAGGCCCTCGGCTACGAGGTCCACAAGCTCGACCGCACCACCTTCGCCGGCCTCACCAAGAAAGACCTCCCCCGCGGCCGCTGGCGCGAGTTAACGGAGAAAGAGGTGGGCTTCCTGAAAATGATATAACGGAAAAGCAGGGTGAAGAGACTCGTCTTTATCGGCCTGGGGCTTTTGGCCGTGGGGTTGGGGGTGCTGGGTGTGGTACTGCCCGGTTTGCCCACCACACCGTTTCTGCTTCTTGCCTCGTGGCTCTTCTATCGTTCCTCGCTTCGCCTGCAGCAGTGGCTGCTTGCCTCGTGGCTGGGGAAGTATATTCGTGGTTATCAGCGTCGGGGCGGCATGACGGCCACCCAGAAAGCCGGTGCCATAGGGGTGATGGTGGTCATGGTGCTGTTGTCCACCTTTGTATTTATCCCCATGGGTTCGGTGGCACGCATCATCGTACCCATAGCCGGTGCCATAGGTGTGCTGACCATACTGCTGTGGGTACCTAAAGCAAAAAAAGACGAATGAAAGTATGCCTCTCGACTTCCATACCCTGACCATCGCCGACCGCGAGGCCTACCAGGCGGTAAGCCTGCGCAGTGGGCGCCGCAACTGCAACTTCACCTTCGCCAACCTTGTGGGGTGGCAGTTTTGGTTCAACACCGAGGTGTGTGTGCTGGAAGATGCTGTGGTGCTGCGCTTTACCTTCGACGGCGAGCGGGCCTACATGCTCTGCATGGCGGGCACGCCATCGTGCGGTTTGCTGCAGGCCATCAGCGACGACTGCGGCGGACAAATGACCCTGCTGGGTCTCGAGGACGAGGCTGCCCTGCAGCTGCAGCAGAATGCCTGCAGCAAGGGTATCAATATCACCGTCGAGCCCCAGCGCAACCAGTACGACTACATATACCGCCGTGCCGACCTGGCCTCGCTGGCGGGCGGAAAGCTGAAGGCTAAGCGCAACCATGTCAACAAGTTCCTGTCAGAGCATCCCGATTTTGAATACCGTCCGCTGACGCCGGAGATGTTCGACGAATGCCGCCGTCTGGAGGCCATCTGGCGCGAGGAGAGGGGAGATGTGAACCCCGAATACGGCGATACGATAGGGGCCGAGCATCGCGTGATGGAAACCGTTTTTGAGCATTGGGACGCGTTGGGAATGATGGGCGGCAGTATTTGGATTGACGGCCGCATGGTGGCCTTCACCTATGGTGCCGCCGTCACCGACGACACTTTGGATGCCTGCGTCGAGAAGGCCGACCGCAATATCGACGGCCTCTTCAGCGTCATCTGCCAGCAGTTCTGCGCCCATTTGCCCGAGCAATATACTTTCATCAATCGAGAGGAGGACATGGGCCTCGAAGGTTTGCGCAGGTCCAAGCTGTCGTACCACCCGGAAATACTATTGACATACAATGTCGTACACTTTGCATAGAATGACACCGGAGGACGCTCCGCTCACCATTGACTGGATGGTGGGGCAGTATGGTTTCGACCGTGGTGAGGTGGAAGGGTGGGTACGAGGTCTGCACTTCAACTGGCCGCTGAGTGTCAAAGCCCTTGACGAGCGGGGTGCTGTCGTAGGCCTGCTCAATATGAGCGACTACCGTATTGAGGAGGAGACGGAGCAGATAGTCCGCGAGAAGCCCGACCTGTTGGCGGCGATGAATGCCCGGCGCTACACGGCGGTGTTCTCGTTCATCGTGGCACCCGAATACCGCGGCACGCGGCTCAACTACGACATGCTGATGTCTATCATGCCTGAACTGAAGGCCAACTACGACTTTGTATTCATCCCAGTCCTGCATTGGCTGAAGACCCATCAATACTGGCAGCGCTGGGGCGCTCGGGAGTTTTACCGCGACGACGAGTGTGTCTACTATCAGCTGCCGTTGCACTGAAGCAGGGAAAACTTTTTATATTATACATAATAATTAATGTTTTTTTCCGTTAAAAGGGTATGATTGGTGAAAAAATTGCAAACATCAAGAATACGCTGGCGGAAGGATGTCGCCTTGTGGCAGTGTCGAAAACGAAGCCCGTGGAAGACATCATGGAGGCGTACAACGCAGGCCAGCGCCTCTTCGGCGAGAACTATGCCACCGAGCTGCGCGACAAGGCTGCCGTGTTGCCTAAGGACATCGAGTGGCACTTCATTGGCCACCTGCAGTCGAAGCAGTTGAAATATTATATCGGGTTCGTCTCCATGATTCACGGGGTGGACTCGGTGGAGCACCTTGAGGATGTGGAACATGCCGCCGCCAAGGCGGGCCGTGAGGTCGACGTGCTGCTACAGGTGCATGTGGCCAAGGAAGAGACCAAGTTTGGTTTTCTGCCCGAGGAGCTCATGGCTGCCGACTTTGACTTGTCAGCCTGCCCTCATGTCCGCGTCTGTGGCCTCATGGCAATGGCCAGCAACACTCCCGACGTGGAGCGTGTGCGTGCCGACTTCCGCGAGGCCAAGAGCCTCTTCGATACCCTCAAGGCTGGCCGATTTGCCAACCATCCGGAATTCCGCGAACTCTCCATGGGCATGAGCCACGATTACATGTTGGCCGTCGAAGAGGGCAGCACCCTTGTCCGTATCGGTAGTTCTATCTTCGGCGCCCGCGATTACAGCAAAAAACAATAACAGAATATGAAAGAAAGTAAGAATATCAAACATGCCGTTTTGTCCTATGTGCTAATCACATTTGGCATTCTGATTTACACCTTCGCATGGTCGGCCTTCATGCTTCCCGCCAAGATTGTGGGCGGTGGCGTCAGCGGCATCTCGTCGGTGCTCAACATCGCCGCCGGTATTCCGTTGCCTATCGGTGTGCTCAATTTCATCATCAACGGCATTCTGTTGGCCATAGGATTCAAGGTGCTGGGTCCCAAGTTTGGAGCCAACACCATCTTTGGCATCGTCATAAGTTCGCTCTGCTTCATCTTTTGGCAGCAGGTGCTGCATGTGGAGACTCTCTTCACCGACCCTGCCACCGGTGTCATCCAGTTCGAGCCGTTCATGTGTGCCATCATTGGCGGTGCCCTCTGTGGCGGCGGCATCGGACTCACCTTCATCATGGGTGGCAACAGCGGCGGTACCGACATCGTTGCACTGATTCTTACCAAATTCTATAATATCTCCCCGGGCAAGGTCATCATGTATCTTGACATTATCATCATCGGGTGTTCGTTCTTCGTTTCCGGCAAGATTACCAATGTGGTCTATGGCTACATCGTCATGGTTACCATGACCTACGTGCTTGACATGGTACTCGACGGCAACAAACAGAGTTACCAGATTATGGTCTTTTCGACGAAGAACGACGAGATTGGCGAGGCCGTCACCCGCGAAGTCGGCCGTGGCGCCACGCTCCTCGATGCCGAGGGCTGCTACAGCAAGCAGAACCTGAAGGTGCTCCTCATGATGGTACACCGCACAGACAAGCCCCATGTGATGCAGATAATCCACCGCATTGATGAGCACGCCTTTGTCTCCGTCAACAAAGCCCAGGGAGTTTATGGCAAAAACTTTGAAAAACTGAAATTATGAAACTTATATCCCCTTCTTTGTTAAGTGCCGATTTTGGCAACCTTCAGCGCGACATCGAGATGCTCAATGCCAGTGAGTGCGACTGGCTCCATGTCGACGTTATGGACGGCATCTTCGTCCCCAACATCTCCTTCGGTCAACCGATAGTCAAGCACATCAAGAAGCACGCGCAGAAACCCCTCGACGTGCACCTGATGATTATGGACCCCGGCCGCTATGTGCAGGATTTCAAGGATGCCGGTGCCGACATCCTTACCATACACTACGAGGCCTGCCACCACCATGACCGTGTGCTCCATGCCATCCACGATGCGGGCATGAAGGGTGGGGTGGTGCTCAACCCCTCGTCGCCCGTCTGTCTCTTGGAGGACATCATCCAAGAGTGCGACATGGTGCTGCTCATGAGTGTCAACCCCGGCTTCGGCGGGCAGAAGTTCATCGAGAATACCTATGCCAAGGTACGTCAGCTGCGCGAGTTGTGCAATCGCAAGAACCCGCAGTGCCTCATCGAGGTCGACGGCGGTGTCAATCTGCAGAACGCCCCCAGGCTCTTCGAGGTCGGTGCCGATGTCTTGGTGGCCGGCAACGCCGTCTTCAAGAGTGCTGATCCGCAGCAGACAATCCACGACATGAAACAATGAACAGACCCAAACTGATTATAGTCCCGGGCAAGGAGAAAGCCATCCTTCGCCGTCATCCGTGGATATTCTCGGGCGCGGTGAAACGCATCGAGGGTGACCCGCAGGAGGGTGACATCGTGGATGTTTTCGACGCCCGCGGACAGTGGATGGCTACCGGCCACTATCAGGATGAGAGTATCATCTGCAAGGTGCTCACTTTCGACGCTGACGAGGCAGCGCTCCCTGTAGAAGAACTCCTTCGCCGACGCATCCACTCGGCTGTAAACTGTCGTGTGATACTTGGTTTCTTCGGAGACGAAGAAACCAATGTCTTCCGCCTTGTCCATGCTGAAGGCGACTATCTGCCCGGCCTCGTGGCCGATTGGTACAACGGTGTATTGGTGTTGCAAGCCCATTCGGTGGGCATGCACCGCCTGTTTCCAGTGCTGACAGAGCTGTTTGTGCACGAATTGCAGACATATCACGGCTATCCGCTCAAGGCAGTCTTCGACAAGAGTAGCGCTACCGTCCCCGGTGGAGGTGTGCAGGACGGCATTATTTGGGGCGAGGAGACTGCGGAGAATGAGGTCCTGGAGAATGGCATCCGTCTGACGGTGAATTTCTTTGAAGGGCAGAAGACTGGCTTCTTCATTGACCAACGCGAAAACCGTGCTCTCGTCCAGCATCTCGCCCTTGGTCGTCGCCTTCTCAACTGTTTTGGATATACCGGAGGTTTCTCGCTGGCAGCCCTGAAGGGAGGTGCCGACTATGTTGAAACTGTGGACATCAGTAAGAAAGCCATTGCTCTTTGTGAACGTAATGTCGAGCTGAACTTTGGCACCGAAGCACCGCATTGCGGCGTTGCTGCCGATGTACTCGAATACTTGAATACCATCGAGGTAGGCGACTATGCACGAGGCTTCGATTTTATCATCCTCGATCCGCCTGCTTTTGCAAAGAACCACCGTTCGTTGCAGGCAGGCTTGAAGGGATACCGCTCCATCAACCAGCGCGCCATGGAGAAGATTGCTCCCGGTGGCCTGCTGATGACCTTCTCTTGCAGCCAGGCCGTCAGCAAGGAGGATTTCCAGACCATGGTCTTCACCTCCGCCATGAATGCCCACCGCCGTGTCCGCATCGTGCGTCAGCTCCCCCATGCCATGGATCACCCCGTCTCCATCCATCACCCCGAGGGCGAATATTTAAAAGGACTTCTTTTGCAAGTTGAATAAAAGAAACAATACTAAATATACATGGAATTAGGATACCAGAAAATAGACAAGTACGACGAGCAGTGCGTCAGCGAGATGGCTGAGCACTACAAAGCGATACTGAAACTGCTGGGCGAAGACCCCAGCCGCGAAGGACTGCTGAAGAGCCCCGAGCGTATCGCCAAGGCTATGCTCTTCTTCACCAACGGCTACGACCTTGAGCCGGAGGAAATTCTTCGTTCGGCCATGTTCCACGAGGACTACAAACAGATGGTCGTCGTCAAGGACATTGAGCTCTACTCCCTCTGCGAGCACCACATGGTGCCCTTCGTCGGCAAGGCCCACGTGGCCTACATCCCCAATGGCACTATCGTGGGTTTGAGCAAGATACCCCGTGTGGTCGATGCCTATGCCCGCCGCTTGCAGGTGCAGGAGCGCCTCACCAAGCAAATCAAGGACTGCATCCAGAAAGTACTCAACCCCCTCGGCGTGGCTGTGGTCATAGAGGCGCAGCACATGTGCATGTCCATGCGCGGCGTCCAGAAGCAGAACTCCGTCACCACCACCAGCGACTTCACCGGCGCCTTCATGAAAGACCCCAAGACCCGTGAGGAGTTTATGAACATTATCGGTGTTAATCTTCATTAAGTAGTTAAGAAAATGAAACGTTTGCTGAAAATATTGCTTTGCGCCAGCCTGATTTTCAATTTTCAATTCTCAATTCTCAATCCCGCACAGGCGCAGATCACCCACAACTCGCAGGGCCGTCTCGACGAGAATGCCACCGAGGTGCTTGGCAAAGCCGCCAAGAAGTTGCAGAGCGTCAAGGGCAAAGTGTCCCTCACTCTGCTCGACAGCAACAAGAAGCAGACCGGTAAGTACACCGCCGAGATTGCCTACTGGAAAGGCAAATACCACCTCACGACCGACGGCATGGAAATTTGGTGCGACGGCACCACCGTGTGGCAGTGGAACAAAGATGCCAAGGAGATTGTCATCAACAACATGCCGCCCGACAGCGAGATTGACCTTCTCAACCCCGGCCGCCTCATCGAGAACTATGCCAAGAACTTCCGCGCCAAATATATCCGCACCGATGACGACGGCACCGCCGTCATCGACCTCCAGCCGCGCTCGGCGCAGAGCTACCACAAGATACGCCTTTTCATCAACGAGGAGACAGGTGTGTTGAAAGGCATGGAGGTGCAAAAATACGACTCCAGCCGCGAGATTTACGATTTCTCCAAACTCAAGTCCGTTCCCATCAAGGGCGTCTTCAAGTTCATCCCCGAAGAGCACCCCGAGGCCGAAGTAATTGACATGCGATGAAAATACTACTCATAGAAACTGCCACCCAGATATGCTCCGTTGCGCTGGCCGTCGACGGCTCGATAGCCGCCCGCCGCGACAGCGACACTCCCAACGCCCACTCCACGCGCCTCTCGGTCTTCATCGACGAGGTGCTGAAGGAGTGCTCCCTGACCCCACGTGACCTTGGTGCTGTCTGTGTGTCGGCAGGTCCCGGCAGCTACACGGGCCTCCGCATTGGCGTCAGCACCGCCAAAGGATTCTGCTATGCCCTCGGCATCCCCCTCGTCTCAGTGCCCACACTGCTCTCCATGGCCGCACTCTACTACCAACAGCATCCCGAATACAAGGGCCTCGTTTGCCCCATGATCGACGCCCGCCGCATGGAGTGCTACACCATGATGGTGAACCCCGACTGGCAGATTCTTCGCGACACCTCTGCCGATGTCATCGAGGCAGGTTGTTTCGACGAGTGGCTGGATAGGGGAGAGGTAACCTTCATCGGCGACGGTGCCGCCAAGACTCGTCCCGTCCTTGGCGCCCATGTCAATGCCCGCTTCGACGATTCCTTCCATTTTTCGGCTGAAGGCATGGTCGATATCGCCACCCAGCGTCTTACTGAAGGCAAGGTTGAGGATGTAGCCTATTTCGAACCTTTCTACCTTAAAGACTTTGTCGCAAAAAAGAGTGTTGTTCACGGACTTAGAGATTAGTACTTAAAAGTTATGCTTCGATACGTTGGAAAACGGCTTTTGTATGGCTTCCTGGTGCTTCTGGGAGTGGTCACGTTAGTCTTTTTTCTTTTCAACATCCTCCCTGGCGACCCCGCCCGCATGATGCTGGGTCAGCATGCCGACGCCGAGAGCATCGAGGTTATCAACCGCGACCTTGGCCGTGACAAACCGCTGCTGACACAGTATGCGAACTATCTCAACGACCTGTCGCCCATCTCGTTTCACAACAATAGCGACTCCTCCAGTTTCTTCTTCCTTTCGCCCGACAAATACACTTATGCCACACTCCTCAAGTTGGGCTCCACCTCGTTGGTGGTCAAAACGCCCTACCTGCGCCGCAGCTATCAGAGCCAGCGCCGTGTGAGCGAGATTATCGCCACGGCCTTCCCCCAAACCGCTGTGCTGGCCCTCGTGGCCATGCTTTTCGCTTTGGCGGTGGGCATCATTCTGGGTGTGGTATGTGCCTTGCACAAAGATACATGGATTGACCGCACCACACTCGTTCTCAGCACCCTTGGCATGTCGTTGCCTTCGTTTTTCGCGGCCATTCTCATCGCTTGGTTCTTTGCCTATGTCCTTGCCGACTGGACGCACCTCAACATGTTCGGCAATCTCTTCACCGTCGACGATTACGGCGAGGGTGAATACCTCGACCTCAAAAATCTCATCCTGCCTGCCCTGACTCTTGGCATCCGCCCTTTGGCCACGCTCACGCAGCTCACCAAAAACTCGATGCTCGAGGCCCTGAGCCAGGATTATATCCGCACTGCGCGCGCCAAAGGCTTGAGCCGTCGCCGCGTGGTGGTGCGTCATGCGTTGCGCAACGCCTTGAACCCCGTGGTCACCTCAGCCTCGGGTTGGTTGGCCGGTTTGCTGGCCGGCGCCGTCTTTGTTGAATATGTCTTCGACTGGAAAGGCATGGGCGTGGTCATCGTCGACGCCCTCGACACCTACGACTTTCCTGTTGTCATGGGGGCCATCCTCTTCATATGTGTCTTGCTGGTGGTAATCAATATCATCACCGACCTCCTTTACGGCCTCCTCGATCCCCGTGTCCGCCTTACATAAAGACAAAGCCTTTTCTTGTCTTGAAGAAAGAAAAGCTTCTCTTGACGAAAAAAAGAATTGTCTTTTACAGTGAGTTGATGGCGGAGGTCATCTTGTCCCAACCGTATTTTTGTTTCTCCTGGCGGCAGCCCTCGGTGAGGCGCTCTTGCCATCCTTCCTCGAAATAGCGCACTATGGCATCGGCAATCTGTTGGGCGTCGGGCTCGACCACGAAGCCGGCTTTCTCGTTGGGCACAATCTCGGGCAAGCCGCCGACGTTGGTGACGAGCATGGGTTTCTCGAAGTGGTAGGCAATCTGGCTCACGCCGCTCTGTGTGGCATTTTTGTAGGGCTGTGCCACGAGGTCGGCGGCACAGAAATAGCGGTTCACCTCGTGGTCGGGGATGAAGTCGGTGTGCATCACCACGCGGTCGCCGATATCGAGGCGTGCGATGCGGTCGCGATAGGGCTTGGGGTCTCCGTAGAACTCGCCTGCCACGATGAGCTTCACGCCGAGGCGCACCATGCGTTCGTCGGCCATGGCGTCGAGCAGCAGGTCGAGGCCCTTGTATTCTCGGATGAATCCGAAAAACAGCACATAGCGCTGGCTCTCGCGCAGGCCTATGAGGTCGAGGGCCTCCTTGCGGCCGAGGGTGGCGCCGTAGTGGTCGTAGAGTGGGTGCGGGCTGAAGGTGCGGTTTTTTTTTCCTTGGGGGTCGAAGAGGTTGAGCTCCTCGAGGACCGACTTGCTGAGGGTGACAAAGGCGTCGTTGGAGCCCACGAACCAGCGCGAGAAGAGTTTGTCGCCCGGACGGTGCTCGTGGGGAATGAGGTTGTGGAGCATGCCTACGCGTTTCATCCCCTTGCGTTTGGCACAGCGAAGGGTAGCGCCGAGAGCCGGCGCCATGAAGGGCAGCCAGAAAGCGGTCACCACGAGGTCGGGTTTCTGTCTCTTTATGTACCGGCCGGCCTTGAGCCAGCTGAAGGGATTGATGGAGTTGACCAATCGACTGATTTTCATCCCTTCGGGAGCGGGCTCCTCGCTGTATTGCGTCTTGCCGGGGAAGAGGAACGAGGGATACTGGAGCGTGAAGGTGACAAGCTCCACCTCGTGGCCCTCGGCCTGATACTGGCGTGCCAGGCGCTCGTCGAAGGCGGCGATGCCGCCGCGATAGGGCCATGCGGGTCCCAATATGATGACTTTCATTGGATGCTTATTTCAGTGAGAAGTTGATGGGTAGATTGTATTGCACGCGCTCGGGATTGCCGCGCTGGCGGCCGGGTTTCCATTTGGGCATGAGGTTCACCACACGCAAAGCCTCCTGGCCGAAGCCATATTTGGGGCAGGGGTCGCGCAACACCTTGGCATTGCTCACGCTGCCGTCTTTCTCGACGACGAATGTCACGTAGACTTTACCGTTGCATTCGCAGTCCTGGCAGCAGGGAAATTTGATGTTGGCTGCAAGGAACTGATAGAGCGCCTCCATGCCGCCGGGAAACTCGGGTTCCTGCTCAATCACGGTGAAGATAGGCGATTCGGGTTCCGTCACTTGGGCACCCTCGGGCGTCACCTTGACTTCCTTCTCCGGGGTCTGTGCCGCCAGCATTCCACCGAATGCCAGTGTAAGGGCCAGAAATATTACTCGTTTCATAGGTGTGGCTTTTTTCTGTGTTTTCCTTTGTTAACGCCGACACGGTTTTTTTATTGTGTGAACTATATAAATTATCGCGCCCGTCGAAGGCTATGCAGCCTATATAGGTGCTGTCCGACGCCCGTCCGGCATAGTCGGTGGCGAAGCCGTAGAGGTGCACCTCGAGGCCGCCCCAGTGCTCGGGCAACGTCATCTCTATCTGCTTCTTGCGGCGGTAGACGGGCGAGGAGAGGATGCCCTCGCCGGCCTCGGGACACCAGGCGTAGAGGTACACGTTGTCGTCGCCCGAGGAGCTGAGGTGCAGGGGATTCTTCTCGAAAGGGACCACGATGGTGCGCGTGTCACCGGCGGGAACGACGGGGGTGGCGAATCCCACGGGTGCCACGGGCCCCACGGCGACGAGGAGATTCTCGTAGTCGACCTGCAACTCGTTGTCGACGAGCGCGAAACAGGGTGCGTTGAGACTCATGAAGTGGTTGCACTCCGTGCGGTGCACCTTCAGAGCCTCGCTGCGCATGCCCGTGCGGAGCGCGAAGCTCATCCGCGAGGCCAGCTGAGAGACCAGCGAGAAGAGCCCGCGTGCCGCCATCTGCTTGGGGGTGCGCGGGTTGCGCACTTGGCGCGGACGCGACCGCAGGCACCATTTGCCACGCCATTGATAGCCGATTACCGTTCCGACGGTTCCGCGGTAGCCGTCGTTGATTCCAAAACGTTGCTTTGCCATAACTAACTTTTTTTTTGTTTAACGGCGAATTATACTAATGTTCAATCCGTTTGATTCGCCGTTGAAAATCATTGTCACTATATAATATAATCCGGAAATGTTCCTATGTCAAATTTTTAACACAAATTTAACATTTTTGGCCTACCACCGGCATACCCCACCCGAACCATCGCCGGCCATGGTCGGCGATGGTTCGGGTGGGGTACGGTGGGTGTACGGCGTTGGGACGGTGTTGGTGGTTGGAGGTGGTTGATTTTATGGCATTTTGAAAAAAATATTTGTTGTTTGGAATTTTTTTTGTATCTTTGTTTCCTCATCAGTATGAGAAAGGTCAATTAATTTAATTAATAATCAATAAAATAACTTATTATTATGCAGAAAAAAGGCAACAAGTACGGTACCCACCGCGTCATCGAGCCGAAGGGTGTTCTCCCTCAGCCCGCCAACAAGCTTGACAACAACATGGATGAGATCTTCGTTCACCGACATCCACAACTATGCCAAGCAGCAGGCCGGCGAAGGCGCCAGCCAGGAGAAAATCATGGAAGAGGTCAAGAAGGAGATGCTCCTCAACGTCGAGCTCCAGGGCAAGCACCGCAACCGTCGCACCGGTTCTGGCGGCATGCTCCTCGGCAAGGTTGAGAAGATCGGCGACGCCCTGAAGGGCAAGATCGACCTCAAGGAGGGCGACCGCATCGCCACCCTCGTGAGCCTCAGCCTCACCCCCCTCCGCATCGACGAGATCCTCGACATCCGTCCCGACGTGGACCAGGTGGACATCAAGGGCAAGGCCATCCTCTTCGAGAGCGGCATCTATGCCAAGATTCCGACCGACATGCCTGAGAAACTCGCCCTGAGCGCCCTCGACGTGGCCGGTGCTCCCGCCCAGACCGCCAAGCTGTGCCAGTATGGCCAGACCGTCGTCATCCTCGGCGCCGGTGGCAAGAGCGGTATGCTCTGCGCCTACGAGGCCAAGAAGCGCGTCGGTGTGACCGGCAAGGTCATCGGCATCGCCAACAGCCCCAAGAGCACCCAGCGCATCAAGGATCTCGGTTTCTGCGACATCGTGGAGAGTGCCGCCGGCATGACCCCCGTCCAGGTCTATGAGCTCATCGAGCGCCTCACCAACGGCAAGATGGCCGACGTCACCATCAACTGCGTCAACGTCCCCGACCAGGAGATGACCGCCGTGCTCTGCACCAAGGACGACGGTATCGTCTACTTCTTCTCCATGGCCACCAGCTTCACCAAGGCCAGCCTCGGTGCCGAAGGCATCGGTGCCGACGTGAACATGATCATGGGTAACGGCTACACCAAAGGCCACGCCGAGTTCACCCTCCAGGAACTCCGCGAGTGCCCGAAGCTCCGCAAGATCTTCGAAGAGCTCTATGCCTAAGAGCCATTTTTAATCCGCGGGCAGGGGAGACCCTCCCGCGGGTTCTATTTTGGAAATTAATAATTAAGAATATATGAAAGTAAACCGCAGAAAAGAACTGTTCCCGAACGTCACCGACGAGCAGTGGAACGATTGGAAATGGCAGGTGAAAAACCGCATCGAGACCTACGAAGAGCTGAGCAAGTACTTCACCTTCGAGCCCGAAGAGGCCGAGGGTATCAAGAAGGCCCTGGCCAAGTTCCGCATGGCCATCACGCCCTACTACCTGAGCCTTATCGACCCTAACGACCCCTTCGACCCCATCCGCCGTCAGGCCATCCCGCAAGGCGCCGAGTGCAACATCGCTCCCGCCGACCTCAACGACCCGCTGCATGAGGACGAAGACTCGCCCGCTCCCGGACTGACCCACCGCTATCCGGACCGTGTGCTGTTCCTCATCACCGACATGTGCTCCATGTACTGCCGCCACTGCACCCGCCGTCGTTTCGCCGGCCAGAAGGACGACGAGAGCCCCAGCGAGCGCATCGAGAAGTGCCTGGCCTACATCGAGAAGACCCCGCAGGTGCGCGACGTGCTGCTCAGCGGCGGCGACGCCCTGATGGTCAGCGACCAGAAGCTGGAGTACATCATCCAGCGCCTGCGCAAGATTCCCCACGTGGAAATCGTCCGCATCGGCAGCCGCACTCCCGTGGTGTGCCCGCAGAGAATCACTCCCGAGCTGTGCGACATGCTGAAGAAATACCATCCCATCTGGCTCAACACCCACTTCAACCACCCCAACGAGTTCACCCCCGAGGCCGAGCAGGCCCTCGCCCGCCTGGCCAACGCCGGTATCCCCCTGGGCAACCAGACCGTGCTGCTGCGCGGCGTGAACGACTGCGTCCACGTGATGAAGAAACTGATGCACGAGCTGGTGCGCAACCGCGTGCGTCCGTACTATATCTACCAGTGCGACCTCTCCATGGGTCTCGAGCACTTCCGCACCCCGGTGAGCAAGGGTATCGAGATTATCGAGAACCTGCGTGGCCATACCAGCGGCTATGCTGTGCCCACCTTCGTGGTTGACGCTCCTGGCGGCGGCGGCAAGACTCCCGTCATGCCCCAGTATGTCATCTCGCAGAGCCCCGACAAGGTCATCCTCCGCAACTTCGAGGGTGTCATCACCACCTACACTGAGCCGCGCGAGTACCACGAGGAGTGCCACTGCGAGGCCTGCGAGGCCAAGCGCCGTGTGGACGAGGGTGTCGCCTCCCTGCTCGAGACCGACCGTATGGCCCTCGAGCCCAGCCACCTCATGCGTCACGAAAGAAACAAGAAAAATTGAAAATTGAGAAGTGAAAATTGAAATTTTCAGAGGAAATCGAAAATTATGGCGTATAGTTTTATGCGCCATAATTTTCAATTTCCAATTTTCAATTTTCAATTCGGCCAAGGCCCAGATTGCCGGCCTCAACACGCTGACGCTGCTCGACCTCAGCAGCCAGGCGCGCACGTCGGGATTGGGGTTCGACTACCTGTCGGTCTATGATGCCGACCCGGTGGTGGGCGTTGACAATCCGTCGCTCCTGCGGCCGGAGATGGCGGGCATAGGCTCGCTGAGTTTCGTGTCCCTCTTCCAGGGGAGCATGATGGGCTCGCTCGCCTACGGCTACCATTTCGAGAAGGTGGGCACCCTGATGTTCGCCTTCCATTTCAACAACTACGGCCGTTTCGATGGCTACGACGAAGAGGAAATTTCCACCGGCAAGTTTTCGGCCGCCGACTACGCGCTGAGCGTGGGGTGGGGCATGTGGCTCGACAGTAACTTCAGCGTCGGAGCCACCTTCAAGCCGGTGCTGTCGCACTATGAGAGCTATACGGCTGTGGCCGTGGCTTTCGACGTGGCGGGCAGCTATGTCAGCGACGACCGCCAGTTTGCCGCCACGGTGATGGGTCGCAATATTGGCGCCCAACTCTCTACCTTCGACGGCACGCGCGAGACGCTGCCCTTCGAACTCTCGGCCGAGGTGTCCTATAAACTATCCAAGGCTCCGTTCCGGTTCTTCCTTGCTGCCAATGAGTTGCAGCGATGGGATTTGCGTTATGAGGACCCGCTGAACCCTACCACCACTGTGGACCCCTTCACGGGCGAGAAGATTACGGATGGTTGGGGAAAGAGATTTGTGGACAACCTGTTGTGCCATGCGCAGTTGGGCGTGGAAATCAATATCGGCAAGGCACTGTTTGCCCGTGTGGGATACAGCTACCGTCAGAGTGCCGAGATGAAGGCGTTGGAGGGTGTCAACTTCAGCGGCCTTTCCTTCGGCCTCGGCATCCACACCAAACGTTTCGATTTTGCCTATTCGCGCCGCAACTACCATCTCTCGCAGGCACCCGACTTCTTTACCCTTAGCTATAGATTTTGATGAAACTGCAATTTATCGTTTCTAACCAGACGGAGCCGTATTGGAACATCTCCGTCGAAAATTATCTTGTGGAGACAGCCGATGCTGTTACATTATATTTGTGGCGCAACCGCCGCACCGTGGTCATCGGGCAGAACCAGAACCCTTTCAGCGAGTGCAACGTCGAGGCCCTCGAGGCCGACGGCGGCTACCTGATGCGTCGCAAGACCGGCGGCGGTGCCGTCTATCATGACGATGGCAACATCAACTTCAGCTTTGTCGTCCCCAAGGCATTGTATGACCAGACGCGCCAGTTCGGCGTCATCCAGCGCGCCGTGGAGAGTTTCGGACTGCATACCGAACTCTCGGGGAGAAACGACATTTTAGTGGAAGGCCGCAAGTTCAGCGGCAACGCTTTCAGCAAGGGCCGTGTCAATGACTTGCACCACGGCACCATCCTCATCAAGGGCAATATGGACGACCTGGCACGCTACCTGAAGCCCAAGCCCGCCAAGCTGCAGAAGCACGGCGTGGCCTCGGTGCGCAGCCGCGTGGTGAACCTCTCCGAGCTGAACCCCGGGATTAATGCCGAGGTGCTGGCACCGCGCCTGCGCGAAGCCTTCGAGGCCGAGTATGGCTGTGTGGCCACGGAAGTCTCCTTCGAGAGCCTGATGCAGCTGCCCGGCGTGCGTGAACTTCACGACCACTTCGCCTCTCCCGAATGGAAATATGGCCGCTGGCGCACTTTCACTGCCCAACGCAGCGCCCAGTTCGACTGGGGTGGGGTAGAGGTGGCCCTCACCGTCGACGAGGCTCGTGGCGTCATCACCGATGTCCAGATAGCCTCCGACGCCCTCGACCTCGCCGCCCTCGACCTCGCACGCACCCTCCTCACCGGCGCCTCCACCGCCGTCGCGCCGCAGAGCGACAACCCCATCTTGAAAGATATCTTTTCGATTTTATATTAGTTGATTGGCGCACAACAACAACCGCCACCCCGTCTATCTATTATTTCCTACGGTATAGTTCGAGGGTTTGACGTGTGCGATTCCGCCCGATAATGATGAGCCGTTCCGATTTGTCGTAGTCCATTCCGCTTAGGCTGTTCATTTGAATGTCCACCAGTATGTCGGGTTTCGTCAGCTCGATCATCAGTTTTGAATTCTGGCGTATCATCAGCGAGCTGGCACGTGTCAGGAGAGTGACGTAGTTGGGGGTCCAGTCGGGCGCCATCCTTTTCAGGGGGTTGAGGCTGCGCCTGTTCCTCTTGGCGATCTTCAGCTGTGCCTGTCGTTGACCTTCGTAGTCGTGGCCACTCACGTCCACTCCCACCAACAGGTCGCCTTGATGGCGTACCACCCGGTTCAAAGGGAGGGGATTGGTTACACCGCCGTCGATTAGTATACGTCCGTCAGGACGTATGGGATTGAAAAAACCAGGCAATGATATGGAGGCTCGGATGGCATCCAGCAGGCTGCCTTCGCGAAACACCACCTCTTCGCCAAGTTCCCAGTTGGTCGACACGGCACAAAATGGTATGGGCAAATCCTCGATGTTTACATCTGGCACTATGTCTTTCAAGGCATCCATCATCTTGTCGCCTTTTATCAGATGATTGAAGCTGAAAGAAAAATCAATCATGTTCATCAACGTCCACTTGTCCACGCTTTTCATCCATTCGCGGAAGTTCTTCAGCTGCCCTGCTGCATAGATTCCCCCGATGAGGGCTCCCATGGAACAGCCTGCTACCGATCGGATATGGTAACCTTGGGCTTCCAGCTCCTCTATGGCTCCGATGTGGGATAACCCTCGGGCTCCACCGCTGGAAAGCACTAATGCAATGTCTTTTTTGTCAGTCATTATGTGACTATAACGTTGATGCATGATTTTTATTATGCTGCTCTTTTAGTTTGTCGGCGGTTGCGGATAGGTGTAAGCCCCCAAAAAAACAATAAGCCGAGACTTAAGTCTCGGCTTTATATATCACTATTTCAAGTTGGCATAGGCAAATGTTAAAGTTTGGGTAAAAAGAGGTGTCCGCTCAAAAGGTGCGTCCGGTCGACCCTGAGAAGGAAGACCGGACGCAAGTGCTCTTTGAAATGTTGATATTAAAGTGAAGCTACCTATTTGATGTTATTCCATTCGTTTTTGCCGACTTCGGGTGCTATCAGCTCCAGCGTCGGGCGCCAAAGGGCCACGCCGAAGTGGAGGGTGGTCTTCACGAAGTATTCCTTGCCAGGCTCGATGTTCAGTGTCAGCGACTCGCGTTTCTCGGTCTTGGCCCAAATTTCGTAAGTGCCTGCCTTCTCGACTTTCACAGCGGCTTTGGTGTTGTTCTTGGAGTGGTAAACCACATCGTCGCCCAGATGAACTTTATAGTTTGTCTGGACAAAACCTCCGGGCCGATAGAAATAAATGATGGCATAGTCCGGATGGTTTGTCGGAATTTCATCAACTGCGATGTTGTGCATCACTTTCGGGGAGCAGCCGAAGAGCATGGGCAGGACGGCGACAATGAGGATATATATTTTTTTCATAATATAATGTCTTAGAGTTTGGCCTTGAGGTAGGAGGGCAGCTGGTCGATGCTGACGCGCTCCTGCTGCATGGTGTCGCGGTGACGCACGGTGACGGCGTTGTCGCTCAGCGTGTCGTTGTCCACGGTGATGCAGAAGGGAGTGCCGATGGCATCCTGACGGCGGTAGCGGCGACCGATGGCGTCCTTCTCGTCGTACTGCACCATCATGTCGGGCATGAGCAGGTGCTGTATCTCGCGGGCCTTCTCGGGCAGGCCGTCCTTCTTCACCAGGGGCAGCACGGCGGCCTTGTAAGGAGCCAGCTTAGCGGGGAGGCTGAGCACGACGCGGGTGCTGCCGTCCTCGAGGGTCTCCTCCTTCAGCGAGTGGCTGAAGATGGCGAGGAAGGTGCGGTCGACGCCGATAGAGGTCTCGATGACATAGGGCGTATAGCTCTCGTTGAGCTCACTGTCGAAGTACTGCAACTTCTTGCCGCTGAACTCGCTGTGGCGCGAGAGGTCGAAGTCGGTGCGGCTGTGGATACCCTCAAGTTCCTTGAAGCCGAAGGGGAACTTGAACTCGATGTCGGTGGCGGCATTGGCGTAGTGGGCCAGCTTCTCGTGGTCGTGGTAGCGGTAGCAGTCGGCCGGGATGCCGAGGGCGAGGTGCCACTGCAGGCGCTCCTCTTTCCAGTGTTTGAACCACTCAAGCTCGGTTCCGGGGCGCACGAAGAACTGCATCTCCATCTGCTCGAACTCGCGCATGCGGAAGATGAACTGGCGTGCCACAATCTCGTTGCGGAAAGCCTTTCCGATCTGAGCGATGCCGAAGGGGATCTTCATACGGCCGCTCTTCTGCACGTTGAGGAAGTTGACGAAGATGCCCTGTGCCGTCTCGGGACGCAGGTAGAGAGTGTCGCTGTCGTCGATGACGCTGCCCATCTTGGTGGCGAACATGAGGTTGAACTGACGCACGTCGGTCCAGTTGCGCGTGCCGCTGATGGGGCAGACGATCTCCAGGTCGAGAATGAGCTGCTTGAGGCCGTCAAGGTCATTGCGGTTCATGCAGTCGGCGTAGCGCTCGTGGATCTCGTCAATCTTCTTCTGGTGCTCGAGTACACGGGCGTTGGTGGTGACGAACTGCTGGCGGTCGAAGGCGTCGCCGAAGCGCTTGTGGGCCTTCTCGCACTCCTTCTCAATCTTCTCCTCAATCTTGGCGATATGGTCCTCTATGAGCACGTCGGCGCGGTAGCGTTTCTTGCTGTCTTTGTTGTCGATGAGGGGGTCGTTGAAAGCGTCGACGTGGCCGGAGGCTTTCCAGATGCGGGGATGCATGAAGATGGCGCTGTCCAGACCCACGATGTTCTCGTGCATCTGCACCATGGCCTTCCACCAGTACTGTTTGATATTGTTCTTCAGCTCCACGCCCAGCTGGCCGTAGTCGTAGACGGCGGCGAGACCGTCGTAGATTTCCGAGCTCGGGAAGATGAATCCGTATTCCTTGGCGTGAGCCACCACTTTCTTGAAGAAATCGTCTTGATTTGCCATATATATTTGTCTATTAATTTTGTCAAATAATCTCTATTAACGATGTCTATACAATATTATTGTATTCGTATAATATTATTTCTTCCGCAGGACGATGCGGAAGGTTGTGCCTTGGCCAGGGACGGAATATTTGAGGAAGAGGCGTCCGCGGTGGTACTGGTTGACGATGCGGCGGGCCAAGGGGAGGCCGAGACCCCAGCCACGGCTCTTGGTGGTGAAGCCGCTGTCGAAAATCTTTTTCTGCACCGAAGGAGACATGCCTTTGCCGGTGTCGCTGATGTCGATGTAGATGTTGCGGGCATCCTGGGAACCGACGATGGTGATGGTGCCTGAACCTTCCATGGCGTCTATGGCGTTCTTGCACAGGTTTTCTATCACCCACTGGAAAAGGTAGCTGTTGAGAGGCGCGATGAATTGCTCGTCCTCGGGGAAGGAGACGGCGAACTGCACCTTGCGCGGGGCACGGCTGCGCAGGTATTCGATGGCAGCGCCCACGGTGTTGGCCACATTCTCCTCCTTCAGCTCGGGAACGGAGCCAATCTTCGAGAAGCGGTGGGTGATGATCTCTAAGCGTTGGATGTCTTTTTCAACCTCGGTGGCATACTCGTCGCTGAACTCTTTGCCACGCAGGTATTGTGTCCATCCGCTGAGCGAGCTGAGCGGTGTGCCCAGCTGGTGGGCCGTCTCTTTCGCCAAGCCCACCCAGATACGGTTCTGCTCGGCGGTACGGGCGGTGCGGAAGATGTAGTAGGCCACCACCAGCAGCACCAGTCCTATGATGAAGTAAAAGAGAGGCACCCAGCGCAGTGAGCGTAGAAGGGGCGAGTTTTCATAGTAGACATAGGCGCGGTTGTTGCCGGGCAATGAAATTTCAATGGGGTCGTTGACCGAGGCCATTTTCTCGAGCCGTGGCAGCAACTTGGCGGGATTGCTGACCTCGTTGGAGTCAAGGTTGCCTATGGCCAAGGGGTGGGTGCGTGTGCTGTCGACGATGATGACGGGTACGAATACCGAGTTGTTGGTGATTTCGGCAAGGAACGACCGGGTGAATCCCATGAGGACATGGCGGAGCTGTGTATAATATTGAGACTCTTTGTAGTAGAGAGTCATAGGCATGCCCCAGATACGGTAGTGGAACGGAGGATTTTTCGAAAATTCCTCCATCAATGGACCTTCAAATTTCTGCCCTGCAAGTTCCTGCGGAACAGTGATGATGGAATCCTTGGAGGTGGTGATGATGATGGGGGTGTGGGCCGAGTCGACGATGTAGTGGATATAGGCGAGGCTGAAACGGAGATCGGTGCTCATGTCGGGGTCGTTGAACGACTGCAGAATGTCGGTGTAGAGGCGCATTTTGCGGTGTTCGTCGAGGGTGGCTTGCTGGAAGAAGTGCTCTGTTACCTCGGTCATGCGGTTGCGCTGGGCTATGGCGTTGGCCCACAGGCGGATCTTGGCTTCTTCGCTTTCGCGCACCTGGCCGGCGATGTGTTGCACCTGCCACAGGGCGAAAAGAGCCAGGACTATGGCTATGGCCATGAGTATGAGTTTCAGCTTCTGTTTCATTTAGTTATCGGTTTTGAGCGATTGGGCGGGGCTGATGTGCGAGATGTAGGCCGCAGGAAGCAATAGAGCCAGCAGGCATACTACGAGAGCCCCGACGCTGATGACGAGGAAGATGGCAGGGGAGAGCTCGATGGGCACATAAGGCATGGAATAGCTTTCGGGATCGAGCGTTATCACATGCCAGCGTTTCTGCACAAGGCAGAGGGCCAGTGCCACGGCGTCGCCGATGGCTATGCCCTCGAGGATGAGGCGCGAGGCCTTGAGGAGGAAAATGCGACGCACCGAGGCGTTGGTGGCACCAAGGGCTTTCAGCAGACCTATGGTACGGCCCTTCTCGAAAATCATGATGAGCAGCGCCGAGACGATGGCTACGGCACAGACAAGACTCATAATGAGAAGGATGAGGGTGATGTTGCTGTTCAGCAGGTCGAGCCATGAGAAGAGGGCGGGGTGTGCGTCGACGATGGTCTGCAGCGAGTAGTCGTAGGGCAGTTTGTCGAGCACGTCGAGCGCTGTGGCGTCGAGGCGTCCGAAGTCGTCGACCAGTATCTCGTATCCACCTACCATGTTTGAATCCCAATCATTTAGCCGTTGCACCTGTCGCAGGTCTCCAATAACGTAGAGTTCGTCGAACTCGGTCAGGTCGGTATTGTAGATACCGCTGACGGTGAAAGCGCGCGAGCGGTAGGTGTCGCCGCCCCAGAAATAGGTACGCATTTTGTCGCCTACAGCGAGGTGCATGCGTGAGGCTATGGTGTTGGAAATGAGTACTTCGTTGGATGGTTTGCTTTCCGAAAGGCCGGAGGGTTCTGAGAAGTTTGGAAGCCTGCCTTCCACCATGCAGCCGGAGAAAAACGATGTGTCATAGTTGGCGCTAAGGCCGCGGAGCATGATGCCGTAGATTTGCTCGCTGGTTTTCACCATGCCACCCTTTGTGGCGAAGAACTGCAGGTGGCGCACACCATCGACGGCTTTGATTTTGGCAATCAGCGCGCTGTCGACCACAACGGGGGTCTCTTGATAGATGGGGCTGGAGGCGTAGTTGCTCACGGTGAGATGGCTGCCGAAGCCCACCACTTTGCCTGCAATTTCGCCCTTGAAACCGCCGAGGATGCTCACAGCCATGACCATTACCACTACTCCCAGCGCAATGGTGACTACCGCAATGACCGACAGGGGCCCCGAAAAGCCCCCGCCGTCCTTGCTGCGCGGCATAAACCGCTTGGCTATAAACCGTTCAAATTTCACTTAGAAACTCTGTGCGATGGCGATAAAGTCGTCGGCTTTGAGAGAGGCGCCACCGATGAGGCCGCCGTCGATGTCGGGACAGGCAAAGAGCTCCTTGGCGTTGGAGGGCTTGCAGCTGCCGCCATAGAGGATGCTGATATCGTCGGCCAGGGCCTTGCCGTATTTTTCGACAAGGAGACTGCGGATGTGGGCGTGAATCTCCTGTGCCTGGTCGGGCGTGGCGGTCTTGCCGGTGCCGATGGCCCACACGGGCTCGTAGGCGATGACCACTTCTTTCATCTGCTCGGCGGTGAGATGGAAGAGACCTTCTTCGACCTGACGCTTCACCACGTCGAGCTGACGGCCGGCTTCGCGCTCCTCAAGCACCTCGCCGACACATACGATGGGTTTAAGGCCATGGGCCAGCAGGCGGTCGACTTTGGCGGCCACGGTCTTGTTGGTCTCGCCATAGTAGGCGCGACGCTCCGAGTGACCCACAATGCAGTAGTCAATCTCCATGCTTTCAAGCATCTCGGCACTCACCTCGCCAGTGTAGGCACCCTTCTCCTCGGCAGCCACGTTCTGTGCGCCAACCATGAAATAGGAGTCGTTGGCATAGTCGGTGGTCATCTCAAGATAGGGGAACGGAGGGCAGACGATGAGTTGTGTGTCGCGCGGAAGCTCCTGCTGCTCAAGTTTTTCCATGATTCCATTGATGAGGTCGTCGGCCTCGGTGAAGGTGCAGTTCATCTTCCAGTTGCCTGCTACGATATGTTTTCTCATTGCTATTGGGTTTTAATTGTTAATGATTAATTGTAATAACGCCAATGGAACGATAATATTTTGCAGGGTTGAAAATAATTTTTTCGGCATGCCATCGACCTGTCTGTGCCGTATCATCTCCGACTGTGGTCGGCGATGGGTCGGAGGAGGTACGGAGATGGTACGGTGTTAGGACGGTGTTGGTTCCTATGGGCTATTGTGAATCAGAGAGTTGCAAAAGCGTTTTTTCCGGTGTTTTGAGATTGTTATTCAAAAATAGGATTGGAATAGTCAAGGTGCTGGTTGATAGTTTTTTATGACTTTTCTTTTGTGGTTGGTAGGAAGTTGGTGGTTCACGGAAGAAAAGAAGTCTAAGAAGCGCCGGTTTCCAGTCGTAATATTTTTTTTTGACGATGGGGGAAAACTTTTTTTTTAAATTTTTTGTAAATATAAATTTATTTACTATTTTTGTAGTTGCGTCTCAATGATGCAGAAAGTAAGTAATTAATTAAATATAAACCATTTAAAACAAAAACAAACAATGAAGACCGCTTATAATTTCAATGCAGGTCCCTGCGTCCTGCCCAAAGAGGCCATCGAGTCCACCATCGCCGCCATCCGCGATTTTGACAACACTGGTATTGGCCTGCTCGAAATCTCTCACCGTACCCCCGGTTGGGAGCGCACCATGGAAGAAACCCGCCAGCTGTGGCGCGACCTGCTGAACATCCCCGCCGAATATGAGATCCTCTTCCTCGGTGGTGGTGCCAGCACTGGTTTCATGGATGTCCCCGCCAACCTCCTCAACAAGAAGGCTGCCTATCTGCAGACCGGCGTGTGGGCCAAGAAGGCCGCCAAAGAGGCCAAGAACTTCGGTGAGACCGTGATTGTCGCCTCCAGCGAAGACAAGACCTACAGCTATATTCCGAAGGGATGGACCGTCCCCGCCGACGCCGACTACTTCCACATTACCACCAACAACACCATCTACGGCACCGAGATCCGCAAGGACTTCGCCGCCAACGAGATCAACAACGTGATGCTGGTCGCCGATATGAGCTCCGACATCATGAGCCGTCCCGTCGACGTGAAGAAGTACGGTCTCATCTACGGTGGCGCCCAGAAGAACGTGGGTCCTGCCGGTGTGACCTTCTACATCGTCCGCAAGGACATCCTTGGCAAGATCACCGACCGCCAGTACATGAACCCCCTGCCCACCATGGTGGACTTCCGCACCCACGCCGCCGAAGAGGCCAAGAACATCTCCATGTTCAACACTCCTCCTGTGAGCGCCATCTTCGTGATGCACGAGACCCTGAAGTGGGTTAAGAACACCATCGGCGGTGTTGAGAACATGAACAAGATCAACCTCAAGAAGAGCCAGATGCTCTATGAGGAAATCGACCGCAACAGCATGTTCCGCGGTACTGCCGAGAAGGAAGACCGTTCGATCATGAACCACTGCTGGGTGATGGCCGAGGGCCGCGAGAACCTGCAG
>CACXXO010000007.1 GCA_902771735.1 uncultured Bacteroidota bacterium
CAGCTCGAGCTTGGATAGTAATTTTAACAACACCTGGCTCGACACCACGTTGGACAAAGTCTACCGCACGGTGCGTCTCTATGTTCCCGAAGGCGACTCTCTGCGAATGCTGGCCGAGCGCCAATTTTATATAAAAGACGCGGAGGTGGCCTATTACATGGCTATGAACAAGAGAGACATGCGTAGGCCGGACTCGACATTGAAGCCATTTCCTGTCTACGAGCTCTTCTTCGACAACCCGGTTGCCGTAAAGGACACGTTCTATATCGGGTTCAACTTTGAGACCAACTATAAGTATCTTGACCCCACCCTTGGCCGGGTATACAACTATAAATACACCATGACGCTCAACGGACTCGAGCAAGCCTGGGTAACCGGAAGAAGAGACACCGTCACCATAGCGCAACGAAGGACAGAAGAGAGCCTATATTATGACCAGGGCACCTGGCTAATCAGGACGCGTATCGCTCCTCAGACAATGTATTTCCTGTATGCCATCACAGAGCCTGGTGACGGCACCTCAGGCGGCATTGACAATCACGGCTTCGGACGCAGCAGCACGCTATGTGTCGGTGCAGCCGAACCCGGCGGTGGACGAGGCGCGGGTGCTGTCGAGCTTCGGGCTGCGCGGCATCGAGGCCTACAACGCCGGCGGGCAGAAGGTCTACGAGGGCAAAGCCAAGGGCCTCGAGGCCACCCTCGACGTCAAGGGCTGGCCCCGCGGCACCTACCTCCTCCGCATCACCACCCCCTTGGGCACGGTGACGAAGAAGCTGCTGGTGGAGTGAGGCTTTTACGTTCAAGGGGAAGAGCCATTGAAGATTTTTTTTGCCATGTGAGAAAAAAGTCGTATTTTAGCATTTTGAATTAACGCATTAAATCCCCCACGAGGGACGTTTAATGAGTTGATATTGATATTAGTACGAATAAAAAGAAAACTTGGGTATATATATGAAAACACTCAAAAAAGGACTCTTCCTGCTCTTTGCGGCCATGCTGATGGCCTCGGGCGCCTATGCCCAGAAAAGCCTCGCCGCCAAGGCCGACGAGCTCTTCGACCAGAACCGCTTCATCGAGGCAGTGAGGGAATATGAGGCAGCCTACGAGAAAATCAAGGACAACAAGGCCGAGAAAAACCGCATCTATTTCCAGGTGGCAGAGTGCTACCGCTTGACCTACAACTATCCCCGGGCCGAGCGTATCTACAAACGCCTGGCCGACGAGGAGTACTACAAGAGCGAGCGCAAGCTCTACTTCAACCTTGCCGAGATGTGCCGTTTCCAGGAGAAATTCGACGAAGCCGAGGAGTACTACGCCAAGTATCTCGAGCAGGAGCCCAACGACACCTATGCCGCCAAGCGCAAGCAGTCGCTTGTGTATGTGAACCAACTGGCCAACAACCGCACACGCCACACCGTGGAGAAAAAGAGCGAGTGGTGTACCGACTATAACGACTTTGCGCCGCGCTTTGTGGGCAACGACACCACGAAGATTGTCTTCACCTCGGCCCGTTTCCCCGAAGGCGAGGAGCTGGGCAAGGACCCCTGGACCGACCAGGCCTATTCCGACATCTACCTCGTCTATATGGACCGCAACGGCCAATGGAACTCCACCCCCGAGCCGTGGGACAAGACCGGCAAGATTAACTCGGGTGTCAACGAGGGCGAGCCCTCCTTCACCCCCGACGGCAACACTGTCTTCTTCTCACGCTGCGACATCCGAGAGAACGAGACCGTGCGCTGCCGCATCTACACCTCGGTGCGCACCCCACAGACCCTCGACGACAAAAAGAAGAAAAAGACCGTAAAGAAAAAGACCACCAAGAAGAAAACCACCAAGAAAAAGAAAGGAGCCTCTGAGGAGGCGGCCGAGAAAGAGGGTGCCGAAGCCACCCCCGCCGAGGAGCCCAAGCCCGGCGAGTGGAGCGACGCCACCTACGTCCACCTGGGCGACACAAACTACACCTTCCTCTATCCCGCCATCAGCAGCGATGGGCTGACGCTCTACTTCTCGTCGAACATGCCTGGCGGTTTCGGCGAGTACGACCTGTGGCGCGCCACCCGCAAATCGACAGCCGACGATTTCGGCCGTCCGGTCAACCTCACCTCCATCATCAACACCCCCGGCAAGGAAATCATGCCGGTGCTGAAGAACGACTCGCTGATGTACTTCTCCTCCAACGGCCACGCCGGCGTCGGCGGCCAGGACCTCTTCTCCACCAAGCTCAACCCCAACGGCAAATGGTCGGTGCCCGAGAACCTCGGCATCCCCATCAACTCGTCGTATGACGAGATGTCCATCGTCTTTTATCCCAACGACTCGAAAAACAACATCATCGAGCGCGGCTACTTCTCCTCGAACCGTCCCTACGACGATCCCCACAACCGCAACGTGCAGAACGAGAACCGCAGCGCCCAGACACCCCCTATCAACGACGACATATTCTATTTCGAACTCCCGGGTCTGAACTATGCCATCCAAGGCGTGGTGCGCGACGAAAAGTCGATGCAGCTCATGAAGGATGTGCGCATCAAGCTCGTTGGTTCCGACGGCACTTCCTCGGAGACCCGCACCGACAAGAAAGGCTTCTACAAGTTCGACAGCACCATTGTCCGCCGCGACGTGGTCTACAAGATGTACCTCTCGAAACAGAGCTACTACAGTGTCGAGGGGTCGGAGAGCACCCGAGGCTACAATACCAACAAGACCATCGTCCACGACTTCCGCATGGAGCCCGTGCCGCGTCGGCCCATCATCCTGCCCAAGATCAACTTTGAGTTGGCCAAGACCGACATCCAGTCGCAGTTCATGGATTCGCTCATGGATCTTTACCTCGTGATGGAGAACAACCCCAACCTTGTGGTCGAGATACGCGCCCATACCGACTGCCAGCCCTATGTAGGCCTCACCAACGACACCCTCTCGCAGCGTCGCGCCCAGAGCGTGGTGGACTACCTGGTGAACCGTGGCATCGAGCGCGAACGTCTGGTGGCCAAGGGCTATGCCGAGCGCGTGCCTCGCACCCTCGACGAGGATGTCACCGTCAACTACAATGGTCAGAAATATGAGTTTTCCGCCGGTACCGTGCTGGAGTGCGACTACATCGCCACCCTCAAGGGCGACCGCCAGCAAGCAGCCCACTCGCTCAACCGCCGCATCGAGTTCCTCGTGCTGCGCGAAGACTATGTGCCGCGCAACCTCGTGGAGAATCTCACCTCCGAAAGCAAGTCGAGAGACGAGAAGGGCAAGGTGGTGGACCTCGTTGAGCACAACAATGGCGACGAGGAGCCTGAGATTCAGCCCACCATCGTCCACGACGAGAGTACGCTCTATGTCACCATGATCAACTCCACCCGGGGCGAGATTCCCTGCATCGCCAACGGCATGCAGATCACCATGCTCATTGACGAGCGCTACACCGAGCCCATAGCCATCTCGTGGGAGGAGGCCATGAACCTCATCTATCAACAACGTCTCACAAAGGAGGACTTCCCGCTGCGCGACAAGTCGTTCGACCCTGAAGGCAACATCCTCGACCGCACCACCATCCTCTTCAAGACCATGCAAATAGGCGAACAGCGCCGCGAGAATGTCGAGGTGGTGGTTGTCAAAGGCATCGACTACAAGTTCATCATCAACCGCCTCGGGCTGCAGCAGTTTGGCAACTATGAGTTCGACAAACAGCGCTCGAAGCTGATATTCCTTGATGAGTAGCCTCATCACCATACTCGGCCCCACGGCCACGGGCAAGACCGCCCTGGCTGCCGAGGTGGCCTATCGTCTGGGTGGCGAGATTATCAGCGCCGACTCGCGTCAGGTGTTCCGCGGCATGGACATCGGCACAGGCAAGGACCTGGCCGACTATTCGTTGCACGGCACCCATATCCCCTATCATATTATAGATATCTGTGACCCCGGCGAGGAATACAGCGCCTACCGCTTTCTACGCGATTTCTGCACGGCCTACCAAGACATCGTTTCACGTGGAAGGCAACCCATCCTCTGCGGCGGTACCGGTCTTTACATCGATGCCGTGGTGAGTGGCTACCGGTTGGCCGATGCACCCATAGACCCCGACTACCGACGCTCGCTTGAACCCTTCAGCGACGAGGAGCTCACCGCACGCCTCGCAGCCCTCGTCCACCTCCACAACCACACTGACACCGAGACCCGCGCACGACTGGTCCGAGCCCTCGAGATCCAGGAATTCGCCCTCGCCCACCCCGAGGCCTGCACCCAAGCGCCTGAGATGCAGCATCGCATCTATGGTCTCCTGTTGCCGCGCCAGGTGGTCATCGACCGCATCGAGGCCCGCCTGCGCCACCGCATGGAAGAGGGCATGACCGACGAGGTGCAGCGGCTGCTCGACGCAGGTGTCAAGTCCGAACGGCTGATGCGTTACGGACTCGAATACCGCCATGTGACGCGCTACTTGACAGGTGAATGTACGAAAGAGGAGCTGTTCCGCGACCTTTTCACCGACATCCGTCGCTTCGCCAAACGGCAGATGACCTGGTTCCGACGCATGGAGCGCAACGGCGTCGCCATCCATTGGATTGACGGCACGCTGCCTCTCGAAGAGAAGGTGACTCAAATAATTACTCCGGAAGCTTGATTTCCTTGAAGCGGCTCTGGCGTTTCTGCCAGCGCTCACGGGCATACTGCTGCATGTCGGCCACCTCGTCGCTCTCGTCAATAATCTCGAGGCCGAAGATGGTCTCGATGATGTCCTCAAGAGTGATGATGCCCTGGAAAGAGCCGAACTCGTCGATGATGCCTGCAATCTGCTCTTTGTGTTTCAGCAAACTGTCCCAGATATCGGCCACCGACATCTCCTCGTTGTAGAGAGGAATCTCGCGCTTGATTTCACCAAGGGTTTTCTTGAAGTGGTCCTCGGCCAACTCTTCAAGAGCCTCGCTGCGAAGGACATAGCCTGTGATGAAATCCTCTTCGTCGGCATAGACGGGGATACGAGAGAAGTGGGAATATTCGTCCTCACGATAAAAGTCCTTGAGGGTCATCTTCTCGGGCGCTGTGGCGGCCACCACACGGGGAGTCATCACATCGTAAGCCTTGATGTCGTTGAGTTTGATGACGTTCTGGATAATCTTGTTTTCGTCCTCGTCGATGACACCCTCGTCCTCACCCATATCGGCCATGGCGGCCACCTCCTCGCGGGAGACGGCGGTCTCCTCTTCGTCTTTCTTGGCGATGAGTTTGGTGAGCCACTGCACCACCACCACAACCGGGTAAAGGATAAAAATGAGGACGCGGATGGTGTAGGCCGTAAAACCCATGAGATGGCGCCATTGGCTGGTGCCTATGGTTTTGGGGATAATCTCACTGAAAATGAGGATAAGCACAGTGGTGACAGCCGAGACCACGCCGAACCATTCGTTACCGAAGGCTTCGGTGGTTTGGTAGCCTACGCCGGCAGCACCAATGGTATTGGCTATCGTGTTGAGACTCAAAATGGCGGCGATGGGGCGAGCGTTGTCCTGCTTGTACTTCTTGAAGAGCGGGGCCGCTTTGTAGCCTTCATCCTCGCGCATGGTGATATAACTGAGCGGGGTGGACATCAAAACCGATTCCAGTATCGAACAGAGGAACGATATTGACATCGCACCGAGCAGAAACACAATGAGTAACGTCATTTCTTCTTTCTAAAATCTTTTGCAAAGTTACAAAAGTTGAACGATATGGCAAAATTTATTTTGACTTGTCCGGTTCCCCAAATGAAGATTAGTTTTTTCGACGGAGGGAGATTTCGTCAATCATGAGCCAGGCTGGCTGGTCGGCATAAGGATGCCAGACAGGGAGCGAGGGGCGGCAGATGAAGCGCAACATGACATAGGAGACCGCCTTGGCGTGGCGGGGATGGAGGACATAGTTCAGTCGGCGGCTGTCGCGGTAGAGATCGACGGCCGGGTTCTGCAGATCAAGGCCCTGCCAGGATGTCCACTTCAAGCCATCGATACTCCAAGAAGCCTGGACATCGAGGGGTTTGACGACCCAGTCGGATGGACTGTGGCAGACGCCGACGGCAATCTCGCCGAGGTTATCGAACTGTTCAAGAGTGAGTACAATCTCGACAGTGTCGGGCGAGAGGAAACCAGCCCAACCGCGTGCATAGTCGCCGGAGACACCGCGCCGCCCGTCGGACAGAATCTCTGGAAATCCCTCGGCATAGCGCTTGGCCGGTTCGACGGAAGATTCTATATTGCTGATGGACAATGTTTCATCATCTTCATCGATGGGCAGAGAAACCACCGACGACAGAATGTCGGGATGGGGGCGGAAGGGTTCGTAGGGAGTGCGTCCGAGACGATTGTTGTCTACGGGGTCGAAAATGAAAGCATAGGTGTAGTTGCTGTCGCCCGAAATAATGTAGCGACTGTCGACGCCGGGGCCACAGGTGGCAGTGCCGAGGGGTGCCACGCGGGAGTCGATGGAGACGGTGTAATAGGGGTCTGGTTCACCCACTTCGTTCCAGCGGCGGGCGGCGGTGAGAGTGCTGTCGCTCCAACGGCGGACACTGAAATTGAAGTCTTTCTGGAGGAAATAGGGGCTGACTACCTCAAGGAAAGCGCTGTCGGATCGGAAGATGACATAGCGAGCTTCGCGGTTGCCCTGCTCCTGCGGTACGACATACTGCGGGGCGGCAAGGTCGTCCATCGACTTATACCATGGTCCCCAGCGTTTAGCGGTTGAACGGTCGGGGTAAGTCTCATGGATATTGCCCTGGAAAGTGCAGGAACAAAACGACGTGTCGAGGCCAAACTGGAGGCCAAGCTTGGGGAGGGAGCGGAAGTTGTTTCCAGGCACCACCTGATAGCTCAATTGCATCTGTCCAAGGGGGTTGACCTCGAGAATTTGCTTCATGCGGAGGGTAGCGCCATCGGGGGTACGGAGGCGCATCAGCATCTGGAGCTCGGCGACGGCATCTTCCTTGCGCTCGGCGGTGGTGACGGATAGCACCTCGGCCTGCAGTTGGTCAAGTCCCTGCCAAGCGCGGGCACCGAGAGGGTCGACGAGGTCGTTCTCGGTGGGCGGACGCCAGAAGTTCCACCGAAGCGGACGAGAGAGAAGCTCACGGTCTCCAACACGATAAGATTCGATGAAGCCGTCGGCGGTACCGATGGTCATGCTAAACTTGCTGTTTGAAAAAGTGAGATGATCTTTGGTCTTGGAGGTGCGTATGTCGTACTCCAGTTGTGGATAGTCATAGTCTGTCATAACCATACCGATGGTAGCATTGTTGCGGCCACGGGTATAGACGGCTTCGACCTCGGCGGCATGGGGATGCGGCGTGCGGTCGGCAGCGAGGATGCCATTGGCGCAGAAAGCATCGTCGTCCTTGATACCGGGCAACTCGCCCAAGTCGCCCCCTGCGGCCCAACAGCCGTCTTTCAAGAAGCTCTGATCCACCCAATCCCAAATGAAGCCACCCTGCAACTGGGGGTACTTGTCGATAGTGTCCCAATAGTCCTTGAGACCGCCCATCGAGTTGCCCATGGCATGGCAGTATTCGGCAATAATATATGGACGTTTGTTCTTAGGGTTGTTGGCATATTGTGAAAGGAATCCGACCGAAGGATACATGATGGAGACAATGTCGGTGTTGCGGTCGAGCTCGGCACGCTCATAGACCACAGGGCGCGTATTGTCCTTGCCTTTGAGGAAACGGTATGCTTCCTCGAAACAGTAGCCGTTACCACACTCGTTGCCAAGGCTCCAGGCAATGACACAGGGATGGTTGCGGTCACGGCGATACATGTTATAAATGCGGTCGAGAATGGGATTGAGCCATTCCTTCTTCTTGGCCAGGGAACCTTCGCCATAGCCCTGTGCATGACTCTCGACGTTGGCCTCGTCCCAGACATAGATGCCAGCGGAGTCGCAAAGGTCGTACCAAAGTTCATCGTTAGGGTAGTGACAGGTGCGCACGGCGTTGACGCCCATTTCTTTCATGAGAGCAATGTCCTGCCGCATCTCATCGGGAGTGATGTAGTGGCCGCCGTACATACTATGCTCGTGCCTGTTGACACCGCGTATTTCCATAGGTTTTCCATTGAGACGTAACTGACCATTGCGGATGTCGAGATGGCGAAAACCAATTTTCTTGGTGATTTTTTCAAGCTCGCGACCAGAGGCATCGCAAAGGCCTATGGTTAATTCGTAGAGACGTGGTGTACTGTCACTCCAAGGTTCTATGTTCTCAAAGCGTTCTTGAAAGGAGGAAAACCAATCGCCTCTGGAGAGGCGAATCGAATGACCGACATTGTCAATGGATAAACCTATATTCACGTACCCTCCACTGACCTCATGATTGAAATCCACCATTATGTCGAGCATACCGGTAGTCCAATCGTTAGTGTCGAGGTCGGCAATGACACGGATATCTGTGATGTAAGTCTTCGGGACGCTGTAAAGCTCCACGTCGCGCGTAATGCCACTCATGCGCCACATGTCTTGACATTCGAGATAACTTCCGTCGCACCACCGCAGCACTTTCACCTTGATATCGTTTTTCCCTTCACGAAGATACTTGGTGATATCCCACTCTGCAGGTGTCTTCGAGTCCTCGCTGTAACCAGCCTCGCGGCCATTGACGTAGAGATACATGGCCGACTTGACGGCGCCGAACTTGATTATCGTGCGACGACCTCTCCAATGCTCAGGGAGAACGAACGAGCGCGCATAGACATAGGTGGGGTTGTAGTCGGTAGGGGCATAGGGTGGATTCGAGGGAAATTCATTCCTCATATTGACATACACGGGCACCCCATAACCCTGCAACTCCACGTTACCCGGCACACGGATGGTATCCCAATGCGAGGGAACGAGAGTCGCCTGCGCAGGTGTTTCGAAGTAGCGGAAGTTCCAAGTGCCGTTGAGACTCATACGCCACTGATGTCCTACATAGCCCGCACGGCTGTCGGGGATAATGCGGTCGTGTGGTTGAACCTTGTTGAGGCGATAAACCTCAAGGTTGTTCCAATACTGGGCACCGACAGGGAGCGTCAACAGAAGCAGTAGTATCAGCGGAAGACGTTTCATGCGGGAAATTACTGCAGGGGTTCGATAGGTCCCATCTGTTTCCCTCTCATAAGCGAGAGGATGACTTTGAGACGGTAACGGAGACGTTTCCCCGATGAAACGGTCGATGGGATGACAGGTTTGTCCCATGGTTCGCCAAGATGGGTCATCTGCTCGCGCAACACCGAGTTGGCCACGCCCCATTTGAGCATGAACTGCATGCGGGCATCGTTCTGGACAATGCGTTCGGTACTCTTGGTTTCGAAATGATAGACACGGCTGGCAGAGAGGCCCTTGAAATGACGCACGCCAGCCATCCAGAGCTTGGCAGTGAGGTCGGGGTCGCTACCCATACCAGGGGAGAACTCAATACTGTAGCCACCTACGAGGTCCCACATGTCTCGGTGCAACAGGTTGGGAGGCCAAGTGGCACCGCGCCAATCAGAACACGGCAGCGACGCATATTCCTTCAGCAGACGTTCCTCCTCGAAGGTCTCAAGACTATCGCCATAGTCGGCCACAATGCCGATATTCTCAGGCTTGCGAGGATGAATCATGGTGCTCGACAGAAAGAAGCGGTTGTCGGGCAACGAGGCGACCTCGGTTGACAAAGAAGAATCCCAGCCTGGGAGGACATACATGTCGTCGTTCATGTAGAGGATATAGTCGGTCTGCACCTTGGTACGCATCATGTTGCACGCCAAACAGACTCCGATATTACACTCCGAGTGGGTATAGTCCAGCCCTTGCTCACGCACCCAATCGAGGGTACCGTCTGCACCGTCGTTGACATGAACGATAATTTGGTGTTCCTCGGCCGAATGACGACGGATACTCTCGATGCAGAGCTTCAAAAACGGGAGGTTGTTCCAAGTGGGTATGATGATGGAAAATCTCATAATTTCGCTATTTTAAAATGGGAGGAAACCGAGTCCGAGACGGATGGATATGATATTGGAATAGATGGCGTCGCCGTAGTGGGCGTTGGGTCGGGTATCCTTGGTGAAGCCCATCACCTTGAGGAAGCCGTAAGTATAGGCGTAACTGACTTCGTAATTGAGCAACAGACGTTCAAAAAAAACATAATTGCGACCCACGCCGCCATGGATGCCAAAGGTGTTGACACCACCGTCGCCGTCGAGTTCCGACATGTGAATCCAATGCAAGCCATAGGAAAAATATAAGCCCAATGGAGCAAAGTCGCTGCGCGTATAACGGCGGAGGTCGAGGTTGACGGTCCACATGCTGCGCGACACAGGCTTGGTGTCGGTGGATGGATTATTCCAGTCATCATCGATGAGTCCGAAGAGAAGTCCGCGCCAGTCAGACTCCACCACATCGTCGTAAGCCTTATGGTAGCGCACCGAGACGGCAATCGACCGGTTGCGTTGTATGGCATATTCTATCGCCGCCCAAGGAGTAAAAGCCAAGATATGGCCCTTGCGGACAGGCCGCACGCCAGAGAGGCCCATATTCACACCTCCTGTGATTGCCAACCGTCGCCCCAGGAAGCCCTTGGTCGACTTGCCCGTGGCAGTACGGCGGTAACTGTCGTAGAGCATAGCGACGAGGAGGTCATCGTGGTCGGCCACATTATAATTGTATGTCTGGCTCGAGAGAATCGTTCCCTCGCGGGCATCTACGGTCATGGTGGCCAAGGCGGTCTTCTCGATTCCGGTGAACATGCCTATGAGCGTCAAAGGGATGGTGGGGATAAAGAGGACCGAGGAGAGAGAGGCCTCGCCACGACGGTTCTCGATATTGAGCATGGCCGTGAGGTTCACTTCGCGGGCATCGTGGCGCGCCGTCAGCTCGTCCATCAGGGGTTGCGTCATGCGTTGCATGCGGAACTTGTCCTTGACAAGCCAGAACTCATTCATCCACTCGCAGAGGGTCATAAAGTCGTTATACTGCGTGTCGGAAACCATCTGGTGCAATCCGTCGTCGGAGAAGTCTATGCCATGGCGTCCCATACGTTTTGCAATGCCCATGATATGTCGGGTGAGGCGACGCTCGGCAGAAGCGCTCTTCCCAACCTTCATGTCGTCGGAGAGGTCGCTGAACACCAGGCTTACAGGATTAAACACCATGAGGCCGTTGTGCCCCACCGTGTCGGCAACATGCGAGGTGTCGGCAGAACCCTCGAGATGGGCGGTCAGCAATTCGGCAAAGGAGCTGTCGGCCATCATCAAGTCTGTCAAGGCATAAGAGGTTGGAGTATTTTCGGTCTGTTCTTTACGTTTCTGGCGGATACGGTCATATTTGGAAAGAGGTTCCGAACCATCGGCTTTCCCGGAATATCCAACACTGTCGGTGTTCTCTGCAACCATCGAAAGATAGTCGTCACTGCTACGCTTGGCGGCGAAACGGAGTTGCTCCATCAAGTCATCCGCCATTTGTCGATAGTCGCTGCTGGCGGGATAGTCCTTATGGGCCTGCCATGCCGCATGCAGTGCCACGAGGAGTACCTGTTCCATACTCATTTCCTGCAACGCGTAGTACACCTGCTGACTCTCTCCTTGCACCAACGTGTAGTCCTGCTTGATGATGGGGGTTCCCTGTACACGGTGCATCGCATAGCCATAGAGCGAATAGGCCATGTAACGGTCAAGCAGCGCAACATCGTTGACCGGATTCTGCCTCATCAACCATGCATTGTAGAACGCACGGGCATACTGCCCGTGTATCACCTCCTGCCGTACACATTCCATCCGTGCCATCTCACGCAGAGCCTCGAATTCCTCCTTGCCGATGGTAACAAACGGCTGACCACCCTTACCATGCAGTAACGCAGAACACTGACGACGACGTGTGAGAATGTTGGGGTGAGTGCTTCGCGAGTCGTCATAGTTGTCGCGGCTCGTGATACCTGTCACTTCGCGAAGCCAGCAACCTGTCAACTGATAATAGGGAGTGTTGAAAAAAGTGGTGTCGAACGGCACATCGTCAAATGGAAGCGCTCCATATTGCAGCACGTCAAACACGCCGTCGATCACTCCTTTATAATAGGGACTGCGACGGTAGAACAGCTCTATACCCAGCGAGTCGGCCTCGCTCTCCATGGAGCGACTGCGGTTGTGCCATCGCAGGAAATTGTCGAGTTCCACGTCGTTGGATTCATACTCCACATCCTGCTTGCGGCTCTTCTTGCGGTTCTTGTCCTTTACCATCTCCTCCATGGCGTGAGCACGATAGTAATGGATAATCTCGTGGCTGAGGATGAACGCTATCTGAGCCTCGTTCTCGACCTGCGCCACCAATCCCAAATTGACAAATACCATGCCTTGCCCCGTGGCGAAAGCGTTAACCTCCGGGCTGTTGACGGTGTAGAACCGCAACTCCGACCGCAACTCGGGATAGTCCTTCAAAAGAGTGTCGGCTATGCGCTCCACCATGTGGCTTACGGCGTCGCCATAGAGAATGCGGCCACCTGCCATCATCTTGTTTATCTGGTACGAGGCCTCCATCACCTGTTGCCTGTCGGCGCCACGGCTGCCGGCATATTTCTTAGCCCGCTGCAGGTCGGCGGCATAGAGTTCCTCCACCGTCATCTTCATATCGGGAGGAATGGGACCCGTGCTACGCAACTGGCCACTGGCCATCGCCGGTAGTAGCAACAACAATGCTATCCCTATATTTTTCAGTGTTATAAACATCCTATCCTATAATAATGAAATATGCAAAAATACTATTTTTTGCCGACAGCACAAAATTTTTTGTATCTTTGCACTGTTTTTACATCTGTATACCAAGTAATAACTATATAAAACAGAAATGATTAAACAATTGTCTCACCATATTGTGGCATTGCTCCCCATGGTTGCGCTGATGCTCGCCACCCTGCCTGTAGCGGCACAGAGTACGCCTGTCTACACCCCTGTCTATATCCCCTCACAACGCGCCCCCATCTACATCCCGCAGTACCGATACAACTACACCCCCACCCCTTCTGGGCCTTGGCTCGGGCACTCCCTTTTCAGCGTCCACTTCGGCACAGGCCTCTTTCAGAGCCCCTCTTTCGAATCCCTTACCCATTCCGGATACTCCCCTTCCCTCCCCTTTTCAATTTCCGTGCGCTATGCTGGCGAGAAATATTTCGCCAACCGCTTCTTCTGGGGATGGCAGAGCGAAGGCATCTTCAACCACCTTGGTTTCGACTACACCCTCGACGGCGACCAGCACCAACACACTCTCAGCAACGGCACCTCTTCCTCCGGCCACTTCATCCACCAGTCGGCCTCCTTCTGGGCCATCACCCTCGACGAACGCGTCTCCATTGGATTCGACCTCTCCTATTACTTCAGCCTCAACCTTTCGGCCGGCTTCTACGTCCAACTCCTCTCCGGCGGCTCCACCGATACATGGTTCACCGACAAGGCCACCGGTGCCGACACTCCTGTCGACCACCACAGCCACGGCATCTCTTTCCTCTCTTTCAACACCGGCCTCAGCGCCCAACTTGAACTCATCTACTACATCACAGACAACCTCTTTGCCTCCTGTGCCGCCAAGGCCCACTTCAACACCTCCAATGTAATATTCTCCAACGCCTCCAACCTCAACCAGTACTCCATACTCATCGGCATCGGATACAAATCCTACAGCAATCGATCACACAAAGATGAATGAAGGCCTTGTCATACGCACCACCGGCAGTTGGTACCGAGTCATGCCCGACCCCCAATCTTTTATCGACTGCCGTCTCCGAGGCAACTACCGCCTTCGCGGCAATAAACAGACCAACCCCGTAGCCGTGGGCGACATCGTCGACTATGAGCTTCAGGACGACGGCACCGGCGTCATCACTGACGTCCACGACCGTCGCAACTACATCGTCCGCCGCGCCACCAAGCTCTCGAAACAAACCCACGTCATCGCCTCCAACATCGACCTCCTGTGCATCGTGGCCACCCTCGGCCTCCCTCGCACCTCCACGGGCTTCATCGACCGCCTCCTCGTCACCGCCGAAGCCTACCACATCCCCGCAGCGCTCATCTTCAACAAGTGCGACCTCTACGACGAGGAGTTGTGGAAAATACACAACGAGTTGAAAACCATCTACACCGATGCCGGCTACCCTGTCCTCGAGGTATCGGCCCTCCGCGGCAACGGTCTCGACGCCGTGAAAGAGATGATTGCCGGCCGCACTGTCCTCTTCTCCGGCCACAGCGGCGTGGGCAAAAGCGCCCTCCTCAACGCCCTCTGCCCCTCCCTCGGCCTTCGCACCGGCGACATCTCCGATTGGAGTCTCAAAGGACGCCACACCACCACCTTCGCCGAAATCCACCCCATCCCACTCTTAACTCTAAACTCTAAACTCTTAACTTTTTTAATTGACACCCCCGGCATCAAGGAATTCGGCATGGTCGACTTCTCCGCCCAGGAACTCTCCCATTTCTTCCCTGAGATGCGCGAGCGGCTCCACGACTGCCGCTTCGCCAACTGCACCCACCGCCACGAGCCCGGCTGCGCAATAAAAAAGGCCGTCGAAGACGGCCTTGTAAGCGAAGAGAGGTATAACAACTACCTCAACATTCTCGATACTATTTCTTCAGGAATTTGAAGTCCTTGCCCAGGTAGTATGCCTGATCGCCGAGGCTTTCCTCGATGCGCATCAGCTGGTTGTACTTGCAGATGCGGTCGGTACGGGAAGCCGAGCCGGTCTTGATCAATCCCGCATTCATGGCCACCACAAGGTCGGCAATGGTCGTGTCCTCGGTCTCGCCACTGCGGTGGCTGATGATGGCGGTCATGTTGTTGCGCATGGCCAGGTTGACGGCGTCGATAGTCTCGGTGAGGGTACCAATCTGATTGAGCTTGATGAGGATGGAGTTGGCCACCTTCTTCTCGAGACCCATCTTCAGGCGCGAGACATTGGTGACAAACAAGTCGTCGCCCACCAACTGGCAACGGTCGCCGATGGCGTCGGTGTGCAGCTTCCAGCCGTCCCAGTCGTCCTCAGCCATACCGTCCTCAATCGAGAGAATGGGGTAACGCTTCACCCAGTCGGTCCAGAAATCACACATCTGTCTGGGAGTCAGCTTGTCGCCGGTGCTCCATTTGAGCTCGTACATGTTCTCTTCTGCGTTGTAGAACTCCGAGGCTGCGGCGTCCAAACCGATGAAAACGTCCTCGCCGGGGCGGTAGCCGGCCTTCTCTATGGCCTGAAGAATGGCCGTCAAGGCCTCCTCGTTGCTACCCAGGTTGGGAGCGAAACCGCCCTCGTCGCCCACGTTGGTGCTCAGCCCCTTGCCCTTCAGCACCGAGCGCAGGTTGTGGAACACCTCGGCACCCATGCGCAGCGCCTCACTGAAGGTGGGGGCTCCAACGGGCATAATCATGAACTCTTGGAAGTCAATGCTGTTGTCGGCATGGCTTCCTCCATTGAGGATGTTCATCATGGGGATGGGAAGGGTGTAGCCGCCCACACCGCCAAGATAGCGGTAGAGTTCCTGGCCTGTCTCCTGTGCGGCGGCCTTGGCGGCAGCCAGCGAAACGCCGAGGATGGCGTTGGCTCCCAGACGGCTCTTGTTCTCGGTACCATCGATTTCTATCATCTTCATGTCGAGGGCTTTCTGCTCGCTGACAAACATGCCCTGCAACTCGTCGTTCAATACGGTGTTCACGTTGTTCACGGCCTGCATCACACTCTTGCCAAGGAAAATGCTCTTGTCGCCGTCGCGAAGCTCGCAGGCTTCGTGCACGCCCGTCGAGGCACCGCTCGGAACAGCGGCGCGACCCATGGCGCCCTGGTCGGTATACACATCGACTTCAACTGTGGGGTTTCCGCGACTGTCGAGAATCTGACGGCCCTTGATTCCTATAATCTGACTCATAAATATTTATATATTATTTGTTAATACTATTCTTCTTCATAAGAAACTGCAAATATACAAAAAAAAAAATTTCCAACGAAAGAAATCTTGCAAATCATGAAAAAAAACTATTTTACCATTTTTTTATTCTTTTTCAGAAAAAACAGTGTAAATTTGCACAATAGCAAAATGCACAATAACTTACTGATAATCAATACTCCACATAAGAATGCAGAAAACAATTCCTTTTTTGGTTCCACGCGATTTTTTTACTTTTATAACCAATTGATTCTTAATGTCCTATAAGTACCAACTCTTTACCATCTCCTTACCATCTCCCTACCACCTCCGTATCATCTCCGACCATGGTAGGAGATGGTAGGGAGGTGGCAGGGTGTTGGGGCGGCGTTGCACCCTTCCCGGTCCCTGTCGGGTAGGGGCCGTCTGCTGGGGCGTGAAGGGAGTGGGGCAAAAAAGCCCCGCTGGGTTCCAGTGGGGCTTGGATCGTTGTGTTCTTTACTCTGTGTCTGTGAAGAACTTACTCTGCCTTGGGGGCTTCGGCCTCGGCGACGGGGGCTTCGACTGCGGGGGCAGCTTCGGCCTTTTTGGCGCGCGAACGGCGGGTGCTCTTGGCTGCCTTCTTGGTGGTGTCCTTGAGCATGTTCTCGTTGTAGTCAACGAGCTCGATGATGGCCATCTCGGAGTTGTCACCGTGACGGATGCCGGTCTTCAGGATGCGGGTGTAGCCACCGGGGCGGTTGGCGACTTTCTGCGAAACCTCGCGGAAGAGTTCGTTGACGGCCTCTTTGCTGTGGAGGTAGCTGAAGACGATGCGGCGGTTGTGGGTGGAGTCCTCTTTGGAGCGGCTGATGAGCGGCTCGACATACACGCGGAGGGCTTTGGCTTTGGCAACGGTGGTCTCGATGCGCTTATGCATGATAAGCGAGGTGGCCATGTTGGAGAGCATAGCGACGCGATGGGCGTGGGTTCTTGACAGATGATTTACTTTGCAACCGTGTCTCATATTCTTTGTTTATTCTTTATCAAGTTTATACTTTGAAACATTCATGCCAAACTCGAGGTTTTTCGAAGCGACGAGGTTCTCGAGCTCGGTAAGTGATTTTTTGCCGAAGTTGCGGAATTTGAGCAGATCGGCTTTGTTGAAGGACACCAGGTCACCCAGGGTCTCGACTTCGGCGGCCTTGAGGCAGTTGAGTGCGCGGACGGAGAGGTCGAGGTCGATGAGCTTGGTCTTCAGGAGCTGGCGGGTGTGGGCCGTGGACTCATCGAATTCTTCCTGGACGGGCTTGGGCTCGACGTCGAGGGTGATGCGCTCGTCGGAGAAGAGCATGAAGTGCTGGATGAGGATGGTGGCGGCCTCTTTGAGGGCTTCCTTCGGATGGATGGAGCCGTCGGTCTCGATATCGAACGTCAGCTTCTCGTAGTCGGTGCGTTGCTCGACGCGGTAGTCATCGACGGCATACATGACCTTTTTGATGGGGGTGTGGATGGAGTCGATGGCGATGACACCGATGGGGTCGGTGGCACGTTTGTTTTCGTCGGCGGGGACGTAACCGCGGCCCTTGTCGATGGAGAGGGTGATGCGGAGCTCGGTGGAAGCTTCCATGTGGCAGATTTCGAGGTCGGGGTTGAGGACCTGGAATCCGTTGAGGTTGCTGTTGAGGTCACCGGCTTTGAAGACTGTCTGATTTTTGACCGTGAAGGTGAGCTTTTCGTGGTCGTAATCCTCCAGCTGACGGCGGAAGCGTATCTGCTTCAAGCGCAGGATAATGTCGGTCATGTCTTCGACCACGCCGGGAAGCGAGGAGAATTCATGGTCGACGCCATCAATCTGGACAGATGTGATAGCATAGCCTTCGAGCGAAGAGAGAAGGACGCGACGCAAAGCGTTGCCGATGGTTGTGCCGTAGCCGGGCTCCAACGGACGGAATTCGAACGTGCCGCGGAAGTCGTTGGCCTCGAGCATGACCACCTTATCGGGTTTTTGGAATGATAATATTGCCATTTTTTATCCTTTCTTTCTTTGAATGTGTTGTTGTCTAAGTCAAGACTCAGACTGACGTCCTGTGAACTATTACTTGGAGTAGAGGTCAACGATGAGCTGCTCGTTGATGGTCTCGGGGATGTCGGAGCGCTGAGGGAAGTTGACGAACTTGCCGCTCATGCTGGCGCCGTCCCATTCGAGCCAAGGATAGTTGTTGGCGCGCGAGGCGAGGGCGTCGGTGATGACTTCGAGCGATTTGCTGCGCTCGCGGACGGAGACGACGTCGCCTTCTTTCAAAGAATAGGAGGGGACATTGACGACATTGCCGTTGACGGCGATGTGGCGGTGGGAGACGAGCTGACGGGCCTGGGCGCGGCTGCGGGCGATGCCGAGACGGTAGACCACGTTGTCGAGGCGAGCCTCGATGAGTTTCATGAGCTCTTCACCGGTGATGCCACCACGGCGCGAGGCTTCGGCGTAGAGTTTACGGAACTGGCGCTCGAGAATGCCATAGGTGTATTTGGCTTTCTGTTTCTCGTTGAGCTGGATGCCGTACTCGGAGGTCTTGCCACGACGGCGGTTCTGGCCGTGCATGCCGGGGGCGTAGGGTTTCTTCTCGTAGCTCTTGTCCGGGCCGTAGATAGGCTCGTGGAACTTTCTTGCGATTTTGGTCTTCGGACCAGTGTATCTTGCCATTGTTCTTTTGTTCTTTTAAGATTAATAATTACACACGACGACGTTTGGGGGGACGGCAACCATTGTGGGGCAGCGGGGTGATGTCGGTGATTTCCATAACCTCGATACCGCAGGTGTTGATTGCGCGGATTGCAGATTCACGTCCTTGACCGGGTCCTTTCACAAAGACCTTGACTTTTCTTAGGCCCAAATCATAAGCAACTTTGCCGCAATCTTCCGCAGCCATCTGAGCGGCGTACGGAGTGTTTTTCTTCGATCCGCGGAAGCCCATTTTTCCAGCAGACGACCAAGAAATCACTTGACCGGCGTTGTTCGTCAGCGAGACGATGACGTTGTTGAAGGATGCAAAGATGCATGCTCTTCCTTGAGGTTCAACTTTTACGACTCTTTTTTTGGTCGGTTTTGAAGTTTTTGCCATTTTGTTTTTGCTTGATTTACTTTGTTTCTTACTACCAACCGCTCCTGAGGTCACTTTCTAATCCGCGGCTGGGGCGCTACAACCATTACTTACTTGGTAGCTTTCTTTTTGTTAGCGATTGTTTTCTTCTTACCCTTGCGAGTGCGGGCGTTGTTCTTGGTGCTTTGACCGCGGAGGGGCAGACCCAGGCGGTGACGGATGCCGCGGTAGCAGCCGATATCCATCAGTCGCTTGATGTTCATCTGGACTTCGGAGCGGAGGGCGCCTTCCACTTTGTACTCATCGTTGATGATGTTGCGGAGGGTGTTCTGCTCGTCGTCGGTCCAATCCTGCACCTTCTTGCCTTCGTCGATACCGGCCTTGGCCAGAATCTCTTTGGCGGTGCTACGTCCGATTCCGAAGATATAGGTCAGGCCTATCTCTCCTCTTTTGTTCTTGGGTAAGTCAATACCTGCAATACGTGCCATAGATTCTTTTTATTGTTTTTTTTTTAATTATCCTTGTCTTTGTTTGAATTTAGGATTTTTCTTGTTGATAACATAGACAACCCCGTGGCGGCGGACCACTTTGCATTCGGGCGATCTTTTCTTTACAGAGACTCTTACTTTCATTTTGTGTAATTATTAATCTTGTTGATACTTCTTTTCTTGTTCTTTTTGGCAGGCGGGGCCTACTTGTGACGGTAAGTGATGCGGCCTTTCGAGAGGTCATAGGGGGACATTTCGATCTGCACTTTGTCGCCGGGAAGAATCTTGATGTAATGCATGCGCATTTTGCCGGAGATGTGGGCGATGATCTGATGTCCGTTTTCCAATTCGACGCGGAACATTGCGTTGCCGAGGGACTCGACGACGGTTCCGTCTAATTGTATGGATGCTTGTTTTGCCATTGAATTGTTTTTACTTACCGTTCTTTTTTAGTTGTTTTCGATGAATTCGAAGGTTGTGAGGATGTCGGGGCCATTGGCGGTGATGGCCACGGTGTGCTCGAAGTGGGCTGCGGGCTTGCCGTCGCGAGTGCGGCAGGTCCATCCGTCTTCTTTGGAGAACTTGACGTTCTTGGAGCCCATGCATACCATGGGTTCGACGGCGATGACCATGCCTTCCTTGAGGAGGGGGCCGGTGCCGGGGACGCCGTAGTTGGGCACGTTGGGGGATTCGTGCATTTTGAATCCCACGCCGTGGCCACAGAGCTCGCGGACGACGGAGTAGCCGTTTTTCTCACAATGCATCTGGACGGCATGGCCGATGTCGCCCACCCTGTTGCCGGCCTTGCACTTGTCGAGGCCGATGAAGAGGGCTTCGCGGGTGACCTTGAGGAGGCGTTGCATCTCGGGAGTGACCTCACCGGCCGTGAAGGTATAGGCCGAGTCGGCCACATAGCCGTTGAGTTCGATGACACAGTCGAGTGAGACGTTGTCTCCTTCCTTGATGAAGAGGTCGCCAGGTATGCCGTGGACAACGACATCGTTGACCGAGATGCAGAAGGCGGAGGGGAAACCCTCGAAGCCTTTGCAGAGGGGCTTGGCGCCGTTGTCGCGGATGATTTGCTCTCCAATTTGGTCGAGGAATGCGGTGGTCACACCCGGGCGGATGTGACGGCCCACCTCCGCGAGAGTTTTCCCGAGGAGGCGGCCGGCATCACGTATGAGCTCGATTTCTTCTTTGGTCTTGAGCACAATCATTTTATTTCTGCAGATGTTTTTATTAAGCCTGGATAGACATTGATGTGCGGCCCTTGATACGGCCGGTCTTGGTGAGACCGTCGTAGTGGCGCATCAGGAGGTGGCTCTCGATTTGCTGGAGGGTGTCAAGGATGACACCGACAAGGATGAGCAGCGAGGTACCACCATAGAACTGAGCGAACTGGGTGTTGACACCGAAGAGGCGGATGATGGCCGGCAGGATGGCCACCACGGCGAGGAAGATGGAGCCGGGGAGGGTGATCTTGGAGAGGATGCCCTCGAGGTACTCGGCAGTCTTCTTGCCGGGCTTGACGCCGGGGATGAATCCACCGTTCTTCTTCATGTCGTCGGCCATTTGGTTGGGGTTGATGGCGATGGCGGTGTAGAAGTAGGTGAACACCACAACAAGGATGAAGAACACCAGGTTGTACCAGAAACTGTTGTAGTCAGCGAAAGCCATAGCGAACTTGCTGTCGGTGTTGTTGGAGAATCCCATGAAGGTGATGGGCAGGAACATGATTGCCTGAGCAAAGATGATGGGCATGACGCCGGCTGCGTTAACCTTGATGGGGATGTACTGGCGGACACCACCGTACTGCTTGTTGCCAACGATACGCTTGGCATACTGCACGGGGATACGGCGAGTACCCTGGACAAGCAGGATAACCAAGAGGATGACAACGAGGAGGACAACGAGTTCGAAGAGGAACATCACCAAGCCACCACCTTCGGAGAGTCGGGAGGCGAACTCGGCCGAGAGGGCGAAGGGGAGACGGGCGATGATACCAATCATAATCAAAAGCGAGATGCCATTGCCGACACCTTTGTCGGTAATGCGCTCACCCAGCCACATGACAAAGAGGGTACCGCTGATCAGTATGACAATGCTGCTAATCCAGAAGAAGAGCGAAGGCTCGGCGCCCGTGAAAGGATGGAGGGCGTAGGGAGTGGCTTCGAGCTGCATTCTCATGTTGGTGATATAGGCGGGAGCCTGGGCTGCCGTGACAGCGACGGTGAGCCAGCGAGTGATTTGATTCATCTTTCTACGGCCACTTTCACCTTCCCTCTGCATTTTCTGGAACTTGGGGACCACCATCACCAACAATTGGATGACGATGGATGCCGTGATGTAAGGCATGATACCCAAGGCAAAAATGGAAGCATTGGAGAATGCTCCACCCGAGAACATATTGAGAAGGCCCATCAGACCCTCGGAACCCTGTTTCCTGAGGACCGAAAGCTGAGAGGGGTCAACACCTGGCAGCACGACGTAGGAGCCAATGCGGTAGATGAGCACCAAACCGATGGTGTAGAGGATTCTTTTCCGCAGGTCTTCAATCGACCAGATGTTTTTAAGTGTCTGTATTAATCGCTTCATTGTGATAGTTTTTTATTCGATTACGGTAGCAACGCCGCCTTTGTCCTCGATGGCTTTCTTGGCAGTGGCCGAGAAGGCGTGAGCGGTGACGTTGACAGCCTTGGCGAGTTCGCCACGGCCCAAGATCTTGATACGATCCTTGCCCGAGATGAGGCCGTTCTCCTTCAGCACATCAATGTTGAAGTCGGTGATATTCTTGGCCTCGGCGAGAGCGTTGAGGGTGTCGATGTTGATGCCGACATACTCGACGCGGTTGATGTTCTTGAAACCGAACTTCGGAACGCGGCGATAGAGGGGCATCTGACCACCCTCGAAGCCGATCTTCTGATGGTAACCGGAACGAGCCTTGGCACCCTTGTTACCGCGCGTAGCAGTACCGCCTTTGCCGGAACCGGCACCACGGCCGATGCGTTTCGAATGCTTGATGGATCCTTCAGCGGGCTTGAGATTACTTAAGTTCATTATATCTTTCCTTTCTTATTTTACTAAGTTAAATTTCTTCGACGGTGATAAGGTGTTTGACCTTGTCAATCATGCCCATGATCTGGGGGGTGGCGACAACCTCACGGGTGTGGTTGATGCGACGCAGGCCCAGAGCGGCCATGGTGCGTTTCTGACGGGCGGGGCGGCCAATGATACTTCTGACCTGTTTGATTCTGAGTTTCTTCATTTTCTTGACCTCCTATTATTTAACCGTTAAACACTTTGTCGAGAGAAATACCACGGAGCTGGGACACCATGTAAGGATCCTTCATCTGGAGAAGGGCATTGATGGTAGCTTTCACCACACTGTGGGGGTTGGAGGAACCTTTGCACTTGGCAAGCACGTCCTTCACACCGACGCTCTCCAAAACGGCACGCATGGCACCGCCGGCGATGACACCGGTACCGGGGGCAGCGGGTTTGAGGAAGACTTTGGCGCCGCTATACTTGCCGCACTGCTCGTGGGGGATAGTGCCCTTCAGCACGGGGACGCGGATGAGGTTCTTCTTGGCGTCGTCAATACCTTTCTGGACGGCGGCCTGGACCTCCTTGGCTTTGCCGAGGCCATAGCCCACAACGCCATTCTCATTTCCAATAACGACGATGGCAGCAAAGGTGAACGTTCTACCACCTTTGGTAACCTTGGTGACGCGGTTGATAGCGACAAGACGATCTTTGAATTCGATCTCGCTCGATTTTACTCTTTTAATGTTTACTTCTGCCATGACTTATTAGAATTTTAAACCACCTTCTCTGGCACCGTCGGCCAAGCTTTTCACGCGGCCGTGGTAGAGGTAACCATTACGGTCAAAAACAACGGTATTGATACCAGCGGCAATGGCGCGCTCGGCAAGGGCTTTGCCGACCTTGGCGGCCACTTCGCTCTTTGTGCCACTCTTTTCAAAGCCTTTCTCAAGGGAAGAGGCTGCGGTCAGTGTCACACCTTTTACATCGTCAATCACCTGAGCGTAGATTTCCTTATTGCTTCTGAAAACCGACAGGCGGGGCATCTCAGCAGTTCCGCTGACTTTGTGACGGATGCGGAATTTAATCTTTGTTCTTCTTATGTCTTTTTTTGTTGCCATAACTATTTTTCTTTTGGCTTTTTGGCAAATCTTTTTACCTTACTATTTATTTAGCAGCAGCTTTACCAGCTTTCTTGCGAACCTCTTCGCCCTGGAAGCGGATACCTTTACCCTTGTAGGGTTCGGGCTTGCGGAGCGAACGGATCTTGGCTGCAGCCTGACCAAGGATTTGCTTGTCACAGCAGGTCATGGTGATGATGGGGTTCTTACCTTTCTCGGTGACAGTCTCGACTTTGATCTCGGGGGCAAGTTCAAAGAAAATCTTGTGCGAGTAGCCGAGGTCCATCTCCATGACGTTGCCAGTGGCCTGGACTTTGTAACCCACGCCGATGACTTCCTGGACGGTCTTGAAACCTTCGCTGACACCCTTCACCATGTTGGCTGCAAGGGCACGATAGAGGCCGTGTTGGGCCTTGGTCTCACGCTCGTCGTTGGGACGGTTGAAATGGAGGACGCCATCTTCAACTTTCATCTCGATCATGGGGTTCACTTTCTGGCTGAGTTCTCCCAGAGGACCCTTTACGGTCAGGACATTGTCATCAGAAATCTTCACTTCAACACCTTTGGGAAGGTGGATGGGCATTTTACCTATTCTTGACATTTTCTAAATCTCCTCTCTTGATTAGCTGATGTAACATAAAACTTCGCCACCGACATTGAGTGTGCGAGCTTCCTTGTCGGTCATGAGGCCTTTGGAAGTCGACACGATGGCGATGCCGAGACCATTGAGGACACGGGGCATCTCGTCGACGGAGACATACTTGCGCAGACCGGGGCTGGAGACGCGTTTCAGCTCAGCAATGGCCGACTGCTTGGTCACAGGGTGATACTTCAGGGCGATTTTGATGCTCTGGTTGTGGGCACCCTCGTTTTCGAACTTGTAGTTCAGGATGTAGCCCTTCTCGAAGAGAATTTTGGTCATCTCTCTCTTCAGTTTGGAGCCAGGGATTTCAACCACGCGATGCTTAGCGGCGATGGCGTTGCGCATCCGGGTCAGATAATCTGCAATAGGATCTGTTACCATATTAATTTTTGATTTTAAGTTTTGTAGTATTGGTGTTATGCCAACTTGCAAAGCTACCAATAAATTATTTTTTTACCAACTTGCTTTTTTGACACCGGGGATAAGACCGGAGACTGCCATCTCGCGGAAGTTAATACGCGAGATGCCGAACTGGCGCATGTAGCCTTTGGGGCGGCCGGTCAGCTGACAACGGTTGTGCTGACGGATGGGGCAAGCGTTCTTCGGAAGTTTCTGAAGGGCGATGACGGCCTTCTCCACATCCTCAGGTTCACCTGTACGGACAATTTCTTTCAGGGCAGCGCGCTTGGCAGCGTACTTGGCAACCATTTTAGCTTTTTTGCGCTCTCTTGCTTTAATCGATTCTTTAGCCATTATGCTTATTTTTGTTGATTCTTGAACGGTAAACCGAACTCTTTGAGCAGCGACATGGCCTCCTTGTCGGTCTGGGCCGAGGTAACGAAGGTGATGTCCATTCCCTGAATGCGGTCAATCTTGTCGATATCAATCTCGGGGAAGATAATCTGCTCGGCGATGCCAAAGGTGTAGTTACCCTTGCCATCGAATCCCTTGTCGTTGATGCCGCGGAAGTCGCGGATACGGGGGATGGAAGCAGTCACGAGGCGCTCCAAGAACTCATACATACGCTCACCGCGGAGGGTCACGCGGACGCCAATGGGCATGCCGCGACGCAGTTTGAAGTTCGAAATATCCTTGCGGGACTTGGTGGCGACGGCTTTCTGACCAGTGATGGCAGTCATTTCCTCGATACCCTTGTCGATGACTTTCTTGTCAGCGATAGCTGCCTTACCGAGCCCCTGATTCAAGGTGATTTTCTTCAGGCGGGGAGCCTGCATGACGGTCTTGTAGCCGTACTCTTTCATCAAAGCAGGAAGAATTTCCTCTTTGTACTTGGTCTTTAATGCGGGAATGTATGCCATTACTTAATCTCCTCTCCTGTTTTTTTAGAATAACGGACTATTTTGCCAGTCTTTTCATCGACACGACGGCCAATCTTAGTGGGGGTCTTTCCAACCACAACCATGAGGTTGGAGATGTGGATGGGAGCTTCCTGCTCGACGATACCGCCCTGTGTGTTCTTGGCATTGGGCTTGGTATGCTTTTTGTTCACGTTGACACCCTCGACGATGGCGCGATTCTTTTCGGGATAGACCTTCAGGACCTTGGCGATCTTGCCTTTGTCATCGCCGGCGATCACCTGGACCATATCCCCTTTCTTAACGTGCAATTTCATTTTCTCTTCTTTCTTTTATTGTTTACAATACTTCGGGAGCGAGAGAGACAATCTTCATAAACTGTTTCTCACGCAGTTCACGACCCACGGGGCCGAAGATACGGGTGCCACGGAGCTCATCGGCGGCGGTGAGCAGGACGCAGGCGTTGTCGTCGAAGCGGATGTAGGAACCATCATTGCGACGAATCTCTTTCTTGGTGCGCACCACGACTGCTTTGGAAACGCTACCCTTCTTCACATTGCCGGAAGGAAGTGCATCTTTGATAGCCACAACGATGGTATCACCGATGGAAGCATAGCGCTTCTTGGTGCCACCGAGGACGCGGATGCACAGGGCGCTCTTAGCGCCGCTGTTGTCGGCAACTGTCATTCTGGTTTCTTGTTGTATCATTTCTTTTTTGTTTTTCTGATAGGTGTACTATTTAGCCTTCTCAACGATCTCGACCAAACGCCAGCATTTATTCTTGCTCAGGGGACGGGTCTCCATGATACGGACGGTGTCTCCGATGTTGGCTTCGTTCTTTTCGTCGTGGGCCATGAATTTGGTGGACTTCTTGACGAACTTGCCGTACTTGGGGTGCTTCACCTTACGCTCGACGAGAATCACGATGGATTTGTCCATCTTGTTGCTGACCACAACACCGATTCTTTCTTTTCTTAAATTTCTTTCCATCTTAGAATTGGATTTTACTAATTGCCATGCTTACTTGTTGCCGGCGATTTCGCGGGCGCGGAGCTCTGTAAGGCAGCGGGCAATGTTTTTTCTACTTTCTTTAATTTTGTTGGGATTCTCAAGAGGAGACACGGCATGGGTCAGAAGCATTTTCTGATAGGCGGCGCGCTCGGTCTCGAGTTTCTCTTTCAATTCAGCAGTCGAGAGCTCTTTTAAAACGATTTCATTCTTCATGACTGTAGGACTTCTAATTATTCTTCGATATAGTCTCTTTTGACGACAAATTTGGTCGAGATGGGAAGTTTCTGAGCGGCCAAACGGAGAGCCTCTTTAGCAACATCCATGGGGACACCCTCGCACTCGAACAGCATGGTGCCGGGCATGACTCGGGCGACAAAATACTCGGGAGCACCTTTACCTTTACCCATACGCACCTCATTGGGCTTCTTGGTGATGGGCTTGTCCGGGAAGATGCGAATCCAAATCTGACCTTCACGTTTCATGTGACGCGTTACAGCTTGACGAGCAGCCTCTATTTGACGGCCAGTGATGAAGCAAGTCTCAAGCGATTTGATACCGAAGGTACCGAATGCGAGTTCATGGCCACGGAAGGCATTACCTTTGATTTTGCCTTTCTGCTGCTTTCTATATCTTGTTTTCTTGGGTTGTAACATTTCTTCTTATTGTTTCTTGTTTAGTGTGAAAGCTAAACTACCAATTATTTACTGTTGTTATTTCTGTTGCCCTGACGGCGGCGAGGAGCACCTTCCGGACGACGGCCTGCGCCCATGGCACCGGCGCGGTGGTCCTTCTGCTGACCGCCCACGGTGGAGGGAACGAGCTCGGGTCTGCCATAAATGACACCACGGCAAATCCACACTTTGATACCGATACGGCCATAGGTTGTATGAGCCTCGGCATTGGCATAGTCGATGTCGGCACGGAGCGTATGGAGAGGAGTACGACCCTCTTTGAAGTGCTCGCTGCGGGCAATCTCGGCGCCGCCGATACGGCCGGCGATGGAGACTTTGATACCCTCGGCACCTGTACGCATGGTGGAGGTGATAGCGTTCTTGATGGCACGGCGATACTGGATGCGGCCTTCAATCTGTTTGGCGATGTTCTGGGCCACGAGGACGGCGTCCATCTCGGGGCGCTTCACCTCACTGATGTTAATCTGCACATCCTTACCGGTGAGCTTCTTGAGCTCTTCGCGGAGTTTGTCAACCTCAGAGCCTGCACGACCGATGATGAGACCCGGACGAGCCGAGTTGATGGTCACGGTGAGCAATTTCAGGGTACGCTCAATGTAAATCTTGGAGATGCTAGCCTTGGCAAGACGGGCGTTGAGATATTTACGGATCTTGTCGTCCTCAACGAGCTTCTGTTCAAATCTTCTTCCGCCAAACCAGTTAGAATCCCATCCGCGGATGATACCTAATCTGTTTCCAATTGGGTTAGTTTTTTGTCCCATTGTTGAGTTTCTTCTTTTTAATTAACTTTATTTAGTTTCTTCTTTTTCAGCCTGGGCGACCGGAGCTTCCTCGATGCGGCTGCCGAGAATCACGGTGATGTGGTTGCTACGCTTGCGGATGCGGTAACCGCGGCCCTGGGGGGCAGTGCGCATGCGCTTCATCGTGCGACCTTCGTCAACCTTGATTTGCTTGACATAAAGCTGAGCGTCCTCCATGCGGGCACCCTCGTTCTTGGCCTGCCAGTTGGCAATAGCCGAGAGGATGAGTTTGCGCATCTTGGGAGCGGACTCTCTGGGATTGTACTGAAGGATACCGAGAGCCTTCTCGACGTCGACACCACGGACGAGGTCAGCGACGAGACGGGTCTTACGAGGCGAAGTAGGATTATTCATCAACTTTGCCACATAAAGGGTCTTGTTGGCTTCTTTGCGTGCTTCTGCACTATTATGTTTTCTACGTCCCATTTTCTTTTAAAATTTACTTTTTACCTTTATCTTTAGATCCTGCATGGCCGCGGAAGATGCGGGTGGGAGCGAACTCGCCAAGCTTGTGACCCACCATGTTCTCGGTGACGTACACGGGGATGAACTTGTTGCCATTATGCACGGCAATAGTCTGACCCACGAAGTCGGGCGAAATCATCGAAGCTCTCGACCATGTTTTGATGGTAACCTTCTTGTTGGACTGCTGTGCCTCGATTACACGTTTTTCCAGTTTGTGGAAAATATACGGACCTTTCTTTAATGAACGACTCATTGTTTCTTCTTTTTACTGAGTTACTTCTTTCTTCTTTCGACGATGTACTTGCTCGACTGCTTCTTGGGAGCGCGAGTCTTGTAGCCCTTGGCCGGGATACCCTTGCGCGAACGGGGATGTCCGCCGGTCTGACGGCCCTCACCACCGCCCATCGGGTGGTCAACGGGGTTCATGACAACGCCGCGGTTGCGCGGACGACGGCCGAGGTGACGGCTGCGACCGGCTTTACCACCGACTTCGAGGTTGTGCTCAGGATTGCTCACGATACCGACAGTGGCACGGCAAGCCTGAAGAATCATGCGCATCTCGCCGCTGGGCATTTTGATGATGGCATACTTGTCGTCACGCGACATCAGCTGGGCATAGGCACCGGCCGAACGCACCATCTTGGCACCCTGGCCGGGACGGAGCTCAATATTGTGAATCAGCGTGCCGAAAGGAATCTCAGCAAGCAACAGGGTGTTACCCACTTCGGGGGCAACACCGGCACCGGACATGACAGTCTGACCGACCTTAAGACCCTGAGGGCAAAGGATGTAGCTCTTCTCACCGTCAGCGTAGCTAATGAGGGCGATACGCGAACTGCGGTTGGGGTCATACTCGATGGTCTTCACGACGGCGGGGATACCGTCTTTGTTACGCTTGAAGTCGACAAAGCGGAACAACTGCTTGTGGCCGCCGCCGATATAGCGCATCGTCATCTTACCCTGATTGTTACGGCCACCGCTTTTGCGCATACCGTAAACAAGGCTTTTCTCCGGTCTGGTAGCCGTAATGTCGTCGTTGGTGACAACAAGTTTGTGGCGCTGACCGGGAGTCGTAGGTTTAATTTTCTTTAAAGCCATTTCTTTTTCTTGTTCTTTTTAGTCTCTTATCAGTGGACTATACTATTATTATTGAATCTGATTAAATGTTTGCATAGAAATCGATGGCATCGCCCTCGGCCAAAGTGACGATAGCTTTCTTGAAGGCGTTGGTACGGCCAGTCAAGAAGCCGGCTTTGGTGTAGCGCGATTTCACCTTGCCCGCGTAGTTCATCGTGTTCACGTCAATGACCTTCACATTGTAGAACTGTTCGACGGCATTCTTGATTTCAATCTTGTTGGCGCGTTTGTCAACAACAAAACCATAGCGGTTGTGAGCAGGTGCGACGGCGATACCCTTCTTGCGCTGGATGCGGGTCTGAATGAGATTGGCCGCGGCCTCGGTGAGGCGGGTCATCTTTTCACTAATCAGCGGTTTTACTATAATGTTCATCATTTGTTAAACTTTCTTAAATCGTTATACTCACATACCTTATTTTGTCGCCAAAACGCGGTTGATTTCGCTCATTGAACCCTCGCAAACGACAATATTGGAGGCGTTAACAATGTCGTAAGTGTTTAATTGCGACACGTTTACAACCTTCACGTTCTTGAGGTTTCTAGCAGACAAAGATACGAAATTATTTTGATTCTCAAGCACAAAAAGTGACTTTTTATCGTTCAGCTTCAGATTCTTGAGGACCTCGATCATCTTCTTGGTCTTGGGGCCTTCGAAAGTGAAGTTCTCAACGACGGTCAGGGCATTGTCGCTGGCCTTGTAGCTCAGGGCGCTGCGGCGGGCGAGACGTTTGACCTTGATGTTGAGTTTGAAACGATAGTCGCGGGGCTTGGGTCCAAAAATCGTACCGCCGCCAACAAACACGGGGCTCTTCAAATCACCGGAACGGGCACCGCCGGTACCTTTCTGACGTTTGAGCTTGCGGGTGCTGTGGGCGTTCTCACTGCGCTCCTTGGCTTTATGAGTACCCTGACGGTTGTCGGCCAAATACTGCTTGACATCGAGGTAGATGGCGTGGTCGTTGGGCTCGATGGCGAAAATAGAATCCTCGAGGTTGATGGTTCTGCCGGTTTCGCTTCCGTTAACGTTATAAACTTTAATCTCCATGTCTTATTAACTCCATCTTTCAAGTTTGACAATAGAACCCTTGGGGCCGGGCACGGAACCCTTGACCAGCATGAGGTTCTTCTCAGCGATAATCTTGACCACCTGGAGGTTCTGGACCTTCACGCGATGGTTGCCCTTCTGACCGGCCATGCGCATACCCTTGAAGATACGCGAGGGATACGAAGAGGCACCAATCGAACCGGGGGCGCGCAGACGGTCGTGCTGACCGTGGGTCTTGTCGCCGACACCGCCGAAACCGTGGCGGGTGACAACGCCCTGGAAACCTTTACCCTTGGAGGTACCGACCACGTCGACAAATTCGCCTTCCTGGAAGACCTCGACGGTAAGGATCTCACCATGTTTCTTCTTGTGACCCTCCTCGAAGCGGCTGAACTCAGCGAGATAGCGCTTAGGGGTGGTGTTGGCCTTGGCGAAGTGACCCTTCATGGCCTTCGTCGTGTGGCTCTCTTTCTTCTCGCCGAATGCGAGCTGGATGGCCTCATAGCCATCTTTCTCAATCGTTCTCACTTGTGTGACAACACAAGGACCAGCTTCAATAACAGTGCACGGAATCTGCTTTCCGTCGGCATCAAAAAGACTGGTCATTCCAATTTTCTTTCCAATTAATCCTGACATTTCTTAGTTTGGATTCTTTTAATTTGTTAGACAATTCAGCTTATCTGACGTTGACATTGGCTGATTAAATTCACACTTTGATTTCGACTTCCACACCACTGGGGAGCTCGAGCTTCATCAAGGCATCGATGGTCTTCGTGCGATCGTTGATCTCGATGTCCATCAGGCGCTTGTAGGTGCTCAGTTCGAACTGCTCACGCGACTTCTTGTTCACGAAGGTCGAGCGGTTCACCGTGAAAATCTTTTTGTTGGTAGGCAGGGGTATGGGACCATTGACCACTGCGCCAGTCATCTTAACGGTCTTCACAATCTTCTCAGCCGATTTGTCGACGAGGTTGTGATCGTAAGATTTGAGCTTGATTCTGATTCTTTGACTCATTTGTTATTTATTTTTTAATTATTTTTATTCTTCAAAATAGCTTCCTGCTGTTCACGGCTCACCTCGGCGTAGTGCGAGAACTCCATCGTGGAGTTGGCACGGCCCGAAGTGATGGTACGCAACGAGGTGACATAGCCGAACATCTGCTCCAGGGGCACCTTGGCGTGGATAGCTTGGACGCCCACTTTGGCAGTGATGTTCTCCAACATGCCACGACGACGGTTCAGGTCGCCGGTGACATCGCCCACATAGGCATCGGGAGTCAGTACCTCGAGTTTCATGATGGGCTCCAGCAGCACGGGGTTGGCCTTGCGGCAGGCGGTCTTGAAACCAATCTTGGCGCAGAGCTCGAAACTCAACTGGTCGGAGTCCACTGGGTGGAACGAACCGTCGATGATGCGGACCTTCATCGAGTCCATGGGGTAGCCGGCGAGGACACCGTTCTGCATGGCCTCTCTGAAACCTTTCTCCAACGCAGGCATATACTCCTTCGGGATATTGCCACCTTTCACTTCGTTGATGAACTGCAAACCCACAAAACCTTCATCGGCGGGACCGATCTCGAACAACACGTCGGCAAACTTACCCTTGCCGCCAGTCTGTTTCTTGTAAATCTCGTGGTGCTGCACCGTGGTGGTGATAGCCTCTTTGTAGGCCACCTCGGGACGACCCTGGTTGACATCGACGCCGAACTCGCGGCGCAGACGGTCCATGATGATGTCGAGATGGAGCTCGCCCATACCGCTGATGACGGTCTGTCCGCTGACCTCGTCGGTCTTCACACGGAAAGTGGGGTCTTCCTCCACCAACTTCATCAAGGCGTTGGTCATCTTGTCCATGTCGGCCTGGGTATGGGGTTCCACGGCGATGCTAATCACAGGCTCGGGGAACTTCATCGACTCGAGGACGATGGGATGGTGCTCGTCGCAGAGCGTATGTCCAGTCTTGATTTCCTTGAAACCGACAGCGGCTCCGATATCACCGGCCTCGATACGGTCGAGGGGATTCTGCTTGTTCGAGTGCATCTGCATGATGCGCGAGATACGCTCCTTCTTGCCGGTATTGGCATTGTAGACATACGAACCGCTCTCCAGGCTGCCGCTGTATACGCGGAAGAAACAAAGACGTCCCACATAGGGGTCAGTGGCAATCTTGAAGGCGAGGGCGCTGAAGGGGGCCTTGACGTCCACCTTGCGGCACTCTTCCTTCTCAGTCTTGGGGTTGATGCCGTCAATCTCCGGCATGTCCATCGGGCTGGGCAGGAAAGCAGCAACGGCATCGAGCAACGTTTGAACGCCTTTGTTCTTGAAGGCGGAACCGCACATCACAGGGACAATCTTGCGGGCGAGGGTGGCCTTGCGAATCTCGGCAATGACCTCATCGGCAGTGATGGAGTCGGGGTCATCGAAGAACTTCATCATCAGTTCCTCGTTCTCCTCAGCCACACCCTCGATGAGCTTCTGGCGATATTCGGCGGCAATGTCCTTCAGGTCCTCAGGCATGGGGATTTCCATGAACTGCTGGCCGTTGGAGGACTCGTCCCACACCAAGGCCTTGTTGGCGATGAGGTCGACAACACCCTTGTAGAGGTCTTCCTGTCCGATAGGAATCTCTATGGGGATGGGATTGGCACCGAGGCGCTCCTTAATCTGGTTCACCACCGAGAAGAAGTCGGCACCCGCGCGGTCCATCTTGTTGATGAAAGCAATGCGGGGCACGCCGTACTTGTCGGCCTGACGCCAGACTGTCTCGCTCTGGGGCTCCACGCCGCCCACCGCGCAGAAAATGGCGATGGCGCCGTCGAGTACACGCAGCGAGCGCTCCACCTCGACGGTGAAGTCCACATGGCCCGGAGTGTCTATGATGTTGTATTTGTAGCGGTTGTTATGCCATTCCCAGTACACGGTGGTAGCGGCCGAGGTAATGGTGATGCCGCGTTCCTGCTCCTGCACCATCCAGTCCATAGTGGCGCTACCCTCATGAGTCTCACCCAGCTTATAGTTCTTGCCGGTGTAGAAGAGGATGCGCTCAGTCGTCGTCGTCTTGCCGGCGTCGATGTGGGCCATAATGCCGATGTTGCGTGTGTACTTGAGGTCAGACATATTGTTGCTTTCTGTCGTTTACTTATTATATATGTACTATATATTCTATTTATAGTATCACACTCTGAAGTGAGAGAAGGCCTTGTTGGCGTCGGCCATGCGGTGGATATCCTCTTTGCGCTTGAAGGCGGCACCCTCTTCCTTGTAAGCGGCCTGGATTTCGGCGGCCAGCTTCAGGGCCATAGTCTTCTCACTGCGCTTGCGCGAGAAACCGATGAGGTTCTTCATACCGATGCTCTGCTTGCGCTCGGCACGGATCTCGGTGGGGATCTGGAAAGTGGCACCACCAATACGGCGGCTGCGCACCTCGACGCTCGGCGTCACATTGGCCAAAGCCTTCTTCCACACCTCGAGACCGTCCTCTTTCGTACGGTCGGCGACCACGTCGATTGCCTCATAGAAAATCTTGTAGGCGATGGTCTTCTTGCCACCCATCATCAGGTTGTTGACGAACTTGGTGACCAGGATGTCGTTATATTTGGGATCCGGGAGGATGATTCTTTTTTTGGGCTTAGCTTTTCTCATTGCTGCTAAAAACTTTAAACTTTAAACTCTAAACTTTAAACTTTACTTACTTGCCGGCCTGTTTCGGACGCTTGGCACCGTATTTCGAACGACGCTGGCGACGACCGTCCACTCCGCTGGTATCCAAAGCACCGCGGATGATGTGATAACGCACACCGGGAAGGTCCTTCACACGGCCTCCGCGGATCATCACGATCGAGTGCTCCTGCAGGTTGTGACCCTCACCCGGGATGTAGGCGTTGACTTCCTTACCGTTGGTAAGACGCACACGGGCCACTTTACGCATGGCCGAGTTAGGTTTCTTGGGGGTGGTGGTGTACACACGGGTGCAGACACCGCGACGCTGCGGGCAGCTGTCGAGGGCGGGAGACTTGGACTTGTACTCCATCTGCTGACGTCTCTTTTTACGGGCATAACCCGCCCAAAAAGGAATTGCAAAAGTACTACTTTTTTCCGACCCCACCAAACATCCAAAGCTTCACCAACTGTTAAAAAATCATAAAATCTTTTGGCAACATTGATTATCTGTGTTTTACAAAATAATTTTAACACAATATTTTTGCCGTTTTGAGCGATTTATCAACAAAATCAGCCCCGCAAAACCGTCTCTTTTCAACATCTTTTCCACAATTTTTGCGTTTTCGAGAATCCATTTTCCCCCATTTCTCACACCTCTATTTGGACCAACTTCCCACTCCTAACAAAGGTCGTTCCTGGAGGGTAAACAGGCCCTGAAGAGCCACAAAAAAACAACCACCCCCCTACCCTCTCCCTACCCTCTCCCACTGCAGTAGGAGATGGTAGGGAGAGGGTAGGGAGTTAGTAGGGAGTTGGGTTGACGTTACTGTCCACTATCGGACAATGAGTTTGCGGGTGGCGTTGGCAGTGGGGGTAGAGGCAGTGACGAAGTAGACTCCGGGCATGAGGTCGTCAATAGAGAGGATCTCTTGGGGTTCTTTCACCTCGAAGGACATGACCGTGCGGCCCGAGGCATCGCGGATGGCAACCGCAGCGCCGGGCACGAGGCCCGAGAGGGTGATGTTGCCGTGAGCGGGATTGGGGGTGATCAGGAAGCGAACACCGGTCGAGGATTGGGGCATGTCGATGCCGTCGACCTCAGTGGTGAATCTCACCACTTCACTCCACACACTGTTCACATCCTCCTCGCAGAGGGTCATCACATACAAATCGTATTCGGAATCGGCCTCGAGGCCTTCGATATGGGCTGCGACGCGGCCAGCCTGCTGCGCGGGCACGACAACCTGGCTGCCAAGTCCCTGGGCGAAGTCGCGCGGCCCGTATTCCACACGCCACGGCCCGTCGGTCGGAGCCTGCCACTCGATGTCCACACTGTGAGCCGAGGTCGCGAGCAGCGTCACCTGTTCCACAGGCGGGCAGGTATGGGTGGTAAACGTCACCTCATCGCTCCAAAGCATCTGACCGTCCCAACACAAGGGGCGCACCCTGAGGGTGTACTCCGTGCCTTGCACGAGGTTTGTCAGGTTCACCTGTGGATTGTCGGTAATGATAGTCGTATCTCCCTGTATGCTGTGCAGTTGCAGCTGCCATTCGGTAGCCGGTCCCTGCGGTGTCCACCATACAACGGCCTGGGTCAGGGTGATGTCGCCGAAGGTCACATCGGCCACTGGCTGGCAGGGAGGCTCGTGGTGGACGGCATAGATCGACACGCTGTCGAGGCCAAAGGAGGCTGTGGAGGCGATGGTGTCGCGGAAAAAACTGAAGTAGAAGTTACCCGTACCAACAGGAACCTGGGTGGTGGCTATCTCCACCAACTGCCATTGGGCCTCTGCACCATAGCTGATCTCGTACGATTGCAGGGTGTCGTCGTAAATCACCACCGGCAGCGCCATGGCGTCGTCTTGGTAAGACACCCTCACACGCATCGGTATCTGTATGCTATGCATCACGCTGTCGTTGTATACGCTTTGGTACACCCTTGCCAGGAAGTTGACATAGAGGTCGGTATCGGCAATGTGTATCAGTGGGGAAACCACGGTCACGAGACTGTCGCCCGCTGCAACACTGCCGGTGAGGGCCTGCTGCCCCGAACGGACAGACATGCTACTGTTGAACACCCACGGACGGCTGCTCGAATCCGCCACGTAGTTCCAACAGGGGGCAATGCGGTTGGTTCGTAAGGTCTCGAAGTCTTCCTCCCACGGCAGCTCGTTGATGCCGCAGTCGGTGGTGAAGGTCACCTCGACGGGGAAGGTAGCCAGTCCTTCCGTGCACACCGAGGCAACCGCCAGGGTGTATTCCGTCACCTGCTGCAGGCCGGTGACCATGACGCTGTCGCCGTGGAAGTCGATGGTGTCGCCCATGACATAGACACAGTAGTGGCCCACGCCGCGCGGGTCGTGTACCACCAGCAGCGCCGAACTGTCGGTCATTGCGGCCACGCTCACCGAGTCGGGAGCCTGGCACGAGAGGTCATGCACCAGCATCACGTCGTCCACCACCACCGAAGCATGGAATCTGCTGCCGCCATTGCCGAAGCGCATAGCCACATGGATATCGGTAGCGCTGTAGGAGCCCAACGATACATAGTATTCGTGCCAATCGGTTAGCGAGGGGAGTGTAATGGTCTGTATGGCGGTGAAGGTCAGCGTGTCGGCAGGGTCGCTCATCACGCCCACTTGCACCGTGGCATCGCCCCTCGCCCAGAAATCGACGGCCACGCCGCCGAGGCTATCCACCTGCGGCATCACGTAGTAGAAAGGCTCGTAGTTATAGCCCACATTGGGCACCAGGGCGCCGCTGTTGCCACGACCTATGGTGCGGTTCGTACGGTCGCCGCTGTTGCCGGGGAAGCAGTAGTCGATGAAGCTCTGGCAGAGGCCCAGGCCGTCATTGTAGCTCGCGTCCCACGGCAACTCGTTGTGGGAAATGACTCCGCAAGCCGTCGCCATCCGGACGTCGAGCACCGTGGACAAAGTGCCGTCCGACGGGCAGATCGAGGCCACCGAGACGTTGTATCTTGTAGAGTGATGCAGGCCGGTGATGGTGTAGGTATAGCCGCTGACGTCGGCCGAGTCGATAGTGCTTCCGTCGCTCCACCACAGGCGGTATTGCCCGACCGTGTCGGGGTCGACGATGCGCACGCTGAGGCTGCCGAGGTCGGCGCTGTCGAGCACCAAGCTGTCGGGACGCGCACACGAGGTGGCGTAGAAGAGCGAGATGTCGTCCACCAAGACCTGCTTCCATCCGCTGAAGCTCGTCAGGCGCAACGCCAAACGGCCGCTGCCGATGCCGCCAAGGGCATGTTCATAGTAGGTCCAGTTGGTTATTCCGTTGACGAAGGGCAGGGTGTCGAAGGCCGTGAAGCTGCTCCGGTCGGTGACGTTGGTCATCACGCCGAGCTCGAGCACCGCATCGGACATGCTGGTGCTCACTCCCGACACGTTCATCGAGAGGGAGAGGCCCGCGTAAGGCACCGCCACAAAAGGCAGCACCAAGAACGAGCGGGCCGTGTCGCCCTGCCACAGGTCGGAATTCATCCTGACGCTATGGGTCATAGAGAAAACCTCCACGCAGGAATAGCGATCGGGCCCTTCGAGGCGCGTCCAGCAGGAGCCGAAGCTTCCCTCTGCCCAGCTGTCGAAGTTCTCGCCCCATGGGAAGTTGGCGATGCCTGCGCAGGTGGTGGTGAAGGTGGTGGTGAGGGCTTCAGTATACCCGTCGGGACACACGGTGCGCACGCTGACGTTGTAGGTCGTCTGGGGGCTGAGGCCGGTGAAGGTGTAGCTGGTGTCGCCCGTCACCGTGACTGTCTGCGTGCCGCAGGTCACCTCGTAGGTGCCGGCACCATTGACATCCTGCCACAAAACGGTGGCTTCCGCGTCGCTCACCATGCTCACCGTCAACGCCACAGGCCTCATGCATCCCGCAAAGGGCGTCACCACGACGCTGTCGAGGTAGCCGTATTCGTTGGGCAGGCCTCCGGCGTAGCTGTGGTCGCTGTGGTTGTCCTGCAGCATGGCGATGCGGCCGTCGGTGATGCCGCTGAGGGCGAAGTCGACGCTGTAGCGATGCCAGTTGCCGTCGGTCGGACGGATGGAAGCCAGACGGACAAAGCCGCTGGTGTCCGTCTCGCTGGTGGTGATACCCACCGCCAGCTCCACATATTCATATCCACTGGGCACCCTGTAGTCGAAGTCCACCATCACCCGGTTGGGGGCGTCGGTCATTGTGGGCAGCACCACCCACGAGGCCTCGCGGCCCACCAGATTGCTGCGTTTGGATTCCAGGCGCAGCGACCTGGAGCCCGCCGTCGCCATAGTGGTACTCACCCCGGGCAGCCAGGCAGGAACCGGATTGCTGCTGAGGAAGCGCATGCTCCGCACTGTCCAGCAATGGGAAAGGGACTCACTCTCGAAACTCTCGCTGAAGGGGGCTGTCATCGGGCCACAAAGGGTTCTGAAGGTGTCGGCCACCACCGCACTCTGCTGGCTGCCACAAAGACTGTAAATCTTGACGACATACTCCTCGTCGGGCGTAAGGCCTGTGAGAGACACGGGCGATGCGGAGACATTGAGCGTCGTGGTGGCGGAAGGGGTCAACAACGGGTGATAGACCACGCGGTAGCTGCCCACCTGGTTGGGGTCGGTCCAGCTGACGGTGGCTGTCGCATGGGTCACATCGCCCACCGTCAGCGTCTCCACCGCCGGGCATCCCACAGCCACATGCACATCGATATCATCTATATAGATTCGCGACACCGCCGTAGTAACGCGGAAAGCAATGGCCTTCCCCGTACCCTCATAGGTGTTGAAACGCACCGAGCGGGAGGTCCATGTGCCGGTAGGGGCACTAATGGTTTGCAACGGGACGAAGCTCATCAGGTTGTCGGCCTCGTCAATCACACCCACCTCCAGCGTGCCGCTCTGCCGCTGCACCGAGAAGGTGAGCTCCAAGTCGCTCACGCTGTCGATGGCCGGCAGGGCCACGATGATGGGTTGGGCGTCGTTGCCGTTGGAGAGAAACAGGCAGCGGTGGCCGTCGTAGCCACTCTGCCGGGTGACATAGCCACCTCCACGCCAACAGCCGGGATTGAAGAGCGTGCGTTGATCCTGATAGTTGGTATAGAACTCGAAATCCTCAGTGAAGGGCAGCTCGGCATGCGTGATGGACACGCAGGGTGTGTAGATGCTGAACGACACCCAGTTGCTCACATCGGCACCGCAGTTCGACCGGATGTATCCGCTGTATTGGTGGTTCGGCAGCAGCGAGTCGAGGTAGAGCACCGTGTCGTTGGTTGACAACAGCGGGCGGCTGCCGGGATAGTTGACGTTGAAAGGGGTGGTGTCCATATACACCTCATAGGTGCATCCCCCCACGCCGTTGCCGGTCCACATCAGCTGGCACGAGGTAGGCTCCAGCTCCTCGGCGCGCACATGGGTAGGCTTCGGACAAGGCGGTTCGGGCCTCACATAGGTGACCACCAACCCGCTGTCGGGCATACCCGTGATGTGGTGGGGCACCGACGACGAGCTGCTGCCCATCGTGTAAGGGTGGAACGCCGTGGGATTGTCCCAGCTGCCCATCAGGGCTATGGCGTCGTTGTAGCCGGCGATGACATCCGACACCATCATGAAGTTGAACGAGCTGTCGCTGGCGTGGTTCTCCATGTGGCCGTAGTGCACCGACACATTGCCGTTCTCGTAGAGGCGCACCTGGTAGTTGAAGTCGTCGGTGCCCACATTGTAGTGCTGCACATGCTGGAACTCCACCACCAGCACCCGCTGCCCGTCGTCGGCCGTATCCACCTGCCACCAGCAACCCGAGTTGCCCTGCGGCATCTGCCCGTCCACCAGCAGGAACGGCACAATGACGCGCGTGCTCGTGTTGCAGTAGCCGTAGGCATTGTGCGAGCCCGTGCCGCTGTTGAGCAGCATGTAGCCGTCGGCACGCATACACACCGGGTCGCCCTCGGCGATGGTGGCCTCGCCGAAGGGAAACTCGAAGGGCATCATGATGTTCTGGTTTCCGCCGTCAGCCGCCACATAGGTGAGCTGTGTGCCCGTAGCGGAAATCGAATTCCAAGGTTCCGACGAAGTCTCCATCGTGTAGGTCTGCACCCCTTGCGCCATCGCAACAGCGGAAAGCAGCATCGCCGCAACCAATAATAGTACTTTTTTCATCTTTTATACGTTTTTATTGTTAAGAACAACCCTTTTATCCTTCTCGCCCGCCGCTCCGCCGGCTCTCGAGCGTGCTTCTCTCCCGCTTCTGCTATAAAGAGTGGGAAAAAGCATTTTTGGCTCAAATTTTAACATTTTTCTTCTCCTCGCCCCATGCTATCTGCTTCAACCATAATAGACAAAAAAAATCATAACGGGTTTCGTTCTTAACACAATTTAACATCCTACACCCTCAAAATGTTTTTTCGTCTTGCCCGGCACCGAAAGCGCAGCCCTCGGCAGACAATTCCCCCACCCCGCGACACAGCAGCCACGTCCTGTCGGGATCCCGACAAGCCACAACGGAATTTAACATTTATTAAGTTAAAATATTGGCCGCGGCATACCCCATCAGCCACAATCCCCACAACCCTCACACTCTTCGACCATAACACTTGCTACCTCAGTCGTATAAACTACCTACCATCTACCTACCAACTCCCTACCAACTCCTACCACGGTAGGTGTTGACAGGGAGTTGGTAGGTTGATGGTAATTAAGATTTGTTAACAACAGCCTATATCCATGCGCTGCATGGGGGAATGGGTGCTGCGGAAACCGTCTTCGGGTCGTAGGTGCGGAAAAGGATAACCCAGCCATCGGAATGGAGGCTAAAACTATCGCCAAGAGACTCGTTGAGAGTGGCTTGCCACCAAAGACGGGGATGCATGGCGTCGAGAGGCCAGCGGAGGCCCTGAGAGGTGACGGAGGTGGCGGGGTCGGGGGTGAAGATGGATATTTGCTGACGGGGGAATGTGGCGAAGGTGCGTTCTCCTCGGAAAGCGAGGAAGAGGCCATGGTCTGTGAGCATGCGGATGTCGGCGCCGGGGTGTTCTTCGGCAAAGGTGACAAGGTAGCTGATGTTGCCCAGGGTGTGGTCCTCACGGCGGCCGGTGGCGCCGAGGATAGAGAATTGGGAATTGGAAATAGGGAATTCACGGGTGGCCCAGTCCATGGCTTTGTGGAGGTCGTTGTAGTCCTGCTCGTCGACCTGGAGCCAGCGGTCGCCAAGCTGACGCTTGTCTTGTTCAGACAGCGAATCCCCGTCGCCGATCACAATATAATTCTTAATTCTTAACTCTTCATTCTTCATTTCCCTATAGGCGGAGTCGCAGCAGACGACGAAGTCGGCTTCGCGCAACGCCTGCAAGGGCACGGGGTGACTCGGGAAGTCGCCGGAAGCGAGAATTACGATATGCTTTGTCTTTTCCATCTGATGATTCCCATGATGCAGAATACCTCATAGACGGCATACATGACGGCCGAAGCCGTGTAGCCGGTGGAGAGGTAGATGTATACCAATATTGGTTCGCTGACGAGCCAGAAGAGCCACTGCTCCCAGTATTTCTGCGAGAGCATCCACATGCCCACGATGCCGAGGGCAGCCGAGAGGCCGTCGAGCCACGGCATATTGCTCTCGTCCAGCAGGGCCAGCAGCCAGCGGAAAACGAGAGTAAACACTGTGGTGGCCAGAAGCAGCCATGGCCAGAGTTTTCCGGGACAGGAGGCAATGGGTCGCTCGGTTTTCTCTTTGCTCTGAATCAGGCCACGCCAGACGAGGAGTCCATAGATAGAGATAAGGAAGTTGTAGATGCATATGCTCATGTTGGCATACCAGCCGATATGGAAGTTGATGACGGTATAGAACGCCGCCATCAGCAGACTCGACGGCCAAAGCCATCGGCTTGCCCTGTACTCGCTGAATACAAAGACCAAGCCGATGGCGGCGCCGACGATGTCCAAAATATTCATTTAGAAACGGTATATCAAACGTCCCATGAAGTTGATGCCAGGCTGCTGGAGCCAGGCGCGGTCGTGGTAGTAGCCGTACCACGAGGCGTCGTCGCTGAAGTAGTCGCCCACCCAGGCGTTGAGGCGGTACTGGTGGTCGAGCAGGTTGTTGACCTGCAGCTGGGCCTCGATTTGCTTGGTTCCGCCGAGGTGCCAGATGTAGGAGGCTTTGAAGTTGAGGAGGAAGTAGGGGTCGATGGCGTAGCACTCGCGCGAGGTGTTGTCGGCGTACTGCTTGCCGACGTATTTGCCGATGAGCTGTATTTTGGCGTCCTTGACGGGCATGAAGGTGGCGATGGCGGCGCCGACGACGGAGGGCGAGAGGGAGAGGTTGGTGTTGGCGGTGACGGTCTGGAGGACGGTGTCGCCGTCGGCAAAGTCGGTGTAGGTGAAGTCGACGGCCTTGTTCTGGCTCAAGGTGAGGTTGGCGTCGAAGCGGAACCAGTCGACGGGCTGGTAGCCGGCCTGGAGCTCGATGCCGAGACGGTAGCTCTTCTCGACGTTCTCCATCAGCGCGTAGCCGCTGCTGCTGACGTCGCCGTTGGGGGTCATCTGGTCGCGGTAGAGCATGGCGTAGAGGTTGGCGCTGAAGTTCCAGCGGGCGGAGGCTATCTGGTAGCCGAGCTCAAGGTCGAGCATGGTTTCGGGGCGGATGGTGTCGCCGCTGCCGATGGCGTCCTTGATGTCGCTGCGGCGCGGCTCGCGGTTGCTGATGCCGGCCACGAAGTAGGTGCGCTGGTTGTCGCTGATGCGGTAGTTGATGCCGGCCTTGGGGTTGAAGAAGAGGTAGTTGGCGTCGAAGTCCATGTCGAAGAGGTCGTCGGCATAGCCGTAGACCTTGTAGTTGACCATGCGCAGCTGGAGGTCGGCGTAGGCGTTGAGGTCGGCGTTGAAGTCGTAGTTGGCCTTGGCGTAGAGGGTGTTGTCGTATTTGTCGCCGTAGTTGCGGTACCACTCGTAGGGGGTGTCGAGGTGGACGGCGGTGTCGCGGAACCAGATGATGTCGCCGTAGTGCTCGCCGTCGTAGTAGAGGAAGTTGTCGCCGAAGGAGAGGCTGAGCCGCTCGCCGCTGTAGCGGGCGGAGAGGTTGGCGGTGTAGGCGTTGTTGTAGAGGTATTTGCGGGTGACGAGGTTGTGCTTCGCGCCGTCCTCGAGGGCGGTGAGGCCGTAGGCTTTGTATTTCTTGTTTTTCATCTGCTCGTAGTAGCCGTCGCCGTGGGTGAAGTCGAAGGCGGCGTTGAGGCTCCAGCGGTCGGAGAGGAGGTGGGAGAGGTAGAGCTGGTAGTGCTGCTGCCAGTAGTTGTCGGTCTCGTTGGGGTAGTACATGGTTTTGCCGTCCATTTTGTATTCGCCGGAGGGGTTGTAGGTGGGGTCGTCGTCGAGTTGGTAGTCATAGGCGCCGTCCCAGGTGATGCCGGTGGTCTGGCTGCCGATGATGGCGAGGAGTTTTATCAGGGTACGCTCGCCGTACCAGCTGGCGCTGCCGAAGAAGCTCTGCTGGTCGGTGCCCCAGGAGCGTATGTAGCCGTCGGAGGTCAGTCCGCTGTAGGCGAAGTCGAAGGAGAGGCCGCTCTTGAGGATGCCGGTACCGGCGCTGAAGCTGTACTGGCGGGTGTTCCAGCTGCCGAAGCCGAGGTCGGCCTCGCCGTAGGCGCGGTTCTGGGCATTGAGGGTCTGCATGTTGATGGCGGCGCCGAAGGCGGGGCTGCCGCCGTTGCTGGCGCCCACGCCGCGCTGTATCTGCATGCTCTGGGCCATGCCGCCGAGGTTGGGGATGTTGTACCAGAAGACCTCTTGGCTCTCGGCATCGTTGAGGGTGATGCCGTTGATGTTGACGTTGATGCGCGAGCCGTCGACGCCGCGGATGCGGAGGGCTGTGGCGCCCACGCCGCCGTTCTCGCCGCTGGCCACGACGGAGGGCTGGGTCTCGAGCATGAAGGGCAGGCTCACTGCAGAGCGCGCCTCGTCGAGCTCGGAGCGGTCGAGGGTGCTGGTGGTGAGGGGCGTCTTGTTGCTCACGCGGACGTCTTGGATTATCACCTCGTCGAGGGTGCGGACGGTGTCCTGTGCGTTTAAGGTGAAAGGTGAAAGGTGAAAGGTGAAAATGAGCGCGAGGCAGGCTATCATCTGCTTGCGGCTAATCCTGGTGGCCTTATAAAGAAGATAGCGGCCACAGCTATAAATGTTGTGTTTCATAATTTCATTCCTTACGCCGGCATTATCCGGATCAAGTTTCAGGGTATGTTCTCAGCACATTCATGCAATCAAGCAGTCAAGCAATCAAGCACTTATGAGCACCCCTATGCTCTTTTTGACGATGCAAAGATACGAAAGAGATATGGAATGGCAAAATTTTTTTTTATCGAAGTAGGGTGACGGTGCCGAGGGTCTCGCGCCAGCCGTCGGGGCGGTCGAAGGTGCGGTAGCGCAGGTGCCACACATAGGCTCCCTGCGGGCAGGGAGTGCCGTTGTGGGTGCCATCCCAGCCAGCGTCGAGGTCGGTGGTGGTGAAGACGAGCAGCCCGTGGCGGTTGTAGATGGTGAGTTCTGCCTCGAGCATACCGTTGCAGACGATGGTGAAACGGTTGTTGATAGTTTGGTCGGGGGTGAAGATGTTGGGCGCGAACACCGCAGAGCGGACGATGGGGAGCGTGCGGGTGGCGGTGTCGAGGCAGAAGGCATTGCTGACGGCAAGGATGACAGTGATGCTGTCGTCGAAGAGCGATGCAGTGTAGCTGATGCGTCGCAGGGTGTCGGGCAAGACGATGGTGTCGCCTGTGCCATAGGGTATCACAGCCCATCGGCGGGATTTGATCCTCTCGCTTTTGTCGTAGGCAATCAGTGTCGGGTTGTCAACACTGAGTACCTCGGGATTCACTTCGAGTTCGGCGTGCGGGAAAGTGGGGCGCGAGAGGTCGTGGCTGATGGCAGTGGGACAAAAGAGGGAGTCGCCGTAGTAGGAGGTGAGGATGTAGGTGACTGTGCTGTCGGGGAACACCCATATCTGACGGTCGGTCTCGTGGTCGACGAGGGCGGTGTCGTGGGGCGAAGAACTCCACAGCCAAAAGGGATTGTCGGTGGCAGCGGTGAGGAGGTAGTATCCCATGCCGCAGTCGGGGTCGATGTCGATGGAAAGCGGGTCGGGGGGCAGCTGTACCAGCGGGAGATAGACCACCGAGTCGCAGCCGTTGGCGGCGACGAGGGTGTCGATGAGCATGGGGAAGAGGGTGTCGGCAGAATGGCTGATGGGGGCAGAGTGACCGCGCCAGGTATAATTGCTGTTGTAGCAGAAGGTGTCGGCAGGCAGGGTGAAGTGGGCCGACGGCAGTGTGGAGAGGTGGAGGGTGTAGATGGTGTCGCAGGTAGCGGGGAAGGCTACCCTTTTTGTAGGTCCCATGGTGTCGTGGTCGTACCATACGCTGTCGATCCATAGCAACGAGTCACAACAGGTGAGGTAGAGGTCTTTGGGAGCCCAGGCATCCGGAGCAACGATGGTGTAGGTGGTGGTGTCGGAACATTGGCCGTTTGCCAACGAGGAGATGAGGGTCACGGTATAGGTGCCGGGGTGCTGGTAGGTGTGTGTGGGATGGTATTCGATAGACATGGTTCCGTCACCGAAACTCCAAATAGCCGATTCGCAGGGTGGATAGCCCGGCAGTGGGATGCTGTCGTCGTCGAGAATGGTACTGCGGTTGCGGAACCGCACCACATAGCCGTCGCATCCGTTGTCGGTGGTTTGAAGGGTGTCGACTTCGGCATGGGGCCAGAAGTTGAAGACGTCGGTGTTCATGGTGAGGTAGCAGGAGGGTTTCTCGATGAACGAGAGGCGACAGTGGACCGGGCCCTCCGAGGTGACAACAGTGGCGCTTTGGTCGGTAGAGATGGGATTCTGGGTATTGTTGCCATAATACCATAAATAGTTAAAGCCGGCGGGAGCTGTGAGTGTGGCGGTGTCGACAGTGCCGCAGTGGTCCGATGAAGCATAGGGCTGTTGGCATTCGACATAAAAGTAAGCATAACCGAAATGGCCTCCCGCTTTACAGTCGTAGGTAGTGAACTGCAGTTGCACGTTCTGCCCGTGGTAGGGAGCGAGGTTGATGCCGATGGTGGTCCAGTCTTTCCACAGAATGTCATTGTAGGTATTCCATCCGAGGGAAGTATCGGCGACGAAGTCGGCGGCTCCACATTGGGGGTCAATCACATTGTCGTTCTGGTCGAGGATACGCATGGTGAATCTGGGCTGATATTCAGGCGTATGGTTGGGGTTCTGTAGCACGGCGGCATAGTGGAGCATTATCAGCGAGTAGAGTGTGGTGTCGACATGGAGATGGTAGACGATGGCTTCGACCTCTCCACCGGAGTGCCAATTGCCCAAACGAACCGAACCTGGGTCGCCGGGACCGACGGTATGGAGCAGATTGCCCGTGTTAGGGTCGGTCTCATTGGGATTATTATGGACGGTGTGGCGGCTGTACGAGTCATTCGGACCACCGTCCATGATATTGGGGAAGAAAGAAAGATTGTTGTTGTTGAAGCCGCAGAGACACTGTACATAGGTGGAATAAAGGTCGAGCACATCGGGACATCCTGTATAAGGAATGGGTTGGGTTTGGAAGTCAAACACTTTGCTACAGCAACGTTGTAAGTCCGAGTCGTGTGGGAGTGCCCTGACATGGTATAAAGTGTTGGGGGAAAGTCCTGTCAGGTTAAGGGTGCCGCCGGTACCGGTGTAGTGTTGCCCGTCTATGGTAATGTCCATGGTGATACTGGTAGGCTGCCATTTGATGTCGGCTGTTGTGGTGGTGATATTTCGCGCCTGTATACTGTAAATCTGGCCGCAGGGGTCGGATGGAAGGGGTGGGGGGTAGGAGGGTGGGACGGACGAGATCCAAGACAGATTCAACTGGCGTATTGGGTTGATTACGGTGGGCGAAATGGCATCGAAGTGTATGTGGAATGTTATTTGCTCGCTTCCGATGGGAAGAGTTTGGTTGGTATAGTTAGTGGCATGGTTCAGTATGAGTGTTCCGGCGTTTTCATCTCCATCCCAGATGTCGAGAAAACCATTGACATTTGCAGTGATAAATTCAATGGTCAATGAAAAGGTGGAATCAACGCCCGTGATAACCCCCCATGAATCGAATGCGTCGAGATGGGCGTTATAGGAGAAATTAAGATGGTTTATGTAAACCGCTGAGTTTGTGCAGAAGTAGGTGGTGTCGTTGTTGTAGAGCGTCGTCTGGTTTTGAGCACACAAATGTCCCGACATCATTGCCACCATCAGCAGCAACAACATCAGCAGTCTATGTGCAGCAGTTTTCATTTTTTAATGACCGTAGTCGGCCATGAACTTGATGCGCATCAGGCGTATCTCCTCCTCCGTGTAGTCGGGGTCGTCTTGGAATTCCTCATAGGCCTCTTCGAGCGAGGCGCTTTCCGAGTTGCGCCAGTAGTCGAGCAATACATCCTGATGCTCCGGCTCTATCTCCTCATCTATATAATAGTCAATATTTAACTTGGTGCCGCTCGAGATAATATGCTCCATCTCGGTGAGGAGTTCTTCCATGGAGATGCCCTTGCCGGCGGCGATGTCCTCAAGGCTCTTGCGACGGTCGATGCTTTGGATGATGTAGACTTTGTTGGCCGACTTGTTGGCGGCCGAGCGCACCACGATGTCCTGCGGACGCTCGATGTCGTTGTCCTCCACATAACGTTTGATGAGCTCGATGAACGGCTCTCCGTATTTCTGCGCTTTCGCGATGCCCACGCCGGCACAGTGGCTCAATTCCTCCACGTTGCAGGGATACTGCAGTGTCATATCTTTCAGGCTCGACTCCTCGAAAATGACGTAAGCAGGCAGTTTCTCGCGCGAGGCTATGCTCTTGCGCAAGCTTTTGAGCTGAACGTAGAGCGCTTCGTCACCGGCCGCCGAGGCGCCACCGCTGGCAGCCACCAGGTCCTCCTCCTCGTCGTTGCCGACGGCCGAGTAGTCATGGTCGCAGGTGACATAGAGACTGTAGGGTTTCTTGATGTATTTGTTGCCGGCAGGTGTCAACTTCAGTACACCGTATTGCTCAATCTCCTTCTGCAGCAGTCCTTCGAACTGGGCCTGCCGTAGAACGGCTTTCCAGAAGAGGTCGTCGTGGTCGCTTCCACCGCCAAACTGCTCCAGCTTGTCCAAATGGTAGGTCTTGGTATTGGCATTCTTGCGGCCCATCATCACATCGACAATATCCTTGGGCTTGAAAGCCTGCTTCATGGCCACGATGGTCTCCAGCGCAAACTGTATTTCCTCTTTGGCCTCCACCTGGGGCTTGGGATGGGTGCAGTTGTCGCAGTTGCCGCAGTAGGGCTCGTTGTAGTCTTCGCCGAAGTATTTCAATATGTTCAATCGGCGACAGGCCGAGCTCTCGGCATAGGAAACCATTTCCTGCACCAGCTGCTTGGCCATCTCCTGCTCGGTGACATTCTTGTCGGTGAAGAACTTGTAGAGTTTTTCCACGTCGTGCTCGCTGTAGAAAGCAATGCAGCGGCCCTCGCCACCGTCGCGACCCGCACGGCCGGTCTCCTGATAATATCCCTCGATGCTCTTGGGAATGTCGTAGTGGATGACAAAACGCACATCGGGTTTGTCGATACCCATACCGAAAGCAATGGTGGCCACTATCACATCCACATCCTCCATCAGGAACTTGTCCTGATTCTCTGCCCGCACCTTGTTGTCCAGTCCGGCGTGGTAGGGAAGGGCTTTGATGCCGTTGATGACCAGCAACTCGGCGAGCTCTTCCACACGCTTGCGTGTCAGGCAGTAGATGATGCCACTCTTGCCGGGATTGTCCTTGATGAAACGGATAATCTCCTTGTGCAGCACCATGGGGTCGCTGGGTTTGGGGCGCACCTCATAGTATAGGTTCGGACGGTTGAAACTCGAAATGAAAGTCTTGGCATTCTCCATGCCGAGGTTCTTGATGATATCCTGCTGCACCTTGGGGGTGGCGCTCGCCGTGAGAGTCAGTATGGGCACCTGGGGGTTGATGGCCTTGATGGCGTCGCGCAAGCGGCGGTATTCCGGACGGAAGTCGTGGCCCCATTCCGAAATGCAGTGCGCCTCATCGATGGCGAAGAACGAGATCTTGATTTGCCGAAGGAATTCCACTGTCTCCTCCTTCGAGAGGGTTTCGGGTGCCACATAGAGCAACTTGGTGTCGCCCTTCAGCAGGTCATCCTTCACCTCGGTGACCTGTGCACGGTTGAGCGACGAATTGAGGAAATGGGCCACACACTGGCTGCCGGATGTATAACGCACAGCGTCGACCTGGTTCTTCATCAGCGCAATGAGCGGCGACACCACAATGGCGATGCCCTCGCTGATCATGGCCGGCAACTGGTAACACAGGCTCTTGCCGCCTCCCGTGGGCATGATGACAAAGGTGTCGTTGCCCTCGAGCAGGCTGCGGATGATGGCTTCCTGGTCGCCTTTGAACTGGTCGAAACCGAATATTTCTTTCAAATATATATGCAAATCCTTCATATCTTTCACAATATTTTACACAATCAAGCGTTATATGTTTCAGTTTTACAAAGGTAGTCAAAAAAATTGAATCAACAAAAAAAAAGTTACCGTGAAGCGCCGAGAAGAGATTAAACAAATTGCTATTCAGGTGATTAACGATGAAAAAAAAGCCATCGAAAATCTACAAAACTATATCGATGACAGTTTTTCCAAGGCTGTCGAAACTATTTTTTCCGCCTCTGGGCGTGTCGTTGTGACTGGTATCGGCAAGAGCGCCAACATCGCCGTGAAAATCGTTTCCACCCTCAACTCCACCGGCACCCCGGCCCTCTTCCTCCACGCCGCCGACGCCATCCACGGCGACCTCGGCATGGTGCGCCCCGGCGACGTCGTCATCTGCATCTCCAAAAGCGGCAACACCCCCGAAATCAAAGTCCTCGTACCACTCATCAAAAACTTCGGCAACACACTGATAGCCATTGTCGGCAACACCGACTCCTTCCTCGCCCACGAAGCCGACATCGTCCTCAACACCACCGTCGCCCACGAAGCCTGCCCCAACAACCTCGCCCCCACCTCCTCCACCACCGCCCAACTCGTCATGGGCGACGCCCTCGCCGTGGCGCTCATCGAGTGCCGCAACTTCTCGGCACGCGACTTCGCCCGTTTCCACCCCGGCGGCGCCCTCGGCAAGCAGCTCTACCTCCGTGTAGCCGACCTCTACATCCAAAACGAGCGCCCCGAGGTATCGCCCTCCACTCCCATCTCCGAAACCATTCTCGAAATGACCTCCAAACGCCTCGGCTGCACCGTGGTCACGGAAAACGGCCGCATCGCCGGCATCATCACCGACGGCGACCTGCGCCGCATGCTCCAAACCTCGCACCAACCCTCCACCGCCGCCGACATCATGCACTCCAACCCCCGCACCATCCTCGACTCCGAGTATGCCGTCAACGCCCTCCAACTCATGCGTCAAAACTCCATCACCCAACTCATCGTCACCGACACCGACAACCGCTACCTCGGCATCATCCACATCCACGACATCCTCCGCGAAGGAATAATTTAATTTCATTGTTCATTTTTCAATTCTCAATTTGTGAAACTCTATACCGACAACGTCGTCAAAAAATACCGCTCACGCACCGTCGTCAAAGGAGCCTCCGTCGAAGTGTGCCAGGGTCAGATTGTAGGCCTCCTCGGCCCCAACGGCGCCGGCAAAACCACCACCTTCTACATGGTCGTCGGCATCATCAAACCCTACTCCGGCAAAGTCTATCTCGCACCCGAACCTGAAAAGGGCGAGACCGGCGAGACCATCGAGCTCACCCAATACCCCATGTACAAACGTTCGCAAATGGGCGTAGGATACCTGGCCCAGGAAGCCTCGGTCTTCCGCCAGATGTCGGTGGCCGACAACATCATGTCCATCCTCGAATTCCGCAAGGACCTGGACAAGGAGCAGCGCGAGGCCAAACTCGAGTCGCTGCTCGACGAGTTCCACCTCCAGCACATACGCGACAGCAAGGGCATCCAGCTCTCCGGCGGCGAGCGCCGTCGCACCGAGATTGCCCGGGCCCTCGCCAACGACCCCATGTTCCTCCTCCTCGACGAACCCTTCGCAGGCGTCGACCCCATCGCCGTGCAGGACATCCAGGACATTGTCTGGAAACTCAAAGAACGCAACATTGGCATCCTCATCACCGACCACAACGTCCGCGAGACCCTCTGCATCACCGACCACGCCTACCTCCTCTACGAAGGCTCCGTCCTCCAAAAAGGCACTCCCCGAGCCCTCGCCGACGACCCCGATGTCCGCGAGAAATACCTCGGACGCGACTTCGTCCTCAAAGAGCGTCATTCCTAAACCTCAGGTCCACTTGCTAAAACGAAATAGAAGGGGGGGGGCACTCAATCCGAGTGCCCCCCCCTTTTTATTTTTCCTGTTCCACCGCACCATCAGTTTCTTCGTCACCGGGATGGGCAGGGCGAAGGGGCGGGGAGGAACGGAACAGATGCCGGCAGCCTGTCACCGGCCTACCAACAACCTACCATCTCCTACCATCGTCGGAGATGGCACGGAGGTGGTAGGGAGATGGTAAGGAGTTGGGAAAGAGTTGATACCAATAGGGTGTTAATTATCAGACTGTTGCAACAGTAGCGAAAACAGTGTTTTTTTGCAGTTTTGCAAAAAAAAGAAGCGGGGTTCCCGTGACCGGAAACCCCGCTTCTTTGTCGCTGCTCTTATTAGTTGAGAAAGAGTCTCATCTTTATTCCTCTCACATCAACATTTTGGCAGCATCGGGCAAAACTCATGATGTTCTGGAGTATTTGCTCCGAGGGTTGAATAAGTGTACTTGTTTCTTCCTTCATAAGCGCCTTTATATGTTGAACAATCAATTTTTCACCTATAATAACTCTCCTGTTGAAAAAAAATTGTGTGCCGGGGCATTTTTAACATTTTTTCCAATCCTCCCACCCGGTTGCGGCAGGTGGTTGAAACTTTTTTTTGCCATGTCAAATGGTTTTTGTACTTTTGCATTTTTATTAATGGAAACAAAATTATAAATAGTTATGAATATTCTACTCCTTGGATCGGGCGGACGCGAACACGCAATAGCCTATAAGATAGCGCAAAGCGCTCAATGCAACCAGCTCTTCATCGCCCCCGGCAACGCGGGGACGGAGAAGGTGGGAGAGAACGTGAAACTGGATATTGCCGACTTCGAAGCCGTGGGGCAGTTCGCCATCAGCCACAGGGTAGAGATGGTGGTGGTGGGGCCCGAGGCCCCGCTGGTGGCCGGCATCGCCGACTACTTCGCCGAGCAGTCCCTGCTGAAGAACATCATGGTCATCGGTCCCTCGAAACAGGGTGCCATGCTGGAAGGCAGCAAGGACTATGCCAAAGCTTTCATGCTGAGGCACAACATTCCCACGGCACACTATCGCACCTTCACCGCCGAAACCCTGGCCCAAGGTGAACAATTCCTCGAAAGCCTGAAAGCGCCCTACGTGCTGAAGGCCGACGGCCTGGCGGCGGGCAAAGGGGTGCTGATAGAGGACAACCTGGCCACCGCCAAAGCCCACCTGCGCGAGATGCTGAAAGAGCGCAAGTTTGGCGATGCGTCGGCCAGCGTGGTGATTGAAGAATACCTCGACGGCATCGAGATGAGCGTCTTTGTGCTCACCGACGGAAGCCACTACCTGCTGCTGCCTTCGGCCAAGGACTATAAACGCATCGGCGAAGGCGACACCGGGCTGAACACCGGCGGCATGGGCTCGGTCAGCCCTGTGCCGTTTGCCGACAAGGCTTTCATGAAGAAGGTGGAGGACCGCATCGTGAAGCCCACCGTCCGCGGCCTGCGCGACGAGAAAATCCCCTACTGCGGTTTCATCTTCATCGGACTGATGTGCAAGAACATAGGCACCGAGGAGGCCGAGCCTTACGTCATCGAGTACAACGTACGCATGGGCGACCCCGAGACCGAAAGCGTCTTCCCTCGCATCAAGAACGACGTGGTAGAGCTCTTCGAAAACGCCGCCCACGGCAACCTCGACGGCTGCAAACTCGAAGTGGATCCCCGCACGGCGGCCTGCGTGATGATGGTGGCCGACGGCTATCCCGAGAGCTACAAGAAGGGCGACCTCATCGACCTCGGCACCGACGACGAGACCCTCATCTTCCACTGCGGCACAAAACGCAACGAGCTGGGCAAGCTGGCCACCAACGGCGGCCGCGTGCTCTGCGCCACCGCTCTGGCCAACAGCCTCCCCGAGGCCTTGCTCAAGAGCTACAACCGCTGCATGGGCATCACTTGGAACGGCAAATACTACCGCCGCGACATAGGACAGGACCTGCTGAAACTGATGCAGGAAGGATAACGGAGGCAGACAAAAGATTAAAGGAGAAGGATTGATGGCACGAGTGAATCCACGTTTGGCTGTGGGCCATGCAGCGGCTGCGGCGGCGTATGTCATTTTCGGCATCAACGTCGTGGTGTGCCGCGACATTGCCACCGACGGCGGCATCGAGCCCATCGTGCTCTTTGCCATGCGCGCATTGGTGGCAGGGGCCCTGTTCTGGCTGGTGTCGCTGTTTGCTCCCAAGGAACGGGTGCCATGGAAAGACCTGCTGAAACTGGCAGGGGCCGGATTCCTCGGCCTCTTCATGCCGCAACTCACTTTCCTCCATGCCATTGCCCACACCACACCCGTCGACCTCTCGGTGATGAGCACCACGACGCCCATCTTCACCATGTTTGTGGCAGCCATTTTCCTCAAAGAGCCCATCACCTGGAAGAAAGCCCTCGGCGTGGCGTTGAGTTTCGGCGGCATACTGTGGTTGATCCTGCAAAGCACCTTCGGCGGCAACGGAGCTTCCGAGACGGAGCCCATAGGCATCATGTTCTGTTTCGCCAACTACATCGTTTTCGCCCTCTACCTGGGCACCTGCCGCAACCTGATAGCACGCTATTCGGTGGTGACAAGCATGAAATGGATGTTCCTGTCCTCGTTCATTCTGGCCATTCCTTTCACGCTGCCGCACCTGCCTACGACCGACTTTGCGGCCGTGCCGTCCTACGTGTGGTGGGAGATAGCCTTCATGATTATCTTCTCCACTTTCATAGCCTACTATCTCATCCCGGCGGCACAACAACGTATCAGGCCCACGCTGGTGAGCATGTATGGCTACCTGCAGCCCATCATTGCCATCGCCGTGGCCATCTGGACAGGCATGGACCATCTGACATTCACCAAGATACTGGCCGCACTGCTGGTATTCGCCGGCGTGTGGGTGGTCAACCGCAGCCGTGCCGCTGTGTCAAAAGAAATTTCGCACGACAAAGATACGATAAACGAGAATAAGACGTTATAGGGAGTATGGATTCGGAGAACAAATCGTACAACGGCGGCAACAAAGTGCTGATACTCATCGCCATGGTAATGGGAGTGGTGATCGGGCTGATGTTCGGTTCGCACCAGAAAGAAGACCTCACGACAGGCCACACCTCATTGCAAGGCAAGATGAGCGAGGTGCTCGACCTGGTGGAAAGCCGCTATGTGGACTCTGTCGACGCCGACTCGCTCAGCGAGCGCCTGGTGGGCGTGATGCTCAGCGAGCTGGACCCACACAGCGTCTACCTCACAGCCCGTGAGACCGAGCGCACCAGCGAGATGATGCGCGGCAATTTCGAAGGCGTAGGGCTGGTTTTGCGTCGCGAGGGTGATTCGACCTACATCGGACAGGTGCTCGCCGACGGTCCCTCGGCGGGGTCGGGCCTGCTGCCCGGCGACCTGATTGTGAGGGTCGACGGTGTGACAGTGAGTGGAGTGGACATGCCCGCCGACTCGGTGGTGGCACGCTTGCGCGGCCCCCGGCGGTCGAAGGTAAAAATCGAGATACAACGCCACTCCGACACCCAGGCACACGGCCTCTCGACCACGCTTGATTTCATCATCCGCCGCGGAGTGGTCAACCACAAATCACTTTCCTACAGCGGGATGCTCGACGATACTACGGGATATATCATGCTCTCCACCTTCTCGTCGACGAGCCATGACGAATTCCACGACGCCCTGCGCGAACTGGTGCGCAAAGGCATGAAACACCTCATCTTCGACCTTCGCGGCAATACCGGCGGCTCGCTCGAGTCGGCCGTGGGCATCGCCAACGAGTTGCTCCCTGCCAACAGTCTCATTGTCTACACCCAAGGAGCCCACCAGCGGCGCAACAATGTATACGCCCGACGCGGAGGCCTGTTCACCGAAGGACGTGTCACGGTGATGGTCGACGAAAGCTCGGCCTCGGCCAGCGAGGTGGTCAGCGGTGCCCTTCAGGACAACGACCGCGCCCTCATCGTGGGGCGTCGCACCTTCGGCAAAGGATTGGTACAGCGAGAGTTTGAGCTGGGCGACGGTTCCTCGGTGCTGCTCACCATAGCCCGCTACTACACCCCCTCGGGGCGCTCCATCCAGCGTCCCTACGGCGACGGCACAGACGAATACTACCGCGACTATATCGACCAACTGATGAAAGAATCCTACGCCGACAACCCCACGCTGCACGTCACCGACTCGACGCCCTACCACACCGTGGGAGGCCGCGTGGTTTACGGCGGCGGCGGCATCTTCCCCGACCGACTCATCCCCTACCGCAAGGACGCTTCCTTCGTCTACTACAACAGCCTCTCCTCCAGGGGGCTCCTGTCGAAAGTAGCCTTTGAAAACATAAAAAAGAATGCCGCGACATGGCTTAGACATTATCCCACGGCCGACGATTTCTGCCGTCGCTTCACGGTGAGCGACCTTCTCATCCAGCAAGTGGTGAAGCTCGGCGAGAAAGAGGGTATCCCCCTCGACAGCAAGGGCCTCGCTGCCCAACGCCAACTGATGCGCACCATGATCAAGGCCTATATCGGAGACTTCCTCTACGGCCAGCAAACCTTCTACCGCATCTATCTTACCGAGGACGAAGACCTGAAACAGGTGCGAGGAAAACAATAAATAGAAACAATAATATAATATGTATATGAAACGCTTTATCCTACTCATAACCATCATGGCTGCGGCCCTCGCCGCCGACGCCCAGAGAAGCACCCTCAACTGCACCTTCAACGGGTTGGAGAAAGACATGCGCATCGTGGTCAGTCAGGCCCAGGGAGGCCGACTGGTACCCGTCGATACCCTCACCCCCGATGCCAAAGGCCATATCAAACTGGAACGCAACACCGCCGACCCCCTCATGGTGGTCCTCAGCCTCACCAAAAGCAACAGCCCCACCATCTACACCATCATGATGCCCAAAGAAAAGATAACCCTCGGCATCAACTACATGCCGGCACTCAACCACCTCGACATCACCTCCTCCAAGGGCTCTGCCAACATGGCGCTCTACAAAAAATTCACCAACATCATCACCGCCGCCCACATGCAAGACCATCAGGGGAATATATCGTCCTTCATCGAATTCAGCCTCGACACCCTCCTCAACAGCAATCCCTCGGTACTCATGAGTGCTTTCCTGGTGACCTACTTCGAGAAAGCTTTCGAACAATACTCCGGACTGTATAAGAAAATCCGCGACGCCCTCATCGACCGCTGGCCCGAGAACGAGTTTGTCAAGCACATCGACAACCGTCTGCGCACCACCCTCCTCCCCGGCATGGAAGCCCCTGAGATTGAAATGGCCGACCGCGACGGTAACATACGCAAGCTGAGCAGTCTCCGCGGCAAGGTAGTCCTCATTGACTTCTGGGCCTCGTGGTGCCGCCCCTGCCGAATGGAGAACCCCAACGTGGTGCGCCTCTACAGGTTGTACCACTTCAAAGGATTCGAGGTCTTCAGCGTGTCGCTCGACAACAACCGCGACGCCTGGCTAAAAGCCATCGAGGACGACCACCTCACCTGGCCCAACCACGTCAGCGACCTCCGCGGATGGTCCTCGGCCGCCGGCCGCCTCTATGGCATCCAGTCCATCCCCGCCACCGTCCTCATCGACCGCAACGGGAAAGTGCTGGCACGCAATTTGCGGGGACAAGATTTAGAGAACAAACTAAAAGAAATATTCGCAGAATGATTACAACAACACAAATAGAGATGGCCCTCGGCCATGTTAACGATCCCGACCTCGGCCGCAGCCTCACCGAACTCGGCATGATTGAGAATATCAAGGTAGATGGGATGAAGGTAAGTTTCGACCTCGTCCTCACCACCCCCGCCTGCCCCATGAAGAAAAAGATGAGCGACGACTGCATCAACGCCATCCACGAAATGGTGGACCGCAACGCCGAGGTGGAAATCAACCTCACCTCCAAACCGCAACCCGACCCCAAGGAGGAGTTCCGCGAGGTGCTCAAGAATGTGCACAACATCATCGCCGTGGCCTCGGGCAAAGGCGGCGTGGGCAAGAGCACCGTGGCCGCCAACCTGGCCGTGTCGCTCGCCAAGACCGGAGCCAAGGTGGCCCTGGTCGATGCCGACATCTACGGTCCTTCCATCCCCATCATGTTCGACATCAAGGACGAAGAGGTCTACGGCCACCACGTGGGCGACAAGACCTACATGCTCCCCATCGAGAAATACGGCATCAAGCTGATGAGCGTCGGTTTCTTTGTCGACGCCACCAAAGCCCTCGCCTGGCGCGGTCCCATGGCCAGCGGCGCCTTGAAACAGATTGTCGGCGAGACCTGGTGGGACGAGATTGACTACATGGTGGTCGACATGCCTCCGGGAACCGGCGACATCCAGCTCACCCTTGCCCAGACCCTCCCCGTCACCGGCGCCATCATCGTCAGCACCCCCCAGCAGGTGGCCTTGGCCGACGTGGTGCGCGGCGTGGAGCTCTTCCGCAACGAGGCCGTCAACATCCCCGTCCTCGGATTCGTCGAGAACATGGCCTACTTCACCCCTGCCGAACTCCCCAACAACAAATACTACATCTTCGGCAACGGCGGCTGCCGTCGGCTGGCCGAGGAGATGAACATCCCCCTGTTGGGCGAGATACCCTTGGTGCAAAGCATCGCCGAGAGCGGCGACAGCGGCAAACCCGCGGCCCTCTTCAATCCCGCACAGACCAACGACCCCGTGCGCGACGCCTTCGACACCCTCGCACAGAACACCATCAAAGAGATTTGCAAAATAAAAATATCGTGATAACGAAACAACGTTATTACGCAATAAAAAAGGAAAGAACATGACCGACCAAGAGAAACCTGCCGTCGAGCAGAAAGTAAAGAACGCATTGGCACAAATCCGCCCCTACCTGCAGCAGGACGGCGGCGATGTGGAATACGTCGACATGACCGCCGAGGGCGTCGTCATCGTGCGCCTCAAAGGTCACTGCCACTCCTGCCCCCATGCCATGGCCACCCTCAAGCAGGGCATCGAAGCCGCACTTAAAAAAGTCATCCCCGAAGTAAAATCCGTCGAAAAAATATGATATACACCAAGACTGGCGACCGCGGCACCACCTCTCTCGTGGGTGGCAGCCGCGTGGCCAAGGACGACCACCGCGTCGAAGCCTACGGCACCGTCGACGAGCTCAACTCCCACATCGGCCTCCTGGCCGAGATGTTACGCACCACCCAGGGCGGCTACTACGACGAGCTCAAAGCCGTGCAACACAACCTCTTCACCCTCCAGACCCTCCTGGCCACCGAGGACGAGACCATCTATGCACGCCTGCCGCAGCTGGCCGAAGAGGAAGTGGAAATCCTTGAACGCCAGATAGACACCATCAGCGACCTCCTGCCCAAATTGCAAAACTTCGTCATCGCCGGAGGCAACATCACCGGCGCCCAATGCCACGTCTGCCGCACCGTCTGCCGCCGCGCCGAGAGGTGCGTCGTCACCCTCGCCCGCGAGACAAAAATCGACGACATCATCCTCCGCTACCTCAACCGCCTATCCGACTATCTTTTTGTCCTCGGAAGGAGGGCTGTGGTCGCCGACGGCAAGCAGGAAGATTTGTATATCAGTTGATTGCAAAAAAAATTTGTCAGTATCGAAAAATCACGTACTTTTGCACGATTTTTTAGCAAGAAACAGTCATTTTTTTGAGTATGTATTGGACACTTGAATTAGCATCGAAATTGGAAGACGCTCCCTGGCCCGCCACCAAGGAAGAACTGATTGACTACGCCCAGCGCACCGGCGCTCCCATGGAGGTTGTGGAGAACCTCATGGAAATTGAGGATGAGGGGGATCAGTATGAAAGCATAGAGGACATCTGGCCCGACTATCCCACCAAGGAGGACTTTTTCTTTGAAGAAGACGAATATTAACAATAGTATTTCCATCATTGGGTCGGGCAACGTGGCCACCCACCTTGCCCTGGCTCTTCACAGCGCAGGCCACACCATCCGACAGGTCCTCTCGCGCGAGTTCGACCACGCTTCATTGCTGGCCTCGCGCGTGAGCGCGCAACCCATTGACCGGGTCGACCGCCTCGACAGCCAGTCAGATGTCTATCTGCTGGCCGTCAACGACGACGCCCTCTACGACCTGGCCCTCGACCTCCATCTGCCCGACGCCCTCGTCGTCCACACCTCGGGCAGCACCCCAGCTTCGGTCCTCAAGCCCGTGTCGCGACATTACGGCGTCGTATGGTCGCCTCAAACCTTCGTGCGCGACCTCGCCATGGACTATACCCGCCTGCCACTCTGCATCGAAGGATGCAACCCCACCGTCGAAGCCAACATCGAAACACTCTTCTCTTCCATCAGCAACCATATCCATCACCTCGACTTCGAGCAGCGCCGCTGGGCGCACCTCGCCGCCGTGATGGTCAACAACTTCGGCAACGCCATCAACGCTCTGGCGCAAGAGCTTGCCGAAAACCACGGCATCGACTTCACCATGCTGCGCCCATTGGCCGAGATGACCGTCAAGAAAATGGACTACGGCCCCCTGTGGGCTCAGCAGACAGGCCCCGCCCGCCGCCACGACCAGAAAACCCTCGACGCCCAGCGCCGCCTCCTGGCCGACGACCCCACGATGCTGCACCTCTACGACATGATGACAGAAATCATCCAAAGCCGTGACAAATAATTCCCAATTCGTAGACACCCACTGCCACCTCTACGACGAGGCCTTCGACGAGGACCGCGACCAGGCCGTCGCCCGCGCCCTCGACGCCGGCGTCACCACCATGCTCCTGCCCGACATCGACAGTACCTCCACCCCCCGCCTCGACGCCCTCTACAATGCTCACCCACAACACTTCTTCCGCATGGCCGGCCTCCATCCCACTTCCGTCAAAGAGGACTTTGAGGCCGAACTCCGGCACGTCCACGACCGCCTCTTCCACCTTTCATCATTTGTCGCCGTGGGCGAAATCGGCATGGACCTCTACTGGGACCGCACCTATGAGGAACAGCAGCGCGAAGCACTTCGCACCCAACTGCTTTGGGCCGAGGAACTCGACCTCCCCGTCTGCCTCCACATCCGCAAGGCCCACAACGAGGTCTTCGCTGTGTTGCGCGAACTGAACCGCCTCTCGTGGCGCGGCGTCATGCACTGCTTCGGCGGCAGCGTCCAGGAGGCCCGGCGCGCCCTCGAGATGGGCTTCCACCTCGGCATCGGCGGCGTGGTGACCTTCAAGAACGCCACCATGGCCGAAGTCGCCAAGGCCGCACCCCTCGACCGCCTCCTCCTCGAGACCGACGCCCCCTACCTCAGCCCCGTCCCCCACCGCGGCCAGCGCAACGAGAGCGCCTACATCCCACTCATCGCCCAAAAAATTGCCGACCTCCGGGGCATCTCCCTCGCCGAGGTCGCCGACGTCACCACCGCCTCCGCACAAACCCTTTTCAACCTACGGCAATCCCGCATGAACGATTGATTTCCAGCACAATAATACCATCGATACCAAAATGCTGCTGAACCTCGGTTTGGCAGCATTTTTCTGTATCTGTAGCAGGTTGACAATCAGTACCCTATAGGCACCAACTCTTTCCCAACTCCTTACCATCTCCCTACCATCTCCGTACCATCTCCCACCACGGTAGGAGATGGTAGGCCGTTGGTAGGCCGTTGACAGGCCGTCGGCACATTTCCCGTCCCTCCCCGTCCCCTCGCCATGCCCCCTCCCGGTGACGATTAAAGCTGATCGTACAGTAGAACGTCATGGCAAAAATATTTTTTTATATTATATACAATTTATTTTGTATATTTGCACTACCCCATTTTATTGTTAAATTGGGGTAATGTTTTTTAAATCAATAGATTAAAAAAATGGCAAAAGAGATAAAATTCAGCTTGGTGTATCGCGATATGTGGCAATCGAGCGGAAAATACCAGCCAAGGGTAGACCAACTGGAAAAAATCGCCCCGGTAATTGTGGACATGGGATGCTTCGACCGCATAGAGACCAACGGCGGAGCCTTCGAGCAGGTGAACCTGATGTACGGCGAAAACCCCAACAAGGCCGTGCGCGCCTGGACCAAGGCTTTCAACAAGGCTGGCATCCAGACCCACATGCTGGAGCGCGCCCTCAACGGCCTCCGCATGTACGGCGTGCCTGCCGACGTGCGACGCCTCATGCCCAAGGTGAAGAAAGCCCAGGGCGTGGACATCATGCGCTCGTTCTGCGGACTCAACGACCCCCGCAACCTGGAACTCAGCGTGAAATACGCCAAGGAGGCCGGCATGATAAGCCAGGCCGCCCTCAGCATCACCCACTCGCCCGTCCACACCGTGGAGTACTACATGGGCATCGTGGACAAACTGGTGGAGTTCGGCGCCGACGAGATATGTCTGAAGGACATGGCCGGCGTGGGCCGTCCCGCCACGCTGGGCAAGCTGGTGCATGAAATCAAGACCAAATACCCCCACATCAAGGTTCAGTATCACGGACATACCGGTCCCGGCCTCTCTATGGCCTCGACCCTCATGGTGGCCGAAGCCGGAGCCGATGTCATCGACTGCGCCATGGAGCCCCTGTCGTGGGGCATGGTGCACCCCGACGTCATCAGCGTGCAGGCCATGCTGAAGGATGCCGGTTTCTTAGTGAAGGACATCAACATGGACGCCTACATGGAGGCCCGCAAGCTGACGCAGGAGTTCATCGACGACTTCCTGGGCCTCTACATCAACCCCGGCAACCGCGTGAGCACCTCACTGCTGGTAGGCTGCGGCCTGCCTGGCGGCATGATGGGCTCGATGATGAGCGACCTGCGCGGTGTGCACGGCGCCATCAACATGGCACTGAAGAAGAACGGAAAGCCCGAGGTAAGCTTCGAGGAGCTGACGGTGCAGCTGTTCCAGGAGGTGGAGCACATCTGGCCCATGCTGGGTTATCCCCCGCTGGTGACCCCCTTCAGCCAGTATACCAAGAATATCGCCGTGATGAACCTGCTGTCGATGGCCCAGGGCAAACCCCGTTTCAGCCAGATTGACAAAGACAGCTGGAGCATGATTCTCGGCCGCGCCGGCAAGCTGCCCGGCCAGCTGGCCCCCGAAATCGTCGAGTTGGCCAAGGCCCAGGGCATGGAGTTCTACACCGGCGTGCCGCAGGATGCCTATCCCGATGCCCTGCCCGAATACATCAAGGAGATGGAACAGAACGGTTGGGACCGCGGCGAGGACGACGAGGAACTCTTCGAGCTGGCCATGCACGACCGCCAGTACCGCGACTACAAGAGCGGCCTGGCCAAGGAGCGCTTCCACAAAGAGGTTGCCCAGCTGCGCGCCGAGAAAGACGCTCCCAAGGCTCCCGCCACGGCCGAAAGCATCGCCCTCAACTACATCACCCCCAAGCACCCCAACGCCACACCCATCGTGGCCACCGCTACGGGACGTCTGCTGTGGGAGGTGAATTTCGACGACAAATCGACCGCCCCCGCTCCCGGAACCGAGGTGAAAGAAGGCGCCTCCCTCGCCCACATCGAAGCCTCCTATGCTCTCATGCCGCTGGTTGCCCTCAAGGGTGGCAAAGTGGTGGACACCTGCGCCAAACAAGGCCAAATGGTGAAGAAAGGCGACGTGCTGGGATGGGTCGAATAGTAAGGTTTAATGTTTAAAGTTTAAAGTTTAAGGAAAAAAATTTGGTCGGTTCGGAAAAAGTTTGTACTTTTGCAGTTCGAATTCAAACAATAAAACAATAGACTTATGACAGGTATCTCAATATTCGCACTTATCATCGGAGCCATCTTCGTGAACAACGTAGTGTTGGCCCAGTTCCTCGGCATCTGCCCCTTCCTGGGCGTGTCGAAGGATGTGAAAAGCTCGCTCGGCATGGGCGGCGCAGTGCTCTTCGTGATGCTGCTGGCCACCATGGTGACCTACCTCATCATGCAGTATGTCCTGGTGCCGTTGAACCTGCAGTATCAGCAAACCATTGCCTACATCCTGGTCATCGCCGCCCTGGTGCAGATGGTCGAGATTGTGCTCAAAAAGATTGCCCCCGCCCTCTATCAAGCCCTGGGAGTGTTCCTTCCGCTGATCACCACCAACTGCGCCGTTCTCGGCGTGGCCATCCTGGTGATTCAGAAGAACATGAACTTCCTCGAGAGTGTCATTTACTCGGCCTCCATCGCCGTGGGCTTCACCCTGGCACTGGTCATCTTCGCCGGCATCCGCGAGCAGCTGGAACTCACCGGAACCCCCAAGGGAATGAAAGGCGTGCCCATCGCACTGGTCACTGCCGGTATCCTGGCCATGGCTTTCATGGGATTCAACAATCTGGTCCCCCTGCCGTAAACAAGCATTCCTATGCGATAAAAACAATGACCCCGCCGTTTCCCGGCGGGGTCGATTTTTAGGTTTTCAGAGAGCCGGAGAACCGTTTTTGCAGAGCAAAGAATGAGAAAAACCATATTTTTTAGTCGATATAAAATATTACAATACTGATAGTTATATATTTTTTAGGAATTATTAAAACTTTATTTTTTAACATTTTCAAATTAAGTAGTACCTTTGCACCTCGAAAAAAAGAAAAAAATAACAAAATTAATAACCGTTTAAAAAATTAAAATGATGAAGAAAGTATTTTTTGCATTCGCAATCGCCGGTATGTTTGGTTTCGCCGCCTGTGGCAGCAACAACACCGAGGCCGTTGACAGCGCCGCTATGGAGCCCGTCGAGCAGGTCGCCGAGATGACCGAAGAGGTCATGGACAGCGCCGCCGTCGCCGTTGAAGGTGCCGTCGAAGAGGTTGCCACCGAAGCCGTTGCCAAATAAGTTTGTGAACAAAAAGCAACAAAAGAAGAGGGTGTCCCTAACGGACACCCTCAATTATTTTATATATACCCTTTCTTTCAGTCGCGGTAGCCTATGACGCGACGCACTTCGGCCAGCGTGCGGCTGGCACTCTCATGGGCTTTCTCCTTGCCACGGTCGAAGATGCGCTGCAACGCTTCCTGATCAGAACCAATCTCGAGGATGCGCTGACGCAGGGGCTCGACGAAATTCACCATATCCTCGGCCAACTGTTTCTTGAGGTCGCCGTAACGAATCTGGCAACGGTTGTAGAGGTCGTCAAAATACTCGACGGTGTCGGGAGTGGAAACAGCCTTGAGCAGCGAGAAGAGATTCTCTATCTCCTCGGGTTTCTTCTGGTTCATCTCCGTGGGGCCGGAATCGCTCTTGGCCTTCATGATTTTCTTGCGGATGACCGACGGCTCGTCGGTAAGGAAGATAGTACTGGCCTCGCCTTCGCTCTTGCCCATCTTGCCGGCACCGTTGAGGGCCGGGATTTTCACCAGTCCTGTGGCCGAACCGATGGCCTGCGGCAACGGGAAGACCTCGGAACCGTACATGCTGTTGAAACGCTGGGCGAAAGTGCGGGTCATCTCGAGGTGCTGTTCCTGATCCTTGCCCACAGGCACCTTGGTAGCCTTGTGGATGAGGATGTCGGCGGCCATGAGCGTGGGATAGGTCAGCAAGCCGGCATTGACGTTGTTGGGATTCTGTCGCACCTTGTCTTTGAAGGAGGTGACGCGCTCAAGTTCGCCAAGGTAGGCATTCATGTTGAAGAAGAGATAGAGCTCGATAGTTTCGGGAAGGTCGCTCTGGAGATAGATAGTAGCTTTCTCGGGGTCGAGTCCTGCGGCAAGATAGGCTGCCATGATTTTGCTGGCATCGCCATAGATGCTGCCCGGCGTGGGATGCGTGGTCAATGAATGATAGTCGGCAATGAAGAAATAGCAGTCGTATTCATCCTGCATCTTGACGAAGTTCTTCAGCGCCCCGAAATAGTTGCCCAAGTGGAGGTTGCCCGTGGGGCGTATACCGCTGCAAACAATATCTTTACTCATATATTCCTTAGTTTTTATTCTTATAATTCATATTCGTGCCCTACGGACAGTGAGTGCCACCGAGAGCGTGCTGATGGCCATGACGAGAAGGAAGGTAAGAAGGAAGTCGACAGCACGCATGGCCACCGGGAAAGCACTGACGACAAAATTGCCATCGCCCATACGGACAATGCCAAACTGTTGCTGGAGGAAACACAAGATAAAACCGAACACCAAACCAGCCACGGTGGCAAGAGCACATATGAGCAGTCCTTCGGCAAAGAAGGCACGTCGCAAGTCACGACGCTCCATACCCATCGAGCGAAGGATGAAAATGTCGTCTCGCTTGTTGATTATCAGCAGCGAGAGGGACGCCACAAGGCTGAGAGTGGAGATGAGCACGATGAGCGACAAAATGAGGTAGATGCCCAATCGTTCGGTACTGTAAATCTTATAATAGAGGGGTTGCTGATCGTAGCGGTCCTTGACGATGAGCGGCTGAGTGGTCGAGCCAACAAGGGATTGAGAGACTGAGCGTTTGACCTTCTGAACATCGGCACCAGCCTCCAGTTTGAGAGCCAGCGAGGAGATTTCGTCGGGAGCGTAGTTCATCAGCCGCTGAACGAAAGCCATGTCGGTGACCACATACTGACGGTCGAGATCCTGCTGGATAAAGAAATTCCCTGCAGGATAGGCATAACCAATGTTGAAAGCCTGATCCAAGGTAAGACCCATCGAAGTGGTGCCACGTTTGGGAATATGCACAGCGGCCGGCATGGTGGCGGGTATGCGCATGCCCAACTCATGGAATATCTGTCCGCCGACGATAAGGCTGTTTCCATCCAAACGATATTCTCCGAGGGTGAGCAACGTGTCGAGGCCCGTGAGGGTAGCATAACTGGTATCCACGCCACGCAGCTTTACGATGGCCTGGTTCTGTCCATAGGTAATCCATGCTGTTTCGGTGACAATGGGAGAAAATCTCTCCACCCCGGAAGCCCTGAGCGTCTGAAAGTCAATCTCCGAAGTATGGAAAGTGCGGCCTTCGGCAGGTTCAATAACCAACTCTGGGTCGAAAGTGTTGAAAAGCGATTTGGTGATGTCCCCAATGCCGTTGTAGACCGAAAGGACAACAATCATGGCCATGGTGCTTACCATGAGGCCAATGAGCGAAATCCACGAAATGACATTGACCACAGAGCGCTGCTTGCGGGAGAAAAGGTAGCGGACAGCGATGAGGGTCTCAATCTTCATTGTTTCAGCAGGCGCTCAATATTTTCGATATAATCGAGTGAATCGTCGAGATAGAACTCGAGGTGTGGGATAATTCTCAACTGCTTGCCTTCGCGCAGGCCCAGACGGCGACGCAGGTCGGGCGTGTTCTCGCGAATCAAGGCCAGAAGTTCCTCCTTGGTGCCACCGCCAATCATCATCAGCGACACATAGATGCGGGCGATGGAGAGGTCGGGGGTGATGCGCACCTGAGTGACGGTGATAAGCGACTGGCCAAACACCGGCTTCATCTCCTTGAGGAAGATGTCACCCATGTCCTGCTGAATCAAGCGGCATATCTTATTTTGACGGGTGCTCTGCATGGCCTACCACCTCCAACCTAAACGAATGGGCAAAAAGACTGTCTGCTGCATGTAGGCCACGCCGATGGTAGCGTAGAAACTATGCCAGTTGCGGGTCATGTTACGCATGCCGTTGAGGTGATACCAATAGTACCAGTTCAGACCGCCATAGACCTCTGCCATGGGGGTGAACAGCATATTGTCGGCAAAGAGCAAGCTGCCGCCTAAGCGGGCGCCCAACATAGGGGCCCATTTGATGGAGGTGGGCTGATAGTCGAGACCCATGATAGCCTTCCAGATGGGGCGGAAGTCGAAATCGACAAACACATTGGCACCCATCACCGACTTAGCAGTCTCCTGATTGGGGCTGAGGAAATAGCAGAATCCTGCACCGCCACCGAGAAACCAGTCCTGGCTGATATTGACGCCGGCCATCACATTGAGATTGGCCAGGCTGTGGAATTTATCGAGGTTGTAGAGGCCTGTTTCCTTGTCAGGCTCGCCCACATTGCCCATGAAGAAACCGTAGCCGCCTTCCACTTTGAGCATGAATTCGTTCTTCTTTCCAAGCTGCGTATACTGTGCCGCCGATGTGAGCGAAACGCCCACCAACACTGCCAAAACGAGAGTTTTTATCTTCATCATAACTGTATCAATTTCGAGTGCAAAGATATGAAATTATTTTCAATTCTGACAAAATAAGTTCCTTTCTTCAATCCAGGACTCATTTTCTGGCCGCTGCGGCAGTCTGTTTTTTGCCACACTTGACGGCCTCCTTCGTCAAAAATCGTCACTGAGAAAGGCGCTTCCGAATCCACCTCCACCGTCAAGGGCTGACCCTCTTTCAATGGGTTGGGGAAGAGGTGGGTGTCGGCACTTTGCGGACGGTCGATGGCCAAGTGTTCAAAGTCTACCACCGCCAGCGTATACTCACCCGGCAGCAGGTTCTCTCCATACAGCCATCCCTCGTTGGCGCTGCCGCTGCGCATGCGCGAAACGAAGTGCCACCTCCGTGAGCCGTCGGGACGATAGAAAAGACCCAGCGAGTCGACTGTGGCGGCCAAGTGGTAGAAACCCCTGTCGAGATTAGTATAGGTGCTGTTGACGCCCGTGCGCACAAAGCGGAAATAGGCCTTCACGCTGTCCGACTCTCCCCAGTCGCCACGCAACATCCAGTAGCGGCCGGCGCGGCGCACCACACCCTCGGGCATCTCGCCGAAAGCAGGAGCCATATGGTACTCCACATGGAAATTTATCTCATTTGCCGAGCCCACCCTCACGTGCTCCTCATCGAAATAAGTACTGATGCCGTAACCTTCGAGACGCTTGCCCTCCACAGTGGCAGCATCGGAAATCTCAAGGTCGCGGTCGAGCACACAGCAAACAGGCACAAACGGCAACTCGACCGTCCCGCTCCACTCCTCGCCCTCGAAGGCAATCATCCGTTTGCAGCTGTCGCTATCCGAATAGAAGGTAATGGGAACAAGATTCGAACGCAGCGTGTTGGAGGTACCCACTGTCTGCTGCCGAATCGAGAGGGTCGTCCCGTCGGAAGAAAGTTCCACATGATAATCAACAAATCCGGGACTGAAGACATGGAAATCAAAGAAATCAGTGAGGTCGACACCAGAATAGCGGCTCAACGAGTCGCGCAACTGATAGGCATCGAGGTTGCCAAAGGCGCAACGTTCCATCAGCAGGTTTATAGAACGGTAGAACTCTTCCTCACCCAGATAGCCGCGCAACGAATGCCACACCATCCAACCTTTGTCATATGTGGTTGAACCATAGGTGAAGTTATGCGGCATATTGTGCAGCGGACGGTAGTTGTTGTCGACCACGTGCGTGGTACGCAGCACAGCCTCGAGGTTGCGCTGGTAGTAGTTGTCCGATGCCTTGCGACCGAGGACAGATTCCATGGCCACTTCACTGCAGAACGAGGCGCCGCCTTCGTTGATCCACATGTCGCCTTCGGTGGCGCAGGTCACCAGATTGCCAAACCAGGCATGACCCAGCTCGTGGGCGATAGTTGTCTGCGCACGCTCGGTGGTCGAACTCACAAATTCGCGTGCCAAAGCAATGTTGTTTACATGCTCCATCGACCCTTTCGTCGTGGCGATATATCCGATACGGCCCCAGCGGTAGGGTCCGAAACAACGCTCATACTGCGGCACCACCGAATCCAATTCGGCAAAAGCCTGGCGCACATTGGTCTCGCTACGATTCAGATAACCCACCGTCAGCGGATAGTCGCCATACACCGAGGCGATGGTATCGTGCATACGGGTCCATTGTGCCTGACTCACCGAAACCAGATAGGTGGGCGTCTGCTGGCTGATGCGCCACACCGAGTGCTCACACCCCACTGAATCAACCGCCACACTCTGGCAAATGCCGCCGCACTCGGCCGTCCACCCGGCTTTGGTCCTCACACGGAAAGTATAGGTGGCCTTGTCGTGGAAATTGTCACGACAGGGCATCAACACGCGCCCCATCACGTGAGGGTTGGCGTTGAACCCCACACCGAGGTTGTAGTGCATGCTCGACTCGAAATGAAAGCCGCCCCATCCACCGCTCTCCAAATATCCACGACCACGATACCAAACCTCTATATGGAAATCCTGACCCGGAGCGATGCCCCCCGTCGGCAGAGCCGTGATGTCGGGGGTTGTCACCGCGGCACCGGCTATCTTGACCGAATCGAGCATGCCAATGAAATCGAGCCCCACAGTGGCGCATGGCCGCAGGAGCCTCACCGTGATGTCGGCATAGGCAGGAAATGGGGTTCCGTTGCTCAAATCGAGTGTCACATCATAATCCCTCACATCGACAGAATCTTCCACCTGTGCACGACTCCACACCGGGCACAACACAATGAATGTCAATGTAAAAAAAATAATCTTCCTCATTTTTCCTAACATAATAATAAATGCAAAAATACGAAAAAAATCCCACTCACACAAGCCTAATGCTAATTCGCAGACACAATATAATATCACTTTTGCCGTTATATCGGGTATGAAACAGAAAAGAATCCTCCGTCTGATAACCGTGCTGCTGGTGGCAAGTCTGGTTTGCAGTGCCTGCAGCAGCAGTGCCAACATGCACAAACACAAGCGCTCACACTGCGACTGTCCCTCTTTCTAAAGATGATTGAATGTAGGGATACTGTGAGCCCTGTCCGCAAACGATGAACGATGACCCCCGAAGAACGTTACCGAAAGATTCTTTCAAACCATCTGCCAGCCGCGGCGGTGGGTTGGGTATACGACTACCTCAACCTCCACAAGGTCCATTTCCACATCACCCTCGAACGGAGGTCGAAACTCGGTGATTATCGTCGTCCATATTCCGACCACAATTTCCACGAAATCAGCATCAACGGAGACCTCAATCCCTACTTCTTCCTCTGGGTCTTCCTCCACGAGGCTGCCCATTTGGAAACCCACCTTCACTATAGAAATGTTCAGCCCCACGGCCACGAATGGCAAGAGGAATACCGCCAGCTCCTCATCGCCCATGCCATCCTCTTCCCCACCGACATACAGCCGTTGCTGAAGAAATACACGCGCCACATCCCCCTCTCCCACCCCATTGCCAAAGAAATCGAGAGCACCCTACACCACTATGATGCCAACTACGACCCCGACGAAGTACCTCTCACTCTCAACGACCTCCATCCCGGCGACCGTTTCTCTCTCAAACAGAATCGCGACCTCCTCTTCGAGGTCCTCGAAAAACGCCGCACCCGCTGGCTCTGCAAGGAAGTCACCACCGGCAGACAGTACCTCGTCAACGGTTCTTCCGAGGTAATAAAATGTTAAAAAAATTTGCATTTTATTTTTTTTTTGTATCTTTGAACGTTCAATAATAGGCAAGGAACATATTATCAATAATAAAATCAAACAGTTACAATAAAATGAAAATCTTAGTTTTAAATTGCGGAAGTTCATCGATCAAATATCAGTTGGTCGACATGGCAAACAATGCTCAGGTAATGGCCAAGGGTCTGCTGGAGCGTATCGGCTTGGAAATGGGCGAGTTCACCCATAAATGGAACGGCCAGAAGCACTATGAGCAGTTGCCCATCCCCAACCACACCGAGGGTATCAAGATTGTCCTCAAGGCCCTGACCGACCCGAAGATTGGTGTCATCAGCGACCTCAAAGAGATTGGCGCTGTTGGTAACCGCGTGGCCCACGGCGGCGAGCTCTTCAAAGAGAGTGTCCTTGTCGACGACAAGGTCATTGAGCAAATCAAGAGCCTCGAGCACCTGGCCCCGCTGCACACTCCCGGCAACCTCGCTGGCATCTACGCCATGCGCGAAGTGCTCCCCGGCGTGCCCCAGACCGCCGTCTTCGACACCGCCTTCCACAGCACCCTGCCTCCCAAGACCTTCCTCTACGGTCTCCCCTACGAGATGTATGAGAAATACGGTATCCGCCGCTACGGCTTCCACGGTACCAGCCACAAGTTCGTCGCCGAGAAGGCCGCCAAGATGATTGGCCGCGACTGGAACGACCTGAAGATTATCTCCTGCCACCTCGGCTCCGGCGCCTCCATCGCCGCCATCGACCACGGCAAGAGCTTCGACACCACCATGGGTCTCACAGCCCTCGAGGGCCTCATCATGGGCTCGCGCTGCGGCGACGTCGACCCCGGCGTCATCCTCTACCTCATGGACCAGGGCTACGACAGCAAGGCCCTCACCAAGCTGCTCTACAAGCAGAGCGGCCTCCTGGGCATCAGCGGCGACAAGCAGGATATGCGTGACATCCGCGCCGGTCGCGATGCTGGTGACGAGCGCGCCACCTACGCCTTCGATATGTTCGCCCTCCGCGTCAAGCGCTACATCGGCGGCTACATGGCCGAGATGGGCGGCTGCGACCTCCTCCTCTTCACCGGCGGCATCGGTGAGAACGCCTGGTTCATGCGCCGTCCTATCCTCGAGGGTCTCGAGTGCCTCGGTATCGACATCGACTTCTCCAAGAACGACAACGTCATGGGCGAGGACATCATCCTCAGCACTCCCAAGTCGAAGATGGCCGTCGTCGTATGCACCACCGACGAGGAATACGTCATCGCCAGCGACACCTACAAGCTGGTTACCAAGTAATTAGTAGTCGAGTAGGCTTTAGTTAAGTAGTTAAGACAAATGCCTCGCCGAGGTATCGTCTTAACTACTTTTTTTCTAATCTCCATAAGAACAAGTAATCATGGAAGACTCCAATAAGAAAACCAACCTCTGGAAGAACCTGCTCTACACCTTCCTCGGCACCACTCTCTCCATCCTCCTCACCTTCGGCACCAGCCAGTGGTTGGCACTGCAGAAGCAGAAAGAGGAGCGCGAGCTGACTGCCATGATGGTGATGGGCAGCATCGAGAAGTTTGCCTCAACCATGGAGAATTTCTCGGAGAAAATGTTTGTACGCGACACTTTCGCCTCCTATCTGCTCAGCATCCCGATGGATTCGATAGATGCCCCCCAATGCGAACCTCTCCTTGACAGGTTCCTGTCTTTGGGTATTCCTTTGCTTAAACACGACAAGTCGGTGGAGAAAATATTCTCCAACTCTATCGATACTTGGAAAAACATGGGTAACTTCCGCTTCATTGAGGGGGTGGGAATGTTGTTCTCCCAGATGGACTACTGGGAAGAGATGCACAATGGGATTTTTGATGAGATGCAGGCGGAAATAGCAGCGGTAAAGAAGAATCCCGATGCATATCCTGGCAAAACAAATACCGCAAAACTGCTGTACAACCCGAACTTCCGCCGAATCTTGGGACGTTTCCATAACCTTGCCATCCAGGAACGCTATGTGGCCTACCATATGCGATACCTTAACCGCTACCAAATGAAACTAATAGATATCCCGGAAGAAGAGGTGCTGGAGTTTGCCCACAGAGATGACGATAATGCGGAGGCTATCGTTGGCGAGCCTAAAAAACAAATTAAAGACTTCGTCACCCCGGAACTCAACATCGACAGCCTCCCCGCCGTTGAGGAGTGGATAAATAAATATAAATAGTATGCGACGAGTCATCTTGTTATTGCTTCTGCTGCCTCTTGCGGCCGTGGGGCAGAACGCGAAGAGCGAGAAACTGTTCCAGCAGGCCGTGGAGAAGAGCGTCGTGGGGCAGTATGAGGAGGCCGTCAAGCTCCTCAACCGTGCCATCGACGCCGACCCGAAATATGCTGAGGCGTGGCTGCTTCTGGGCCGCAACCACCTGGCGCTGGAACAATACGACAAGGCCATCGAGCACTACGACCATGCCTCCACGCTGCTCAAAGACCTCAAGGAGACCAAGAGCGTCCTCCAGTGGCGCCGCGAGGCGCAGGACGGCCTCCGTGTGGCACGCTGGCGCAAACACGCCGTCGAAAACCCCGTGCCCTTCCGGCCCATCAACCTCGGCCCCAACGTCAACACCGAGGACGACGAATACCTCCCGGCCCTCACGGCCGACTACCGCATGCTGGTCTTCACGCGCCGCTCGCCGCGCAACGCTCAGACCGACCGCGGCCTCGACTACGAAGAAGACTTCTTTTGGTCCGACTACGACACCATGGAGCTCGACTGGGGTCCGGCCCACCGCATGCCCCAACCCCTCAACAGTCACGGCAACGAAGGGGCCCAGACCATCTCGCACGACGGCCGCGTGGTCATCTTCACCGCCTGTGGCCGCAGCGAGAAAGAGCACAGCGGCTGCGACATCTACATGAGTGTGCGCCAGGGAGGCCGCTGGGGGCAACCCCGCAACCTCGGCGCACCCGTCAACTCGGTCTACTGGGAATCCTTCCCCTCGCTCTCCATCGACGGCTACACCCTCTACTTCGCCTCCAACCGCCCCGGCGGCTACGGCGGCACCGACATCTGGTGCTGCACCCTCGAGGACGGCCTCTGGAGTGAGCCCAGAAACCTGGGTCCCTCCATCAACACCCGCGGCAACGAGACCGCCCCCTACATCCACTTCGACGACAAAACGCTCTACTTCGCCTCCGACGGCCATACCGGTATGGGCGGCATGGACCTCTTCTGCGCCAAACGGCTGTCCGACAGCACCTGGGGCGAGGTGAAGAACCTGGGCTACCCCATCAACACCGTGGGCGAGGAGAACAACCTCATCGTGGCCCCCGACGGCCGCACGGCCATCTTCTCCTCCGACCGCTTCGGTGGTTATGGCCGTCAGGACCTCTACTCCTTCGTCATGCCGGCACCCGTGCGCCCCGAGCGCATCACCTTCATCGACCCCGTCGTCCAGGCCGAGAACCTCCTCACCCTCGGCGACACGGTGACGCTGCGCAACATCCACTTCCTCACCGCCAGCGCCGAGCTCTACGAAGCCTCGAAAGCCGGCCTCGACCGCCTGGCTGAAGCCCTGCTGCGCCACCCGCGCCTGCGCCTCGAGGTGGGCGGCCATACCGATGCCGTGGGCAAGGACGAGGACAACCTCGTCCTCAGCGAGCGCCGCGCCAAAGCCGTCTACGACTACCTCATCCTCCGCGGCGTCCCCGCCGACCGCCTTACCTACCGCGGCTACGGCGAATCACGCCCCATAGCCACCAACGACACCCCCGAAGGCCGCGCACTCAACCGCCGCACCACACTCACCCCATTGAAATAACCTTCCGAACAGACATAAAAGTGAATCCCCTCCCCGCCCCTGCTACCAGGAGCGAGGAGGGGATTTTTTTTACCCTATAGTTAACCCAAAAAGCATCTTCTCAGCGTGCCACCGACCTACCAACGACCTACCATCTCCTACCGTGGTGGGAGATGACACGGAGATGGTAGGGAGATGGTAAGGAGTTGGGAAAGAGTTGATACCTATAGAATACTGTGAATCAACAAAATAGAAATGTGGTATTCGGGCGGTTTCCGAGGGCAAAGCCGAAAAAATGCAAGAAATGTATAAACATTTCATTCTCAACAACAAACGGAACTTATGCCATCCCTGTCCCCTTCGGAAGGGAAAGGGCTGACGCAGGCGAAAGAAAAACGTTTGATTCGCCGACAGAAAAAAAATTGAAATCGCTTTTTATAAATACATACAATAAAATAGCAGCAGGGACGTTATTAAAAGATATGAAAAAGATAGTGGTATTGACCGGCGCGGGCATCAGCGCCGAAAGCGGCATCTCGACCTTCCGCGACTCCGACGGGTTGTGGGAGCACTACCGCGTGGAGGATGTGGCCACGCATGAGGCCTATGAACGCAACCCCGAGTTGGTACTCAACTTCTACAACGAGCGTCGCCGCCAGCTCTTCCAGGCGCAACCCAACGAGGCCCACCGCCAATTGGTCCGTTTGGAGGAGAAATATGATGTACAGATAGTTACGCAGAACATCGACGACCTGCACGAGCGTGCGGGTTCGAGCCATGTGCTGCACCTGCACGGCGAGCTCACCAAGGGTCGCAGCGACCGCAACCCCGACCTCATCGTCGAGGTGGGCGACAAGGATATCGTGCTGGGCGACAAAGCTCCCGACGGCACACAGCTGCGTCCCCACATCGTGTGGTTCGGCGAGGCGGTGCCCAACATCGAGCCTGCCGCTGCCCTCTGCGAGCAGTGCGACATCTTCATCGTCGTCGGCACCTCGATGGCCGTCTATCCTGCCGCAGGCCTCATCCACTACGTGCAGCGCGGGGTGCCGTGCTATGTGGTCGACCCCAAGGAGGTGCCCGTGAGCCGCCCGGTGACGTTCATCAAAGAAGTGGCCACCAAAGGTGTTGCTGAACTCGTAAACAAATTGATGCAATGATACATTACCTTATTACAACACTGGCCGTTTTGGCCACCCTGGCACTGGCAGGATGGATTTTCTACCTGCTGGTGAAGCGCTATTTCGACAACCAGCAGAAAGAGCGACTGCTGCAGATGAAAATCGACGAGCGTCGCGAGACCCTCAAGGTGGTGACCCCCATCCGTCTGCAGGCCTACGAGCGCATGGCGCTCTTCCTCGAGCGCATCTCGCCCGACAGCCTGGTGCTGCGCTGCTACCAACCCGGCATGGACCTCAAGCTGCTGCAGGGGGTGATGACCAAGAACATCCGCGACGAGTGGGAGCACAACCTCTCGCAGCAGGTCTACCTCGACCCCGCCACCTGGGCGCGCATCCGCGAGTCCAAGGACGAGATGATCAACCTCGTCAACTCCAGTGCCGTAACCCTCACCGACACCGACGACCCGACGCGTCTGGCAGCCTCCATCTTCGCTTCGGCGGCCCAGCACCTGCCCACCGACAAAGCCCTCGAGGAGCTACACAAAGAAATCAACGAACTGTTTTAACAATGAGGCGTTTTCTAGTATCTATAGTTAGTATAGTATTACTAGTTTTGGCTAACGGGTGTGCCCGGCAGGGTTATCCCACCGGCGGCCCCAAGGACGAGGAGCCGCCCGTGGCTCTCGGCTGCAAGCCTGCCAACGAAAGCCGCCATTTTGCCGACAACAAGTTCTACATCCAGTTCGACGAGTATGTGGTGCTGAAGAACGCCTCGGAGAATGTCCTCGTGTCGCCCCCGATGAAGAACAAGCCCGAAATCACCACCAAGGGCAAGGGTGTGCTGGTGAAAATCAAGGACACCCTGCAGGAGAACACCACCTACCTCTTCCAGTTCAAGGAAGCCATCGCCGACTTCACCGAGGGCAACCTGCTGCCCAGCTACGAGTATGTCTTCTCCACCGGCGAGGCTATGGACACCATGAGCCTCGGCGGCCGGGTGATTGACGCCCGCAGCGGCAAACCTTGGAAAGAGACGGTGACGGTGATGGCCTACAAAGACCCTGAAAGCGATGTCGTCGCTTTAGACGACACCATCGCCACCTTTGTCCAGCCCGACTTTGTGACCCGCTGCGACAAGGAGGGCAATTTCGCCTTCCACTTTATCCCCGAGGGCAAATACCGCCTGGTGGCCCTCGAGGACAAGAACCGCAACCTGAGGGTCGACGTGGCCGACGCAGTCGCGTGGGATACCTCAGTTTCGGCCAGCCACCCCACTTCCGACAGCACCCACCGGCTGTTGTACCTCATCTCGCAGCCCGACAACACACAGCAGCGCATCCTGAAGAGTGAATTCGCTGCGCCGGGACGCATCACCATCGTCAGCCAGTTGCCCATGCAGAACCCTCATATCGAAGACGAAAGGGCACAATGGCAAACACGCCTCAACGCCAAGCGCGACACCCTCACAGCCTGGTGTTTCGATTCCAAAAGGGATTCGGCACGCCTCGTCATCTCCGACACCGGCCTGCAGGACACCCTCAAGCTGCGCTACACCGCCAGCCGCAAGGGCGGCCGTCGCACCATGGTGGGTGCCAAGGAGGAGAAGAAGCCCCTGATGACACCCCTCTGCGATGGCAACAAAGCCTACTACGACGACTTGGGTCTGGCCTTCAGCAATCCTATCGTCAGCGTGGAGGATAGCGCGATGGCCGAGGTCATGCATCTGAAAGACAGCACCGTCAGTCTCTGTCCCGTGGCCCTCGACATCAGCGGTATCACGGCACACATCATGGCCACCGGCATCAAGAGCGGTGAGCAATACCGCGTGCGCTTGGCCGAAGGGCTCTTCACCGACCTCTACGGCAACCGCAACGACAGCCTGACATTCACTATGAGCCCCAAGGACTACGGCACCCTGAGCATCGGCATCGACAACCGGACGGGGTTCCCGCTGGTGGTCGAGGTGCTCGACAAGCGCGACACCGTGGTACAGCAGCAGGCACTTGCCAGAAGCGGCAAGCTGCGGTTCATCCACCTGCCCAGTGGCGACTACCGCCTGCGGGCCGTCATCGACCGCAACGGCGACGGCCGCTGGACTCCCTGTGACTACCGCCTGCAGCGTCAGCCCGAAGAATCCATGATGTTCGAGAAGACCCTCAGCCTGCGCGAGAAATGGGAGATGGAGGAGAAGTGGACAGTGGACAAAGAACAACAGCAAAAAGAGGTTATGGATAAGAAAATGTCGATACCAAGAAAAGGCCTTCCCACCACCAACCTTCCCAACCTCAACCTTGGACGATAAACCATAGCCATGCAGAAGAAGCTACTCTCGGGATTGTTTTGGGTACTGCTGGCCAACCTGCTGGTGAAACCCTTCTGGATTCTCGGTGTCGAGGTAGGGGTGCAGAACGCCGTCGGCAACGAGATGTACGGCTTCTACTATTCCATCTTCAACCTCAGCGTCATTCTCAACATCCTGCTCGACCTGGGCATCACCAACTTCAACACGCGCAACATCGCGCAGCATCCGCAGCTGATAGCCAAGCACCTGAGCGGCATCCTGGGTATCAAGGTCTGCTTGCTGGGGCTGTACCTTGTGGCGACCTTCACCGTAGGGGCGCTGATGGGATACGGCAGCGAGGAGTTCCGCCTGTTGGCGTGGCTCACGGTGTGCCAGTTCCTGAGCTCGCTCATCCTCTATCTGCGCAGCAACTTCGAAGGGTTGCTGCTCTTCAAGTGGGACAGCCTCTTCTCGGTGCTCGACCGCGTGCTGATGATACTCATCTGCGGCAGCCTGCTGTGGGGCCCCCAATTCTCACTTTTCCATTTCCAATTCACCATTTACCACTTCGTCTATGCGCAAGTCATAGCCTACAGCCTGACGGCCCTGCTGGCCTTTGTGGTCATTGCCCGCAAAGCGAAATTATCAATTCTCCATTTTCACTTTTCACTACCATTCTTCCTTGTCATCCTCAAGAAGAGCGCCCCCTTTGCCCTGCTGGTGCTGCTCATGGCCAGCTACAACCGCATCGACCCCATCCTGCTGCGCCGTTTGGCGGGCGATGCCGACGCCGGTGTCTATGCCGGTGCCTTCCGCCTCCTGGACGCTCTCACTGCTGTGGCCTACCTCGTCAGCGTGCCGCTGCTGCCCGTCTTCTCCAAGCTCTGCAAGGAGATAAAGCCCGCCAACCAAGACTCCCTATCCAAAGACTCTCAACTTGCGAGCATCGTCCGCCTCGTCTTCTGGCCCATGATGATTTTTGCCGTGGGGGTGTCGGTGGTATGTGCCGTGTGGGCAGAACCCATCATGCAGCTGCTCTATCATGAAAACTACGCGCCCTATGTACCTGTGTTCCGGGTGGTCATCTTCGGCATCATCCCCATCGGCATCACCTACATCTTCGGCACCCTCCTCACCGCGGGCAAATATCTGCGCCACCTGAACCTCTTCGCCGCCACGACGCTGGTGCTCAACGTCATTGTCAACCTGGTGCTCATTCCCCGACTGGGGGCCACCGGCTCGGCATGGGCATCGCTCACGGCACAGAGTTTCATGGCCGTTGCCCAGCTGATACTCGCCACACGCCTCTTCCGCCTGCCGATGGCGGCATTCCTTCCGCCGTCGCCGCACAATATTTGGAAAAATATAACGTTATTGTTAAAACAACAAAACTAAAGAATAAAGAATGAAAGCATACATTTTCCCCGGCCAGGGGGCCCAGTTTGTGGGCATGGGCAAGAACCTGTACGACGGCAACGAAGAGTGCCGCGCCATGTTTGAGAAAGCCAATGAGATTATCGGATTCCGCATCACCGACCTGATGTTCGGCGGCACGCCGGAGGACCTGAAGCAGACCAAGGTGACGCAGCCTGCCATCTTCCTCCACAGTGTCATATTAGCCAAATATATGGGCGAAAGCTTCAAGCCCGACATGGTGGGCGGCCACTCGCTGGGCGAGTTTTCGGCCTTGGTTGCCGCCGGCGCCATGAGTTTCGAGGATGGATTGAAGCTCGTCATTGCCCGCGCCAACGCCATGCAGAAATGCTGCGAGAAGACCCCGTCGACCATGGCCGCCGTGCTGAAGCTCGACGACAAGACCGTCGAGGACATCTGCGCCTCGGTGGAGGGCGAAGTGGTGGTCCCGGCCAACTACAACTGCCCCGGCCAGTTGGTCATCAGCGGCACCAACGAGGGAGTGGCCCGTGCCTGCGAGAAGGTCAAAGAGGTCAAAGGCAAAGCCCTGCCGCTGGCAGTGGGTGGCGCCTTCCACAGTCCTCTGATGGAGCCCGCCCGCGTGGAGCTGGCCGAAGCCATCGAGCGCACCGAGTTCCGCAAGCCCGTCTGTCCCGTCTACCAGAATGTCGACGCCCAGCCGCACAGCGACCCTGCCGAGATCAAGAAGAACCTCCTCATGCAGCTCACCTCGCCCGTGCGTTGGACCTACACGGTGCAGAACATGCTCAAAGACGGCGCCGACGAATTCATCGAGGTAGGCCCCGGAACCGCCCTGCAGGGCATGGTGAAGCGCGTCAACCCCGACGCCAACGCCCACTCGGCAGAGTGATTTTTATGAACCCATAAGAAAAAGCCAAGAGCTAAGAAGTGAGGTCATCCCGCATTTCATAGCTCTTGGTTTTTATTTCTTACCTTCTCTATGAATTTCGCGGTGTCGATGATGAAACGCTCGTGAGAGCCTTCGCCAATGGCGCCGCACTCGTCGAAAGCCTTCACCTTGAACACCAGCCGACGGCGGTCGACTTCCACCAGCTCGCTCTCGCACCACACGCGCATGCCGATGGGGGTGGCGGCGGTATGGGCCACGTTGACCAGCGTGCCCACGGTGCCCTGCCCCTCGTCGAGGAAGGGGAGCACACTCTCGTTGCAGGTCTTCTCGACCAGGGCTATCATCATGGGTGTGGCAAAGACATCCTCCAGACCGCTGCCCACACGTGCGGCGCTCATTTCGGGCGTCACCGTCTCTTCCAGACGGCCCTTGATTCCTGTTTGTATCATTGTGAGATTATTGAGATTATTTTTGTCATTTATTGTAGTAAGCGAAAAAAAAATGGACTCTTCGCTACAATTGATTTGATTCTGCGGCCATGGGGAGTGGGGCATCCTCTTCCTCGATGGTGTAGTGAATGGGTGCGTGGTGCTTGTAGAGCGAGAGGAGGTTGTCGTTGAGGAGTAGCTCCACTTCGCGCATAGTGTGCTCTATTTTCTTCGGTGTCAGCTGGCACTCCCACACCACAATCACCTGCCACCCGTTCTCCTGCAGCACACGGTAGTTCTCTTGGTCGCGTTCCCGGTTGCGGCGGATTTTGGCGACCCAGAACTCGCGGTTAGAAGAGGGAATCTTGCAGCACGCCGAGTTCTCAATTTTCAATTCTGAATTTTCAATTTGTGCGACTTCCAGCCGCACACCGTATCCATGCCAAAAACAGCCGTTCACGAATATCGCCGTCCTGTATGGCCGCAACACGATATCCGGCTTCCCCGGCACACTCTTCACATTCAGCCGATACCTATACCCATGACTCCACAGCCACCGCCGCACCTTCAGCTCCGGCTTCGTTGCCTTGCTGCGTATATGCGACATGCACCTATGCCGCTGCTCCGGTGTCATCGTGTCTGTCATATCGTTGTTATCTCTTCTGCCATCGTGTTGAGCGCCACGCAGTCCTCGCGGCTAATGTGGCGTTTGCCAGCATCGTATTCCCAAGGGCTGAGGATGAGCACGCACCCTGCGGCGCAAGCGTCGAAGAGGGCATCCGTGGGCTTGTAGTATTCCCGGAAGCCGTTGTCCGTGAGGAGGACGAACGGCAGTTCCTCCCGTAGCAGCACCTCCATCACCTGCTTCTCCTGTGGCGAGATGAATGGCGAAACCATCACCGCCCCCTTGCGCGCCGCCAGCACACAGCCGTTCATATAGTCGCGCAGCGGAGCGTCGTCGCCCTGTTCGGCCTTCTGCACCATCGCCCGCCGCACATGCACCGTCTCAAACCGTTCGGCCATCAGCAGCGTCGCGTTCCCCACACCAGCGTAGCTGCGTCCGCCAATCTCAATTCCCCGCTGCACGCGGAAAAAGCCCGGCTTCAGTCGCTTGGTAGCCAGCCGCTGGGGGTTCATATGTACATAGCGCATCATCGTATCCAATTGCCCTCGCCGCGACAGCGGGCGAATGAACGGACGTTCGGTGAAAACAGGGAAAGGATAGAAATCTTCCGTTGCCGCCTCCTTGTCCGTTGTCCCCGCGTCTTTGTCTGTTTTCCCTGAGCCGTTGTCTGCTGTTCCCGAATTCAATTCGGGGCTAATCGACAAAGTGTGTGCCCGACCATGCCTCTTAACCCCCTGCCAATATCCGCGAATCACATTGCGAATACTGGTATCCATCACCCGTGTCATATGGATAATGGCATGCAGATGATCCGGCATAAGGCAGAACTGGAGAATGCGGATAGCGGGATAGTGCTTGCACATCACGTAAAGCTCTTCCACGACAGCTTCGCCCAATGTCGTCCTGGTCACATGAGCTTGCGTCGGGTCGTTCTGCGGAATCACCAAGGTGCCCAGCAGAGGTTCGCGCGAAGGCACCGTCAGCGTGATATGATATATACCAACCCCATTCCAAGCCGTCCCCGGCTCCTGCCATTGCCATTTTTCCTGCACCGCCATGGTATTTCTATACTGTACTGTTTCTAAAATAAACGCACAGAAACATTTTTTATTGTCCCAAACGCTTCGTCCATTGTCGCCCCTTCGTCCATTGTGGCCCGTCCATTGTGGCCGAATTCAATTCGGCCGCCCTTCCCCTTCAAAAGCAAACAGGAAATCACCCCTTGCAGCAAACCAATTCCGACGCCCCTTTGTCCATTGTCGCCCCTTTGTCCATTGTGGCTCCTTCGTCCATCGTTGTCCCTTTGTCCATTGTGGCCGAATTCAATTCGGCCGCCCCTCCTTCAAAAGCAAACAGGAAATCACCCCTTGCAGCAAACCAATTCCGAAAAAGGCACCGCTACAGCACCTTCAGCTCGGGCTTAGTGCCCTTCGAGCGGATATGCGACATACAGCGGTGCCGCTGCACCGCTGTCGTCGTGTCGGTCATAGTATTGTAAACAATAGTTTGTCAACATTTGTCCGCACGGATTCAAATTTTTCTAATTCTGTCGGACATTTGCAAAAGTAAAACGTCCTCTGTCCTCCAACCGCTCGAAGTTCCAGTATTTCTGATAACCCAGCAACCGTGCCAGCTTACGCGAGTTCCACCACTCACGACCCTCCCCGTCCGTCTCTTTGATGGCATCGAACGGCGACAGCATCTCCTGTGGGGTGAAAAGGATAGGGTTGTTATGATTGTTTTCCATGGTGATTATCATTGTTTAGTTTAGAAGCCTTGTCTATAGGTTATAAGTTTTTGTTTTGTAAAAAATTACAATACTTTTTCCAGGTATAAATTTGCTAAACATACCGCCACTTCTTGCGGCTCTTCGCGGGGACGCCAGGCAAGCACATAACTTACTTCCGCATCGACAACTTGATATCCTTGCTGATTCAGTTTTGAGATATCTTCCCGCTTGCCTTTAGATAGGGATGCAATAGGTTGGTTCTGCTCCGAATATAGAATGCCGTTTCTATAACGAAGTTTGTCGCCACTACGCAATGCCAGCACCTCGGCTTTGTGGTCACGGAAATAATCGAGCCAAACATCTCGCATCGAAAGAGTGATGATTATACGTTTTTCTTGCTGTTTTTGCACATCTAAAGGACGCTGACCAAAAAGAGGGCTATCAGAATGTATATACAGGTTGTGACGGGCACGGGTCATTCCCACATACAAGGTTCGCAGAGTATCAACATCTATGTCATGTAAACCAAACAGCCATAGATGAACCGCATCAAATTCGCGCCCTTTGGCCTTATGGATAGTACTGACGTAAACTGATTTACCATCAATGCTGGCGAAATCTTCGATATTTGATTCCAACAAGAACTGGCGAAGGTCGGTACGGTAAAACGAGCGGTGTGTTTGCTCGTAGTCTTTCCAGAATCGTTGAATGACTGGCAAAATACGGCTGTTAGCATAGGTTTGCTCAGTACGCTGCTTGGCAGTCTCCCATACGTCTTTTGGAATCACTATGTCTGAATCTTTCCCAAATTGCTTGACGAAGTAACGTATCTCAGCCAGATTTATAAAACGAAATCCTTCTGTGGCTTGAATCAGTAGGGGGTGGTATCCCTGACGTTCCAGATGATATGCCGCTTGTAAGGCTTCTTCGTTTGTAAAAGTCAAGATGGCAGTAGTGTCTGCAAATGGAGTTTCTGTGATGGTAGAAAACGAGGACTTAGGCAAAAAATCTACCGATCCCAAAGATTCACTCGTGGAGACAATAGGCGAGCACTTCATTCGATTTGGAATACGGCATACAAAATCGTTTGCGAAGTTGACAATCGCCTGATCAGAACGATAATTGTCAGTCATCTCATAAAGAGTAGCTCCTTGCTGATCAACCAACGACCGCATATATGCCGAATTGCTCCCTCGGAAGTGGTAGATGTTTTGATCGTCATCACCAACGGCAATAATACGCATCTCTTCGTTACGTTGCAACAAAGCACGTACCAACCGGAAGTCCTCTTTGGACATATCTTGTGCTTCGTCGATTACAAGCACACTCTTGGCAACCTTTTTCTCCTCAACCTCACCCTTTTCTATCATTTCTGCTGCACGGTCGACCACTTGATCCACCTCTTCCAAACTTCCAAGTTGTCCCAAGAGGTCAAATGCGAAGGAGTGGAATGTCTTTATGTCAACATAGTGAGCAGCATTGCCAACCAAATCGATAAGTCTCCGTTTGAACTCCGTAGTTGCAGCCCTCGAGAAAGTCAACATCAACAATTGCTCATGTTTTACGTCTTCCATCAGCAGGAGAGATGCCAGTTTGTGCACCAATACACGTGTCTTTCCACTACCGGGTCCTGCAGCGACAACGATATATTGAGATTCCTTATCGTCAATAATTTGACGTTGACGTGCGGATAGTGTAGCAAAAAGTTGATGGTATTTTGAGGGAGTGATATTGCGGGATATTTCCGTTTTACGTTCTCCCTTGAAATATTGTCTTATAAATAGATTATAATCCAGCGTAAAATAGTCATTCACATATTTTGTTGCGGCGGGATAGTCTTTGACCATCATGTTTGCATATTCTCCAACGATATGGATTTGCTGCATCCGCTGCCTGTAGAAAGCGTCAAGTAGGCGATACTGTTCCTTGCCGTACTGAGTACGTCGTTCTACTTTACGCTCCAGTTGCATGGTGTTATATATTACCATAAAACCACCATCAATCTTCAGTACTTCATTTCTGCTTAAATAAAGGAACGCCTCCTGCATATCAGCTAATGATGGTTTTGGCTCCAAGGTGATATGAGTATCATTGTAGTTCCTTAGCTGATCGACCAAAGAGAAGGTAACATATTGCGAGGGATTCTCCTTGTGTAATTGGACAGCTTGTGCTCCTATAGTGCTAACAATATAGTAACATAAATCGGCACGTCGTCCGAAACGGGCATTAATATCATCTTTTTCGAGCAAAAGATAAATGGAAACACTATCGCTTTCAGCATGTTCGCTCTTTCGCAAATATCCTTTTAGGGCTAAAAATGAGAGCAATGTGCGCAAACGCCTAGGTGTACTATTTTTAAGGCCCTCCATAAGCGCTTGTTGGTTCAGTTGTTTATAATTGAGGTGAGGACAGCCCTTTGTGATTTGTTGAATTAGAAATTGTTCAAGTTGTAAAGTGATATCAAGTAGCCGTTTCAAGTTTATTTTGTCCACCCAGATTTGCATATCCTGCGTGTCGGCCAAGATTCCCTCCTGTCGCATCAAGTTTATGCTGCTAATGACGGTCTCCTTGGTCATCCCAAGCAGGTCGGCAAGATAATCTATGCGACTTTCCGCCTCGTTGTTGTTTGCAGAGGTAGCACGCTTACTTATTAATGAACCTATTATTCGCGCAGATTGTTCCCGTGTGGTATCATCGAAGAGAGGAGAAACAGACAGGCGATGTCTGACTTCGTCCATCGTATTCACGGTAATTCCGGTGGCAAACAGATGTGGCGAATTGCTTCCTCTAACAATAAAACCAGCATTTTCCAACGCAGCCAATGCTGCACGAACACGTGTCTCAATATCTGGCACTTCGTCGCTCCATCCAGCCTTACGGGCAATTTCCAATGCTGAACAACCAATTGTGGGACGTTGTACAGTCATATCTCTGACAGCTCTCCACACTTGTCTAATTTCGCTTAGAGAAAGCTTTGTCTGATTGAGAAGTATGAAATGTTTATCAAGATCGTTGTCGGAATATAGCACATAACAGTCGGCCTCCATTTTGGGATCACGTCCTGCACGACCTGCCTCCTGTATATAGTTCTCCAACGAATCGCTAATATCATAGTGGACAACCAATCCGACATCTTTTTTATCTACACCCATACCAAAGGCAGATGTGGCAACAATCACTTGAGCATCACCGCTCATAAAAGCCTCTTGGTTGCGAATCTTGTCTGCCGCTTCCATTTTGCCGTTAAATGGGAGGGCTCTTATTCCATCCGACCTTAACTTTGCTGCCAGCTCCTTAGTGCGTTTGGTTCGGGCACAGTATACAATAGCAGGACAGGATCGTCCAATGAGCAATGACCGGAGCAGATGGTATTTTTCATCATGAGTGTTCGCTTGCAGAACAGAATAACGTAGATTCTTTCGCTCAGAACTTGCTGTGAAGAGCCGCAACTCTACACCTATTTTCTGCCTGAAATAGTCGCAAATATCAGCAACCACCTTAGGCTTTGCGGTAGCTGTGAAGCAGCTGACAGGAATTGGATTCTTCTGTTTCTTTTGTTCCTGTATATGTCTGATAAAATCGCCTATATACAGATAATCCACACGGAAATCCTGCCCCCAAGCGGAAAAACAGTGAGCTTCATCGATAACAAATCTAACTACGTTTCGTCCCAACAACAATCGCTCGATGGTTTTATTTCGCAACATCTCCGGGGAAATGTATAGCATATCAGCAGAACCTTCCGCCACCTGTTGAATAGCAGCGGAACGTTCTATGGGATCGAGTAGACCGTTTATCGTTACAGCTGTAGAAATACCTCGATTGGAAAGATTATCCACTTGGTCCTTCATTAGTGACTGAAGGGGAGAAATAACTACGGTTAACCCCCGTTCGTTTCGCCCCAAAAGGAGTGCCGGTAGTTGAAATGTCAGGCTTTTCCCTCCTCCTGTTGGGAAAATGCATAGCAAAGATTCGTTTCGAATAGCACTTTCTACCGCTTGCTGTTGCATGGGGACTCCGTCGAAAAGTCGAAATTCCTTATAGCCAAAAAACTCCTTTAGTGCTGCATGTGCATCGAGCCGCTTGCTGCAATACTCACACCCATCACAAGGTGTACCGCATAGTAGGTGAATCACATTTGTCACCTTCGGATATGTGTGCACAACCCAGGGAGGAGTAATTGAACCAGGGTCACCAACCCCTATGATAGATAGAGCAAATGCCAATTCCACAGGATATTTGTCTGCAACCGCAGCAACATTGGCATTGCTGCATATATAACCTTTGTATTCCTGTCTGATAATATCAGCAACAACCCAACTAAAGGGGAAAGAAATGTCTATGCCAATATATTCAAAGAACGCCTTAAACTCCGCTACATTGCGGAGTAACAGATAATAGATGGTTTTTCGTCTTTCGGGCAAGCGTTTCCATGCTGTTAATTCGTCATAAAAAAGGTCTCGCGCTTTGATAGCATCATTCAACGGATTATTCAGCTCATCTACCTGAAGTTTGTCATCCTTTACCAAACGGTGATAAGGTCTTTGCGGAAACAGGAGTGGAGAAAGATAAAGTGTATCTATTGCGTGAATCTGTTGCGGAATATGAAGATACTGTAAGTCGTGATGGATGATATTATGCCCACATACGAATCCACAGTCTTTTATGAAAAGAGCGAAATCGCTAAGGGAACGGGAATGAATTTGCGCACCGTCTTCCCGTATCGCACCATAGTCCATCGTACGTCTCGAATCAATGCCGACCTCTGTATCTATGAATGCAATCATTCTCTTTGAATTAAATTTCTTTTATACCTAGCGATTTCAAATAGTTAAACGTCCCATCATAAAACTCGGGCAAGCGTGTGGGGTCTTCGGGATAGCCTTCTGGTGTTAGGTTGGAATTGCCTTTTGGAACGCAGATAACAATTCCTTGACGGGCACGTGTCAGAAGTACGCGGTAGGCGTTGAGCATGTATTTTTGGTTCTCCTCGTTGTTCTCTGGTGTCCACTTGTTGCGCCCATTGAACTTGTAGTATTTCCACTCGCCATTCTCGCAACGCATATCAGCATCCCACAGGATACAGGCGTAGTCGAGTTCCAATCCCTGTACCTGTATCTCGGTGGCGGCATCCTCCAGGTAGTTAGATGAACGGACGTCGGTCTTGTCCTCGAGGAACCAATGAACGGCATTGCCCTCATCCTGAGGCAACACATTAACGGCCAGCGGCTTGAAACGGGCTGCCACTTTGGTAACAAGAACGCCCGTCTGTTGGGTACCACGAGCCTTATTGCGTAGCCACTTGCGGGCAGTATCCATATCGCGTGTGAGCACGACGGGATAGTTGCGACCCGCCACATCTCGATACAATTCGACAGCATCTGGACGGAAAGAGAGTAGCGAATGTACGAAGGCGGATAGGGTTTCTGCACGGAAAGAACGAAGGCTGACAGCCAAATGCAAATCGTCGGAGAATGTTACCTTGTTGTTCTCCGCGAGCAGTTCATTAACTCGTCCTTCTGCATATTCAGCATCTGTCAGCTTGTCGGATATAAAGATATTCCAATGACGGAACTGATTATTGAGTGCCCTGATCCACTCTGTGATGCCGGCCTCACCGGTGTTGATTTCCTGACCACCACCTACCAAACAGACAATGACGGCCCAATCCTCGCGTTGGTCGAGCGACCAGATGAGGAACTCGGCCTCAGACATAGGGAAGTTGGGTACTTTGAGTTTGTTGCCGTACGTGCCTCCACGTTTCAGATAGTCGGCAATACGTTTGTGTGTCCAGCTGCGCTGAGCTTCGTCGAAGATGGCCACGTGCTCCACCTCTCCATAGCCAGTATGCTCCAACCGGATGGCTTTTTCGGGGTCAATCTCCACCACGCCATTCTCCACGGGATTCTTTATTTTGGCAAGCATATTGTCGCGGTAGCGGTGGATGATTTGGATGAACTCACTGACTTCGCGTCGCGAGTCAGAAAGACGTTTCTTTTCTCCCCTTTCAGTACATTTCTTCTGGTTATCGCGGGCCAATGCTTCGGTCAGCACAGCCACCAAAGGACCGTTGCCCGATAGGTAAACAGCTCCGTTTTCCTTATCTAACTCGCCATTCTGATAGGTCTGTTTGATGGCTACATCGAGACCTACTAGTGTTTTGCCGGCACCGGGGACGCCAGTCACAAAACAGATGCTCTTCTTGTTATGAGCCTTGCTTCGCTGGATGACCTGAAGAATGTAGTTGATGGTGCGGTCGGTAGAGACTTCGTCGGCCTCGTGGCGGGTGATATCCTCCACTGAGTGGTTCTCATAGAGCGCTCGTGCCGCCTCGATAATGGTGGGCGTAGGCGTGTAAGGGCTGATGAGCCAATCGGTTATTGTGCTCTTGTCTTCTGTGGCGTGTGCGTGATTCAGAACGTTGGAGATTAACGTCTGGAGATGGTCGGCACCCGAAATAAGTGGGTTGTATATCTGGTCGTCGTAGACAGACGGCTGAAACGTCGTTGAAGAAGTGGTGCGCTTAGTGGGTACAAGGACGGGAACAATCACTCGGTCGTGACTGAAACGATGGAAGTTCTTCAGGTCGAGTGCATAATCCATCACCTGTTCCACATCGGCTTGCAGGACGTCTTTCTGCCCCACCTTGAATTCAAGACAGAAGATGATGCCACGAAGCAACAGGACCACATCGATGCGCTTGCCCAATCGTGGTATTTCGTATTCGAAGATTATTTGCGCGTTCTCACCCTTCCAAGGTATCAATACCTGTTGCATGATGTCTATCTCGCCCATCCAGGCCTCGTCGGTTGTAGTCAATGCGTCGCCATGATAGTTGCTATGGAGAGTGCCCAAAACAGCAAGGCGTTCCTGCTCAAGGAATTCCTTAAAGGTATTTGCATATAGACATCTGTTTAGCATTTCTATTAAATTGAATTTGCAAAGGTACAAATAATTCTTGAGTTGACAAAAAAACTTTACTATTGATAATTATATCATCGATAGGACCATTGTCTCACTAATAGGCGTTTGATCTATTACCTGCATGCTACATTTGGTTTGTTCCCTCCCCGACATTGTTGGCGAGAATCTGCGGCAGATGCAAGGCAAGAAGCCTGTATTTCAAAGTCTTGAAACTGATGGGCGCATCAGTCGTTTAAAAGTGCGCACATCCCACTTTTGAGCGATGCACTCTTTCTCGTAAAAACTACGCTCAAGGTTGTCATCTATTTTGATCAATTCTCCTATATGCGACCACGTCAAATTGTCAGACATGTCTGACAATTGGGATATAGCAGATATAAGTTAAAAAAAACATAGAGGGAGTAAAGAAGGGGCGTAGAAGGCTGCACCACCGAAGCGCCACCGAAGGATTGTCGAAGGATTGGCATAAAAAAGGCACCGTTATTGCGGTGTTCTTTCTGTACCACCTGGGTTTAGGACTACCCACATTTGACACAATTAACACTCACGCCCTATGTTTAGCGCGAACACCCGTGTATCGACTGATTGCAGGAAGTGTATGAAGTGCTAATTCGGTATCCTCAGCTTAATCAAGGATGCTCAACTCTTATATTACTCTGTTTTTCTTATTGATACGTTTCTTATTATTCTTTGTTTACATCTGCAAATATACATATTTTTTTTCATTCTACCAGATGTCGGTGACAATATGGTGGACACTTTGCTGGAAAAAATCCTTTTTCACCCTTCGTATTCTCTCAATAAGTTGCGTTTCTTATTGGAACCTACCCGCGAGGGAGATGTTTGGATTGGCAGGGAGAGGTGAATGGTGTCGGAGGTGCGGGAGTAGGTGGAGCGGAGGAAGGCGTAGAGGTGGAGAGAGTGGGGGTCGGTTTGCGGGATTGCCGGAGTGGATTCCTCCTGGGTGTTTGGGATGGGTTGGAGCCATTCGGGAGGGAGGACGGCGGTGACGAGGCCGGCGGAACGGGGAACGGGGGTGGCGAGACGGCCGGTGCAGAGGGCGGGGAAGTAGACGAAGAGGTAGAACTCGTCGGTGGCACGGCCGCCATAGACACGACTGTCGAAAGTGACGGTAAGGACATTGCCGTCGATGGAGGCCGAAGTGATTTCCACTCGCTCCACAGTGCCGCGACTGACGATGATGCGAGGGAGGTCGACCTGGCCGTCGGGAGTAAAGCAATCCTTGTTGAGGTGCTTGAAGATGGAGTAGGTGCTGTCCTTCTTCCGAACGGCATGCCAGTGGAGGCCGACGAGGTGTGCCTCCTTCATGTAGGACGAGAGCTTGGATATTATCGCGAAGTTGCTGCGATGGGCCTGTTGCGCCTCAGTTTTCGGGTTGGCCACAGAAGTGGGCATGGAACGCTCGCATTGCCGACCGTGCCAGGTGTAATATATCTTGTTGCCGAGTTTACCGCTCTCGTAATCGCCCTGTTTTCTTGCCATAATAACCAATATTTGATAATATACCAAACGCAGGAATGGACTTTTTATTGTGTCGGGATGGGGCTTAGGGCGCCGAAAGAACATGGGAGGTACCTTAGATGCACCACGAGAGCACCTCCTTGTTACCATAGAGTTGGTTTAGAATTGGTGTAGAGTTGGTATAGACTTGGTGTAGGGATGCTATAGGCCTTCCGCACAACATAACTCTCTGACTTATATTCTTCTAAAAGAAGAATATATAGTAATTGTCGGGGTGCAAGAAGAGGGCGCCCGTTTGGGCGCCCTCTTTGCTATCGTAAAGTCGCTACCTTATTTCTCGATTTCGGCACGGACTTTCTTGAAGGCCTCGATGCACTTGTCGAGGTGCTCGTGCTCGTGGGCAGCGCTGATCTGGACGCGGATACGGGCCTGGCCTTTCGGGACGACGGGATAATAGAAGCCGGTGACGAAGATGCCTTCTTCCTGCATCTTGGCGGCATACTGCTGGCTCTTGGCGGCGTCGTAGATCATGACGGCGCAGATGGCACTCTCGCTGGGCTTGCAGTCGAAGCCTTCTTCCTTCATGCGGCGCAGGAAGTAGTCGGTGTTCTCGTGCAGCTTGTCCTGTAGGGCGTTGGTCTCGCTCATGAGCTCGAACATGCGGATGCCGGCGGCCACAAGGCCGGGAGCCATCGAGTTGCTGAAGAGGTAGGGACGGCTGCGCTGACGGAGCATGTCGATGATTTCTTTCTTACCGGTGGTGAAACCGCCCATGGCGCCGCCAAAGGCTTTTCCGAGGGTGCCGGTGAGGATCTCAATCTTGCCACGCAGGTTGTAGCGCTCGGTGACACCGCGACCGGTCTTGCCGACGACGCCGGCGGAGTGGCTCTCGTCGACCATCACCATGGCGTCGTACTTGTTGGCGAGCTCGTAGATCTTGTCGAGCGGGCAGACGTTGCCGTCCATGGAGAAGACGCCGTCGGTGACGATGATGCGGAAGCGGTTCTTCTGAGCGGCCTTGAGCTGCTCCTCGAGGTCGGCCATATCAGCGTTGGCATAGCGGTAGCGCTGGGCCTTGCAGAGGCGGACGCCGTCGATGATGGAGGCGTGGTTGAGGGCATCGGAGATGATGGCATCCTCTTCGGTGAGGAGGGGCTCGAAGACACCGCCGTTGGCGTCGAAGCAGGCGGCGTAGAGGATGGTGTCCTCGGTGCCGAAGAATTCGGCGATTTTCTTCTCGAGCTGCTTATGGAGGTCCTGACAGCCGCAGATGAAGCGGACGGAGGCCATGCCGAAGCCGCGGGCGTCCATGCCCTTCTTGGCGGCGGCGATGAGCTCGGGGTTGTCGGCGAGGCCGAGGTAGTTGTTGGCGCAGAAGTTGAGGCACTTCTTGCCCTTCACCATGATTTCGGCGCCCTGGGGGCTCTCGATGATGCGTTCATTCTTGTAAAGACCGGCGGCCTCGATGTCGGCCAGCTCTTTCTGCAGGTGCTGTTGGAATTTGGTGTACATAATTACAAATTTTGTTATTATTACTATTTTACTTTCTGACTTTTAGTGTTTTATCCGTATAAAACCCGAATTATCAACCTACAAAAATACAAAAAAAACTTTTCGCCACCAAATTTTTTTCCATCGGCGCAACAAAAATACGCCCCCTCTTCCTTTTGCAGCAAACGCTGCGAGGGGAGGGGCAGGCCACGGGGCTGAAGAGGAAGAATGGGGAGGTGAGGAATGGTGGGTGAGAAGAAGCCTTTAGCGGCGAGAGTAGTGGCCGTAGCCGAGGGCGATGCCCAGGTCGAGGTAGATGGCGAATCCAGAGGGTTTTCCGATGATGCCGTTGAAGGTGGAGTGGTCGACGGTGAGTTTGACAAAGAAGTCGAAGTCGGAGCGTTCGACACCTCCGCTGACAGGGCTGAATACCATGGAGAGACGGTGCTGGAAGAGGAGTCCAGCGGAGAGGGTGCCGGCATGGACGGAGAAGGGGTCGTCCTCCTCGCTTTGGTCGATGACGTGGAGGCCGCCACCGACAAAGGGGGTGAGGGCCCATCGGTTGCGGTCGACGAGGCGGAAGCCGTAATGGAAGAGCAGGCGGAGGTCGGAGGCCGGCACATCGAGGTAGAAGTTGCCGTCGGGGGTAGCCACAGAGTCGCGCAACGGAGCGGAGCCGACGCCGAAGTCGAAGGCAAGCATCTGCCTGTTCCAAAGGAAGTTGAGCATGAAGTCGAAGTCGATGCCGTCGTGGAAACCGTCGGAGAGGGCGCCGCGGTAGTCGCGCATACCGAGACCGAAGCCCATCTCGAAGAGCCAGTCGTGACGGAGGGTGCCGCGGTGTTCGGCGGCAGGCATGGCGGCGAGAGCTGCTGTCACGGTGTCGTTCCAGCGGTTGACGACAGCAGTGTCGCGTCCGTAGTCGGAGACCGAGTCGAGGAGGAAGAGTTGCTGGTAGAGTGCCTGGCGTGCATCGTCGAGGAGGAAGTCGGGGTCGGCGGCGCCGAGGTCGAGGTCGTGCTGGAGGTGGCGGCGCATGAGTTCGACGAGGTTGAACTGCACGTCGTGGTAGGCGAGTCGGCCGGGGTTGCAGCTACCCGGGAGCATCCACGAGCGGTAGGGGTGCATGGTGGCAGCTGTCTGGAACCCTGGGATGACGATGGAGCCGACGGTGTCGTTGAGGCCTGTCATAGAGAGGGAGAAGCAGGCGAAACTGCCATCGGACGAGAGCGAGGGACGTCCGCGGAAGTGGTCGAAGGAGAGCGCCGAGGGGCTCCACGCCACCGAATCGTGGCGGACGCGCTGACCCGAGGCTCCGAGGCCCAAGAGGATTGCCATGAGGAAGAGGAGTGAGCGTTTCATAAGGATTGAGTATTGGATTGCCAGATGCGGAGGAACTGCTTGGAGACATTGGGGAGATATTCGTCTGGTGAGATGTGCCACCTGACGGAGTCGGCCACATGGCGGCGCAGGGGCTCTCTGTCGTCGACGCCCTCGGAGGAGGGCAGGAGGCGCCAACAGAAGCCCTCGCAGCGGAACCGGCCGGGGTAGAGATTCTTGAGGCGGTCGTAGGCATACTGGGAGAAGTAGACCGGCCGACGGAAATTGTTGTCGTCCATAACCTGCATCACCTTGCTGAATCCCGAGACGTTGACATTGTAGATGTCCATATCGGGGCGTTGGTTTTCGGCAAATTTGAGGTACCAGAGCGGGAAGGTGTCGTTGTCGCCAAAGGTGAAGAGGATGGCTCCGTGGTCGCAACTCTGGAGGTGGGCCATAGCGATATCGTGGACGGAGTGGCAGTTGTGTCGGTCATGGTCGGCCCAGTTGCCGACGGCCAAGAGGAAGGGGGCCAGCAGCGCAACAATGAAGCCTGCGATCTTCCAGCGTTCGATTATGGCGCTGGCGCCGAAGCCAATCCAGAGGGAGAAGGCGTAGAAGGAGAGGATATAGGCGTAGTCGCGTTCGCGGGGTTCGTAGCAGGGATGGTTGAGGTAGAGGTTGAGGATGACGCCGCCGAAGAGGAAGAGCATCAGCACGGCACGGAAGTCGCCCTTCTGACGACGCCGGTGGCGACACAATCCCCAAAGGGCGAGCAGGAACGGCAGGATGAATATTGAGAATTGAAATTTTTTCGCTATACATGATTTCTTTTCAGGGTGCTCAAAGTCTTTTGAGGAAGGCAGGAAAGATGAGAATTCCTGCGGCTGTGGCTGATAGGCCAAGTTCTCGCGACCGATAAAGTTGTACATCAAGTAGCGGCAGTACATATAGCCGAACTGGTAGGAGAGCCAGTATTTGGTGTTACTCCATAGGGAACTGCCGTCGCCGCCCCAGTCGGCCCAATGGTCGGCGTCGCGCTCGCGCCACATGCGGGGATAGAAGGGTGCTTTTGCATACTGCTCGCGCGAGAAATACTTCTTGAAATCCTCACAGGAGGCGGGGTTACCTTCGTTGATGGGCGGGTTGGCGGCGGCACGGATAGGGATGACGGCATAGGGGGTGAGTCCCAGGAGGAAGAAAGGGATGGCAAGGAAGAAAGCCCTCAGGGGACTTATAGATCCGGAGGCCCTTAGGTATCTTATGAAAATCCAAAGCAGGAAAGGAGCCACCAGAAGCGTCATGAGGTGGACGCAGACACCAAGTCCCAGGAGGAGGCCTATGAGGAGGAGCAGGCGGTGGTTCCCGTTGCGTTCCCACAACAACATGAGCCACACGGAGAGGGAGCAGAAGAGCATGGCCATGCTGTAGACCTCGCTTTCGACGGCCGAGAACCAGGCGGTGTCGCAGAAGAGGTAGCACAGGGCACCCACCGCAGCGGCAAAATGAGAACTTCCTTGGGAAAATGAAAAATGGAGATTGCTTCGCTGCAGGAGCAACAAGATGGTCTTGTAGAGCAGCATGACAGTGAAGGAAGCGCAAAGCACGGAGAGGAAATTGCTCAAGGGAGCCACCCACAGGGGGTTGCCGAAGGAAAGGAGCATGAAGCAATGGGAGACAAGCTGATAGAACGGTGCTCCTGGGGGGTGACCCACCTGGAGGCCGTAGCCGGTGGCGATGAACTCGCCGCAGTCCCACCAACTGACCGACCAGTCCATGGTTAAACCATAGACAACCAAGGCGCAGACAAAGACTGCCGCTGCCCCTTTGTTCTTACCAGTTGACAACAGCTTTGTTAAAGACATCCTCGCATAGTTCGGTAACGATTTCGCCCACCAAGGAGCTCTCGACGGAGGAGAAGTCGCGCGAAGCGGGATAGTCGCGGTAGCGTGAGAACTGTTGCTCGAAGTTGGCTTCCGGGTCGATGTTGTTGGTGAAGCGCACCTTGATGGTGACGGTGAGACGGTTCATGGAGACCTCGTCGTTGGAGGAGAGTGCAGCGGCGCGGGTGTCGTAGCCGGTAATCTCGCCCTCGACATGGAGGTCGCCGCCCTCGTTGCTCATCACGTCGAGGGGGGTCTGAGAGGAGAACATCTGCATCAGCTCGTCGGTGAGTTTCTGGCTGAGCTGAGGGTTGACTGTGGCGGCATAGTTGGGGAAGGTGGCCACAGAGATGGTTTTGGCTCCCGGCGGGATGGAGGCGCCCGTGAAGGAATAGCCTCCGGTGCACGCCGTCAGCATCCACAATGCCACCAGACTAATAATCGCGCGAGTCTTCATCGATGCGTTGTTCGTCTTCGAGTTGCCACAGCAGGAAGCCCGTCTCCTGCTGGATATAGTTCAACACGGCAATCTTGGTCGTCAGGTCGGGGATAGCAGCCACCTCGCTGACAAGTGCGTCAATTTTTTCTTTGAACTTCAGGTCCATAGTTTTTTTCGTTATATCGTTATAACGTGATTACGTTATTATCCGTTGATTCTATTATAATAGTGCCACCAGAGCTCCGGGATTTCGTTGTCCATGGCGCGCTGATAGTCGGCATAGCTGCAGGGAATGAGCGTATGGCGCTGGTAGCGTTCGCGACGTTCGGAGTCGTTGCAGGGGACTTCCATCCACCAACGGTCGCTCTTGAGGCTCTTGTAGAAGACGATATCGAGTCCGTGCTCGCGCATTTCCACGGTGAAGCGCTTGTAAGACTGCTTGTCGCGGTGAGGGAAGTCGTTCTGGCGGTAGTAGAAGCCCTCGATGAAGTGCCAGACGGCATGTGCCAGCATGTGGGCTGTCTGTCCGTCGCGGTCGCGCGAAGGGTTCATCTCAAAGATACCGAACGTGGAGGTTTTGTCGCTCATGCCTGCGAAACGTGCCAGTTGGCACACCTGTTCGCCATAGAAACCATGGGGCGAGGGGTTGGCATTGGCAGGGGCGTCGCTTTGACGGACGGCGCTGATATCGACAGCCACCACATCGCTATAGCGTATCAGCGGTTCGGCGCCCACCATTGACTGCTGCACTTCGCCCAGACGTTTGGTGCTGAATTTCAGCTCGTCCATAAGTTCAATCATCTCATGTCCAACGAAATAGGTTTGGTAGCCCACATTGACATAGTCGAAGAGGTAGTTGGGTTGTTGGAGGATGATGTGCTGCAGATAGTTGGACGAGTTGACCTCGTCGCCTCCTTCGAGATTGAAACGCGAGTCGACAGAGCAGATGTTGATGACGCGTCCGAGGACCTCATAGGCCTTGTAGATGGGGAAGACGAGGTCGTCGCTGCCACCGAGGATGATGACGGTGGTGCCGTTTTCTATCAGCTGGTGCAAAGCCTCGATGAGGGCAAAATAAGTGTCGCGCTTCTCGGCGCCCGGGGCGATGTTGCCCAGGTCGACGATGCTGGTATCGGCATGGGGGGTAGCCAGGCGGTAGAGGCGGTGCCGTATCAGGTCGGGTGCGGCGGCACAGCCAGGGTTGTCGACCGAGCCGCGGTCTTCCTTCACCCCCAAGAGTGCCAGGCGTGCCTCCTTCCAGTCGGGGAAGTTGCCGGGAGTGTCATATGTGGCGATATTGTCACCCAGCATGGGGTGGAACTCGCGGCTGGCAAAGTCCACGATGGTAGTGTCTACAGGTTCAAAATAAGTGCTCAGCTCCATGTTCTTTCATTAAACTTTACCTACCTATAACGACACATCTCTTCTTTTATTGTGTCGACGACCACCGTCGCCGAAAAATCTTTTTTCCCACCATGTCAAAAATATTTTGTACTTTTGCACTTTGAAAAAACAACGAATAAAATAATAACACTTATGAGAATCAACCGCATTTTAGCAGCAGTCTTCCTCGGAGCAGCCCTGCTCGTCGGCAGCGAGTCCGAGGCCTGCACCAATTTCCTCTTCACCAAAGGTGCCACCAAGGACGGCAGCACCATGATTACCTATGCCGCCGACAGTCACACCCTCTACGGCGAGCTCTACTATCGCCGTGCCGCCGACTATCCTGCAGGCACTCTCTTCCAGGTCATTGACTGGGACAGCGGCATGCCCCTCATCAAGATTCCCCAAGTGGGCCACACCTACAGCGTCGTGGGCAACATGAACGAGCACCAGCTGGCCATCGGCGAGACCACCTATGGTGGCCGTGAGGAGCTGGCCAACGAGATTGAGGGCGGCATTGACTACGGCTCTCTCATCTACCTCACCCTCCAGCGCGCCAAGAACGCCCGCGAGGCCATTGCCGTCCTCGCCGGTTTCCTGAAGGACTACCCCTACCACAGCGAGGGTGAAAGTTTCTCCATCTGCGACCCCAACGAGGTGTGGATTTTCGAACTCATCGGCAAACGCCCCGCTCCCGTCAAGGGCGACCTCGCCAAGAAACTGAAATATAAATACACCGACGGTGCCGTGTGGGTGGCCCGCCGCATTCCCGACGGCTACGTGTGCGGACACGCCAACCAGGCGCGCATCACACAGTTCCCCCTCGAGGGCAAGTTCAAAAAAGCCAAAGGCAAAGGCCTCCACAAGGCCATCTCGAGCCTCCATATGGACTACGTCTATGAACCCGAGGTGGAATGCGTCTACAGTGCCGACGTCATCACCTTCGCCCGTGCCTGCGGCTGGTTCGACGGCAAGGACGAGGACTTCTCTTTCTGCGACACCTACGCTCCGTTGACCTTCAGCGGCCTCCGCGGCTGCGATGCCCGTGTCTACGCCATGTTCAACCGTGTGGCCTCGGGGATGCATAAATATGAACAATACGCTATGGGTGATGCCAAAGCCGAGCGCATGCCCCTCTGGGTCAAACCCGACCACAAAGTCGACGTCCTCGAGGTGATGAACCTCATGCGCGACCACTACGAGGGCACCTCCATGGACATGACCAAGGACCTCGGTGCCGGTCCCTTCCACTGCCCTTACCGCTGGCGTCCCATGGGTTTTGAGGTCAACGGCAAGAAGTATGTCCACGAGCGCGCCACCTCCACCCAGCAGACCGGCTTCTCCTTTGTGGCACAGTGCCGCAGCTGGCTACCCTCCAAGGTTGGCGGCATCATCTGGTTCGGCGTCGACGACACCTACTCCACCGTCTACTGCCCCATGTACTGCGGCATCACCGACATCCCCCTCTGCTTCCGTCAGGGCAACGGCGACATGCTCACCTACAGCGAGACGGCAGCATTCTGGCTCTTCAACCGCGTCACCAACTTCGTCTACAGCCGCTACAGCGACATGATTGTCGACCTCCAGAAAGTCCAGAAGAAACTTGAAACCACCTATGTCTCCGATGTCCAGAAATTCGACAGCCGCATCAAGGACCTCGAGGGTGACGCCCTCACCCACCAACTCAACGACTTCTGCTCGCGTCAGGCCAACAAAATGATGATGGAGTGGAACAACCTCGACCGCTACCTCCTCGTCAAATATATCGACGGCAACATCAAGAAGGAGAAAGACGGCAAGTTTGAGCGCACCGCCTCCGGCATGGCCGTCTTCCCTGCCCAACCCGCCTACACCCCCGAGTGGTATCGCATGATTGTCAACGACCACGGCGATGTCATCCGTGAAAAATAACACCCTTAAACGCTGAAGGCGACTTTCTATAGCCGTGGGCTTCCGCTCACGGCTATTGTTTTTTTTCATAAAAATAGTTAAAATCACACCCCTCCTGTAGAGATTTGGCAAAAAGTCTGTTATATATGTATGTAGGCAGACACAAAAAACATGGCAACCGAAACTAACCGATACTCCGACTTCGACCGTCTGATGCAACGCCACAAAGCGCTCATCCGTCGCCTCTGCTGGTGGCAGGCTTCGGGCCACCGCGAAGACTGTGAAGACCTCATGCAGGACTGCCTCGCCGCCCTCTGGCACTACCGCCACACCCTGCGCCCCGATGCCAACGAACGGCAGGAGCGCCTATGGGTCAAGTACCACTGCCGCAGCGTTTTCTCACATCTCAACGCACGACACTCCATCGACACCACCTCCCTCGACGAAGCCCGCACCATTGCCGAAGAGACCGTCGACAACCGGGCCCTGATAAACTCCCTGGCCACCACCCTCACCGAATACGAACACCGCGTGCTCGACCTCATCCTGGACGGCTACACAACAGCCGAAATTGCCGCCACCATGGGCATAAAGGCGGCCTCCATCAGCCAGACACGCTACCGCATAATAGAAAAAATGAAAAACCAAACAACCTCCGAGTCATGAACGAACAACAGCTTGAGCAGCTCCTCCGCGACGAAACCCGCCGCCGCCATATCGACGACGTCGAGCACCTCCATTCCCTTGGCGCCGACCTGACAGCCGACCTGCAGCCCTGGGCCTTGCGCCGTCAGATTGCCGGCACCCTCCTCTCCGTCGCCTTGCTGATAGCCGTCCCCATGATCTACAGTGCCCTCCTCCCCCATTCCGGCACCGACAGCATGGTGGCCTGCAACCTCGACGGCCAGGAGGAAGCCGTCATTCAATGTGCCAACAAACTCTTAACCTGATACCTGCATTATGAAACGACTATGGACAATCACCGCCGCCCTGCTGCTACTGGCGCTCGCAGGCATCACCGTCTGGCATTTCTGGCCGGCGGGCGAGCCCGACGTCAGCAACCTCTACCGGCAGTATAAGCATCAAAGCGGTGTCCGCGTGGGCTTCATCGACAACTTCGCCTTTGGCGACAGCGTCAGCGTCGAGGTGGTCACCATCGAGGCGCTCGACTCCGCCGGTTGGCAATGGATGGAGCAGGAATTTGCCTTCCCGCCACTCGATGAACATCGCCAACAGCTTCTCTCCCAAGGCGAAGACGTGATGCAAAGCTGGCTCCTGCCGGCCGACACCACCGGCCACACCTTCCTCTTCCTCTCGCGCCGGGAGAAAGCACTCTGCATCGTCACCACCGAGGACGACAGGCAGACCCAAACCGTATTCTTGTACCACCTCGAAAAACTCAAAAACCAATGAAACGCAAATCGTTATATTTCCTTGCAGCTCTCATCGCAGGACTCCTCGCGACCTCCTGCAACTCCTATAGCTATGTCGACCGAGCACGTCCCATGAGTCCACAGAAAGAGAACCCAAAGCACTATCCCGTCCTTTCGACCGACACGGTGAAGAACCGTCACGCCGATCCCACCATCCAACCGCCCGGAACCAACTCCGGCGATAATCCCACCTCTTTTGGGGCCGTCTTCGCCTCGGGTGCCGTGAACTACATTGTCGACGACCAAGCCTACATCGGTGAAGTGCGCACCGAAGAAGACCTCACCTCGCTCTACTTCAAGCTATTGGACTATGCCAAACTGGGTCACAGCATCTGCATCGCAGCGCCCAACAGGAGCTGTCTCGATGCCAAAGGCGAAAGCATCAAATTCTCCTCCACCAGCGAGCGCGAAGTGGCTGAATGGGCCACCAAGATGATCAAAAACGGATTCTCCGTCACCATTGACTATAACAAGTCGACCCACACCTACCACTGCACCGCCTTCAAACCGAAATAAAAGCAACCACCCTACCCCCCCCCTACCAACTCCCTATCATCTCCTACCGTGGTAGGAGTTGGGTAGGAGTTGGTAGGGAGTTGATAGGGGGATGATACGGAGTTAGTACCAAGAGTACCAGTTGTTTACATCGGCCACTAAGGTTCTTGTGGATTTATGTTAATTTATGTTAACAACTGAGGTGGTTGCAGAGCGAAAAGTAGCCGTTATGTGACCCTCTGACTGTTTCCGGAGACCCTAGGAACAAACGACCTATTTCACAGCTGCCACACAGAGCCAGTGGTGCCGGTCGTCGAGGTGGACGCCGATGTCGCGGAAGCCTGCTGCAGAAAGATGGGTGCGAAGTTCTTCGGGGGTGTAGGTGTGCATGCCGTCAATCATCTTCTCCCACTTCTCGTTGTTGTCCGTAAGACCGTCGTCCTCGTTGACGATGACGAAGCTGCCACCATCCTTCAACGTGCGGTGCACGCCACGGAAGCACTCCTCGATATCGGGCCAAAAATAGACCGTCTCGAAGGCGGTGACGAGGTCAAACTCGCTGTCGGCATACGGCAGAGCATCGGCGCTGCCCTCTTGCACCATGCAACGGCCGTCGGCTATCGCGTTGGCGTTCACTTTCCGCGATTTGGATACAGAAACGGGCGAGTAGTCGATGCCCTGCACCCTACCCTTAGGTGCCAGTTTCATCAGACGTGCGAGGTTGGCGCCCCCGCCGCAGCCCACATCAAGGACATTGTCTTTCTCGCCCACACTGACAAACGAGAGGCCCCATTCCGCCATGCGGGCGTGGGAGCCGCCGTTCATACCGTTGACCATCATTCGTCCCAAAAAACCTTCCGGTTTACGGGCATTGCTGAATAATTTGCTTAAAAATGCCATAATTACTTGTTTTTTGGCTGCAAAATTACTACCATTACGTCATCCCCGCAATAACCATAAATGGGGATTTGTGTCACCATACATTAATTGTATGGTGGGGAAAATCACCAAAAGTGGTGATTGCCCGTGCGGGGGATAAACTCTATTTTTGCAACAGAAAAAATTGATTTGTGATATGCGAATAACTGAAAGTATACTAACTCTTTGTGCAATATTGACATTGGGGGCCACAGCCCCTGTTTGGGCGCAAAAGGACAGCACAGAGACCAAAAGCAGCCTGACTCTTGGCGGCTACGGCGAGGCGGTGTACAGCCGCCATTTCTACAGCGACAATGTGTTCCGCTACTCGAAGGCAGAGAAATACAAAGACGCGCCGGGTTATGGCCGCGTGGACCTGCCTCATGCAGTCATCATGGTGGGATACGACTTCGGCCACGGTTGGAGCGTCGGCACAGAGATTGAGTTCGAGCACGGCGGAATTGAGGCAGCCGTGGAGAAAGAAACTGAGGAAACCGGCGAGTTCGAGCAGGAACTGGAACGCGGCGGCGAGGTGGCTCTGGAGCAGTTCTGGGTGCAGAAAAGTTTCAATAAACAGTTGAACGTACGGGCGGGCCATATCGTGGTGCCCGTGGGTATGACCAACAACGGACACACGCCCAACCTGTTTTTCAGCGTCTACCGCCCCGAGGGCGAGAATACCATCATGCCCTGCACATGGCACGAGACCGGCATCTCTCTCTGGGGACGGGCAGGCCATTGGCGCTATGAGGCACAGCTGCTGCCGGGACTCAACAGCAATCTCTTCAACGACCAAGGGTGGATTCACAATGGCAGCGCCTCGCCCTATGAATTCCGTCCGGCCAACGCTTTGGCCTGCGCCGCACGCGTGGACTGGAGCGGAATCGACGGCCTTCGTCTGAGCCTCAGCGGATATCTTGGCGGCAGCAACAACAACGACATTGTAACCGACCCCAACGGCAAATACTACAAATATGATGCCATAGTGGCCATCGGTGCTTTCGACTTCGCCTTCAAGAACCGCTGGCTGACGGTGCGCGGCAACGTGGACTACGGCCACTTGGGCGATGCTGCAGCCATCTCGGCTCGCAACAAGAACCAGACCACCATGACTGGCAATCCCTATCCCCACACTCCGGTGGGCGAGGCGGCATGGGACGCTGCCATCGAGGCTGGCGTCAACACGCTGGCATGGAGCGACACAAAGCAGAAATTGTATGTCTTTGGCCGCTACGACCAGTATGACAGTTATGTGCCTGCTATCGGCTTCGCAGACATTGGCTGGTGTGCCCGTAAAGTGGTGAGCGGCGGCGTGAACTGGTGCCCGATTGCCGAGATAACGGTGAAGGCCGAAGGAGGAGTGCGCCTGCTCGACAGTCAGTACAACAACGAACCCTTTTTCGCATTGGGCGTTACGTGGACAGGATTTTTCGTGAAATAAATATTAAAAACCAAGAATAATGAAACAGATTTTCAAGACTTCCGCCATGATGATGGCGATGGCTGCCATGACTATCGGAACATCCTCGTGCAGCAAAGACGAAAACAACAACAATGGCACACAGGAGGACGCTGCTTCCTTGGCCGTGGTGGAGCAATTTGTGGACCATACGGTGAACCCAACGTACACCACTTTGGCCGCCAAAGCCGAACAGTTGGCAAGCCAGCTGACGGCCCTCAAGTCCAACCCCACACAATCGGCTCTCAACGACGCTTGCGAGACCTTCCTCGCTGCCCGTGAGGCCTGGGAAAAGAGCGAAGCCTTCCTCTACGGTGCCGCCGGTGACTTTGGTATCGATCCACACATCGACTCCTGGCCCTTGGACGAAGATGCCTTCAACACCCTGATGGGAAGCTCCGACATGATTGCCGCACTCGAAGGAGAGGAAGGCGACGTGGTGGCTGGCGAGCGTTTAGGCAACGCCCTGCTGGGTTTCCACGGCATCGAGTACATCCTTTTCCGCGACGGCCATTCCCGCAATGTCGGCGACATCTCCGCTGACCAGTGGACCTATGTGGCCGCTGTAGCTGGAGACCTCCGCAATCGGTGCTACCAACTCGAAGTGGGTTGGATGGGCGATGCCGCTCCCGCCGCCCATATCGAGAAACTCGACGACATCGAGTTGCAATACACCGTTTCAAGCACCGACCATAGCTACGGTGACAATATGAAGAACGCTGGAAATGCCGGCAGTACATTTGCCACACGAAAAGCCGCTCTCATGACCATGGTGCAAGGATGCATCGACATCGCCGACGAAGTGGGCACCAGCAAAATTGGCGCAGCACACACGGGTGAAGACCCCACCTACATTGAGAGTCCCTATAGCCAGAAGTCTATCATCGACTTCCACAACAATATCATCAGCATCCAGAACGTATACATGGGCGGAGTGGAAGGCCAGCGTGACGAGAACAAGTCGCTTCACACCTATGTGAAGAACATTGACGCAGCCCTCGACACCCGGGTTCAGGAGGCCATCGGAGAAGCTTTGTCCAAGATTGATGCCATGCCGGCACCTTTTGTCAACAATATTTCAGCAGCTGCCAATGGGGCAGCCATGGAAGCTTGTGCCACGTTGAGCGATATCCTGTCGGAAGTGGTGGAAAAGATTAGAAACGAATAATTGTAATGTATTAAAATTGTTAAGAGAAATGAAAAAGACTGCATACTTAATGATGGCAGCGCTGGCTGTTGCATTCGTCTCCTGCAATCGTGACGAGAACGAGCCTATGCCAGCGCCCGAAGGCATTGACGAAGAAATCTATTCCGGAGGTGTTCTTGGAACAACCTTCAACCAAAGTGCCTCAGCCTACGAAGATCCCACGCCGGCCACCGTGCAGGCAGGATTGGCCACAGCATTCAAATATGGCGAGATGTTCTTTGAACACACGGTGACGCAGAACAATCCTCCGTTCAATGGATTAGGCCCCGTTTATGTTCGCTCGAGTTGTGAGAGCTGTCATCCCGGCTATGGCCACGGCCGACGCATGGACCGCTATGCCGCCGACGACTGGGGTAACGGGTACCTGCTGGTAGTGTATAACAAGACCAACGACGCCTATGAGAAGTCGGTGGCCGGAATGCCGCAAACAAAAGCAGTGGCGCCTTTCAAGGCACCCATTGACGAGAGTAAAATCAATATTGCCTGGATAAACTACACCGACGAATGGGGCAACCGTTTCGAGGACGGTGAGAGCTACGAACTCATCTACCCCGAGGTGACCATCCCGGAGGACGCCTTCTATGCTCCTCTCGACGCACCTTATAGCAACCTCGCCTTCCGTCTTGAGAGCACTATCGGCATCTATGGTACCGGCCTCATCGACGCTATCGACGACGACTCGCTCAAAGCACAGTATCAGAAAGAATACTCTGACGGTTATATGCCAAACGGCATCAATCCCGCTTTCTGGGCTGGCGGCGACTGGGCTCCCACGGCCTTCTACGGCAACACCAATCATCCCAAACGCTTCACCTATGCGCTGACACGCGGTCCCCTGCAGGACGCTCCCGGCAGCAATGCCATTTGGAATATCACCAACGTGACCCGTAGCAACAAACGCAGCCACTACCTCAGCCTCAATCCCGACATCTATGCCCAAACTTCAGCCAACGACCCCGATGTTCAGGCTCAGTTCTACACCTACTTCCCCCAATGGAACAAGACCGGCGACCCGGCCACAGATATCTACAACTACCTGCGTTGCGACACCCTGCCTGCCGAGATGAGCGATCAAGACTATGTCAACTTCATGGTGTGGCACCGTGGTCTGGCTGTCCCTGCCGCCCGCAACCTCGACGACCCCGACGTGCAGCATGGAAAGAAGCTCTTCAACGAGATGGGCTGTGCCTACTGTCACCGTCCCTCGTGGACCACGGGAGAGGACAATTTCACCGACCCCACGGGCTTCTTCTCAGATGCCGATTCACGCTTGCCGCGCTACCCGCATCAAAAAATTTGGCCCTATAGTGATTTTATCCAGCACAAACTCTGCATGGTGAACGACATCCGTACCGGCTGGTGCCGTACCACCCCGCTATGGGGTCGTGGACTGGCCCCCCTCTGCTCGGGCCATGCCGACCGACTGCACGACTGCCGCGCACGCAATGTTATCGAAGCCATCATGTGGCACGGAGCCTCCCAAAGTGACGCCCGTCGCACAGTGGAGAATTTCCGGAAACTCTCCAAAGCCGACCGTGATGCCGTGGTGAAGTTCATCAACGCCATCTAAAAGTAGTTAATGCGAATGAAGAAGGTAAGAATCTTTTTAATGGTGCTTGTGGCCGTCGTACTGGCCGCAGGCACCGTTTTTGAGCGCTATCATGGGGCGGAATGGGTAGGTGACCACTTCTACAGCTCGTGGTGGTTCGCTGTGCTGATGGCTTTGGTGGCCATAGGAGCTATCGTCTCTATAGTACAGGAACAGATGTGGAAGCGGCCTGCCGCACTGCTTATCCATGCTGCCGTGCCCGTCATCCTGCTGGGTGGCGCCTTCACAACCTGGACAGGAGAACACTACAGCATCACACTCGCTCCCGGAGAGACCAAGGAGGGCATCACACTCGAGCGCTTCGAGGTGGTCAATTACCCCGGCACACATACACCGATGGACTTCGTCAGCCACGTCAGTTGTGAGGGAGAGCAGTATGACATCTCGATGAACCACATCCTCCGCCACAACGGACACCGTTACTATCAGGAAGACTACGACGAAGAAGGTCGAACAACCCTCAGCGTCAGCCATGACCCCTGGGGCATCCCCATCACCTACACCGGCTACGCCTTGCTTCTCATCGGGTTGGGGTGGCTGATGATAAATGGAGTAAAAAACACTCCACTCCGTTCCTCTCGCACACTTTCTCTCCTTTTCCTCCTGCTGCTCCCCATTGCCGCTAACGCGGCACCTCGCACATTGCCGAAACCGACAGCCAAAAAGATGGGCGAGATATACACCCTCTACAAAGGACGTATCTGTCCACTACAGACATTTGCCAAGGATTTCACCACAAAACTCACGGGAAAAGCCACTTACGAAGGATTGTCCCCTGAGCAGGTATTCAGCGGATTCCTTTTCTATTACAGCGAATGGGAACCTCTGCTTGACGAAGTGAGCCCCAAGCGTAAGAAAGAGAGCGAGAGCCTCGTCAATATGCTCCTCTCCGGCCACGGTCTGAAACTCTTCCCCATGGCCGACAGCACGGGCACCATCGGCTGGTATGCCCAGAACGACGACTTGCCGATGACTGCCTCTGAAGAGGAATATATCTTCATTCGCAAGCATCTCAGCTACTGCCAGGAGTTGGTTGTGAAAGGCGACTATGCGGCCTTGGACCAGGTCCTCGAAAAAATAAAACTCTTCCAAGAAAAACGTGCCGCTGATGTGCTGCCGTCGCCCGTCAGAGTCAAGGCCGAGCGTCTTTACAATGCGCTCACTACCGGCCGTTGGCTCGCGTTTCTCACCCTCTCACTCGGCCTGATTCTTTTCTCCATCTCACTTTTCCGTGCCAGCCGTTCTCTCCCCCGAAGGGGCATCCTCAAGACAGGGTGGGTGATTTCCGCGTCCTATCTCTTCCTTCTTACTCTTTTCCTCATCCTGCTCTTCGTCCTTCGATGGATAGCCGGTGGGCACATCCCCATGGCGGGAGGCTTCGACAGCATGAACCTCATGTCCATCGTCATAGGTATCATCGGGATAGTCTTGATGCGACGCCATCAGATGGCGTTGCCGGTAGCGCTATTGACAATGGGATTTTGCCTATTGGTCGCCATGATGAGCGGCAGCAACCCACCTGTGACCAATCTCATGCCGGTGCTCAGTTCGCCGTTGCTATGCCTCCATGTAGCAGTCATCATGATGTCGTACGCGCTGTTCTTTTTCCTGATGATGATTGGCGTAGCCGGATTGACAAGTGGAAAACGAAAAGTGGAAAATGAAAAGTTATTCAATTTAGGTAAACTCCTGCTCTATCCTGCTGTTTTCCTGCTGGCTCTCGGCATCATCATCGGTGCACTATGGGCCAACATCTCGTGGGGCAACTATTGGACTTGGGATCCCAAGGAAGTTTGGGCACTCATCACCTTTATCGTCTACGTCTTCCCTTTGCATCCCTCTCTCTCCGTCAACCATAAGCCACGCGTTTTCTATCTTTATTGTACCTTGGCCTTCCTCAGCGTTATCATCACCTACTTTGGTGTCAACTTCCTCCTTGGCGGCCTCCACGCCTACAACTAATCCTTCCCAGATAAACGGACCATTCCTGTAATGGTTTCCTAACGTTTTTTGTTCAGTTGCAGTAGTTTCGATGCTTGTTTGCAAACAAGCATCGAAACTACTCTTATGCTTTCTTCCAATAAAAAAGTTATAATTATAAAAAAAGTTGTATCTTTGCAGTTTAAAACTGATGTAATGAGCCTCCTCAAAAGGATTATATCATATTGTAAAAGAAACGATTGTAAAGAAACAACCGAAGACGCTGTGAGCAAATATCTGATAGTGGGACTGGGCAATGTGGGTGCCGAATACGAAGGTACACGCCACAATGCGGGCTTCATGGTGGTCGATGCATTAGCCAAGGACGCCGAAGCACGCTGGACCCTGGAACGCCACGCCTACCGCACCGAGATTCGCCACAAAGGGCGCATCCTGGTTCTCATCAAACCCACCACCTATATGAACCTCAGCGGCAAGGCTGTGAAATATTGGCTACAGGCTGAGAAAATAGAACTGCAGAACCTGTTGGTAGTGGTTGACGATTTAGCCCTTGACCCAGGCATCATCCGCATCAAGAAGCAAGGTGGTGCCGGTGGACACAACGGCCTGAGCGACATCGAAGCTGCACTCGGAACGCCCAACTATAACCGTTTGCGAATGGGTGTGGGTGACCACTTCAGCCGCGGCCGCCAGGTGGACTATGTGTTGGGACGCATGGAGGGGGAAGACTTGGCACAGATGGAAGAGGCTGTGAAAGAGGCTGGCAATGTGGTACGTTGTTTCGTCACCCAAGGCATTGACCGCACCATGAACCTCTATAACAAGAAAGGCAACGCACACGTGGCAGAGAGCTAAAAGACAAGAACTGATGAACCTTACGTTGGACATAGGAAATACAGCAGTGAAATGGGGAACCTTCGAAGGGAGGGTGTTGACGGATTGCGGCTATGGAATGCCCGACAAACTCCTGAGAAAGGCCGACCATACACTTGCCTGCACCAGCGGAAAATCTCCGGAAGGGTTTGATATCCAACGGCTGACTACTGAAATGCCGTTGCCCATCCAGCTAAATTACAAAACACCCCAAACCCTGGGAGCCGACCGTGTGGCCGACGCCTGTGGTGCTGTGAGTCTGCATCCCGGCGAACCCTGCCTCGTCATCGACGCCGGCACCTGCATTACTGTCGACTTCGTGGATGCCAAGGGCGTGTACCACGGCGGTGCCATCATGCCAGGTTTGAAAATGAGCCTTCAGGCATTAAATACTTTCACGGACAAACTGCCATTGATAGAGATCGAGAGCGTGGAGAAAGCCCCTGTGCTGGGACGCACGACCGAAGAGAGCATCCTCGCCGGCACATTAGGAGCCACACTTCTGGCGCTGGCAGGCTATGTAACTCTCTACAAGGAAAAAGCCCCAGGACTGCGAGTGCTGCTTACCGGCGGAGACGCCGAGAGGCTGATGGCTTCGGGAGCCAACGGATGGGAACATGTACCGCACCTGACATTGATTGGATTGAACGAGATATTGATATACAATGAGAAATAAGAAACTGATAATATGTTTAATTGGGCTAATGAACCTGATGGGAAGTGCCATAGCCCAAAATGGTTTCAACATGCCCTATTCGCAATTCGGCGTAGGGTTGAGCGATCTGCCCTACACGGTGCCCCTAGTGAGCCGCATGGGTGGTGTGGTCTACACCACCTCTGGAAACAACTTCATCAACCCCTTCAACCCTGCTTCCTACGGCAGCATCGGTATGGAGAGTTTCGTGTTCGACATGGCCGCCAACATCCAACTCACTCGCTTGCAGAACAACGCCGACCGGTTTAACGACGCCGACGGCAACGTCAGCCACCTGATGTTCGGCCTGCCGGTGACCAAATGGATGAAGTTGGCCGGCGGATTGCTGCCCTACAGCGAGGTGGACTATGAGTCAGTGGCGCTGGGTACCTATAACGGCAACGGCACCGTGAAGAACATCTACGACGGAACTGGCGGTGCAAGTCTGGTGTTTCTGGGCAGCGCCTTCAACATCATTAATAACGAGAAAGGACGCCGTCTGCAGGCTGGTTTCAACATCGACCTCCTTGTGGGACGCATCCAACGAGCCCTCTCCTACTCCTTCCAAGGCATCGACTCAACCCACTACATGGACAAACGTCGTTACAAAGAGACCAAACTGTCCAACTTGATGTTCGATCTTGGCGTACAATATTGGGAACCCCTGAGCGAACGATACACCTTCGGCGTGGGTCTTACCTACAAGCCCTACCGCAAGATGAATCTCAATGAGGAAGTGCTCATATATACTTATCATGCCAGCGACCAGAGTTTGGTCGACACCATCTTCCCATCTGCGGGACAGTCATCGGAAATCAAAAGCAATCTCGAGCTCGACCACACCTTTGGATTGGGTCTGAGCCTGGCACGCAACAACAGATGGATGATAGCCGCCGACGCCACATTCTCAGGCTGGGCAGGCATGAAATATACCGAAGGGATGACCCCCCCGATATTTGGAGCCAGCAGCCTCAGCTACGGTCCCTACAGCCGCTATGCCCTGGCCTTCGAAAAGACAGGCGACATGGATGCATCCTCGTATTGGGGCCGCATCAGTTGGAGCGCCGGCGTCAACATGGAAAACGGCGCCATGCGGTTGAGCATCAACGGCCGCGACGAGGTTATCAACGCTTGGGGCTTTGGCCTCGGGGCCACGCTGCCTATGCGCAAAGGACGTTCGCTGCTGACCCTCAGCATGGGCTACCGCAGCTTCGGCAACAAGGACCTCCTGCAGCGTGAAAGTCTCACCTTCGGCATCTCGGTGAGCAGCTGCGAGCGGTGGTTTGCCAAGCGCAGATACAACTAAAATGCAAGAATTGCGCCCTCACCGGCACTAAATAACAAACAGTGAAACAAAAACAATAAAAACAATAAAAAAAGAGATGAAAACAATCAAAACATTGACGATTGGACTCTTCCTGGCCGCCGTGGGAACCCCCGCCATGGCCCAGATGCCCAACTGGGGATGCGACGAAGAGACGCAGCAGAAGATGCTCGAACCCGTGTCCCTCTACCAAGACGCCATCAAACAGTTCAAAGCCACCAAAGACAACCGCTGGTTGGAAGAAGCCTACCCCTACTGGCACCAAGTGGTGGCCAACTGCCCCAAGCAGAGCAAGAACCTCTACAACAATGGTGGCAACATCATGCGAGTGATGATTGCCAAGGCCAAGACCCCGGCCGAGCGCGACACTTTGATTGAAGAACTCATGCGCATGTACGACATCCGCATCGCCAACTACGGAGAAGCTCCCAAATGGACCGCCAAGAAAGCCCTAGACCTCGAGGAAATCCTGAAAGAGGAAGGTCTGGATCGTTACTACGTCCTCTATGACCAGGCCGTGAGAATGGAAGGCGATCTCGAGGCTGCCTACCTGGTGAAATACATGGAAGCCACCATCAACTATGTACGTGCCGGAAAGGCCGATCCCACTCTGGTGGTTGACAACTACGACATTGCCAGCGAGAAACTCGATGACGAGCTGCAGAAATATGTCGACGATAGCGTGAAATCGGCCACCATCCGCGGATACATCGCCGGTGTCGAGGCCGCCTTCTCGCCCTACGCCACCTGCGACCAACTGGTGGAAATCTACAGCAAGAAGTTCGAGGCCGACCCCGAAAACGTGGACCTGCTGAAGAAAATCACCAACATCATGTCCAAAAAAGGCTGCACCGACCAGCCCCTCTTCTTCTCGGCCACCGAGAACCTCTACCGCTTGGAGCCCACTCCCGCCACTGCCCTCAACATGGGTCAGATGTGCCTCATCAAGAAAGACTTCTCGAAAGCCATCGAATACCTGAGCGACGCCACCAAGGGTGTCACCACCCAGAAGGACAAATACAAAGCCTACCTCTACCTTGGCCATGCCTATAGCGGAGCCAAGAGCTACAGCTTAGCACGCACGGCTTACAACAACGCAGCCGAAGTGGACCGCACCAAGGGTGAGCCCTACCGCATGATTGCCTCGCTCTATGCCGCCAGTGCCTCGAGCGCCTCGGAGGACAATGTCAACGGCCACAGTGCCTATTGGGCTGCCGTCGACAAACTGAACAAGTCGAAGAGCGTCGACCCCTCAGATGAGAATGTCGAAGCCTGCAACCGCATGATCAGCTCCTACAGCGCCCGCTTCCCCAAGCAGACCGATGCCTTCATGGCTGGCCTCGAAAACGGCAACCGTTTCACAGTGCCTGGATGGATTGGTGAATCGACCATTGTTAGAACAAGATAAGACAAACTTTGGAAATGAGGAATGAAGGATTAAGAATGAAGAATAAACGGCTGACGCAAATTGTTTGCGTAAGCCTATTCTTCATTTTTTATTCTTCATTCCTTGTTTCCTGTTCCAACGACATGAAGGACATCAACCAGTTCCAACGGCAGGCTCCTCCCGACCAAGAGATTGTCGATGCGCACATCTGGCGCAGCGACGAAGGAAAACTGCAATTGGAATTGGACGCACCGCACATCGTGCAATACCGCAAGCCCGACACCCGCACCCTCTACCCCCAAGGGGTGGAGTTGCGTTTTTACGATGGCCAACGGAAACTGCAGACCTTTATTCGTGCCAACAAAGCAACGTCTTACGACGACAAGAACATCATCACCGCCAAAGATAGTGTTGTGGTTATCGACTACACCAACGGCGACACCATTTATCTGGAGGATATTGTCTGGAAATCGGACGAAGACCTCATTTATTCAAACCATCCCGTCCGAGCCATCAACGGCAACCGTGTCACCTACGGCGACGGCTTTGTAAGCAATGCCGACATGACCAACATGCGCATCACTCGCCAACGGGGTATCATAGAATTTGAAGAATAGAACATGCAATACACTGCAAAAGAATTAGCCCGTATTGTCAAGGGAACCGTCGAGGGCGACGAGAACACCCGTGTGTGGAAACCCTGCAAGATTGAGGAAGGCGAAGCCGGCGGCATCACCTTCCTTGGCAATCCCAAGTACACACACTATATCTACGAGAAAGAGGCATCGATAGTCATCGTGAAGAAGGACTTCCAGCCCGAGCATCCGGTGAACTCCACCCTCATCCGCGTCGACAACCCTTACATGGCTGTCGCCAAGTTGCTCCATGCTTTCAACCAGCGTAGCAAGCCCCCGAAAGGACGCTCGTGGAGAAGCCATGTGGGCCGTGGTTCGAAGATTGGCAAGAAATGCTATATGGGCGAATACTCTGTAGTAGGCCGTCACTGCACCGTGGGCAACAATGTGAAAATCTATCCCAATGCTTGCATTGGCGACAATGTGAAGATTGGCGACAACACCATCATCTACGCCGGAGTGAAAATTTACGAAGGAGTGGAAATTGGTCGCAACTGCATCCTCCATGCCGGCTGCGTCATCGGTGCCGACGGTTTCGGTTTCGCCCCCACTGGCGACGGTGGATGGGACAAGATTGACCAGATTGGCAACGTCATACTCGAAGACAATGTCGAGGTAGGCGCCAACACCTGCGTCGACCGAGCCACCATGGGTTCCACCATCCTCCACCAAGGCGTGAAGGTAGACAACCTCTGCCAAGTGGCCCACAATGTGGTCATTGGGCAGAATACCGCCATGGCCTCACAGGTGGGTATCGCGGGCAGCTGCAAAGTAGGTTCCGACTGCATCATCGCAGGCCAAGCAGGTTTGGTGGGCCACATCACCGTGGGCGACCACGTGACCATCGGTGCCCAGAGCGGTGTCACCCACAACGTCCCCGGCAACCAGACCATTTTCGGTAGCCCCGCCATGGAGGCCACCAAACGCCGTAAAGTGGAAGTGCTGGTGCGCAACATCGAAAAATTGGCCGACAGAATAGCCTCACTGGAGCAGAAATGAAGCCGGGCCGAATAACGCTCTTCTTTGCGTGCATCATTGTCGCACTGGCCATTATCTGCGCCATCTTCCCTTCCGACGGTGTCTCCGTCGGAAGTCATTCTTTTTATCTACCCACCATCCACGACCTGGCAGAGACAACCTCTTCCTCCCAGAAAATCGAAAAAGAGCGCATTGCCGACTCCATCCTTGCCGAAGTGTCACAACTTAGCGACTCCATATCCTATCTCCAGACTTTCTCCGACAGCAGCGACATCCGATTCTGGCTCCCCGACAGTCTTTATTTCGCCGACTTCTGGGAAGCCGCCGAGAATTCTATCGAGCAACGTCGCATCGTCCGCATTCTCCATTACGGCGACTCGCAGATTGAAATGGACCGTATCACTTCCCAACTTCGCATCTACATGCAGGAGACCTTCGGCGGCGGCGGACCCGGCATGATACCCTACCGTACCATCATCCCTTCGCTGTCCGTCAACCAAAGCACCAGCGGTAGCCTGACACACCTCTCCTCCTTCGGCGACAGCACGGTCACCCGCTCACGCGGCAATTACGGCCCCATGATGCAGAGTTTCAGAATGAACGGTGAAGCCACTCTCCGTATCAGAGCCGCCTCCCATGCTTCCGTCGACCACCACGTCAAAGCCTTCTCCAATATCCGACTGGTCTACAACAACCGCTCAGGCACCCTCAAGAGCACGCTCAGCACCAAGCAAAGCCAGGAAAAAGACCCCCGCGAGATTAAGGACGAAGGTGTGGGCAGCATGGTATGGAGACTCGACACATCCTCAACCATTGTCACCCTCAGCACCCACGGAAATGCCGATCTCTACTGTGTAACCGTCGACAACGGACCCGGCGTAGCCGTCGACAATATCCCCATGCGTGGCTGCTCGGGACAACAGTTCACTCTGGTCGACCAACATCTCCTCACCGAAGCCTATGCCCAACTCGACGTGGGCATCATCATTCTCCAGTTCGGCGGCAACTCGGTGCCCTACCTCACCTCCGAAAAAGCCATCTCCACCTATTGCCACTCCATGGGAAAACAGATTGACTATATCCACCATTGTTGCCCCAAGGCCAAGATTCTCTTCGTCGGCCCCTCCGACATGAGCACCCGCCACAAAGGTGTGCTGCAAACCTACCCCATGCTGCCCGTCCTCATCGACAGCCTTATCGCCACCGCCAACAGCCACAATGCCGCCTATTGGAGCATCTACCACGCCATGGGTGGATGGAATTCCATGTTGCATTGGAACAAAAAAGGACTCGCCGGCAGCGACTACATCCATTTCTCGCAACAAGGTGCAGACAAAATGGGAGCCAAACTGGCAGAAGCCTTTGCCGACAACTACAAACTTTTTTGCATGCGCCGGCGGTTGAACCAACATAACGAAGACTGAAAAAACCTATGAGACACCTGACAGCCATCGCCCTGCTTCTCCTGGCATCTGCCTGCGCCACAGCACAGCTGCCGCAATATCCTTTCATCAAATACGAGGTCAACAAACTTCACTTCGATACCTCATCGGCCTCGATGAACACCTTCTTTCAGAAATGGCAACGCATGATTGATTCACGGCAGGGCAACATCAACATCGTCCATATCGGCGGCTCACACGTCCAGGCCGGCACCATGAGCAACACCATCCGCACCAATCTCATGCACGCCTACCCTTCCTTCGTCGCCGGCCGTGGAATGATTTTCCCCTACTCAGCCGCTGCACGCTGCAACAATCCCCGCGACTACATCGTCCATTGCCCACAGAAAGTCACCCTCACGCGTAACATATATAAAGATCACACCTACCCCTTGGGGCTCTGCGGCATTGCCGTCACCGCCGCCGATTCCCTCACCGAGGTGCAGATTGTCATGAACGAACCCACCGTCGACTACTCCACCAACCGCATCGTCATCCTGGGCCATTCCGACCAACAGGTAGTACCGCTCCTCTCCTTCGACGGCCGCGAGATCTACCCTTCCTATGTAGCCAAGTCCTCCGACCGCTATGTCTTCAACCTCAGCACCTCCGTCGACTCCTTTGCCGTGATTATCCCCTGCCAACAAGGCGAAAGCTTCACCCTCACAGGCATCCACCTATCCAATCGTCGTCCGGGATTCTCCTTCCATTCCATCGGAGTCAACGGCGCCGCAGTGCCCGACTACCTGCGCTGCCAAAACTTCACCCGCGATCTCCGTATGATCCATCCCGACATGGTGATCTTCGGCATCGGCATCAACGACGCCAATGTCACCGACTTCGACACCGCAGCTTTCCGCTCCAACTATCTCACCCTCGTCGACTCCATTCGCTCCATCAACCCCGACTGTGCCTTTGTCTTCATCACCAACAACGACAGTTTCCGTGCCGTCAAGCGTGGCCGCAGGAAACGCACACACTATGAAGTCAACCGCAACGGCAGCCTCGCCCGCGAAGTGTTCTATCGTCTGGCCCACGACACCGACGGCGCCGTTTGGGACCAATTCGAAATCATGGGAGGTCTCAAGTCCATGGAGAAATGGTACAAAAACAAATTGGCACAGAAAGACCGCGTCCACTTCACCGCCACCGGCTACCAGCTCGTCGGCGACCTCTTCTCCGACGCCCTTTTCAATGCCTATAGACAATACTCCGCCAACCATTAAACGATGTCCGACCTCCTCACATACCTCGCCTCCCTTTTCATCTACGACGAAGAACGCCCCCTGCTCTTCACGCAGATCCACTTCTGGGTACTCTTCCTCATCATCTACCTCTTCTTCGGTCTCATCGTGGCACACCAACGACGGCAGCCCGACGGCAGCCTCGACCCCGTGCGCCGCGTTCTCCGCAACGGATACCTCTTCGCTTTCAGTCTCCTCTTCTACTATAAGACTTCCGAAAAATTTGTCCTGTTGCTCATCTTCTCCACCCTCCTTGGATGGGCTTTGGGCATCGGCATGGACAAACCGTTTTCCTCTGCCAAACGCAAACTCATGTGCACCATCGGCGTGGTAGTCAACCTCGCCGTCCTCTGCTTCTTCAAATACGCCTATTTCTTCACCGACATCTTCAATGCCACCTTCGGCACTGAATACAGCATCGCCATCAAAATCTATTTGCCCGTGGGCATCTCCTTCTTCACCTTTCAGAACATCAGTTACATCGTCGATGTCTACAAGCGCAAGATACCCCACGTCTCCAACATCCTCGACTTCGGTTTCTACACTGCATTCTTCCCCCAACTTGTGGCAGGCCCCATCCTGCGTGCCGACCAGTTCGTGCCGCAACTCTACAAGCCCTTCTTCCTCTCGCGCCGTCAGTTCGGCATCGCTGTCTTCTGGATTTGCAACGGATTGATAAAGAAACTCATCCTCAGCGACTATCTGGCCGTCAACTTCGTCGATCGTGTCTTCGAGAATCCCCTGCTCTACACCCCCTTCGAGAACTTCTCCGCCCTCATGGTCTACTCCCTCCAAGTCTATGCCGACTTCTCGGGCTATACCGACATCGCCATCGGCGTGGCCATGCTCATGGGCTTCTACCTGCCTGTCAACTTCAACTCGCCCTACAAAGCCCAGAACCCCACCGACTTCTGGCGCCGCTGGCACATGTCGCTCTCGCGCTGGCTGCGCGACTACCTCTACATCCCCCTCGGTGGCAACCGCACCGCAGGCGTCACCTCCTACGCCGTCCTCTCCGTCATCCTCCTCATCGCTGCCTTCCGCCTCAAAAACATCTGGTTCACCCTCGTCGTCTGCACCGTCATCGCCGTGGTACTCCTACTCCGTTTCCTCCCTGCCGCCAAGGGCCATCGCAAAACCCTCGGCACCAATGTCAACAACATGGACACCATGCTCCTCGGCGGCCTGTGGCACGGCTCCTCCTTCAACTTCATCACCTGGGGCGGCCTCAACGGCCTCGGCATCCTGGTACACAAATGGTGGCGCAACCGCAGCTGGCACACACGCTTCGCCGCCCTGGCCGCCGTCACCCTGGCCCTCACCATCACCCGCCACCTCACCGACTCCCCCCTCCTCAACCTCCTCGCCTTCTGCTGCCAGGTCCTTCTTGTTGGCTTTGCAGTGGTTTATGGCCTACAGCGTTTCGGCAAATATCCCAATTTCAATCTCAAACTGTCCACGGGCTGGTCTGTCCTCATCACCTTCGTCTTCATCTCCTTCACCCGTCTCTTCTTCCGCTCGGGCTCCAACCTCGACCCCGCCGAGGCCAACGAAACGGCTTGGCGCACAGCATCGCAAATGGTCGACCGCATCGGCTCTCACTGGAACCTCAGCCCCATCCCCGACATCCTCTCCAACTATTCCCCCGTCTTCCTCCTCTTCGCCGCCGGCATGCTTGTCCACTGGCTCCCGACGCGCTTCAAACGCCGCTACCGCCTCTGGTTCGCCTCCATGCCCCTGTGGCTCATGTGCCTCCTCTGCATAGCCCTGGCCGTGACCCTCTACCAGTTCGTCACCGCCGACCTCCAACCGTTCATCTATTTCCAGTTCTGATACTCCGACAAAAAGAAATGTAATCATGAAGATAAAAGCCTTCCCCTTCAGCAACGTCCTGTCTGTGCTCATCAATCTGGGCATCGTCTATGTCCTTTATATGGTCACCCGCGTGGCCTTCGTGCTCGAAAACTGGAACACCCTCTCCGTGGGCTGGGACCAGCTCTCCATGTGGGAGGTCTTCTCCGGCAGCCTGCGTTTCGACTCCTCGGGCATCCTCTACACCAACTGGCTGTGGATCATACTCATGCTCCTCCCCATCCACACCAAGGAGCGTCCCTGGTGGCACAAGATGTGCAAATGGGTCTTTGTGGTCATCAACTCCTTAGCCCTCAGCATCAACCTCGTCGACACCGTCTATTCCCAGTTCACCGGCCGCCGCACCACGGCCTCCTTCTTCGCCGAATTCTCCAACGAGGACAACCTTGGCGGCATCTTCTTCACCGAACTCATCAACCACTGGTACCTCCTCCTCCTCGGCCTCGCTCTCATTGCCGCACTCTGGTTCCTCTATGCCAAACCCGACAACACCCCCCTCAGCAACCCTGACACACAGACACTCAAGCACACCCGACTCAAATACTACCTCGCCACCTCCTTCGGCCTCCTCGTGGCCATCCCCTTCTCCATTTTCGCCATGCGCGGCGGCTTCACACGCGACACCCGCCCCATCACCATCTCCAACGCCAACCAGTATGTCCACTCGCCTCAGCAGGCCGCCATCGTCCTCAACACCCCCTTCTCCATCATCCGCACCATCGGCAAGCACCCCTTCAAAAACCCGCAGTACCTGCCCGACGACCAACTCGCCTCCATCTACTCCACCCTCCACATCCCCTCCCCTGCCGACACCGTCCCCATGGTCTCGGGCCAGAAAAACGTCATGGTCATCATCCTCGAGAGCTTCACGCGCGAATACTTCGACTTCTACAACGAGTCGCTCCGCCAAGCCCACCCAGGCTTCGTCTCCTACACCCCCTTCCTCGACTCGCTCCTCGCCCACTCCCTCACCTTCGAGCACACCTTCGCCAACGGCCGCAAGAGCATCGACGCCATGCCCTCGTCGCTCACCTCCGTGCCCTTCTTCATCGAGCCCTTTATCCTCACCCCCTCGTCGCTCAACGACCTCAGCGGCCTCGCCCGCTGCCTCGGCGAGAAAGGCTACAACTCGGCCTTCTTCCACGGCGCCCCCAACTCCTCCATGGGCTTCCAGGCCTTCGCGCGCTCGGCGGGATTCAAAAACTACATAGGCATGACCGAATACTGCGACGATCCGCGCACCGGCGGACGCGCCGACTTCGACGGCCACTGGGCCATCTGGGACGAGGACTTCCTCCAGTTCACCGCCACCGCCATCACCGAACGGCTCCCTGAACCCTTCATGGCCGGTTTCTTCTCCGCCACCTCCCACCACCCCTTCAACATCCCCGAACGCTACAAATCCATCTACACCGGCGGTCCTCTCGACATCCACCGCACCATCCAGTACTGCGACAATGCCCTCCGCCACTTCTTCGCCACTGCCTCCCGGCAACCCTGGTTCAAAAACACCATCTTCGTCTTCACCGCCGACCACTCCTCACAGACCCAATACGAAGAAAGCCAGACCTCTGTGGGCGTCTTCTCCATCCCCATCGCCATCTACGACCCCTCCGGCGAACTCCCCGCGGGCAAACGCCCCGGCGTCATGCAGCAAATCGACATCATGCCCTCCATCCTCCGCATCCTCGGCTACGACCAACCCTTCCCTGCCTTCGGCAAAAACGTCTTCGACCCCGACGAGACCCCCTGGGCCGTCAACTACACTGGCGGCATCTACCAGTACATCGAAGGCGACTATGCACTCCTCTTCGACGGCGACCAACCCACCGGCCTCTACAACTATGTCCTCGACCCCCTGCAGAAACACAACCTGCTCCGCGCCGACCCCCAACGCGCCGACCGTATGTTGCTGCGCCTCAAGGCCATCGTCCAGACCTACATGATACGCATGACCACCAACCACCTCGTCATCCGCGACGGCGACCTCTGAAACCACGCCATTCGTCCCCTCCCCCCGGGAGGGACAGCCGCGAAGCGGACGGGGTGGGGAGAACCCACACCCGAACTTCCCAATTGTTAACAAATCCTAAACACCAACACCCTCTCACAACCCTATCAACACCTACCGTGGTAGGAGTTGGTTGGGAGTTGGTAAGGAGATGGTAGGTAGTTGGTACGGTATTTATACCAATCAGGTACAAGCTGTTAGGCTTGCGGAGCAGCCTCGGCAGGCAAAACAGGTGCCGGAGAAGGTTTTTCTACCGGAAAATTAACTTAATAAATGTTAAATGCTGCTTTTGATGGCAGAGGCAAAGGTGTTTTCTAAAACCGCCTTGGGGTGCCGAAATTAGTTAAATATTCTTAAAAAATGTTAAAATTTCGAGTTCGAAATATACTTTTAGGGTGTTTTTGGTGTATTATATATATGTAGAGGGAAAAATATGCGCGACGAGGAACAACTATACAAGGAGTTCGACCAGCTCATCGGACGGCACAGGAGACTCATACGGTTTCTGTGCCAACGGGCGTCGTATGGGCGCGAGGCCCATTGTCGCGACCTGATACAGGAGTGCTATGTGGCGATGCTGAAGCACCTGCCCGGAAGGGAGCCCGGGCAGTCCGGGCGGCACGAGCTTCGGTGGGTCTACTGGCAGTGCCGCAGCGCCATAGACAGTTACCGTCGCAAGATGCAGCGCATCATCGAAGTTCCGCTGAGCGACGAGTTGGCCTACAGCCGGCCTGCCGCCAGCGAGGTGACGCGGCTCACCGTCGACGAGCTGGCCGCCTGCCTCGACGGCAAGGAGCGGCGCTTCTTCCTGCTGATGGTCGACGGGGCCGACGACGAGGAGCTGGGGCAGGTGCTGGGATTGAAGCACCGCAGCGTGGTGCAGATGAGGCACAACATAAAGAAGAAACTGCAGAAATATATCGAACAATGAAGAAACAGGAAGACAACAGGATGCCTGCCGGGATGATGGCCCACGCCGTAGCCCTGGCGGAGGAGCAGGCCGAGGGCTTCGGGGAGAGCTGCCGCCGCTACCGGCGCTGGGCTGCCGTCCGTCGCTGTGTCGGCGTGGTGGTGCTGCTGGTGGCCGCTGTGCTCACGATGGGCAGCGTGATGGCCGCTGTCGCCAACGGCCCGATGGCGAAAGGGGCCTGGGCGACCGATGTCGCAGTGGAGAATGTGAACCAAATGCTTGAGAAAATATGATGCCCAGGAAGATAAGAGTGTTCTGGCTGGTGAGCCTGGTTTTGGTTGTGGCGGCAACGGCGGCCACCGCCGTCAAGCTGTGGCCGCGGGTGGAGGTCAGCGACCTCTACCGCACCTATGCCGACATGCCGGGCATCGACGCCACCTTCCTCCACGACTTCCCCCTCAACGACACCGTTGCGGTCGATGTCACCATCCTCCAGGCTTCCGACTCGACAGGATGGGAGCGATTGCTGAAAGACTTCGGCATGACACCACCGCCACCGGAAGTGATTGAGATTTGTGGGAAGGCTTTCATTGAGATGCGGCAGGCACCAAAGAGCGACTATTCCGGTTGCAGAGATACGGTGCTGCTCAATAATGATTTTATTGCCACCTCATGGTACGAAAAAACCATTTGGGTGTTTGTCATAGAAACAGAGGAACAGTATTCGGCTGTTTTACTGAATCAAGTGGACGAAAGTATCAATCGTAGTTTATCTTTAAATAAAAAAGAATGAAAAAAACAAACACAAAAAAATAAAACATTATGAAAAAGTTAACATTAGTAATGGCCTTTGTGGCGGCCTTCGGTGCCACTGTTATGGCACAGGACACGGTGTTGTCCGACAGGCCCAAGGAGAATTGCTATTACACCTCTTGGGCTGAAGGGGATACCCTTGCATCATGCGGGATGCGCGTTGGTGGAATGAGTTTCACCGATTTGGCCACTGCCTACTATTCGAAGGATACACTGAAAATCTATGGGGTGGCAATCAGTGCGGTGGCGAGGGACAAAGGGCCAGACAACCCCTATTATCATGATACCACGCTGGACAGCATGTACTGCCAGGTGCGTGTTTATGAGAGCCTTGGGGACTCGCTCGGGGTGCTGAGGGAGAGCCGTCTCCATCTTCGGGATTCGGCGGTTTCCTATTATCTGGCTGCCGACAGGTGGGACTTTACCAACTATAGGCCGGATGGCTCGCTCGGGAAGTTTGACCCCATCCCGGTTTATGAGTTGTTTTTCGAGCAGCCGGTTTCGGTCTGTGACAGCTTTTATATCGGATTCTTCTTTGACAAAGACATAATGTTGTACGACTCGATCTCCCGACGCCAATACTATCCCTATCGCTATCACATGGCGGCATTGGGTTTCAAAAGTTTTAAAGGGAGAGCGGAACCGATAGTCTATGCCCAGCGATTCCGTCCGGACAATGTCAACCATCCGGGAGACTGGCTTTTCATCCGAAATGCTACAGAGTATCTCTACATGTATGCCATCACAGAGCCTGGCGACGGCACCTCTGGCGGCGGCAGCGGCAGCGACACGACATTGACAATCACGGCTTCCGATGCAGCAGCCCGCTATGTGTCGGTGCAGCCCAACCCGGCGGTGGACGAGGCGCGGGTGCTGTCGAGCCTCGGGCTGGAGCGCATCGAGGCCTACAACGCCGGCGGGCAGAAGGTCTACGAGGGCAAGGCCGAGGGCCTCGAGGCCACCCTCGACGTCAAGGGCTGGCCCCGCGGCACCTATTCTATATTAAAAAAAGTTCGTATCTTTGCATTTTCAAATCCATGCGAAAATGAGTCACAAGACTGCAATAAAATTATATGAAATAGCCTCCTACGTGCTGATTCTGGGCGCCACGGTGGTCTATTTTATGCTGAAAAACAGTGACACCCCGGGTCTCAGCCTGTCGCTGACGATGATACTGGTGGCCTTGGCCATCGCCATGCGGTGGATGATGGAGCGCCACCGTTTTCGCGCCTGCGAGGAGGAACTCGACCAACTGAAGGACGACCTGCGCCGCCTCACACAGCTCTACGCCGAAGAGAAAAAGAAAAATAGTAATAATTAAATAAACAACAATCATTTATGGCAACAACCACTGACATTAAGAACGGACTTTGCATCAATTTCAACAACGACATCTACACCATCGTTGAATTCCTCCACGTGAAACCCGGCAAGGGCGCCGCCTTCGTGCGCACGAAGATGCGCAACGTGAAGACCGGCCGCATGCTGGAGAACACCTTCCCCAGCGGTGCCAAGATCGACATCGTGCGCGTGGAGCGCCGCCCCTATACCTATCTCTACAAGGAGGGCGACATGCACGTCTTCATGCACACCGAGACCTACGAGCAGATCTACATTCCTGAGACCATCATCAACGCTCCGCAGTTCCTGAAGGACGGCCAGTATGTTGAGATCACCGTCGAGGCCGACACCGAGACCCCGCTGACCTGCGAGCTGCCTCCGTTCATCGAGACCGTGGTGACCTACACGGAGCCCGGTTTTGCCGGCAACACCGCCACCAACGCCATGAAGGACGCCACCGTGGAACCCGGTGTTCAGGTCCGCGTGCCTCTCTTCATCAAAGAGGGCGAGCGCATCAAGGTCGACACCCGCACCTGCGAGTATGCTGAACGCTTGAAATAATATAAGAATTAAAAATCAAGAATTAAGAGTTGAAGCATCTTGTCCTTATTGCAGCCTGCTTGCTTGCGCTGGCAGGCTGCAAAAATAATGGCACGGCACCGGTGGACACCCCCTCGGGGGTGGACTATTCCCAGGTGGCGGTGCCCGATTTCTCGGCCGACTCGGCCTTCGCCTTTGTCGAGCGGCAGCTCGCCTTCGGCAACCGCATCCCCGGCAGCAATGGCTGGAGCCGCTGTGCCGAGTGGCTGGCCACGCAGATGCGCCGCTGGTGCGACACCGTCATCGTGCAGGAATTCAAGGCCGAATTGTGGAACGGCAGCACCGTCCCCGGCCGCAACATTATAGCCTCGCTCAATCCCGCCGCCGACCGCCGTGTGCTGCTGGCCGCCCACTGGGACAGCCGCTCCTGGGCCGACCACGACCGCAACGACGACCTGCAGCACAGCCCCGTACCGGGTGCCAACGACGGCGCCTCGGGCGTGGCCACCCTCATGGAAATGGCCCGTGTGATGAGCACCATGCCACCCTCTGTGGGCGTCGACTTCATCTTCTTCGACGTCGAGGACCAGGGCGCTCCCGAATGGAGCGAAGTTTACGACCAGGACACCTGGTGCAAGGGCTCGCAATACTGGGCCGCAAACCGCCACGTGCCCTACTACTCCGCCGTCTACGGCGTGCTGTTCGACATGGTGGGCACGCAACAGCCACGCTTCACCAAGGAACAAATCAGCCGCAGCTTCGCCCCCGGACTGACCAACAAACTGTGGAACGCCGCGGCGGCCCTCGGCTACGACAACGTCTTCGTGAGCCAGGAGACAGACCCCATCCTCGACGACCACTACTATGTGAACCGCCTGGCAGGCATCCCCATGGCCGACATCGTGCAAAACAGTGGCAACACCAGCTTCTTCAAGCACTGGCACACCACCACCGACGACCTCGATGCCATTAGCCGCGAGAGCCTCCGCACCGTGGCCATGGTCACCATGAAAACCCTCTACGGCGACTATCCCCACAAGAGATGAAGAATGAAGGATTAGGTTTGGGACATCGGTGGGCTCGACGTTTCAGCGTCAGCCTGCTCCTCTTTTCCCTTTCCTCTTTCTTCCTTTTTTCTTGTTCTCGCGACACCGTTTGCGACACCCCCTTCGGCGAGGGTGCCACCATCGACATCGGCATGCCCGACTTCGCCGCCCTGCAGAACGTGGGCGGCACGGTGACCGTCAACCGCGGCTACAAAGGCATCTTCGTGCGCCGCATGGGCTATGGCGAGTTTGTAGCCTTCGAGTGCGCCTGTCCCGGCTGCCACGAGGTGCGCCTGCTGCCCCTCGAGGGATGGGAGGGCGGAGTGCTCGAATGCCCCGAGTGCCATTCGCGCTACGAGACCGTCAACGGGCAGCCCCTCGAAGGCGCTGTCTCCGGCTGCCCCCTCTACCAATACAACACCCACTTCGACGGCTATGTCCTGACCATTTATTAGATGCCGACATTACAAAAAAGAAACCCCTCTGCTTTCCTGTAGAGGGGTTTCTTTTTTTGTGACAGCAACGGAAAAAAATTTGGTGGTTCGGGGAAAATTTTGTTACTTTGTATCTTGTGCTAATAGAGACATTTAATAATATATAATTGATAATCAATACAAAGAATATGAAACGGATAATGAAAAAACTGCTGCCTTTGGTGCTCCTGGCCGGTGTGCTGGCCATGACGGGGGTGCAAGTGGGCTGCGGAAGTTCGGAGAAAGGAAGCATGTATGAGCGGAAGCAGACGAACAAAAGCCGCAAAATCAACTCGAATATCAAGGTGAAGGGCACCAACAAGTCGAACAGTCACACAACACGATCCTACTGATGCAGAGCGCACTCTATCCACTAAAATTCCTGCCGCTATTCAAGAATGTCATCTGGGGCGGCAACAAACTACAAGGCTACGGTTTCAACTATGCCCCTCTGCCCAACTGCGGCGAACTGTGGGCGCTGTCTTCCGTCGAAGGGCGCGAGAGCGTCATTGCCAACGGCTTCCTGGCCGAGAACACATTGAACGAGGCCATAGAGATCTACATGGGCGACCTGGTGGGCGACAAGGTATATAACCGTTTCGGCACGGAGTTCCCGTTGCTGTTCAAGATTATCGACGCTGCCAAGGACCTCTCCATCCAGGTGCACCCCGACGACGAGCTGGCGCAGAAGCGCGGCATGGCGTGCGGGAAGACCGAGATGTGGTATGTGATGGAGGCCGACGAGGGAGCGCGGCTCATCAGCGGTTTTCGCCGCGACACGAGCGAGGAGGAATACCGCGCCGCCTTGGCGGCAGGCCACCTCGAGGACCTGCTCCACAGCGAAGAGCCCCAGGCCGGCGACGTCTACTTCATCCCTGCCGGCCGTGTCCATGCCCTGGGCAAGGGCCTGATGGTGGCCGAGATACAGCAGACGTCGGACTGCACCTACCGCATCTACGACTACAACCGTCGCGACGCCGACGGCAACCTGCGCCAACTGCACACCGAGGAGGCCATGGAGGCCATCGACTTTGAGGGTCTCAAGGGCCACGCCAACACCCGCTATCAGGCCCGGGCCAACGAAGCCACGACTCTGGCTTCTTGCCCCTATTTCACCACCAAGCTCATCCCCCTCGACAAGCCCATCCGCAAAAGTCTCGAAGAGGTGGAGTCGTTCGTGGTATACATGTGCGTGGACGGTATAGCGGCGGTGAAGAGCATGGAGACCATCGTGCCGGTACACACGGGCGAGTGTGTGCTGGTGCCCGCCGTGGCCGACAGCGTGGAGCTCTTCTGCGAGGGGCCGGCGAAGTTCCTCGAGGTGACCGTCGACACCACTGGCTGGGCCGACGAGGCACGGCAGGACAGCTGGCTGGCACAGTTCGTCGGTAGGCAGTAAGACCCTTGCCGCAGCACTGCCGAAGAAAAAAATTTGTCGGATTGAGAAAATTTTACTACTTTTGCAGCGCTTTTTATAGTATAATAGGCATTGAATGATATGTTTGATTTCGAGACATCGGTAACTGGGATTGAATTCAAAGTGAGACAGTTGGCAGACGAAGTGGCGCGTTTGCGGCGTCAGGTGTCAGAGAAAGAAGACCAATGCAATGAACTGCAAGAAGCGTTGAAAAACAGTGAAAAAACAATAAATAACTTAAAAGAAGAAAACAAATTATTAAAATTAGGGAATAAGTTGTCAGAGAAAGGCGAGAGCGCTGAGATAAAACTGAAGATCAATCAGATGATTCGCGCCATTGACAAAAGCCTTGAGATAATGAAAAGTGAAAAGTGAGAAGCGAAAAGAGCTTGCAGCCTTTTCGGCCTTTAGACTTTTAAACTTAGGAAAATGGAAACGGTATCGGCATCGGTCAACATATTGGGACGCACATACAAGCTGCGCGTAGCCTCCGAGGACGAGGAGGCGCTGCGCAAGGCCGCCAGTGTCATCGACACACAGGCCAAGAGCTATGGCAAGCAGTATGCCTATAACGACCATCAAGACTTGTTGGCAATGGTGGCATTGACGCAAATCACACAATTGACCAAGATACAAGACTCGCTGCGGTACAAAGACACCGACCTCGCGCAGAGGCTCCAGTCCATCGACAGCGTATTGGAACAAATCCTGCATCCGACCGAGACCCAAAACAGTTTGTAAACTCAACACCATTTACAAACCGAGTCGGCTCAGGGGCGGGTAGGTTCGCTCAACAAGGTCACAGACCTTGAAAAGGCAAGTATAGCTGATACGCCCGGCGCTCAAATCCTATAGTTTCAGAGTTTACCATAACTCCAGGCGGGTACCGACGTGATGCAGGATTCCTTTTTTGACTGACCTCTCACCGAATCGAGACAACAGCCGTTCCCACAACAAAAACCAAACACACATTATGACCGCAGTATTTATTATAATCGGAGTGCTGGCCGGCGGTGCCATCGGCATATGGCTGACCACCTCTGTGTTGCGCAACAAGTTGCTCTCCAAGAGCCAGCAGGTCCTCAAGGACGCTGAAGAGAAAGGCGAAATCATCAAGAAAGACAAAATCCTCCAGGCCAAAGAGCAGTATCTGCAGATGAAAGGCGAGCACGAGAAGCGCGTCAATGAGCAGAACAACAAACTCCGCGATGCCGAGAACAAACTTAAACAACGCGAGCAGAACCTCAGCCAGAAGGTCGACGAGCTGCAAAAGAAAAGCAACGAACTGAAAGGCGTGAGCGAGAACCTCAACAACCAAATCGAGGCCCTGAAGAAACGTCAGGCCGAAGTGGAGAAAGTCTATAAAGAGAGCGTCACCAAGCTCGAACATATCGCCGGCATGAGTGCCGAAGAGGCCAAGCAGCAGTTGGTCGACGCCATGACCGAGGAAGCCCGTGCCGAAGCCTCCACCACCATCATGGACATCGTCGAGGAGGCCAAAATCACCGCCGCCGAACAAGCCAAAAAGATTGTCATCCAGAGCATCCAGCGTACCGCCACCGAGACCGCCGTCGAGAACACCGTCAGCGTCTTCAATCTGGAGAACGAGGAAGTGAAGGGCCGCATTATCGGCCGTGAAGGACGCAATATCCGCACCCTCGAGAGCCTCACCGGCGTAGAGATCATCATCGACGACTCGCCCGACGCTATCATCATCAGCGGCTTCGACCCCGTGCGCCGCGAGATAGCACGCCTGTCGCTCCACAAGCTGGTCACCGACGGCCGCATCCACCCCGCCCGCATCGAGGAGGTGGTCGCCAAAACCCGTCGCCAGATAGAGCAGGAAATCAACGAGGTGGGTAAACGCACCTGCATCGACCTCGGCATCCTCAACATGAACCACGAGTTGATGCGCATGGTGGGCCGCATGAAATACCGTTCGTCCTACGGTCAGAACCTGCTGCAGCACAGCCGCGAGGTGGCCAACCTGGCCGCCACCATGGCCTCCGAACTGGGCCTCAACCCCAAACTCGCCAAGCGCGCCGGCCTGCTGCACGACATCGGCAAAGTGCCCGAGACCGACCCCGAGATGCCTCACGCCATCTTCGGCATGAAACTCGCCGAGAAATACAAGGAACACCCCGACATCTGCAATGCCATCGGCGCCCACCACGACGAGATGGAGATGACCAACCTCATCTCGCCCATCATCCAGGTGGCCGACGCCATCAGCGGTGCCCGTCCCGGTGCCCGCCGCGAGGTCGTCGAAGCCTACATCAACCGCCTCAAGAAACTCGAGGACATGGCCATGACCTACCCCGGCGTGGTAAAGACCTACGCCATCCAGGCCGGCCGCGAGCTCCGCGTCATCGTGGGAGCCGACAAGGTCACCGACGTCGAGGCCAACAAACTCAGCTTCGACCTCTCCAAGCAAATCCAGAACGAGATGACCTACCCCGGCCAAATCAAGGTCACCGTCATCCGCGAAACCCGCGCCATCAACTACGCTAAATGATCCTCAACGCCATCCATTGGAATATAGACCCGGTGATGTTCAACATCGGGTCTTTTGGCCTCCGCTACTATTCGCTGGGCTTCCTCATAGCCTTCGTCCTGGGCTACTGGATAGTCTCGCTGATGTTCAAGCGCGAGGGGGTGCGGCCCAACTACCTCGACAGCCTCGTGGTCTACATGTTCCTCGCCACCCTCGTGGGAGCCCGCCTGGGTCACTGCCTCTTCTACGAGCCCGACTACTTCCTCACCTCCGACCATTGGGTCGAGATCTTCTGGCCCTTCCGCGACGGCCACTTCAAAGGCTTCGAGGGCTTGGCCAGCCACGGCGCCGCCGTGGGCATCCTCACGGCCATGTGGCTCTACTGGCGCCACTATAAAATGAATATCTGGTGGATTCTCGACCGAATGGTTATCGTCATCGCCCTCGGCGGCGCCTTCATCCGCCTGGGCAACCTCTTCAACAGCGAAATCTACGGCCACGCCACCTCGCTGCCCTGGGGTTTCATCTTCGAACGCGAACACGAGACCGTCGCCAAGCACCCCACACAGCTCTACGAGAGCCTCAGCTATTTTGCCATCTTTGGCACCTGCCTGTGGTACTACCTCCGCAAGAAAGGCAATGTCCGCAGCGGCAGCATCTTCGGCTGGTGGCTCGTGGCGCTCTTCGGCGTCCGCTTCCTCATCGAGTTCGTCAAGAACGACCAGGTGGACTTCGAGGCCGGTATGGCACTCAACATGGGTCAGCTCCTCAGCCTGCCCTTCATCGCCGCAGGCCTCGTCATCGCCTGGCTCTCCAAGAAAGGGAAATTCCCGCAGGGCCCCTTCCCGCAGGGCGAAGTGAAGACCGTCGTCGCCCAATGGGATGCCAAGGCAGCCAAAGAGAAACACACAAAATAATAGCGCGAAAATTACAAACAAGAAAAGAAAAACAAAAAATGAAAACACTGATATTAGTACGCCATGGCGAAAGCGCCTGGAACAAACTGAATCTTTTCACCGGCTGGACCGACGTCGACCTCACCGAGGCGGGCATCAAGGAAGCCTACGAGGCCGGCAAACTGCTGAAAGCCGAGGGCTACCGCCCCGAGCTCTGCTTCACCTCCTACCTCAAACGTGCCGTCAAGACCCTCAACGAGATTCTCGACGCCATGGACATGGACTGGCTGCCCGTGCAGAAAAGCTGGCGCCTGAACGAAAAGAGCTATGGCGCCATCCAGGGCCTCAACAAAGCCGACACTGCTGCCAAATACGGCGACGAGCAGGTACTCCTCTGGCGCCGCGCCTTCGACGTGCAACCCCCCGCCCTCGACCTCCACGACGAGCGCAGCCCCCGAATGGACCCGCGCTACAACGAAATCCCCGACAACCTCATCCCCCTCACCGAGAGCCTCAAGGACACCATCGACCGCCTCATGCCCTACTACCGCGGCACCATCCTCCCGGCCTTCGACAACCGCAACACCCTCATGGTCGTCGCCCACGGCAACTCGCTGCGCGGCATCGTCAAAGAACTCAAAGGCATGTCCAACGACGAGATCATCAAATTCAACCTTCCTACCGCCGTGCCCTACGTCTTCAATTTCGACGACAAGATGCAACTCATCTCCGACGAGTTCCTCGGCGACCCCGATGTCATCGCCGCCAAGATGCAAAGCGTTGCCAATCAGGCCAAGAAAAAGTGACGAAAAAATAAGAATCAGGGATTAAAAATTAAGAATTTCCGACAGCCGACAGGGTTATTCCCGGCAAAAAGATTATCATATAATCGTCTGATTATTAATTTTTAATTTCAAATTTATATTTTTTAATTCAATATTTTTTTGTCAGTTCAAAAAATGTTCGTACTTTTGCACCGTTTTTGAGAGATAAAAATTGGTACAATTTGGTCTAACGAAACACACGGAGAGGTGGGTGAGTGGCTGAAACCAACAGTTTGCTAAACTGTCGTACTCGATTAGGGTACCGGGGGTTCGAATCCCCCCTTCTCCGCCAAAAGACGCCCCGCAAGGCGTCTTTTTTAATAACCGCCCCATCCCAGCCCCTTCCGGGGAGGGGACGAGAGGAAGGGCGGGGCATAGCGAAGCCCGGTTATCGCGCCTGCTTTGGGAGCAGGAGACCCCCAGTTCGAATCTGGGTGCCCCGACAGATTAAGACAAGAGTTAACAACTAAAAGTTAACAGATGGCCCCGTAGCTCAGCTGGATAGAGCAACTGCCTTCTAAGCAGTAGGTCCTGCGTTCGAATCGCAGCAGGGTCACCAAAAAAAAAGAGCCGCCCTTGGGGTGGCTCCTTTTTTTTTGCCCCTCCAGAGGAGCAGCGGGTGGGTGCCGAGGCTGCCGCATTAGGACGAAAACAATCTTTTCAGCGTACCAACGCCCTACCGACTCCCTACCAACTCCCACCGTGGTGGGAGATGATACGGAGATGGTAGGGAGATGGTAAGGGGTTGGGAAAGAGTTGGTCTCTACTAAAGGCTGGGAGAGAGCGAGTTATGTTTTGCTGTTCGGGGGGTAAAATTTTTTGTTTGAGTTATTGAATTTATTTTGTATTTTTGCAGTCGTCGCTGGGTTGCGATGAGTGACGCAACGACATGATAGATTGTTTGTTACAAAGAGATTAAAAAAATAGACAACAATGAAAAAGATTCTTATCGTCGGTGCCGGCGGCCAGATTGGCAGCGAGCTGACACGTAATTTGAGAGACATCTATGGTGACAACAACGTGGTGTGCAGCGACCTGCGACCGCTGAAGGGCGACCCCTACGAGCGCGGTCCCGTGGAGCGTATCGACTCGACGCAGATCATGCAGATTGCCACTGCCGTGAAGCAGCACAACATCGACACCATCTACAACCTGGCGGCCATCCTCAGTGCTACGGCCGAGCTTAACCCTATGCTGGGTTGGAATGTGGGTATCGGTAGTTTGGTGAACTGCCTCGAGGTAGCCCGCCTGTTTGGCTGCGCTGTCTTCACGCCTTCGAGCATCGGTGCCTTCGGTCCCTCGACGCCGCATGTCAACACCCCGCAGGACACCATCCAGCGTCCCAACACCATCTACGGCGTCACCAAAGTCACGGGCGAGTTGCTGAGCGACTACTACTTCACCCGTTTCGGTGTCGACACCCGTTCGGTGCGTTTCCCCGGCCTCATCAGCTACCAGACGCTGCCCGGCGGCGGCACCACCGACTATGCCGTCGAGATCTACTACGCTGCCGTGAAGGGCGAGAAGTTCGTCTGCCCGCTGAAGAAAGGCACGCTGATGGACATGATGTACATGCCCGACGCGCAGAAGGCCATGATCGACATCATGGAGGCCGACCCCAGCAAGCTGGTGCACCGCAACTCGTTCAACGTCACCGCCATGAGCTTCGGTCCCGAGACCATCTACGAGGTCATCAAGAAGCGCTACCCCAACTTTGAGATGGTCTACGAGCCCGAGCCCATCAAGCAGGCCATCGCCGACAGCTGGCCCGACAACATGGATGACAGCTGCGCTCGCAACGAGTGGGGCTGGAACCCGCAGTACGACCTGGAGAAGATGACCGACGACATGATCCTCAACCTGAAGAAGAAACTGTTGTAAAGGTTTAAAGAAAGAAGGATAAAGTTAAGGCCGCCAATCATGCAAGATTGGCGGCCTTATTGTTATTGTTTGCCTGACGTTTATTGCTTCACCACGCGGCTGACGGCGGAGCTCTGCGGGAGTGTGAGACGGAGGAGATAGGTGCCGGCAGGCAGTGCGCCAAGGTCGAGGGCATTGACATTGCTTCCCCGCATCAACTCGCGACCCTGAAGGTCGTAGAGCACGGCTTCGTTCACCACAGCGCTGAAGTGGACACTTCCGACAGTGGGGTTGGGCGAGAGGGCGATGGTCGATGCCAGGTTGGCGGCATCGCCAATGCCTTGGAGGTCACCGAAGTCGATGACGAGGACGACGGTGCTGTCGCAACCCTGGGCATTGGAGAAGATCTGGTTGTAGACGCCGGAGGCATGGTAGACGGTGCCGTACCACTCGTAGGAAGAGGAGGCTGTGGAAACGAAGAGCGTGTCGCCGAAGGAGGAGTGGTTGATGATGAGATTGGTGCCGACGATGCTGTCGCAGCCGAAAGCTGTCTGGAAGGTGTCGATGGAGAAGGAGGACTCGGTGTAGAGCATATCGTTCCAGAGGAGGGAGTCGCAGGCGGTGATTTCGTCGGAGGAGTTGTAGGAGGGGTGGATGGTGTAGTCGACAATGGAGACGTTGCCATTGGGGGCGACGGTGCTGACAGCGCCGGAGCCGGGCGTGTCGGTGTTGACGTTCTGACCAGCCACGGAGAGCACGTCGCCCACGCAAGCATCCTGCTGGGAGAAGGAGACAACAACAGACTGGTGAGGCAGCACGACGTTGTCGATCCAGGCGCAGTCGCTGCCGCTGCTGACGCTACCGTCCTTGGAGTAGCGGAAGGTAAGGGTGTGGGTGCCGGCAGAGAGAGGGTAGGCGGCGCGGCTCCAAGCCACTTCGCCCGAAGCGTTGAACATCGACTGGTTGTCGATGAGGAAAATGAACTTGTCGTAGTTGGACTCAGACGAGACGCTGTAGTAGAATCTCACGCTATCGGAAGAGGTCACGTTGACGGTGAGGTCCATATCGGAATTCTGGCCGTGGGAGGTGTATTGCACAGAGCGGAGGCAGTGGTTGCCTTCGTAGGGATGTTCGGTGCTGACGGCCCAGGGATAGGCTGCCGGGGCGCTCCATCCCGGGAGGTTGGTGTGACCGCCTTCAAAGGTCTCGATAAAGCTCTGGCCGATGAATACCGGCAGGGAAGTGCCGAAGGAACCATAGTTGCCGGTCACGGGGATGAAGATATTGGACGGCATCTGTGCATTGGCCTGCAGGGTGAGGGAGAAGGTGATATCGTCGGCAGCCTCGAGAGAGAAGGGCGTGGTGGGATGGAGAACGGAGAGCATGGAGGTGGGCGACGAGAATTTGAAGGCGTTCAGGCGCGCGGGCGCGTGGCCGCTGTTGCGCAGGGTTGCGGTAACGGTGGCGGTAGTACCTGGCAGGAGGCTTGGGTTGTTGGGGGTATAGGTCAAGGAGAGCACGGGAGCGTAGAGCCAGAGGCGCAGGGTGCTGTTGGCATCGAGGGTGGCGCCGGACCAGGTGGTGCTGGTGGCGAGGTCGACGAAGGTGAGGTCGGGTGTGTTGTCGGCGACATAGGCGCTGACGGCCGCCACGAGGTCGAGAGAGGCACCGGCGGCGAGGCTGTCGAGGGTGACGGTAGAGTCGGAGAGTGTCAGCAAGGGATTGTTGCTAACGAGGGAGACGGTGATGCCGTGGGCGGTTACGTTGCCAGGGTTTTCGAGGTGGAGTGTCATGGCCACGGTGTCGCCGGCATTGAGAGGTGCCGAGGTGAAGGAGGTGACCATGGGGAAGGGGCCGTCAGGCTGTATCACCTGGAGGGTGCGGAAGGAGGTGCGGTATTGCTGAGCCGAGGCCGCGAGGGAATAGGTGCCCACGGAGAGGTCGGCCGGAAGAGAAAGCAAAGCATTGCCGGAGGCATCGGCGAAGACGGCGGCTATCAGAGAGTAGGTCACCGTGTCGACAAGAGCCACATAAGCGTTGGGGGCCGTGGTGACGGCGAGCGACGTGGTGCCGTAGGAGATGGCCGACGAGGCGTTGAGGGAAATGGCGGAAGCCTGGGTCATGTAAGGCATCACCGAGGGGTCGCCCATGAGGTGATAGATTTCCCAATAGTACCATTTCATGGACGAGCTGGAGGAGGAGCTCTCGACGGCCATGTTGCCCTGCATCACCATCGACCCTTGCGTGGTGCACCACTGGGAGTAGGCCTCGTTGTGGGTGTGGAAGGTGCGGTCGTAGACGCCGAGATTGGAGGAGTTGTAGGCCATCGACATCGAGGGGCCAATGCCGCTGCGGACGCCCACGGCCCAGTAGAAGTCCTGTCCCCAATAGGTGCTGTTGCTGCCGCCGATATAGCCCACAGCGCCGGCATAGTCGCCTTTGCGGAGCAAGGCCTCGCCGAAACAGGTGCCCTCCTCGAACTTGTTGGTGAGGCAGCAGTTGCCAATCATGAGGCCGAACTTCTGGTTGTTGGTCATCTGGTTGACATGGCTGTTGCCGAAGTTGGGTGTACCCCACCCTGTGGAGCCGCCATGGGCGGTATAGTTGATGAAGCCAGCGCCGAGGTTGTAGTAGGAGCGCACGATGGCGGCATTGCCGGAGGCGCTGCTCGAGAGTGTGACGTTGGTGGTGCAGGAAGGGATGATGGATACATTGTTCTTAAAGTAGTATACGTTGGCCCATCCATGGGTGCCGTTGACATAGTTGGTGATGGCGTAATCCATGGCAGGGTCGCCATAGGTGTAGCCGTTGTCGCCGGGATTGCCCGCGTCGACGCCTGCCACCATCACGGCGCGGTCGAGGAAGGAGGGGTCGGGGAAGGTGTACTGCTCGTACATCAGGGTTTTGAGCACCTGGGGTTCGAGCTGGGCGAGAGTTTGCGCCGAGAAGCGGCCGTAGTGACAGTCGGGGATATGGTCGCCACTGGTCCATGTCATGTAGTAGAGGTCGGTGACATGGTCGTTCGAGATGCCGGAGCCATGGGCGTCGAAGGTGGGGAGTTGAGCCACGTCGCCCACGAGCAGCACATAGGTCGGTGCGGGGTCGGCGAGGGAGGCGTTGGTGTAGAGGCCTTTGATATAGGCGGCGATGGAGGTGGTGTCGGTACCCACGCCGGGGTCGCCGGTGTAGACGATGTCTGTGCGGAAGCCCTTGCGCTGTTTCCACTGGACAAAGGTGTCGAGGTGGCCGCGGAACATGTTGTTGGCCACGATGAGGAAGCGCACGGGGGCTGCGGTACGCACGACTTTGGGATAGAGGCTATTCAAGGTCTGGGCACCACTATTGAAGGCAGGCGAGTAGTAGCGGTTGAACAACTCCTGGGAGCCTTCCACGTTGGCGCCCTGATAGCGGACGGTCAGCGTAGCATGGCGGCAGACGATGACCTGGCCGCTCACGGGGTTGTAGCGCACGGGCGAAAACTGGAGGCGTGCCAGACGGCGGTCGCGGGCGATGCCCACTGCCTCGACCAGAGCCTGCTGTTGTCCCAGAAAGGCATTCGTTGAATAGACCTGGCTGTTGATACAGAGCTTCAGTGACGTGGTGTCGCTCTTGCTGCGCGGCAGCTGCACGGGCAGGAGCCTATGCTCCAAGGCAGGCAGGGTGTCGTAGCGTGCGTCGGAGACCTCCACCAGGAAGTCCTCGCACAGCGGCACCTCGATGAGGCGCGACAAGGTGGGCAGGGCGGGGTCGCCATAGTTGGCCAGAGGCTGCTGGAAGCCGTCGATGGCGAGAGTGCTGAAAGTCTCGCCGCACAGGGAGACTTTGCCTTCCTGCAGCGTTCCGATAGTGATTTCCAACTGCAGGGCGTTGTAGTCGTCGCCGAGGAGTCGGATAGCGGTTTTCTCCTGAGCCGACACGGTAGCGGCGGCTAGCAAGATGGATAAGAAAAGGGTTATTTTCTTCATTTCACAATTTTGTTTTTCTATCAATTGACCAGCGTCATTTCGTCAACCAAGTGACGGGCACCGGCGAACTTGTCGATGATGAAGAGGCAGTAGCGGATGTCGAGGGAGATGTTGCGGCAGTAGGCGGGGTCGAAGAGGAGGTCGCTCATGGTACCCTCCCAGCAGCGGTCGAAGTTGATGCCGATGAGCTGGCCGTCGGCGTTGAGCACGGGGCTACCGGAGTTGCCGCCGGTGGTGTGGTTGGTAGCGATGAAAGCCACAGGGAGTTCACCCTTCTTGTTGGCATACTGACCGTAATCCTTCTTCTGCCAGAGTTCCTTGAGCTTAGGTTCGACGCGGTAGTCGTAGACATCGGGGTTTTCCTTCTCCATGATGCCCTCGATGGTGGAGTAGGCGGTGTAGTAGGTAGCGTCTTTGGGCTTGAAACCCTCGACATGGCCGTAAGCCACACGGAGGGTGAGATTGGCGTCAGGGAAGAAGTTGCTGTCGGGATACTGCTCCATCATGCCGCGGACATAGGTGCGCATGAGGCGCTGGATATTGTCGCCGGCCTGATTGTAGGTCTGGCGCTTGTTGTCGCTGTAGCAGAAGTTGTAGGCTTGGGAGAAGAGGTTGACGGCGGGGTCGACCTCAATGGCTTTAGCGCGCTTCTCGGGTTTCATCTTGAGGAGTTTCTCGAGCTTCTTGGGATTGTTGAGAACCGACTTGGCGTAGATTTTTTTCAGAGTGGCCTCGACCTCGCTGTCGGTGCTGAGGTTCATGTAGGGCGCAAAGCCACGTTCCCACATATAGAGGAACGTCTCGAGGAAGATAGCCTCGTCGACGGGCGAATGCTGGTCGAAGTCCTCGAAATATTTACGGCTGTCGTCGAGCATCTTTTGCACACTGCTTTCGTCGCCGCGGTCGGCGATGCCCCGTAGCTGAATGGTGCGTCTCATGAAGTCGCTTGCCAAGACTGCCTCGCTGAAGTAGGTCCATTCTGTCTCCACCTCGCGGAGGCGCATATAGTTGTCTTCCAGTTGGTCGAGTACGTCGCGGTATTGAGGTTTATTGGCTGCCCAGCGGCGGAAGGTAGCCTCCTGCTCGAGTTTCTGCTCCACGCCGTGGAGACGTTCGATGCCCAGAGACTCGCCCTGCCACTTCTTCCAGCCGTTGGCGATGGAGGCCACGCGCGAAGCGTATTTCAGGCGCTGGGCGGGACTCTGCTGCATGGCGGCGTTGTAGTGTGCCAGACGGATATCGCGCAGGGCGATGCGCACGGGATTCACGACATTGGCGGCCAGGTCGACGGCGTCGTGCGTCACATAGCGGCGTGTGGTGCCGGGATAGCCGAAGACGAAGGTGAAGTCGCCCTCCTCAACGCCTTTGAGGCTGATCTGGAGGTGCTTCAAGGGGCGGTAGGGAGTATTGTCCTCGCTGAAGTCGGCGGGTTTGCCGTCTTTGGCGTAGACGCGGAACATGGAGAAGTCGCCGGTGTGGCGGGGCCACATCCAGTTGTCGGTGTCGCCGCCGAACTTGCCGATATTGCTTGGCGGGGTGCCCACAAGACGCACGTCGGTAAAGACCTCATTGATATACATGAAATACTGGTTGCCATAATAGAAAGGCTTGATAACGGCCTTGTAGTGAGTGCCCTCGACAGCCTTGGCGGTGATTGCCGCGATATTCTTGGCCACGATCTTCTCGCGGTCGGGTTCAGAGGTCTCGTCGTCGACCCCTTCGAGGACCTGAGTGGTGACATCCTCCATGCGCACGAGACGTGTGACGGAGAGCCCCGGGCAAGGGATTTCCTGGTCGCGAGTCATGGCCCAGAAGCCATTGGTCAGGTAGTCGTGCTCGACGGAACTGTGGCGCACAATGTAGCTGTAGCCGCAGTGGTGGTTGGTGAGGAGCAGTCCTTCCTCGCTGACGAATTCACCGGTGCAGCCGCTGCCGAAGAGGAGAATAGCGTCCTTGAGGGAGGCGTGGTTGATGTCGTAGATATCCTTAGCGCTGATGTGCATGCCGGCCTTCTGCATGGCGGCCTCGTTGCGCTGGAGGAGCATAGGAATCCACATACCCTCGTCGGCCAAGGAAGGCAGTGAAATCGATGCCAATACTAAGATTGCGAGTAGTTTCTTCATATTTTTATAAATTGTTTTAAACTGCAAAGATACGAAAAATGGGTGGAATGACAAAAAAATTTTTTACAGGGAGCCCTTGGCATGGTTTTTGATTGGAGGAAGAAAGTATGGAACGAATGACATTTACCACTGACCGGAAGACGGTCACCGAAGGGGAGATTGTGGAGGTGCGCTGGGGGTGCCCGGGTGCCGAGAGAGTTGAATTAACAATAGACAACGGTTATAAGACCAGCGTCATACCCCTTGAGCTGAGCGGCAGCAAACGCTTCCGGCTCCACCGCTCGAAAGGGCGCACTCGGCTTGTCCTCACGGCGTATGTCGACGGCAAGGGATTCTCGAAGGTTATACGAATGAAAGTGAAGGAGATGCCAGTCACCAAAGCCGAGACCGTCGACCATCAGGGCCGCACGATGAGTCGCCTGCGGCAGTGGCTGAACATGCCAAAATGGCAGACCTTCTGGCGGAATTACAAGATGAGCCGTCAGGCATTGCCGAAAGAAAAGAGGTTAGCGTCGCGGATGCTGCTTATGCTGGGAGGAGCGATGTTGCTTGGGACTTTCGCGCCGGCACTGTTGGGAGTGGGGATGATGGCCATTGCCATCTATCTGATATGGGTGATATACAAACGATAGGGAATATTATTGCCAGAACCCCTCGGAGCCCTCGGTCCATGTCGAGTGTTCTTGGAAAGTTTCCATTTCGCCACTGCCGTTCTGGTAGATGAGCAGTTCGAGCATACCGTCCTGCGGCAACCCGATGATATTACTGTCGGCAAACCCTTTCTCACTGCAGAACTCCACCACCGCCAATTCTGGTGCTATATATGGTTTTCGTGTCATAGTTTTCATACAATTATCTGTTAATCTCCATTTCCAAAATTACCGGGCGTTAAACCGACAAACTCAAGTCCAAGCGTATTTCCTATTACATTAAGAATTCTTCGAGGTGTACTATAATAACCAATCATTTTCCCAATATACCGATTCCCCCCTGCTGATGTCTCAATTGTGCCAGAGGTTGTGCAACCTGTTGCAGTAAGAGTACTCGAAACTTTATAACCGATCAGTCCTCCCGCATAGATATGTCTTACTGCGGTCAAAGAACTCACTGCTGACACTCTTGAATTCTCAATCGTTGTTGTTGAAGCACCCGTCGCACCAATGATACCACCCCAACGGACAGTTGTACTGCATGAAATGGATTGGTTGGAAATGTTTATGGAACAATTGGATATTTGATGATGAGAATTAGAGCCACCAATAGAGCCAACTAACCCTCCAAAATATATGGCGTCACCTGCATTCTCAATAATTGTTGACGTGATATTCACATTACAATTTCTTAAACAAAAAGTTCCTGTATTCTGCTCAAATTCTGCAATAATTGCACCCAAATATAAAGCATACGAAGTTCGGACCTGACTTTTCAGCACAAGATGGTCGAAAGTGATATATTGAATATTGAATCCTCCACCGACGTTTTTGAATAATCCGCAAAAAACGCCATTAACACCCAAATCAAGGCTTTCTATAGTCAGGTTGTCAATCACATGGTTATTTCCGTTGATTTCTCCACAATACAACGGGGCATTAATTGTTTTTATTGTTATTCCAGACATATCAAGATCGCTAATAATATTAAAGGCAGCATCATTATTGACGACTCCTCTTGCAATGGCATTCATCATAGCGACAAATTCCATCGATGTACGGACAACATATGCACGGTCGTCTATATCAAGTTCTGGATTTCCCTCGTCACCGGAAGTAATACTGGCGGGAGCGTATCCTAACACGTTACGCATCAAAATATGATCATCGCCAGAGGGTTGAGATCTATTATAGGAATAAAATGTGGATTGATCTACCGATTGTGCTCTTATACCAATAGTAAAAGCATTTTTGTATCCATCCACTCCACCCACGGGCATTACGGGAATCATTACCTTGACGGATTCACCACTTGCGAGAGTGTGGCCTGTATCGAAAAGCATTGTGACACTTAGTTCGCTGACACTGTTTGCAACTCTACCACTAATACTCTCCAGTGCGCGGAAATCGATGCTGCGATTACCGTTGAGCTGGTAGGCGCTGCTCGACACGGTAATCGACTGGAGGGTCAGGGGTACGGCGGCACTATTGGTCACGGTGACATAGAGGGCGCCTGTGAGATGCTTGAACTGCAGCGGATTGTTGTCGGTGGAATAAGCGGCCATGGGGAGCTCCAATATCTGGTGGCCGCCACCATCGGTGCGATAGTGATAGTATGCCGGGAAGTTGAGGGTGACGACATCGCTCGTGAGGGCGCTTGTAGTCAGCGAGGCTGGATAGACGGCACGGTTGACAGACGGTGGGTCGGGATAGTTGATATAGGCATGGCCGTCCATTTTCACAACGTTCACCTCATCGCTATTGATGCGGATAGGGTCGCCATTCACCCAAGTGGAACTTGCACCGTCGAGGAGCACCTTCGCGTTGCCACTCATCGATTCGGCAAAAATTTCAATCAGTCCGTCGTCCAGGTGATCTTCCTCTTTCGTGCACCCTGCGAGGACAAACATACATGCAAGAAGGGCCATACCGGCCAGTAATTTTTTCATAATGATTCAGAGGGGTTGTGGGGTAAGAGTTGTGTGGGGGTAAAAAGCAGCAGGAGTGCATTGGGTGATTAAATTGCACTCCTGCTGAGAGGGGAGGGAGGTTATTTCTGGAAGAGGCGCTGCCAGTTTTTGTATTCGCGGTCGCGCCAGGCGCCGTTGTGGTAGGCGTAGGAGACGATGGCGGGGATGACGGTGGTGCCTTCAGCATAGACCATCTGCTGGAGTTCCTCGCTGACCTTGCCCCAGCTGCCGGCCTCGAGGAGTGTGGAGGAGGAGCAGGCGCCGTCGCGGACGTCGGCCACGGTGATCTGGATGGCGTACTTGTGCATGGGGACTTCCTTGCCGAGGATTTCGGCGCAGACGACGGTGTCCTGGGCGAAGTTCTTGGGTGTGCCGCCACCGACCATGAAGAGGCCACTCTCGGGACAGTTCATCTTGATCTCGGTGAGCTCGAGGAAGTCGGCCACGCTGTCGATGCTGACGTAGGGCTTGCCGGCTTGTTTGCGGAGCCACTGGTGCTTGCCGATGCCGAAGCCTGCGGAGCTGTCGCTAAAGGCGGGGCAGAAGATGGGGACGCCGCACTCGTAGCAGGTCTGGATGAGGCTGTCTTTCTTCACGCCGTGACCCTCGGCGAGCCATTTGCCAACGTTGTAGAGGAACTCGCGGCTGCTGTAGGGACGGGGCTCGAGGAGGTCGGCGACGTCGCAGGTAGCCTGGTCGCAAGCCTGGAGTTCTTCCTCGTCGATGAAGGTGTCGTAGATGCGGTCGATGTAGAGCTCGCGGAGCTTGGTGTCGGGAATGACGTTTTCCTTGGTGCCGATGTAGTGCTTGTAGCCGAGGGCCTCGAAGAGGTCCATGTCGATGATGGAGGCGCCGGTGGAGACAACGGCGTCGATCATCTTGTTGCGCACCATGTCGACGTACACCTGCATGCATCCTGCTGCGGAGGTGGAGCCTGCAATGGTGAGGATGTTGGTGCAATCCTTCTCGGCGAGCATCTGGCAAAGGATGTCGGCGGCGCGGGCGGTGTCGCGGCTGGTGAAACTCATGTGGCGCATGGCGTCGATAAGCTCGGTGGAGTCGTACTTCTTGATGTCAATGTGCTTGACGGTTTCTTTGAGGAGGTCTTTCTTTTCCATTTTTATATTGTTTATTTCTTAATATCAATAGAGACTATAACAACGTGATATTTTTTGATTTATTGTGTCTGATGTCGTTTTTATTTGCCGAGGTGGTGGAGCGAGCCTTTGTTGCGGTTTATCCGGATTGAGAGGGGCACTGGAGGGGGGTATCGGGAGTTTATTCGGAGACTAATTTCAGGCCGATGATGGAGGCGGTGAGGGTGGTGATGAAAAAAAGTCGCCAGAAGGTAGCGGGTTCGTGGAAGATAAGGATGCCGACGAGGACCGACCCGAGGGCGCCGATGCCTGTCCAGACGGGGTAGGCGGTGCCGATGGGCAGCGTCTCCGTGGCTTTGGCCAGCAGTACGGCACTGAGCACGTAGAAGAAGGCAAACGCCCCCATCCACTCCCAGTAGGGCCACCCGACCAGTCCCTTGGTCTTTCCAAGGCAGAAAGCAAACCCCACCTCGCAAAATCCTGCTAATATGAGTATTATCCAATGCACCGCATTTCGTTTCAAAGTGCAAAGATACACTTTTTTTCCAATTCCGACAACAAATGCACTATGAAAAAAGACACACCTCCACCCCTTCATCACCCTACCATCTCCCACCGCAGTAGGAGATGGGTAGGAGATGGGTAGGAGTTGGTAAGGAGATGATACGGAGTTCCAGATACTTAGGTGGGTGGCAAAATTTACCTTTCCGATATGAGGAAAAAGTTGTATCTTTGCACCGTCAAACTGTTGATTATGAAAGGTATCTATACATACGAATATCCGCGGCCGATGTTGACGGCCGATGTGATGGTGACCAATGCGAAAGGGGAGGTGCTGCTGGTGCGCCGGGGCAACGACCCCTTCAAGGGCTGCTGGGCGCTGCCGGGCGGATTTATGGAGATGGACGAGACCATCGAACATTGCGCCGTGCGCGAGCTGGAGGAGGAAACAGGGCTGAAAGTCAGCGAGAAAGACATCCGTCTGATAGGTGTCTACAGCGCTCCCGGTCGCGACCCTCGGGGCCGCACGGTGACATTGGCATATTCCGTTCGGATTGGGAATGAGACTGCTAAAGCCGGCGATGATGCCGCCGAGGTGCGCTGGTGGCCCCTCAATGCGCTGCCGCCTCTGGCCTTCGACCACGCCCAGATTGTGTCAGACGGGGTAAGTTACATCCCGGTGAATTTGCCCACAAACAGTATCACGTTCGACGAGGCTTCGCGGATAAGATAGACAAACGGGTGATCGGCGTGGAATATAATTGGCGGAACGGGCTCTTCGTCGGACGTAGACAGACAAAACACCTCTACTTCTGTCACCGCGGCGGCTTCAGATCCATTCTCGTTGACCTTGATATGTGCTTTCTGTAGCATGTTGCTTATAAAGACATCCCGATTGCACATGTTCCGTATTTCGGCCTGAGACCCATCAAAAGCACGGATAATCCCCATCTTTTCGAGGGTTCCTATCAGGTCTTCGGTTGTTGATTCGGTTTCAAAACGCGGCATCTTGAGGTCAATATTGCGGTGCGTCATGTGCGAAAGGAACGATGTGCCCTCTTTGGCCAGATAGTCAATCACATCGCTGACACTCTTCCCCTTCTTGGGCAGCAGTACAGTCATGCTCCACTTCTTGTTCCCGTAGGGGAGATCCACCGCCGCAAACACTTTGTTTTTCATATAGCGGTATTCCTCCCATTGTTGCATCAAGGGCATCTTTTCTGGGCCGTTCCCGGTAGTGAAAGTTCCCGTCTCCGTATAACATTCCTCGAACGGGTTGGCCCAAGCGGCTTTGAAATAGATGGCGTTGAGCAGATAGGACTCAGCCTCCGGATTCACCTTGTTGAGAATTCTTGGTATCAAGCCGTTGGTCTTGCTATTGCACCAACCATTGATGCGGTCGAGGGTTTTCGGCGACGAAAAGTCGAGTGATTCGGCATGGGCACCATAATAACCCTTCATGTCCTGCTGGAATTGTTTTTTCAGAGTGTAGTTTTTGTTCACATAAATGGCGTTAGCGATGTGTATCTGCACACGTGTGTCCACCTTGGGCAAGCCGTCAATCAACGATTTGCAGAAACCGTTTACCTCCTTTATCTCCCCGTCGCCAAACCCCAGGGTATGCTGCAACTCCGTTCGGGTGGTACCCTCGGAGGCATCGTTCACCATGCCGAGCACATAGGTGATGCTCAAGGGAGAATAGACAAAGCTCGTGCCACTTTTGTCGGCATCGTTTACCATTTTCAGGAATTTGAGGGTAAAAGCATTGTTGTCAGCCACAAAATTCTTCTGCTGGTCCGTCAGGGTAACATCGACTGGAGTGCTGGCAAAATCTTCTTCTTGAATCAACTCTTCTTCTGCGGAATCAACCGGCTTGTTGACTGTAGTTGTGCATGATACCATTTGCATGCCGATTATCCCAAAGAGGGTCAAAATAACAAGTGCCTGTTTCATAATAACGAGTTTGTTCGACAAATATTTATTTCTAACTGTAAAATACGGATTTAGAGTTCGCGGAGGATTTCGGGATAGGAGATAGCGGCAAGATATTCGTAGGAGCCTTCGGTGCGGAGGAGGTCCTCCGGGGCGTGCGCGTCGGTGCTCACGATGACGGGTATTTTCAGCGTTTTCATTTCTTGTATCAGCCAGCGGCCGGGGTAGTAGTCGGCATGGCGACCCTTGTAGATGCCGCGGGTGTTGATTTCGCAGACGAGGTCTAACTCTTTGATGAGGTGGATGGTCTCGAGAGCCAGGTCGCGATACCAAGGCTCGTCCTCGTGGAAGTAGCGGTCGCGGTTGTGCATCACTATCTTGTCGGGGTGGCCGACGACGGTGGGGTGGTTGCGCTCCAGCATGGCGTTCTCGTTGTGGAAGTAGGCGCGGACGCCGCGGCGGATGTCGCCGCCATAGTGCCGCATCAATCCTTCATCATAGGTTTGGTAGCGGCTGCCGTCAATCATCCAAAGGTCGTTACCATCGCGAGGTGTAATTCCTTGGGGAGGAATAAGGTGGATGCTGCCAATGGTGTACTCCAGACTTCCCTGTTCAATTAAAGGTGAAAAATCCTCCAGCATGCCGGGGACATAGTCAATCTCGAGGCCGAGGTGGATGTTGATGCGGTCTTTGTATTCCTCCTTTAGGACACGCACCTCATTGCAGTAGCCCTCGTAGTCGGTGATGGAATAGGTGTTTTCGAAGGGCAACGGACAGTGGCCGCTGAAGCCGAGGGCCGTGAAGCCGTGGGCGACGGCGAAGTCGACCATCTCGCGCAGCGTGGCCTTGCCGTCGCAGTAGTTGCTATGAGTGTGAAAATTAGAAAGCATATACCATACTGAGTGAGAGGCGCAGGTTGCCGACAGGCTCGTCATATCCCGCGCGGGTGTATTCGGCTTCGCCAGTGAAGGAGAGCCCTTTGAGGGTGGTGTAGGTGAGACGCGGCTGGATGCGCCAGAGATATTCGAGGTCGTGGCCGCGGCCAAAGCAATGGACAAAGTCGGTGTTGCAGTAGTCGAGGTTTTTGGCAAAGCCGACGAAGAGGCCGGGACGCCAGTGGCCAGTGTTGCGCTCGATGTCGAGCCACACGGTGTTGAAGTGCCAGTCCTTGAAGGTGCTGTCGGCCAGCATCAGGTAGCCACCCAACGAACAACCCTCGTATAGGCTGTTGTTCAGCAGTGTCTGCGCCTTGATAGTAATGGGACCGAGTTTGGCTTTGCCGAAGAGACTCCACGAGAAGGAGGAGTAGAGGTCGGTGGAAGGTCGTACTGCAGTGTAGTTCGTCTGTACCTGAGGTTGGATGGTCTTGAGGTTGATGGCAGCACCGTAGAAGAAGTCGCCGGTGTTGAGGCGCAGTTGGAGATTGAACTCGGGTATAAGGCTGTGGCGGGAGAATGCTGTGTTGCCAGCTGCATCAGTTGGAGCTCCATTGAGTAATCCTTGACTTTTGTTGTCGAGTTGCCATTGTGCCACCGCGACGGCCTCTAAAGAACCATTGTGATACTCATAGCGCACCTGCGGCTGACGGGAATAGCAGTGGAAAGGTGAGCCCATATTGAGGGGGTTGGTCATCGGCATAATCTCATGAATGACCATCGCGTACCAGTACTGGCCGGCGAGGAGGCGGTGGTGTTCCCAGTTGAGGTCGATGTAGGCGTGCCGTAGGCGCAGGTCGTTGATGGTGGCATTGGTCGAGCCGGTGAAGTCGCCTTCGATGTAGGCGCTGGTCTTGGCGCCCAGCATGTCGGGACCGTTGATGGTTAGGCCGAGGCGGGCGGTGATGGCCAGCATGTCGGCCTGCCAGCCGTCGTTGAGGTCGTTGCCGAGGCTGTCGCGCAGGATGGGCTTGGGGTAGAAGAGCATCATGTCCTCGCGTCCGCCGACCACCGAGCGGCTGTCGGCATAGTAGTGCGGGTTGACAAAACCGTGCCAGTCGAGGGAAAACTGTGCACTTACAGGACTTATAAGCCCCATAAGTCCGATAAGTCCTATGGCTATCTTCTTCATTTCTTGCTTCCTCCGGCCAGTGCGAGAATGAGACCCAGTGCCACACCGAGCAGGGCGGCGAAGAGCACCTGGAAGGTGGGTGGCAGGATGAAGGTGATGGTGTGGGCGGGGAACCAGAAGAGGGGTATGGTCTTCTTGATGACGAGGTTCCACTGGATGTCCCAGTTTACCTTCTGGCTGATGATTTCACGCATCTTCATGGGGCGGAGCAGGCCGCGGACGGTGCCGCCGTTGTCGAGGATGTGGATATCGGTGCACTTGTGGAAGGTCATCATCACGGGGGCGAAGATGCTGTTCATCAGCACGCTCACGGCGAAGGCGATGCCGACCTTGCCCCAGGTGAGCTGGGGAGCTGCGAAGACTGCTGCGAGGGAGCCCTTGTCGCAGCCGCCAACGGTCTCGAGGAAGGCAGGGACGCCGACCTTGAAGATGACCATGGCCATGGCGATGCACATGCCAAGGAAACCCCAAACCATCATGCGTGGCACGATGCCAAAGCCGGGTTCATTGTAGACCCCCTTGCGGATGCGCAAGGCGAGGCACTCGCCGAGAGTGGCGAGGATGGCAAACTTGAAGAAGGCCATGATGTAGGGATGCGATGCCGTCGCCGAAGTGAACCAGGCGAAGAATCCTGTGGCCGGGATGAAGAACGGCGCCAACACTATGATGACGCAAAGAATAAGAATCCAATCTGCTTTTTTCATATAGCTCTTAACTTTTTAACTCTTAACCTATAACTGCCATGTGGCGCCGTCTTTGCCGTCCTTGACGGTGACGCCGGCTTCCTTGAGGGCGTCGCGGATCTTGTCGCTGGTGGCCCAGTCCTTGTTGGCCTTGGCGGTGGCGCGGATGTCGAGGATGATGTGCATCAGGCCGTCGATGAGGGCGGTGTTGTCGCCGGATGTCTCGTCCTTCATGCCGAGGACCTCGAACAGGAAGGTGTCGAAAACCCAACGCAATTCGTCAATGTCGGCCTGGCTGAGCTTCAGTTTGCCGTCGGCGGCGGAGTTGATGACCTTGGCTGCTTCGAAGAGGTGGGAGATGACAGTGGGGGTGGCGAAGTCGTCGTTCATGGCGTCGTAGCACTTCTGGCGGAGGGCTGCCACTCCGGCATCGGCTGCGGTGCCGGGGTTTCCGGAGAGCCTGCCTAAAGCCTTATAAGCCTCCATGAGCTTGGAGAACCCTTTCTCGGCGGCCTGGAGGGCTTCGTTGCTGAAGTCGACGGTGCTGCGGTAGTGGGCCTGGAGGATGAAAAAGCGGATGGTCATGGGGGAGTAGGGCTGGTCAAGCATCTCCTTGCCGTCCTTGTCCTTGTGGCTGCCGGCGAAGAACTCGTCGAGGGTGATGAAGTTGCCGAGCGACTTACCCATCTTCTGGCCGTTGATGGTAATCATGTTGTTGTGCATCCAGTAGCGGCAGGGGGCGTGGCCGGTGGAGGCTACGCACTGTGCTATCTCGCTCTCGTGGTGTGGGAAGACGAGGTCCATGCCGCCGCCGTGGATGTCGAATGGCGAGCCGAGGTATTTGGCTCCCATGGCTGTGCACTCGGCGTGCCATCCGGGGAAGCCGTCGCTCCAGGGCGAGGGCCAGCGCATGATGTGCTCGGGAGCGGCCTTCTTCCAGAGGGCGAAGTCGCCGGGGAAGCGCTTCTCGTCCTGGCCGTCGAGCTCGCGGGTGGTGGCAAGCATCTCGTCGATGACGCGGCCGCTGAGTTGGCCGTATTTATGGGTATCCTCCTGGTACTTGCGCACGTCGAAGTATACGCTGCCGTTGGAGACATAGGCATAGCCGGCGTCGAGAATCTGCTGCACGAGGGCTATCTGCTCGATTATATGGCCGCTGGCGTGAGGCTCAATGCTGGGGGGCAGCACGTTGAGGCGTTCCATGGCAGCGTGATAGCGGTTGGTGTAATATTGGGCCACCTCCATGGGTTCGAGCTGCTCAAGGCGTGCTTTCTTGGCGATTTTGTCCTCGCCTTCGTCGGCGTCGTGCTCGAGGTGTCCCACGTCGGTGATGTTGCGCACATAGCGCACCTTGTAGCCTAAGTGCCGCAGGTAGCGGAACACCACGTCAAAGGTGATGGCGGGACGAGCATGGCCCAAATGGCCGTCGCCATAGACGGTGGGGCCGCAAACATACATGCCTACACGACCCTCGGTCAGCGGGCGGAAGAGTTCCTTGTTTCTTGTCAAGGTATTGTAAATCAACAACTGTTGCTCCATAATACAAATATATTAAAATGCAAAAATACGAAAAAAATCCGTATGTCGGGAAAAATTAGTATTTTTGCAGGTCAGATACAGAGCATTTGTCAATGCGCTACAACGCTTATAGTGCCTATTTCCGCGAGAAGTTCGGGACGCGGGTGCAGAAGTTGTCGGTCGACGGCGGCTTCGGCTGCCCGAATCGCGACGGCCGTTGTGGCACCGGGGGGTGCACCTTCTGCACCAACGAGGCCTTCAACCCTTCCTACTGCCGACGGGTGGCTACCATCACCGAGCAGCTCGACGAGGGCATTGCCTTCCACCGCCACCGCTACCGTTCGGCACCTGTCTATCTGGCCTATTTCCAAGCCTACAGCAACACCTATGCACCCCTTGAAGTGTTGCGCGAGCGCTACGACGAGGCGCTGCGCCACGAGGGCGTGGTGGGATTGGTGGTGGGCACCCGGCCCGACTGTGTCGACCCCCCGGTGCTCGATTTGCTGGCCGAATATGCGCAGAAATGCTATGTAGCTGTGGAATACGGCATTGAGAGTTGCTACGACCGCACGCTGAACGCCATCAACCGCGGCCACGACTTCGCCTGCACCCAACGGGCCATCCGGGCCTCGGCCCAACGCGGCCTTCCCGTGGGAGGACACCTCATCCTGGGGCTTCCCGGCGAAAGTCGCGACGACCTTATGGCCGAGATGGACCTCATCAACGAACTGCCGCTCACCACAGTGAAATTCCACCAATTGCAAATCCTTCGCGGAACGACGATGGAGCAACAGTACCGGGACAAATCCTTCCGGGAGGCGCTGCTGCAATTCTCGCTCGACGAATACATTGCCCTGGTGTGCGACCTGCTGGAACGCCTGCGCCCCGACTTGGTGGTGGAGCGGTTGGCCGGCGAGGTGCCGCCGCGCTATCAGGCTTGCCCCGAGCGTAGTTTCCGTCGAGGCGACGGCCGCCTGTTGCGCAACGAGGAAATCCCAGCCCTGGTGGAAGCCGAGCTCGAACGGCGCGGCAGCAGGCAGGGCTCCCGTTACAGTCAACCGCATAACAACCAAACAATCACAATATGAGCATAGCCCTTGTTTCGGCCGTGTTGCCGGTACTTATCCTCCTCTTTTTCATCTACAAGAAAGACAAATTCCAGCCCGAACCGCTGGGCAAGCTGGTATGGACCTTCTTTGTGGGCTGCCTGAGCGTGATTCCCGCCTCGCTCATGGAGCTGCTCCTCAGCACATTCACCCCATCCGATCCTGTGGCTGGCGGCCTCTTCACCGGCTATGCCGTCGCCGGCTTCAGCGAGGAGCTCTGCAAACTGCTGCTCCTGATGTGGGTCATATGGAAAAGCCCCTATTTCGACGAGTATTTCGACGGCATCGTCTATGCCTCCTTCCTCTCGCTGGGCTTTGCCTGCGTGGAGAACATCATGTATGTCTACTCCAGCGACGACACCATGACAATCGCCCTCACGCGCGGATTGCTGGCCGTGCCGGCCCACTTCCTCTTCGCCGTTATCATGGGTTACCATTTGGCTCTGGCCAAATTCGACTTGCCCAACCGTCACAAGCACCTCTTCCACGCTCTGCTCTACCCTGTGCTGCTGCATGGCACCTACGACGCCCTGCTGATGGTCAGCGACGGCATCACCAAGGGCGGCGACAACGAGGAAACCATCGCCTTGACTGTGGCCGGTGGACTGATTGTCGTGTTCCTGATCTTCGACGTTGTTCTGTGGCGTCGCGGAATCAAACGAATCAAACGAATGCAAGAGAGGTCAAAAGAGCAAAATTTCGACCGCCAACACCCTTTCGACGGCTTCAAATGGGATATCCTTTGAAAAAAATATTTTCTTTAACTCATTGAAATACAATTAGAAAATCTCTATTTTCGGTTTTCTGTCAAAAAAAAATTTTGCCATATCGGAAAAAGGTTGTACTTTTGCACCCGATTTCGAGAGAAAAAACACATGAAATCTGCCGGGGTATTAGCTCAGTAGGCTAGAGCGCTTGCATGGCATGCAAGAGGTCATCGGTTCGACTCCGATATACTCCACAGAAAGGGTCGCTGAAAACGGCCCTTTTTTGATAAAGAACGGGGTAGTAGCTCATCTGGTAGAGCATTTGGTTCGCAATCAAAAGGTAGTGGGTTCGAGTCCCATCTACTCCACAGAAAAAGAGAACGCTGAGCGTTCTCTTTTTTGCGTAGCAGATGGTCCAAGGTGGCGGGTTGTCGGCGTGGCCGACGGTTTCACCACGAGTCCCATCTACTCCACAAGGGCAAGAGGCCATCCGGCCTCTTGCCCTTTTTTTGTCTCCTCCTGCCACCCGGTAGCCTCCACCGGCATCCTTTCGCCCTACCACCGCCCTACCATCTCCTACCGTCGTATGGGATGGGTAGGAGTTAGGTAGGAGTTGGTTAGGAGTTGGTAAAGACTTGATAGGTAGGAATGCCTTATTATCAATAAGTTATGGGTAACAAAAAAAGCACCTTTTTTTGAGAAAGGTGCTTTTTTGTGCAAAAGGGTGTAATGAGCTCTACCAGCGTCCGTTATGCACGCGGGAGGGGTCCCATTTGTCCTTGGGCTGGGTGGTGCCGTCATGGTAGCCGATGGGGACGACGGCGTAGGGGACCACCGAGGCGGGGAGGCCGAGGCAGCGCTTGACGGGGGCCATGGTCTCGGCATAGGGGTAGCAGGCTGTCCAGCAGGCACCTAAGCCGTAGGCCTCGACGGCGAGGAGGAGGTTCTCGGTGACGGCTCCCATGTCGTCGCGCCAGAGTTGGTTGACCTGTGCCACATCGGGGCCGTCGGGGTTGTCGCGCGTGGGTCCCATGTGGATGGTGTCGGCGCAGATGACGACGATGGCGCCGCTCTCCTTGAACTTCTGCATGTTGTGATTACCCTCGAAGATGCTGTCATACTGGCTCTTGTCGGTGAGCACGACGAAGCTCCAGGGGCGCCAGTCGCGGCCGCTGGGGGCGGCCATGGCGGCACGGAGGATGTTTTCCATCACCGAGTCGGGGATGGCTTCGCCGTTGTAGGAGCGTACGCTCTTGCGGCTGAGGATGTTGTCCATCACAACCCCAGTTGGATTGATGGTGTCGCATTGTTTTTCGCAGCAGGCGCCGAAAAGCATGGCGGCGGCTGCCATCATTAATAAGGATTTTTTCATATTATTTATAAATTAAATATTTTTCGCGGATTTTCTTGAACTCGTCGAGGGCGGGCTGCCAGGTGGCGCGGATCTCCTCTTCGGTCATACCTGCCTCTATCTGTTTGCGGAGTTCGCCGTTGCCGGCCAGTTTCTCAAAGAAGTTGTTTTTGAGGAAGAACTTGCCCTTCGGCACACGGCGGTACATCTCCATCAGATAGTTGAGACTGAAGGCTGAGGGAGCGGGTTCCTGTCGCAGGTCGAGGGTGTCGGTGCCATAGGTGACCCACTCGAAGGGGTGGTCGGTGCCACGACCTACTCCGCAGTGGGTGCCCTCGAAGAGGCAGAGCGAGGGGTAGAGGGCGATGGCGTGGGCGTTGCGCAGGTTGGGCGACGGCGGCACAGGCAGCTCGTAGCCGATGCTGTCGCGTCGGTAGCCCTTCATCTTGACGATAGTCAAGTCGCAAGTGTCTTTTATCCAATGCTCACCGTTGATCATCTTTGCATATTCTCCTATCGTCATACCATAGACCACCGGCACAGGGTGCATGCCCACAAAGGAGCGGTAGCGCGCGGTGTCGAGTACCGGGCCGTCGACATAATGTCCGTTGGGGTTGGGGCGGTCGAGGACAACGAGCGGTATGCCCGCTTCGGCGCAGGCTTCCATCACATAGTGTAGCGTGCTGATATAGGTGTAGAAGCGGCACCCCACATCCTGCAGGTCGAAGACCACGCAATCCACATCCTTCAACTGCTCGGGCGTGGGTTTCTTGTTCTTGCCGTAGAGCGAGATGATGGGTAGGCCGGTCTTGGCGTCGACGCTGTTGTCAACATGGGCTCCGGCCTCAGCAGTGCCGCGAAAACCGTGCTCGGGACAGAAAATCTTCACTACTTGAACCTTCTTGGCCAACAACGTGTCCACCAGATGGGTGCTCTCAACCACAGAGGTTTGGTTGCCCACCACGGCCACGCGCTTGCCGTCGAGCCATCCGGTCCACACAAAACCCACCATCACCTCGGCCCCCATGCGCATCTGGCCCGGCACGTCGCGGCACGACCACACCTCCTCGAGCTGTGGCACAAGCCTTTTCTCCTGGGCATGGCAACAAGAATTGAGTTGCAACAATGTCACAACACACAGAACCAGAGTATGTGCCAGCCGATTTTTCAATTTTCAACTTTCATTTTTCAACTCTTCCCCGTGTGTCCGAAGCCGCCGGTGCCGCGCTCGGTGTCGGTGAGTTCTTCCACCTGGACAATCTCGGCCTGCTCGTGGCGGGCGATGACCATCTGGGCGATACGCTCGCCGTCGTTGATGACGAAGTCCTCCTGGCTGAGGTTGATCAATATCACACATATCTCGCCGCGATAGTCGGCGTCGATGGTGCCGGGCGAGTTGAGCACCGTGATGCCCTTCTTCAACGCCAAACCGCTACGCGGACGCACCTGCGCCTCGTAGCCCGCCGGCAGCTCCATGAAGAGCCCCGTCTTCACCAGGCCGCGCTCCATGGGCTTCAGCGTAATAGGTCCCTCGGGCAAATACGCCCTCAAATCCATGCCCGCCGACTGCGCCGTCTCATACTTCGGCAGCGGATGGTGGCTCTTATTGACTATCTTGATTTGCATATATTACTGTTTTCCTCATTAACGAATAATCCTCTGTTTTATTGTGCCGTCACCTTCAAACTCCTTTGATGAAATCCAGATAGTTATCCCGATTGACAACTTTGAATGTATGGTCTGGATAGTTCTTCATAAAAGTATCGGTCAGGCGTGGCTGCTTGGTGCCGCTCCATTTAAACTCATAAGCATGCAATACACCGTCATAATCCTCAATATAATCCACCTCCTGCTGCTGTTGTGTGCGCCAGAAATAACTTTTGCCATAAAACGCATTGTATGCGTTGTGTTTCATACGCTCACTGATGAGGTAATTCTCCCATAGAGCACCTGTATCTGTACGCAATGCCAAAGGTTTATAGTCGCCAATGAGTGCGTTACGTACACCATTGTCGCAGAAATAAAACTTGCGGCTTTTCTTCAACTCGGAACGCACATTGCGGCTGAACGACCGCAAGTGGAAGATAACATACGACTTCTCCAGCAGGTCGATATACCGTTGCACAGTGACTGAGTTCAAGCCAAGCAGCCTGCCAAGTTCGTTGAACGACACCTCGCTGCCGACCTGTAATGCCAGCGCCTGCAGCAATTGCTCAATGATTTCAGGTTTGCGCACGTCTTGAAATGCAAAGATGTCTTTGTAGAGGTAGCTGCTTACCAAGTTGGTTAGCGTTTCTCGCTCCTCACCGGGATTATTGACCACTTCAGGATAGGCACCATAAATCAACCTACGCTCCAGCAGCCTTCGCTCTTCCTGTATCCCATTTTCCTTTACCAGCTCCTCGACAGAAAAGGGGAAGAGGACATACTCGTACTTTCGACCCGTCAGCGGTTCGTTGATGGAGTTGGAAAGCTCGATGGCCGAAGACCCCGTAACAACCACCTGTTTCCCCGGATAGTTGTCGATCAGCAACTTCAGGGTGATGCCAATATTCTGCACACGCTGAGCCTCGTCGATAAACACGATGTCATACCCTGCGGTCTCGTTTCCCAACATAGTAGAGGTAGGATCAGTAAGTTTGCGTCGTACGTCGGGCTCGTCACAATTCCACACAAGGACCTTACGGTCATACTCGTTTGCAAGCATCTTCAGCAGTGTGGTCTTGCCCACTTGACGAGGACCTACGACTATGATAGCTTTACCTCTGAAGAATTTCTGTTTAATCGTACTTGTAATCAGCCTATTAACCATCTTAAAACATCTTTTATTTCCTCTGCAAATATACAAACTTTTTTGATTATACTAAAAAAATCTTATAATATTTTTTGATTATACTAAAAAAATCTTATCCTCTGGACTCTGTTTCACAAATAAATCCATCAAGGGAATTTGCACATTTTCTGCAATATGATGAAAATAATTTTTTCCAGTTGGATTATTATTCGTACTTTTGCAGTTGCTTTCGAGAGCGAAAGCAGTAAGCAAGAAAAGCATTGCGATACTGTCCTTTGATAGAAAATTTGGCAGATTTTACTTGAAGGAGGATCGAGCATTTATGCTTTCGCTTGATTGTGTATGCTATATCCCTGTAGCATATCTTCAGGCGTGAGATATGTTCCATTATACCCCGTTCCTTCAAAGGTTTGCCAAAGCCTCTATCAAGACGGACATGAGTACATAACCTCATGCCTTTTCTTATTGTTTATAATGTTTTCCGTTGGAGGGTCGGACTGGGGAATTAAAAATGAGTTTAGTAGATTTAGCAATTCGACGCGTCGGACATTACAAAGAGGAATGGAAAGGGAATTATGTTAATACAACCTATATTGCAATCGACGAGAGCAATCATATTAAGGGTTCATTAGACCCTTCTGTTTTAGGAAACGCCAAACGGTGTATTCTGTTACACGAACGTAGTGAGGTCGATTTTTATACTGGTCATCCAAACTATACTTTTTTTCGTGATGTGGATTTTGTTAATGAGGACGGAGAAGTATTTAAAGAATGTCTCGACAAAGATTTTAAACTATATGTAATACAATATGCGTATGAGCATACGCCCAAATTGTACTTGACTTCAGATGGCATCTGTTACACCTGTTGCCCTTCATGGAGAAACACGGCAAGTATAGTAGAGAGTTTTCGGTCTGTATGGAATCTTTATAATGAGTTAAAAAGCGTAGAGACCAAGGATGAAAGAGCAACAATAGTTCGATTGTATAAAAATGATGAGAAGATACTTCAGCAGAAAAAAGAAATAGTAAACTTTTCGTATGCTAATTCCCTGTTGGAAAAGGAACGAGATATGTACAAAGGGCTGCTTGATGACATAAAAGAACTGCTCCTCAAATAAGATAATGTGCACAGAAAGTATTTTGTATAACAATTAAACAATCATAATTATGAAAAAAGTATTACTGCTGTTCGTCTCTTTATTTGTTTTAGGGCAAATTGCTTTTGCCCACTATAACCATTCGATAATCACATCGAGCGGACAGACGCTGTATTTCACGGTCTATTCCGATTTTTACCATAATGGCTACGCTTTAGTAACATATCCCGGGGCATGGGAATACCCATATTTTGCACCAAGTGGGTCAGGACACAATTATAACTATACAAGGCCAATTGGAGACATAGTCATCCCCGATAGCGTCACATTATTGGGATACAACTATCCCGTCACTGGCATTGAATCCAGAGCTTTTTATGGCTGTTCGGAGATAACTTCCATCACCATACCTGAAGGTGTTGCCACAATAGGTAATCAGGCTTTTTGTGGTGACAGCCTTGCCTCAATCACCATCCCGTCTAGTGTTGACTCAATAGGCGAAAATGCTTTCTCTGGGTGCACAATTACCGCTGTTAATTACTCTGGCACTATCAACCAATGGTGCAATATTGACTTTTCTAACGGCTATTCCAATCCTGTATTTGATTGCACAATATTGAATATAAACGGCAGTCCTGTAAATAATTTGTTAATTCCAGATAACGTAGAAATAATAAAGCAATTTGCCTTCTGGGGTTACATGGGTTTGACATCCGTCACCATTTCAAACGGCGTTACCTCAATATCTATAGGCTCTGCAGCATTCGGATCGTGCTGGAATCTCACCTCTGTCACCATCGGAAGCGGTGTAACACATATTGGACAGGGTGCTTTCGCATATTGTTCCGATATAATGGAAGTGACATGCTTTGCCAATGTGCCGCCCAATGTGGAAGATACGTTTGCATTTTATTGGGTGAACCGCAATATACCACTTTATGTGCCTTCATCATCTGTCAGCAGTTATCAGTCGGCTCCTGTTTGGAGTGAGTTTACCAACTATATAGGCATAGGTCCACACACCATCACCGCTACAAGTGCTGATCCTGCAATGGGAACGGTAACCGGTGGCGGCACCTATAACGGAGGCGCAACAGCCACGCTGACGGCCACACCCAACATGGGCTACCATTTCGTGCAATGGCAAGACGGGAACACGCAGAACCCGCGTACCATCACCGTGACAGGCGACGCTACCTATACGGCCACTTTTGCTGCCGACGCAGCGCCCGCCACGGTGACAGCAACGATTAGCCAAATTGCAGCCACCAGCGCATACGCCGAAATTGTTATGGGGCAACAGACTTCGTACTTTTACCTTATCTACGCTCCGCAGTCGGTATTCACCCAGAATGGACTGACTACCGACGAGGCAATTATCAGTTATGTCAATCAGCATTATGGCTCATCGGACAGAAACTATAGCAATGTGTCGGGATACATGAACGACCTGACACCCAACACAACCTATCAACTGGTAGTAGTGCCTTACAACAGCAATGGCGAAGTCGGTATGGTCTGTTGGGAGCAGTTCACCACACTGAATGAAACAGACCCCGCCACGGTGACAGCGACAATTAGCGAAGTCACCGCCACCAGTGCATACGCCGAAATCGTCATGGGACAACAGACATCGTATTTTTACCTTATCTACGCTCCTCAGTCGGTATTCACACAAAACGGACTGACAACCGACGAAGCGATTATCAGTTATGTCAATCAGAACTATGGCTCGTCGGACAGGAACTGCAACAATGTGTCGGGATACATGAACGACCTGACACCCAACACCACCTATATGTTAGTGGTAGTACCCTACAACAGCGACAACGAGGTGGGTATGGTCTGCAAGAAGCAATTCACCACGCTGAACAATAACGGCATTGAGGATGTTGGCGAAGAGGAGTATGCCGTAAGCAGCCAGGATGGCCGCCTGACGGTCAGCGGTGCCGAAGGTAATATGGTAAATGTCTATAGCCTCGACGGACGTTGCATATATTCGGCAAGTGCCAAAGGGACAACTGTAATCGACATCCCCGCCTCGGGCACCTACCTTGTCAAAATCGGCCGTCATCCTGCCCGCAAGATGGTGGTTATTCGGTAGCACAATCCTTTATATCATATAACGACCATGCTCATGATTCTTACGCAATCATGAGCATGGTTTTTCGTTGGTATGGGTACGCTATAGGAACGCTATCGGAACCATAGCGTTACCCTATACCGAGGCAAAAGGGGAGCAAAAGATTAGCAAAAGGGGAGCAAAACCGATAGACATATTTTAGATACCTTCATATTCTTTTTGCGGAGAATAATTCGTATATTTGACGCATGAATTGCGGCAATAAACAAGCGAGGACACCATACGGGTGTCCTCGCTTGTTTTAAAACTTATTCTTTTTACTTCTTTGTCAGCACCTCGTCGATCATGCCGTAGGCGAGGGCCTCTTCGGCGGTGAACCAGTGGTCGCGGTCGGAGTCTTTCTCCACCTGCTCGAAGGGCTGGCCGCTGTGGAGGGCGATGATTTCATAGAGCTCTTTCTTGAGCTTCAGTATCTCACGGACGGTGATCTCCATATCGGTGGCCTGGCCGTCGGCGCCGCCCATGGGCTGGTGGATCATGACGCGGGCATGCGGCAGGGCGCAGCGGCGGCCTTTCTCGCCGGCGCAGAGCAGCACGCTGGCCATCGAGGCGGCCAATCCGGTGCAGATGGTGGAAACCTTGGGCTGGATGTACTGCATGGTGTCGTAGATGCCCAGGCCGGCGTAGACGGAGCCTCCCGGCGAGTTGAGGTAGATCTGTATGTCCTTGGTAGGATCCACGCTCTCGAGGAAGAGCAGCTGGGCCTGGATGACGTTGGCCGTGTAGTCGTCGATGGCGGTGCCGAGGAAGATGATGCGATCCATCATCAGACGGCTGAAGACGTCCATTTGGGCCACATTCAGCTGACGCTCCTCAACGATATAGGGGGTCAACGAGTTGTTGATAGCCGAGGTATACTTGGCGAAGGTGGTGCTGCTGATGCCACGATGGTGGGTGGCGTATTTCTCAAATTCTGTCATATTATCGTTCTTTATTTAATTATCACATAATAATATTTTTTCTTTTTTTACAAAACGCTAAGTATAGCAGTTTTATTGTATTTTGTAAGAAAAAAATAAAAAGCTCTCTGTTATTAAACAAAGAGCTAGTTAAAGAGAATTACTTTTGATACTACGATTGACGCTTTAACTCAAGTGTGATTTCTGTAAGAAGTTGCCAATTATTGGGCTCTTCAGAATATAGGTCGTAACTAGTTTCTTTTTTATGCATTACACCCCATGCTTTTGTGTGCAAGATTAGTTTATCATTTGTAAGTTGTTGGATATTCCATCTTATTCGACCGTTAGTATATAGGATTGAGCCATCTCTCATCCAAATATTGTCATTTTTAAGAAGAATATATCTATATGAATCATGAGAAGAGTTTGATGCTGCGTAAAGTATTCTTGAACTAGATAAAATACCATCATCTTTAAAATTAAGAATTTGTCCAACGAAACAATTATTACAAACATCGGGTTGTTCCCCATTCCATTGGTAAGTCTCAGTACCATGTACACATCCCCAAGTGCCAATAATACTGGCATTGTTGTCTATGCCATTGTCATTGTCTCTTGAACAAGATGTTATCCCGACTATCAATACGAGGGACGCAATCATCCCCAATAATATTTTTGCTTTTTTCATAATATAGCTTTTTAGGTTTTGAATTATTCTTCAACTTCCAAACTTTCGATATGACCAAGAGCGATATGCTCTTCGTTGTCTAATTTTAGACCACAAGGAGTGCGTTCTTCGTCCGGAATAGGGCAATTCAGAGGAATGGCATTCCTGTCAATATACATCACCCTTCCTTCAATTACATTTCCCATATCACTTACAATTTTCACCTTCTTATTTAACCATTCTGATGCTTGTTGAGGAGAGGCAAACATTAACTGTTGATTATTGTATTTTCTCATTTCAGAACTCTCTAATTTGTGTTGGATGCAACTTCTTATTAATTTAAATTTCAAATGCAAAAATACGTTACTTACTGCAATTGGATTGTAGCAAATATTGCTACGTAGCAATATCCGCTACATTTGAAAGTGTATTGGAATAGAGCCTAAAGAAGTCTGTTTCGAGAATCTTGCTGATGCGAAAGAGCTGGTGGGTATCGATGGAGGGCCTGTTGAATAGACGCTGGAGGGTGCTTCGGTCGATGCTCAGTCGGTCGGCGAGCCACTGATTGGTTTTTCCTTGACGATGCAACTCGTCACGAATAAGGTTTCCTATATGTATTTGCATAGAGGTTCGCTATTGTGCGCCATGCTACCGAATCCCTATATGCATTTCAACGACCGCAAAAAAGAAGGCGAGCAATTTCGTCTCCAGTCTGCGGTCGTCGAAAAAACCTTTAGGAATAGACAAAATGCTCGCTTTTCAACGAGCATCTGCTTTTGTCTTTTTCCTAAATGACCATGTTAGAAGTTTTCGACGTTTCAGACTGGCAAGGACAATAGCAAACGCTGATTTATACTACTTTATATAACTTTCTGTTTCTTACTATAACGTTATTTAGTTATTGTTTTCTCTTTTTGAGTCTGGACGGAATATTCCTGCGAGGTTATTCATTATTCGTCTTTTTCTTCTTTCCGGTTCCGATGGCTTTCTTTTCTTCGGTGGCAAGGCGACGCTCTACTTTCTTCACGTCTTCGGCAGGTGGGAGGTTCTCGGGGACAATGCCACGCTGGATGAGCATCTGACGGACGGCACGGTTGTTGTCCTCATGCTCGGCGGTAATGTCGCGCTCACCCTGCAGGTCTTTGCTCTGCACATTTACGCTGGTCATTTCAGCCGCGAAGTCTTTAGCTTTGATACTGATGGTCGGCAGGAAGTCGGCCAACGGACGGCTATCGGGAACACCCATCTTGCGTTTCAGCATTCCAGTACTCAGTCGGAACAATGCTTGGTCACCCTTGGAACGGATAATAGCAAAACTTTTGTCGTTCACCCCACGCTCATAGAGGATGCCCGACAACTTTTTCTCCGTCTCTTGCAACTTGGTGCGGGCTTTCACTCGCTCCACCTCCAGCAAACGTTTCTCCACCAACTCCGCACGACGAGTCTGTACAGCGAAATAGGTTTGTGCAAAGGCAATCTGCGGCTTGCGAGGGTCGCCGTTTTGTGCTACAAGATAGCATGCATAGCGAGTCAGCAGAATATCATCAATCTCTTTTTCAGCACTTTTTGGCATAGGTATCGTTTTGCTAACGTCAGCAAAATGATCTGCTAGAGGTTGTCCTGCGTTTTCACAAGATGCTTTTGCCTTTTCTATCACGCTTGCAAAGTTTCGCCACTGTTTATATCCCAGCAACTTGCATAGTTCTCGAGCACTCCAACACTCCACGCCGTTCACCTCGCACACGACCTGTTCATACTGTCCAAACATCTGTTGTATCTCTTCTGTTTTCATAGTTATTTGGATTCTTGTTTTAGGTGTTCTTTTTTAATAGTTCCGGGCGGCGCTCCTTGGTGCGCTGGATGGCCTGTTCCATGCGCCATTGCTCTATCTTGGCGTGGTTGCCGCTGAGGAGCACGTCGGGAACTTTCCATCCGCGGAACTCCGGCGGACGGGTGTATTCCGGCGGGGCCACAAGGCCGTCCTGGAAGGAGTCTTCGAGGGCCGACTGTTCGTCGCCTATCACTCCCGGCACCAGGCGGATGATGGCGTCGCACATCACAGCGGCCGCCAGCTCTCCTCCAGTCAGCACATAGTCGCCGATGCTGATCTCGCGGGTGATGAAATGCTCGCGGATACGCTCGTCGACACCCTTGTAGTGCCCACAAAGTACCATCAAATTCTGTGCCAGCGACATCTGGTTGGCCATGGGTTGGGAGAACATCTCGCCGTCGGGAGCGGTGTAGATGATGTCGTCGTATATGCGTTCCTTCTGGAGGCCTTCGATACAGTTGGCCAGGGGTTCGACGGCCATCACCATGCCCGCGGCGCCCCCGTAGGGGTAGTCATCGACGGAACCATATTTCGTGAGGGAATAGTCATGCAGGTCGTGAAAATAAATCTCAACGAGCCCTTTCTTCTGGGCCCGTTTGAGGATGCTCTCCTCGAAGAACATGGTCATCATGTTCGGGAACAAAGTGAGTATGTCGAGTCTCATTTTTTCTTTTTTGCTTTTCCGCTCACGCGCAGTTTGTCGCCAGGATGGAGGACTTTGTTGCGACTAATGCCGTTGAGCTTGCACAGTTGGTTGATGGTGGTGCCGTTGCGGCGGGCAATCTTCTCCAAGGTGTCGCCACTGCGCACGCGATACCATCCGTTGCCCGACGCTTTCCCGCCACCCGACGAGACACGGCCTTCCTTACCCTTGGCCACCTTGCGGAACGACGACGAGGTGAGCGACAACTCGTCGCTGACGAGGTCGTGGGTGCTGCAGTCGAGGACATTCTCGGGATTGATGGCGTTGCCCATGTAGCGAATCTCGAAGTGGAGATGGCTGCCGCGACTGCGGCCGGTGTTGCCGCAAAGGCCGATGATTTCGCCACTCTTCACCTGCTGTCCGGCCACGACGTGACGTTTCGACATGTGGGCATAGTAGGTCTCCAAGCCGTTGGAATGGTGGATGATGACCAGCTCGCCGTAGCTGCGGTTGCGCTTCGAGATGCGCACCACTCCGTCGAAGGCGGCATAAATGGGCTCGCCGGTGGGCAATGCCAGGTCGAGACCGTAATGGAAACGGCGGCGACGGGGACCGAAGTGCGACGAGGGACGTGCCGTCCACGGGGTAGGCCAGGTGAATTTCTCGCCACGGGCGTTGTTGCGCAAATTGATGTTGATAGGCGAAGTGATACTGTTCACATCGAGTTTTGGCAGGTGGATGGCTGCGGTGTCGAAACCGGCCAACAGGATGTCGTCCTCGCTCTCCACGCCCTCATCGTCGAGGGTGTAGATGTTGGGCATCCCTTCTTCGTCGGCGTCTTCTTCCTCCTCTTCCTCAAAGAGGAAGGGGGCCTGGTACATGTAGCTTTCGGTCTCTTTGTTGTTGCGGCGGTCTATCACCACCCCTTTGTATTCCTCGTCTTCGTATATGACGTCAAGTTTATTGACTTTGATTTCCGATTTGTTGTTCTTCGACTGTGGGTCATCTGTCTGTGCCGACGCCACCACGGGCAGCGTCAACAGGGCAAATAACAATATGATATGTCTTGTATAGTTCATTGTGTGATGCTCGATAAGGGTGTGTAAAAACTTTGCAAAAATACAAAAAATACCCCGAACGGCAAATAATATTATCTTAAAAAATCAAAAATCAGGGCTTCGGGGATTCCTTGTCGCAATTGATGATGCGGCAAGCGCCGATGTAGCGTTTTTTGTAGTAGAGTTCGTTCGAGCGGGTGATGATGATGCCGTTCTGTGTCGAGGAGTGGATGAAGCGGAAGGTGCCGTCGTCGTTCACTTCGGTGACGATGCCCACATGACCCACGCTTTTCGTGTGTTTCCGTCCGCCGTAGAACACCAGGTCGCCCACCTTCAGGCTGTCGTCCTCCACCCTGCTGCACATATTGTATTGTCCACCTGCCGACGGAGCCAGCGTGACGCCGAACTTGCCATAGATATAGCGGGTGAAACCCGCGCAGTCGAACCCTTTGGGCGTCTTGCCTGCCCAACGGTAGGGGGTGCCCAGGTAATTCATGCTCTCGGCAATCAGCGTGTCGACCGCGATGCAGGTGTCGGGCACCGCTCTTTGGGCATGCAAATGGGTACCGTTCAGTAACATCAGGGCGAGGATGGCAAAAAAATATTTTTTCATAGGCTCAATAGTCAAAAATGATTCTTCCTTCGGCCATGTGGGACTTCACGCCATAGACCATGCCGATGTTTTCCGGTGTGAGGCCGCCGGCCATGGAGCCGTTGTAGAGCAGCCGTCCCTCGTGGAAGAGCAGCAGGTCGTCGCAGAACTGCAGGGCAAGGTTGAGGTCGTGGATGACGATGACCACACTCTTGCCGGTTTCCCGCAACAGGCGCATAATCTCGAGCTGGTGGGCGATGTCGAGGTTGCTCACCGGCTCGTCCATCAGCAGCACCGGCGTCTGTTGCGCCAGGGCGCGGGCTATCATCACCCTTTGCAGCTCGCCGCCGCTCATCTCGTGAGGCTTGGCCAGCCGCAGGTGCCATGTGCCGGTCTGCCGCATGCATTGCTCCACGATGTCCCAGTCGGCCTGCGACTCGTTCTGCAACCGTTTCTGGTAGGGGTTGCGACCCATGAGGACGTTCTCGAAGGCCGAGAACTCGAAGTCGGTATGCACCTGCTGGCGCACGAAAGCCACCTTCTGAGCCAAGGCCCGGGCAGCGAAATCCTGCACCCGACGGCCGTCGATGAGCACCTGCCCTGCGGTGGGTTCCAGCAAGCCGCCTATGCAGCGCAACAGCGTGGTCTTGCCACAGCCGTTGGGACCCATCACAGCCGTGATGCGTCCATCGGCAATCGTGGCACCGATATTGTCGAGGATGCGACGCTTGCCGAAGTCGACGGTTATATGGTCGAGGGTTATCATTCAGTAGCTTTTCTTGTTCTTATACAACAGATAGATGAACAGCGGAGCACCCACCATGGAGGTGAGGCTACCCACGGGCAGCTCGCTGGGACGCAGCACCGTGCGTGCCAGGGTATCGCACAGCAGCACGAAGATGGCGCCGCACAGCATGGCATAGGGCACCACACGACGGTTGTCGGGTCCCGCCACCAGGCGCACGGCATGCGGAACTATCAGTCCCACAAATCCTATCACACCGCACGAGCTCACCGCGAAAGCCACCATCAGGGTGGTTGCCACCAGCAGCACCCGCTTCACCTTCTCCACCTCGCAACCCATGCTCTGCGCCGCCTCGCTGCCGGCCAGCAGCAGGTTCAAATCCCTTGAGTACCAGAGCACCACACCCATTCCCACCGCAGCCACCGGCAGCAGCATCCACACGTCGGTCCACGACGAGCTGCCGAAGGAACCCATGGTCCAGAAGATGATGCTGTCCATCTTCTCCTGGTTGAGCACCATGAGGAACGAGATGACGGCCGAAATGAGCAGCGTGAGGCATACGCCCGTGAGCAGCAGCGTGGTGGTGTGCATGCGGTTGCCGATGGAGGCTATCTTGTAGATGAGCAGCACCGTCAACAGTGCCGCCGCCAGCGCCATGCCGCCCACGCCCCAGAGGAAAGCCTCGAGGCCCAGCAATATGGCCACTGCGGCACCCAGCGAGGCACCGCTCGAGACACCCAGCACATAGGGGTCCGTCAGGGGGTTGCGGAAAATGCTCTGATAGGCCGCGCCGCACACACTCAGCACCGCCCCCACCAGGGCACCCATGATGACCCTCGGCAGGCGCAGCTGCCAGAAAATCTGCGAGTCCTGTATCTCGTCCCATGTGAAGTCGACGGCACCGAAGAGGCTGCAAACAGCCATCGTGGCCGCCAGCAGCACACTCAATCCCAGCATCACCCAGCCATTGGCTTTCCCCGACTTATAGGACTTATTGGACATCGTTTACAGTATATCTTTCATCGTATACACCCCCGGCTTGGCCGTGGCCAGAAACTCGGCCGCCAGCAGGGCACCCATGGCCAGCCCTTTGCGGCTATGGGCCTCGTGGGTCAGCGTGATGGTGTCTATCTCGCTGTCGTAGACCACCGTATGTGTCCCCGGCACCTCGCCCTCGCGGAACGAGGCGATGGGAATGCTTTCCGCTTTCCGCTCGCCACTCGCCACTATCTGCTCCTGCAGCGTGATGGCCGTGCCGCTCGGGGCATCGAGCTTGTGGATGTGGTGGGTCTCGCTGATGGACACTTTGTAGTCGTCGCGACCGCGCATCAGCTCAGCCAGACGACGGTTCAACTCGAACATGATGTTCATCCCGATGCTGAAGTTGGTAGCTGTGAACAGTCTGCCGTTCAGTCTCTTGCACTCGGCGACCACCATCTCGTAGTCGCCATACCAGCCCGTGGTGCCGCACACCACCGGCACTCCTTTTCCCATGCAGCGCAGCATATTTTCCGTAGCCGTTTTCGGTGTGGTGAACTCGATGGCCACATCGGCATCCATTTTCTCCGGCCAGGGCTCGCCCTTGTCGATTTTTATCGTGACGGCATGTCCTCTCCCGGCGGCCAGTGCCTCGATGGCATGCCCCATTTTCCCGTATCCTATCAGTGCAATCTTCATAGATGTTTCCTCAAAAAGTAATCTGCAAAGATACACACTTTTTCCCAAACAGACAAATTTTATTTCGCCAACCCCTTCCGATGGGAATTGTTAACAAATCTTAAATGCTATCACCCTACGAAAGACCTACCAACACCTACCGTGGTAGGAGTTGGTTAGGAGTTGGTAGGGAGATGGTAGGGAGTTCATACGGTTATTATACTTAGCGTTATGTACGAAAAAAGGCACCTTTCGGTTGGAAAGGTGCCTTGGATGGTTTTGGCATCGAGAAATTAACTTAATAAATGTTAAAACTATTCTTTTTCGCGTGAAATAAAGATGGAGAAGTAGAGTACCGAGGCGTAGATGAGGGGTGTGATGACTGGGGTAAGCAGATTCAGGAGGAAATCCACATTACTATAGAAGAAGCAGTTGTAGAACGGGAATGAGAGTGGGAAGCAAAGAATCATAAGGGTAAAGGTTGGCATCGCGAAGAACAGACACAGGATAAGAAACACCGCGAGGGGGAAGGCTATCATCCACCGGTGATACTTCTGCTTGCGGAGCACCAAGGCGGGGCCTATGCCCCAAAGGGCAGCATAGACAATGCCCAGCACCATGAACAAGAATCCTATCCAAAAGCCATCGGCCTCGTCGTCCATCAGCACTTCCCACTTGGTCGTGGCAAGCAGGATGATGAAAGCCACTACATTGAGCACAGCATAGATGGTTACGAAGGTGCCGTAGAATTTTCCTGGTTTGCAGTTTAGGTTTATTTTGTACATGGGTTAAAAATCGTCGGGCGAGGTTTCCTCGTAGCCGCAGAGTCCTTCGGGAATGTGGTCGTCGGAGCGGTAGTTGATGTAGTCGAAGCTGCCGATGCACTCCAGCGGGGTATAGGCAGTGTAAAGGATAAACTGCTCATCGTCGGGCGAGGTGACGACCTCCAGCCAAAGGTCGCGGTTCTTGCTGCTGCGGCGCAAGGAGACATGATACCAGTTCCCGTTGCCTACGGTAAAGTCGTAGCAGTACTCGTCATCGCTGATTTTCCTGAAATTGCGCAGCGGACACATTTGGAGTTTCATGCCTCGGTAGACAATCAGGCTGTCGGTGAGCTCGAGGGGGTAGGGGCTGTCGGTGCTGAGATAATAGCTTCCCTCACGCTTCAGCAGGGGGTACCACACACGCGGGATGTCGCCGAGGTTCTGAGGTATCAGTTTGGCTGTGGAATCCACGGCAAAGATGTCGGTGTATGCCACATCAAAGTATTCTTTGTTTTCCTCCCGATCCCAGACAGAGAAATCGTTGCGCACGGTTTTGTCGTGATTGGGGTCGGTGCGGGGCGTGAGGAAATAGTTCGACGTTGTCAGTTCGGTCTCGCGGCAGGTGTCGCAGCGATAGAAATTGTATTCGCGGTCGAGGAAGAGCGTGTCGTGCTCGGTGAAGCTCCCGCAGCGATAGTAAACGCGCGAGTTCTCGGATCTGAAGGCCAGCGGGAAGGCCACCTTGCGGCCCTCAATGGTAACGATATACTCCGTCGAGTCGGCCGACAGGCGGCCGGGTTGGGCCACCTGGCATCGACAGCCTGACAGGACTGCCATCAATACGCATATTGTCAAAAATCTCTTCATGGGAGGTTACTTTGAGAGTGAGAAATTGACGGGCATATTGAATTGCACACGGACACTTCTATGGCGTTGTTGGCCAGGCGTCCACTTAGGCATCATTGTCGCCACGCGTATTGCCTCGGCGCCGCAGCCGCCACCAATGTCGCGCAGGATTCGGGGGTTGCTGATGCTGCCGTCTTTCTCGACAACAAAGGTGATATACACTTTGCCGCTGATGTTCATTCTCTTGGCTTCCTTCGGGTAGCGGATGTTGTCCTGAAAGAATTTTAACATGGCTTCTATGCCGCCGGGAAACTCGGGATCTATTTCAACAACTGTGAAGATTTCATTTTCTGATTCCGGACCCACCACCACTGGCTCAACCTCAATCCACTCTTCCGGACGTTTCTTCGGCAAGTGGAAGTCGACGTCAAGCTGGTAGACGGTACTTACGGGGCCGACACCTTCGATGCCTCCGGGCTCCCATTGCGGCATGCTTCTCACCAGGCGTGCGACCTCTTGGGCACATTGGCCTCCGATGTCGTGCAGGATGCGGTAGTAGATGACCTCTCCTGATTCGTTGATACGCAACGCCAACGACACACGACCTTGAATCTTCTTGTCGTAAGCCTCCGGAGGGTAGCGCAAGTTGCGGTCAACCCATGCCTTCAAGCCCTCTTCGCCTCCGGGGAACATGGGGTCTACACCGGGATGAAGATAGGCTTCCTCGAAGAATCGGTCCTCGTCGGGGTCGTCGGGGACAGGATATTCGAAAGGAAGTGATAAATCGGGGGTTTGAACCATACCCGTTGCTCCCTCCACATCATCATCGTAGTCTCTATTGGTTTCATCCCAGTTGTTCTGATTCACAGAGGAATCGCTATTGGGGGAAGAGCAACTGCCACAGGCGGCCAGCGAGACACAAAGTCCCGCCACGGCAACCTTCTTCCCCAAACGTTTACGACGGTCCAACGCTTCTTCCAAATACCGCACCTCGGCTTCGCAGCGCGGGCAAGTTCCGCGACAGGGCCCTTCATAGGTGCATTCTTTCATCTCCAAAGGAATGTCGTTCTCCTCGGCGATGCGGCGGCGCACCTCCTTGAGTTGCTTGCAGATGTTTTTTCCTCGTGTCATGACCTTGTGCTTTTGTTAATAACGTCGTCGGGGAGCAAATATTGTTTTTTACTCCCTCTATATATAATATAACAGACTTTTCGCCGAATCTCTACAACGGCATGAAATTTTTTTTGTATATTTGCATCAGTAAAAAATAAACGATATATTTCTATGGAATTTAAACTCAATACGATAGAAGAGGCCATCGAGGATTTCCGCGATGGCAAGTTTGTGATTGTTGTCGACGACGAGGACCGCGAGAACGAGGGCGACTTTATTATGGCCGCCGAAAAGATTACCGCCGAGCATGTGAACTTCATGCTCAAGAACGGCCGCGGTGTGCTCTGCGCCCCCATCACTGAGGAGCGCTGCCACGAGCTGAACCTCGACATGCAGGTGCACGACAACACCTCGCTCCTCGGCACCCCCTTCACCGTGACTGTCGACAACCTCGAGGACGGCTGCACCACGGGTGTCTCGATGCACGACCGCGCCAGCACCATCCGCGCCCTGGCCAATCCCGCCACGCGTGCCGACCAGCTGGGCCGTCCAGGCCACATCAACCCCCTGCGTGCCCGCAACGGCGGCGTGCTGGTGCGCGCCGGCCACACCGAGGCGGCTGTCGACTTGGCCCGCCTCGCCGGTCTCTATCCCGCCGGCGCCCTCATCGAGATTATCAACGACGACGGCACCATGGCCCGCATGCCCCAGCTGCAGGAGGTGGCCAAGAAATTCGGTCTCAAGATTGTCACCATCAAGGATCTCATCGCCTACCGTATCGCCCACGAGACCCTCATCCGCAAGGAGCAAGAGGTGTTCCTACCCACGCAGTGGGGCAACTTCCAGCTCATCGCCTACACCCAGCTCGACAACGGCAACACCCACATGGTGCTCAAGAAGGGCGAGTGGGAAGAGGGCGAGCCTATCCTTGTGCGCGTCCACTCGAGCTGCGCCACGGGCGACATCTTCGGCAGCTGCAAGTGCGACTGCGGCGACCAGCTGCACCACGCCATGGAGATGATAGAGAAAGAAGGCAAGGGTCTCATTGCCTACATGAGCCAGGAGGGCCGCGGCATCGGCTTGGTCAACAAGCTCAAAGCCTACCACCTGCAAGAGATGGGCCTCGACACCGTCGACGCCAACCTCAAGCTGGGCTTCAAGGCTGACGAGCGCGACTACGGCATCGGCGCCCAGATACTGCGCGATCAGAAGGTCACCAAGATGCGTCTCATCACCAACAACCCCGTGAAGCGCACCGGATTGGAGGGCTACGGTCTTGAAGTGACCGAGATTGTCCCCATCGTCATCGAACCCAACAAATACAACGAGAAATACCTCAAGACCAAGCAGAATCGCATGGGGCACGAGTTGCACCTGAAATAAACCACCGTTATGAAACGACTTGTCATTGCCTTGATGCTGGCTGTGAGCGGTTATGCTATGGCCTGCACTAATCTTATTGTGTCGAAGGGTGCCAGCGCCGACGGCAGCACCTTCATCACCTATGCCGCCGACAGCCACACGCGCTATGGGCAGCTGCGCTATTGCCCCGCTGCCGACCACCAGCCCGGCGAGATGCTGAAGCTCTACAACTACGGCAGCCTCAAGTTCCAGATTGAGATACCGCAGCCGGCGCACACCTACCAGGTGGTGGGCTTCATCAACGAGCACCAGCTGGCCATAGGTGAGACCACCTGGGGCGGCATCAGCCCCCTCGACAAGGGCAACGCCGAGGGCATTGACTACGGCAACCTCATCTACGTCACCCTCCAGCGCGCAAAGAACTGCCGCGAGGCCATCAAGGTGATGCACGAGCTGGTAAGCACCTACGGCTACAGCGACGGTGGCGAGAGTTTTTCCCTCGCCGACCCCAACGAGGTGTGGATCTTCGAGATTACCAGCAAGGGCCCCTTCGAGAAGGGTGCCGTGTGGGTGGCGCGCCGCGTGCCCGACGGATACATCTGCGGCCACGCCAACCAGGCCCGCATCACCACCTTCCCGCAGGAGCCTCTGAAGTGGAAGAAGAAAGGCCCGCACCCTGCCATCAGCAGCAAGCATATCGACCATATCTTCGAGCCCGAGGTGGAGTGCGTCTATAGCGAGGATGTGGTACTCTTTGCACTCAAGCATAGCGAGTATGAGGGGGATGACGAATATTTCTCCTTCGCCGACACCTACAACCCACTAACCTTCTCCGGCCTCCGCGCCTGCGAGGCCCGCGTTTATGCTATGTTCAACCGCGCTTGCGCGGAACGCGACCAATCGGGAGCGAATCGCACAAGCAGCATGAAACGTTATGAGGCCTTCGCCATGGGCGATGCCAATGCCGAACGACTCCCCCTTTGGGTGAAGCCCACCCGCAAGCTCAGCGTGCAGGACTGCATGGCCCTGATGCGCGACCATTTCGAGGGCACCCCCATGGACATGACCCAGGATGTCGGTGCAGGTCCCTTCCACTGCCCCTATCGCTGGCGTCCGATGGACTTCGAGGTCGACGGCAAGAAGTATGTCCACGAGCGTGCCATCAGCACGCAGCAGACGGGCTTCTCGTTCGTGGCGCAATGCCGCAAGTGGCTGCCCAACAAGCTGGGCGGTATCATCTGGTTCGGCGTTGATGACACCTACTCAACCGTCTACTGCCCCATCTACTGCGGAGTGACGCAAATCCCCATCTGCTTTGAAGAGGGCAACGGCAGTATGAGCCGCTACAGCGAGACGGCGGCCTTCTGGCTTTTCAACCGCGTGAGCAATTTCTGCTACCTGCGCTACGACTCGATGATTGTCGACGTGCAGCGTGTGCAGCAGGAACTGGAGACCGACTTTGTGCGCGACGAGGCCAGCCATGCCAAACGCTGGGCACAGGAGGAGAACGAAGCCCGCTTGGTGGGAGCCCTCAACCGCTTCAGCAACGACCGCGCCGAGCGAATGATGCGGCGCTGGAAAGAACTCGACCAACTGCTGCTCATGAAATACATAGACGGCAACATCAAGACCGTTGAGAACGGCCGTATCAAGACTACCCCCACAGGTGTCGTCACCGGCATCAAGCAGCCGCCCTATCCCGCTTGGTTCTATCGCCAGATTGTCGACGACCACGGCGACGTGCTGCAAGAGAAATAAAAAAAACCGCCTCGGGAATGAGGCGGTTTTTTTTTGCTCGCTGCAAAGGCGGATTCGCCGAAATTATTGTCGCACTTCTGTCCCCCACATTAGTTTGTCACGGATGGCGGAGAAGAAGTTCTGCGTATTCATGCGGATAAGACTGATGGCAAAGGGAGCGCGGCAGAGGTCGATGGTGGTGGAACCGATGAGGGTGAGGCGTCGCGAGTCCATGCCGAGGGTGAAAGAATCCAAGTGGCGGAGTAGTTGAGGATCCTGATTGGGGTCTGTGTGGTGGGTGGCAGGGACGGTGACGAGGCGTAGGCGCGCACTGTCGGGAACAATAATGGGGCGGAGAGTGAGGGTATGGGCGCCGATGGGGGTGATGACGAAGCAGCCGCAGTCGGGCGTGAGGATGGGGCCGCCACAGGAGAGAGAATAGGCAGTGGAACCTGTGGGCGAGGCCACAATGACGCCATCGCCGGCATAGGTGGCTACATAAAGGTCGTCGACATAGACCTCGGTGCGTAACATCGAGGAGCCCTCAGGACGGTGAAGGAAGACCTCATTGAGGGCGAAGTGGTTGTCTGACTGACTGATTGTCTGATTGCTGGAATGGGCAAGTGAAGAGGAAGTGATTTGGAGAAGGGTGCGGTGCTCGAGGGTGAAGTGTCCCGCCATGAGGTCGGAGACGAGGGTGGCAAGGTTGTCCTTGCCTGCAGTGGTGAGGAAGCCGAGGTGGCCGAAGTTGATGCCAAGGATGGGGGGAAAGGATTCGGGGCTGGTGCTGTGGACGAATTGCACGGAGGAGAGCAACGTACCATCACCGCCGATGGAGAAGAGGTAGTCGAAGCCGTCGACACTATCGGCGTCGTGGACAATCTGGGTGGCGATACCGGCGCGCTGAAGTTCGGCGCATAGGTGATTGAAAGCCGGGAGGTCGGCGGGGTCGATGTGACGGTAGTAGAGGGCTATCTTCATGGTTTGAGGGCTATAAAGGATTAGAGGCTATTTTATTACCAAAACGGAGCCAGTAAAAATCTTGACGCGGTTGTTGTTGAAGCGACAGCGGAGGGCGTAGGCGTAGGCGTCCTGAGGGGTGTCGGCAGAGGGGGTCCAGCCGGCGAGGGGATCCTCGGTGGAGTAGACGAGAAGGCCGAAGCGGTTATAGATGAAAAGCTCGTAGAGGTCACCTTTGAGACCGCGCAGGCGTGGGAGGAAGGTGCCATTGACAGGATCGCCTACAATGATGACATTGGGGAAGGCCCATGCGGGATCGGGAGGCGTGGGGACGACAACGCAGAGGGTGTCGGACGAACGAGGATTGAGGTTGCAGGCATCTGGAACCTCGAGGCGGTAGCAGTGGAGAGAGTCGTAGATGTTGATATCGCTATCGACATAGGTGAAGGGGGGCTCGGCGAAGAGGAGGGTGGCGATGGAGTCCCACGGGGAACCGTCGACGCTACGATAGAGAGTGTAGCGGCCGCTATGGTAGGCGGTGTCGATGTCAAACGAGAGAATATTGCGCCAATGGATACTGTCGTATTCGATGCCAGAGATGGAGAGGAAGGCGGCGGTGTCGACAGTGAGCCGTTCCACATGAACAAGGTTGGACTGCGAAACGAGGGGGTGGCCGTTATGGATATCGCCAAAACTCTCGGCCTGTAGTTTGAGCCACACACGTGTGGTGCTGTCGGGAATGGTGAAAGAGTAGGTGAAAGGGCCGGTGCTGTCGGTGGTAAAGCAGGTACGGTAATCGTCGTCGAATGGTTCGAGGCGCACCTTGAGACGATAGCAGTAGATGCCGCCGGGCATGCCTCTATAGGGTGTCCACGAAGCGTTGACGGTAGAGGAGCAGCGCGGCACCTCGGCAGTGAGGACTATGTTGCCGAAAGAAGGTGTCAAAGAACTGACATCGTAGGTACTGTCGAAGACATGGATACGATAGGTGTGAGGCTCTGTGGCGTCATGATCGAGGCAGACGAAAGATGTATCAAGACGTCCGAAGACGGTGTCGTAGTCGAGGCAGGGAGTGCCCGTGCAGATGTGGTAGCCCATGGTCTGCGGATCAGTGCTGGGGTGCCACGAAAGAACAATCTGCTGTGTGGCCTCGTCGACGGTGGCCAACCAGCCAGTGACGGGTGCCACGGTCACCTGGGCAAAGAGGGATGGTAAAGATAAGAAACAAGAAATGAGTATTAGGCTGACGCGTGAGAGCCGCGTTAGCACATTTCTCATTCTAAATTCCACATTCTTCATTTCCTAAAAACTTTGTAAGGCAACCAATTGGGCGTAGCGGCCGTTGAGGGCCATGAGTTGAGTGTGGGTGCCACGTTCGACGACACGTCCATGGTCGAGGACGACGATACAGTCGGCATTGACGACGGTGGAGAGTCGGTGGGCAATGACGATGGCGGAGCGATGGCGCAAGACCTCGTCGAGAGTAGCCTGTAGGAGGCGCTCACTCTCGGTGTCGAGAGCCGATGTGGCCTCGTCGAAGATGAGGAGGTCTGGATTGCGCAACAAGGCACGTGCAATACTGATACGCTGGCGCTGGCCTCCAGAGAGGAGACTGCCACCCTCGCCGAGAGAAGTATCGTAGCCTTGGGCGAGGCTGATGATAAAATCATGAGCCTGGGCGGCACGGGCAGCCTGTTCGATGTCGGCACGCGTGGCGTTGGGACATCCAAAGGCAATGTTGGCGGCCACAGTGTCGTTGAAGAGAAGTGTGTCCTGCGCCACCACGCCGATGCGACTGCGGAGGTCGGCAAGGGGCATATTGTTGATGTTGACACCATCCAGCATAATCGCGCCCTGGGTGCAAGGATAGAAACGGCAGAGAAGGTCGGCAATAGTAGACTTGCCACTGCCAGAACTGCCTACAAGGGCAACCGTTGTTCCACGTGGAACATCGAAGGAAACATCATCGAGGACTGGTGTTCCGGGATTGTAGGAGAAGGTGACATGGCGGAGGGAGACAAGGTTGCCGGAAGGCTCCGCGTTTTCAAATCTTTCAGCATACTCTGAAGGTTCTGAGGACTCGTTGAGGAACTGCTCGATACGGTCGGCGCAAGCACGTCCTTTCTTGATCTGCGAAAGGCCGGTAGAAAAATCCTTGGCGGGCGGAATCATCAACACGAAGAGCATCACATAAGAGATGAAAAGCTCGGAGGTGAGGCCTTGGTCGCCACTGAAGACCAGCCAAGCGCCAAAGAGAAGAATGCCAATGACGATGGTGTTGCCGAGGAAATCGCTGACAGGCGAGGCTGCGTCGATGCGACGCAGCATGAGAGTGCGACGACGTGTATACTCGCGGTTGGAGGCGCGGAAACGGCGGTTGGAGAAATCAATAGCGGTGTAGGACTTGATGACCTTGAGGCCTCCTATGGTCTCGTCGGTGAGCGAGACAAGGTAAGAGTTCATCTCTTGCACAATCTTCGAACTGCGCTTCAACTTATGCGAAATTCCCGAGATGACAAAAGCCACCAGCGGCAGCATGCACAACACGAAGAGCGTGAGCTTGACATTGATATAGAAAAGCATGAAGAGATAAAGTGTCATGCCGATGACCGCCGTGAGCAGCATCTGAATGGAACCCAGAATGCCCTCCTCATATTCCACCATGTCGCTCGTGAAGCGAGCCATGACATCGCCCTTGCGGTGGTGGTCGTAATAGCTCATGGGAAGGTGCATCGCCTTATGGAACATGCGGTTGCGCAGGTTGCGGACGATGCCGGTGCGGATAATGGAAATCTCGACGGCCGAGAGGTATGAGAAAACGTTCTTGAGGGCATAGAGTACAAAGATGATGCCCGAGAAGAGCAGTAGCGCCTTGAGTTGGCCGAAGGAGATGAGCCAAGAGTAGAGCCTGTCGAGCCAAAGAGCCACGAGGTTGCCTGTAGCCACCGGCGTGGCATCGCCGGTGCCGAAAAGAATCTTCAGGAAGTCGGCCACAGAAAGCGCCGTGGCCATGGTGAACAACACACTGAGAACCATGAAGAGGCCATACAGTGCACTTTGGGCACTGTATGGCTTGAGTTGCTTCAGTGTAAAATTGCCACGCAGCTTCACAGGCTGTAACCAATATAATTGTGAGGTGTAATGTGGCGGATGCGTTCCTTGATTTCGGGAGCAACGTCGAGGGTTTCGACGAAGGCGGCAATGGTGTCGGCGGTGACCTTCTCATTGGTGCGCGTGAGCTGCTTGAGAGCCTCATAGGGGTTGGGGTAGCCCACCGAGCGGAGAATGGTTTGGATGGCTTCGGCCACCACGGCCCAGTTGTTCTCCAGGTCGCGGTAGAGTGCCTGCTCGTTGAGGAGCAGCTTCCCTAAGCCTTTCTCCAACGAGGCGATGGAAATCAGGGTGTGGGCAATGGGAACACCGATGTTGCGGCTCACGGTGGAGTCAGTCAGGTCGCGCTGCATGCGGCTGACGGGCAACTTATGGCTGAGGTGCTCAAAGATGGCGTTGGCCAGACCCAAATTGCCCTCGGCATTCTCGAAGTCGATGGGATTGACCTTGTGGGGCATAGCGCTGGAACCCACTTCGCCGGCCTTGATTTTCTGCTTGAAATATTCCATCGAGACATAGGTCCACACATCGCGGCAAAGGTCTATGAGGATGACATTGATACGTTTGCATGCGTCGAACCAGGCTGCCATCATGTCGTAGTTTTCAATCTGGGTGGTGAGCTGCTGACGCTCAAGGCCGAGGTGGGTCTTCACGAAGTCGTTGCCAAAGGCACGCCAGTCGATGTCGGGGAAAGCGGCCAAGTGGGCGTTGAAGTTACCCGTGGCACCGCCAAACTTGGCGGTGAAGGGGATTCTTTCGAGTTCCTCGATCTGGCGACGAAGACGGTAGGCAAAGACCCCCCACTCCTTGCCGAGAGTCGTCGGCGAGGCTGGCTGGCCATGGGTGTGGGCCAACATGGGGATATCCTTCCACTCCTCGGCGCGCTCGTCGAGCAGGGCCTGAATACGGCGATAGGCCGGCAGCAACACTTCGTCGTGGCACTCCTTCATGCTCAGCGGCACAGAGGTATTGTTGATGTCCTGCGAGGTGAGGCCGAAATGGATGAACTCCTTGAGGTCGGCAATTCCCATTTCGTCGAACTTGCCTTTGAGGAAATACTCCACCGCCTTGACGTCGTGGTTGGTCACCTTCTCGATGTCCTTGATAGCCTGGGCGTCGGCATCGGCAAAATTGCGGTAAATGTCACGCAAGGCCTCGGCTTTGGCGGCCACGCCAGCCAGCGCGGGACGCTGGGCTTTCAAGCGCTCGGCGAGGGCAATGAAATATTCCACCTCGACGCGGACGCGGTATTTAATCAGTGCCCCTTCAGAGAAATACTTGGCCAGGGGCTCACATTTGGAACGGTAGCGCCCGTCGATGGGCGACACGGCATTGAGACTATTCATGTTTATCGGGTCTAAAAGTCTAAAGGGTATTGTTCAAAAACTCATGCTTCTCGAGCACTTTCTCCACCTTGCGGTCGTGGCTGAGATCGATGAGGGCCTGGGCATACATGCCATTGTGGGTGTCGGTGCCCATGAATTCGACCCATCCCCTGTCGAGCATTGCGTAAGCGCGCTTTTTGGCCTCTTCGCCATAGAAACCGCCAAGCGAAAGGACATTGATTTGGAAGAACACGCCCTGGTTCTTGAGTTGCTCTATGCGGGAACCCTGCACATTGAGGTAGGGATAGCGCTCAGGGTGAGCAAGGATGACTTCGTAGCCCTTCATCTGCATGTCGAAAATCATTTCGTCACAGCCCATCATCTGCTGGTGCAACGAAAATTCGACGAGCACATACTTGCCGCCCACCTGCAGGAAACGCGGGTTCTCGAGACGCTGCTGGAAACCTGAGTCGATGCGGTATTCACCGCCAATGCCCACCATCTCAATCTCCACGCCGGCATCGATGGCCTGCTTCTTCAACTCCTCATAGCGACGGCAGATGTCGCCCTCGTCGTTTGGAAAACGGGGATACTGGAAATGTGGGGTGATGATGACCTTGTTGTAGCCCACAGCCTTGAGGGTGTTGAGGCACTCGATGCTCTCTTCCACACACTTGGAGCCGTCGTCTACCTTGGGAACCAAATGGCAGTGCATATCCGTGCCCAAGCTCTGGAAGATGGGACGGGGTTCGTATTTTCTCTTGAAAAAGCCAAACATAGCAATCGGTATTTGTGAGTTATAGTTATTTTCTTATTCCACTCTTCTTATTTCGGCACCGAGGCGGGCCAGACGCTGGTCAATGCGCTGGTAGCCACGGTCTATCTGCTCGATGTTGTCGATGCGGCTCTTGCCTTCGGCGCTGAGGGCGGCGATGAGCAGGGCCACACCGGCACGTATGTCGGGCGACGCCATGCGCACACCGCGCAGCTTGTGTTCGCGGTCGAGTCCTATGACGGTGGCGCGGTGTGGGTCGCAGAGGATAATCTGGGCTCCCATGTCGATAAGCTTGTCAACGAAGAACAGGCGGCTCTCGAACATCTTCTGGTGGATGAGCACGCTGCCCTTGGCCTGGGTGGCCACCACAAGGGCTATGGAGATAAGGTCGGGCGTGAAACCGGGCCATGGTGCGTCGGCTACCGTCATGATGCTTCCGTCCATGAAACGTTCAATCTCGTAGTGCTCCTGCGCCGGGACATAGAGGTCGTCGCCTTTCTGCCACACCTCGATGCCCAATCGGCGGAACACCTGCGGGATAAGCCCCAAGTGCTGTACCTGGGCGTTCTTGATGGTGATGTCGCCCTCTGTCATGGCAGCCATGCCTATGAACGAGCCCACCTCGATCATGTCGGGCAACAGGCGATGTTCGCAGCCGTGGAGTTCTTTCACGCCACGAATGGTCAGCAGGTTGCTTCCCACGCCGGTGATTTTGGCCCCCATGCGGTTGAGCATGTTGCATAGTTGGTAGACGTAGGGTTCGCAGGCGGCATTCATGATGGTGGTGGTGCCACGCGCCATGACGGCAGTCATGATGATGTTGGCCGTACCGGTGACCGACGCCTCGTCGAGGAGCATGTAGCAACCCTTGAGTTTCTTGGCACGCACCAGATAAGCGCCACGCTTGTATTCCACCTCGGCACCGAGGCGTTCCATGCCGATGAAGTGGGTGTCGAGGCGGCGACGGCCAATCTTGTCGCCCCCGGGCTGCGGCACCACGGCCTGGCCAAAACGCGACAGCAGCGGACCCACCAGCATGATGCTGCCTCGCAGGGCTCCTGCCTGCTCGCGGAACTGCGGGCTCTGCAGCACCTCAAGGTTCACCTGGTCGGCCTGAAACTCAAAGGTGCGACCGCTCTCGCAGGCCGACGGCACGTCTTCCCTCACGCTCACCCCGAGGAGTTTCAGCAGGTCGATGAGTTTGTTCACGTCACGGATGTCGGGCACATGCTCGATGCGCACCTTCTCCGAGGTCAACAGTACGGCACAAAGCACCTGCAGAGCCTCGTTCTTGGCTCCCTGCGGCACTATCTCGCCGCGAAGCTTGTGTCCTCCTATGATTTCAAAACTGCTCATGACTGTGCGTTTTGTTTCTTCTTCTTTTTCTTTTTCTTTGAGCCCTCCTTCTTGGCTGCAACAGCGGCCATGGCGTCGATGTAGATCCTCGAGTCGCGGAACTGGAAACCCGCCGGCAGCGTGATGCGCCCACCGGAGAGCTCGGCGAGTTGCTCGCGAATGAGGTTGTCGTCCACCGAGTCGCGGTTCCACTGCAGATACTGCCGCTTCATGGTGTGGGCTATCTGTTGCGAAAGGATGTTCTTCTCCTCGCCTTCGGGCATCTGCGCCACGGCGGCAATCAGGTCCTCCAGGGCGCGCCCATAGTGGCGGTAGTGTATCTTGTTATCACTATAGGCCATCGGGTGGGGCTTCACCTCCTCGACCTCTTCGCGACTGATGGGATATGGGCAGTCGACATCGAAATCGAAACCCGCCAGCATCATCATGTGATCCCACAAGATACGGCGGTAGTCGGTGCGTTCCTTCACTTTGGGGTTCACCAGTGCCATGGTTTCAACAATGGTGTTGGCCATCTTGTTGCGCTCGCCACGGTCGGCAAGGGTCTTGGCATAGGCAATCATCTTGGCGACATTGCGCCCGTAGTCAGTGATTGGTAGTTGGTTCCGTTGAGTATTATATTCCACGTCTTATTTTTTCAGTTCTCGGTTTTCAATTTCAAAAAGGCCACGGGCCGCCGTAGAGTTCGCAGGTCGGCACGCCGTAGCCGTAATAGGGATGCCCCAGGATGCCCAGAGCGTCGTTGCCATAGTGGTCGTGGACGAAATGGAAGTGCATCTCGAGCATCGACTCTTCGCTGAGAGCGTAGATGAAGCCGGCACTGAGGGCCGTGACACCCACGCGGAGCGACTCATCGAAGGGGGCCCACAGGGGTTCGTGCCATCCGCCGACGTGTGTCAGCGTGGCCCAAAGGGTCAGGCGGTCGCTCGCCTGGTAGTCGGCACCCACCGAGGCTCCCATCAACTGAGTGCCGCGGCGCACAGGGGCCAGACTGCGGCTATTGCCCCGCAGCTCGTAGCCACCCAGCAGCGACCCCGCAGCAACAAAACCGCCGCGTAACGTAAGCCTCTCGCTTGCACGGTAATCCACGCTCGGTGCCACCCACATATAGGCATTGCCTTTGCCTCCGACGCTCACCATCGAGGTGCCCGTCGACAGGTGGAAATCCCACCGCGACGTGTCGGCAGCGGCCACCGTGTCATGCTGCGCATTGACACCGAGAGCCATCGCCATTACGGCCACTATGATTATCGTCTTTTTATACATAATTCTGAATTCTAACGACGGAAATTGTTATTTATTGTATGAAAAGAATAAAAAAGTCTTTTTTCCTTCCCGCCAAAAGCCCGGAAAGAGAAAAAGGACACTCCCCGTCAACAGGGCTCAAACTTTACTAATAAAAGTTAAAAAGCCGTTTTTCCTCCCTACAAACACCCTATCAACTCCGACGGTGGTAGGAGTTGGTAAGGAGTTGGTAGGTATTTGGTAGGTAGAAAGTACGAATTTGGTGGGTAGCGCTTAGTGGGTATTGTCCATGGGGTTTCACCTCTGTGGGATGCGGCAGCCTTCCCCCTCCAAAGAGTGATGCCCAGAGGACGGGGTGGGTCAACCGCCGTCAGAGTTCCATGAGTTTGAGGAAAGCTGAAGGGATGGGGGTCTCGAACTTGAGGCGGCGACCGGTAACAGGATGGGTGAAACAAAGGCGGAAGGCGTGGAGGCAGAGGCGATTGACAGGAGAGAGGTCGTCCTTGTAGCCATACATGGGATCGTGAACCACGGGGTGCTGGAGGTCGCGCAGGTGGACACGTATCTGGTTGCGGCGGCCAGTATCGAGCTTGAGTTCTACCAGCGAGTAGCGACGCGATGTTTGCTTGACCTCGTAGTGAGTCACTGCCAGCTTGCCTCCGTTGTCGACAGGCGACGAGAGAACGCAGTATTCGCCGTCGGTGAACCACGATCGCACTTCTCCCCTGCCCTGCTCCAGATGGCCCCAGGCCACGGCCACATAGCGGCGGTCGAAGACCATGCCTTTCCAATCTTCCTCGAATTTCTGCGACACTTCCTTGCTCTTGCTCACCACCATCAGGCCGCTGGTGTCGCGATCGAGGCGGTGGACGATATGGGCGTGGCAGCGCTGATGCGAAGCGTCGAGGTATTGGTTGAGCACCGTGATGACGGTCTTGTCGTTGGGATGCTTGCTGTTGCTGAGCAAGCCTTCATGCTTGTTGACCACAAAGAGATGCTGATCCTCATAAACGATATCCAAGTCGCGCGGTCGCAGACGGTCCTGGAACGACGCTTTCTCGATAGATACCTTCATTCCCTTCAGCAGGGGGAAGTTGAACTGCGACGTGCGGCGGCCGTCGACATAGACATTGTGCGCCAGCAGTTCCTTGACTTTGCTACGGCTGGTGTCGGGGAATTTTTCGGTCAGAAATTGGAGCAGCTCCTGCGGTTCGGTGACGGTGTATTCGGTGGTCTTCATTGTTTCACGTGAAACATTGTTTTTACTGGGTTATCAACAATTCGGGTCGTACAAATCAACAATCTCGTAGGGGTTGCCAATTTGTTCGATAAATTTCAACATATCGTCGCGAGTTATCACCAACGACGCGTGGTTGTCGTTGGGGTGAAAGCTCACTTTTTCGGCGTTCAGAAGGTTGCGGTCGACGAACAGTGTCACCTCGTGGTTCACGTCGTTGACCAGCGTGAAAAGCGAGACGCTGCCGGGCTTCACGCCCAAGTAACGCATCATGCGCTCGGGGCTGGCAAAACTCAGTTTCCCTTGATGGAGGCGGTGTTCCATATCGTGGATATCCATCGGGAAACGGCTGTCCATGATGACAAGGTAGTGGCGGTTGCCCTTGTGGTTGCGGAAGAAGAGGTTCTTGCAAAGGGTCGTCCCCTCGCCGCGGTAGAACTGGGCGGCAATCTCGATGGTCGGCGCCTCGGGATGCTCGTAGTAGTCGAAGGGAATTCCCATTCGTTCAAGGGTTTCGTATACTTGCGGTTGTCCGATCATGGCTGTGCAGTTTTTTGGTAGATATAGCAACCCGCTTCCGACGGATGGTCGTAGACGAGAGCATTGGCGGGTTCTTTTCTGATGGTCCAGACGATCATCATATCGCCTGCAGCCGACACGATGAACACAATGCCCAGCAGCAACCACAGAAGGCTTCCTATACAGAAGGCCACAATTGTGGGTACAATACCAAGCAGCAACAAAGGCATCAGCGCACCAATGACATACTGCCTTTTGGGCATAGGCACGTCGATATGACAATACACCCCACCCGGAAGGAAGCCGAAACTGAGGTGGCGGAAGCCCATGTGCGTGAGGAGGAGCCACGTGATGCCGTGAACAAGCTCGTGGACCACTATGCCGACCACTAACAGAAGAAGAAACCATGGGAAAATGGTGTGCCATGAGGCCAGTTCCTTGGCGCCGTAAAGGTAATGATACGGAATGACGAGCAGTGCTCCAACCACTACAAACAAAGCAATAGCCAGCAGGTTTGCCGCCAGCATGCTTATTGTCTTCTTCTGCGGCTCGTAACCTTCCACCACGGGAAGCTCTTCGTGCTTCTTCATCGCAGGCACTATTTGATGATGCCCAGCTGGCGGCTCATCTCCAGCATGCGGACGATGGGGCGCTTGGCGGCCTCTATCATCTCGGGGTTCATCAGGATTTCCGGCTGCTCGTCGCGGAGGCAGCGGTAGAGTTTTTCGAGGGTGTTGAGTTTCATGTAGGCGCAGTCGTCGCAGGCACAGCTCTTGTTGTCGCGCAGGGTGACGAACTCCTTGCCAGGGTTCTCCTTCTTCATCTCGTAGAGGATACCCGTCTCGGTGGCCACGATGAACTTCTTAGCGTCATTAGCCTTGATGTAATTGAGCATGGCCTTGGTGGAGCCCACGAAGTCGGCCACCTTGAGCAATGCGGGGTTGCACTCGGGATGGGCGATGACGGGGGCGTCGGGATGCTCGGCCTTGAGGTGCAGCACCGCCTCGGCCTGCATGGCGTCGTGAACAGTGCAGACGCCGTTCCAAAGCACCATCTTCCGACCTGTGACCTGGTTGATATATCCACCGAGATTGCGGTCGGGAGCGAAGATAATCTTCTGGTCCTCGGGCAACGAACGCACCAACTTCTCGGCGTTGCCGGAAGTGCAGATAAGGTCGGAGAGAGCTTTTATCTCCGCCGAGCAATTGACATAGGAGATGACCATGTGGTCGGGATGCTCGGCCTTGAATTTACTAAAATCTTCAGCCTTGCAACTTTCGGCCAATGAGCAACTGGCTTCCATGTCAGGCAGCAACACCTTGCGGCTTGGATTGAGAATCTTTGCCGTCTCTGCCATGAAATGGACGCCGCAGAAGACGATGATGTCGGCCGTAGCCTCTTGGGCGCGTTGTGCCAAAGCCAGGCTGTCTCCAATGTAGTCGGAGAGTTCCTGTATTTCGTGCCGTTGGTAGTAGTGACCCAGAATGACAGCGTTTTTTTCCTTTTTCAACCGCAGGATTTCCTGTTTCAATTGCTCATCGGTCATAATGTTAAAATTTTGATTTGAAATTGCAAAAATACACAAAAAAAATGCAAATACGCAAAAATTAATATAATCTATTGTTACACAAGGTATAATAACCCTACCAACACCTTATCAACTCCTAACCAACTCCTACCGCGGTAGGAGTTGATAGGGTGTTGGTAGGGTCTTCATAGGTAGTTTTACCCTATTGGGTAGTTATCCGTTTTTGCTCTTCCCCTTCATTTGCTCTCATTAAAATTTTTTTATTCTTTATTTATTCGTTTTTATTTTTTTCTTTGTTTGTTAATTTGGTTGATAACTCTGTAATGATTTTATATTATCAAGAATTTCAGGTTGATACAATACCTTTTAGATTTAGTTTTTATTGTTGAAAAGGTACTTGAAAACTTTCGTTTTTTCAACACATTAACTATCCTTTTCTGTTTTCAACAACACTCTTGACAACAACTAACAATCGTTTTAACTCTCATGTGTTGATATTTTATTCTGCATTGATATTCTTTTTTTTAGCCGTCTCGGTAATAAAATGTTGATAATTTCCAGCCTTTCATAATGAATGACTTGTGTTTTTATCGTAATTTTGCAGTCAGAAAAAGTTATAAACATTGGATGAAATGAAAGAAATAATTCCTATAGCCTGCGACCATGCCGGCTACGAACTGAAGTTGAAAGTTATCGAACATCTGAAGTCTAAGGGTTTCGATGTAAAAGATTGTGGAACAAATAGTACTGATAGCTGTGACTATCCCGACTTTGCCCATCAGGTAGGCAGTGCATTGAACAAAGGCGAGTATAAACGCGGCATCGTTATTTGTGGCAGTGGCAACGGTGTACAGATGACTGTCAACAAGTATCCCCATGTGCGTTGTGCTCTTTGCTGGACACCCGAGATTGCCCATCTTGGACGTCAGCACAACGACTGCAACTGCATCTCCATACCTGCCCGTTTCATCAGCGAGGAGACCGCCCTGCAGATTGTCGACGAGTACCTGAATACCGAATTTGAGGGTGGCCGTCATCAACGCAGGGTGGAGAAAATCAGCCAGTTGTTATGATTGACAAAGAGATGGCCCGGCGCGTGTTCTCGTGCATCGACAACACGACGCTCAACGGCACCGACAACGAGGATCACGTAGCGCGGTTTTGCCGTCATACGCTTGAACTTGGTTCGGTGGCCGCCGTCTGTGTCTATCCGCGTTTCGTGGCTTGCGCCAAAAGGGTGTTGGCCGGTAGCGGCATACGGGTGGCCTCGGTGGCAGGCGCTTTCCCTCACGGACAGTTGCCTATAAATCTGAAGGTTGAAGAGGTGAAGTATGCTATCGGCGAGGGAGCCGACGAGGTGGACATCGTCCTCAGTCGCGGTGCCTTGTTGGCCGGCGAGGACAATGTGGTGCGCGATGAGGTGGCGCTGATGAAGGAATCCTGTCAAGGCAAGACGCTGAAAGTTATCCTCGAAACTGGCGAACTCCCCTCCCCCACCCTCGTTGAAAAAGCTTCGCAGCTGGCTATCGATGGCGGTGCCGACTTCATTAAAACCTCCACTGGCAAGATTGGCGTGGGAGCTACCCTCGAGGCTGCCGAGGTGATGTTGGAATGCATTGCAAAGAATGTTAAAATTAACAAAAAAATCATTGGATTCAAGGCTGCGGGAGGCATATCGACGCCCGAGGAGGCATTGGCCTATGCTAATTTGGCAAAAAAAATTCTTGGTGATGATTATGTTAATAATCAAACATTTAGAATAGGTGCAAGCCGTCTAACAGATTGTCTGTATTCGTTTTTAACATAAAAAAATTTGATGGTTTAAGATATTTTTTGTTACTTTGCACTTTAAAAGTATATATTTTTATAGTTTATGAAGCCGTTACAGCAAAAGTTAGCGCAATACACAATCCCGCAAGAAACGAAGGCTGCCGGGATCTATCCTTACTTTACTCCCATCACCTCCGAGCAAAACACCGAAGTCTATGTGCAGGGTCACGAAGGCAAGGTGCTGATGTTCGGCAGCAACTCCTATCTCGGTCTCACCAACGATCCCCGTTTGAAAGAGGCCGCCAAGCGCGCCATCGACAAGTACGGTACCGGCTGCGCCGGCTCGCCGTTCCTCAACGGTACCCTCGACATCCATGTGCAGCTGCAGGACGAGCTGGCCGAATTCCTCGGCAAGGACGGCGTCATGCTCTTCTCCGCGGGCTTCCTGGCCAACAGCGGCGTCATCCCCGACGTCGTGGGTCGCGGCGACTACCTCTTCTACGACGAGCGCGTCCACGCCTCCATCATGGAAGGCAAACTCATCACCTTCGCCAATACCCAGAAATACAAACACAACGATATGGCCGACCTTGAGCGTGTTCTGGCCAAGGTTCCCATCGAGGCCTCCAAATTGGTGGTCACCGATGGTGTCTTCTCCATGGAAGGCGATGTGGCCCATGTGGACAAGATGGTGGACATCTGCAACAAATATCAGGCCACGTTGATGGTCGACGAGGCCCATGGCCTTGGTGTCTTCGGCCGTGAAGGCCGTGGCACCTGCGACCACTTCGGCAAGCTCAACGATGTCGAGCTTGTGATGGGCACCTTCAGCAAGAGCCTCGCCTCGGTGGGTGGTTTTATAGCTTCCGACAAGGAGACCATCAACTGGATGAAGCACTCGGTGCGCCCCTATATCTTCACCGCCAGCATCACTCCCGCAAGTACGGCGTCTGTCCTCGAGGCCCTGCACATCATGCGCAGCGAGCCCGAGCGCAACGTGGCCCTTTGGGACAATCAGCGCTACGCCCTCAAGGCCTTCAAAGACTTGGGATTTGAAATAGGCAATACCGAGACTCCCATTATCCCCCTCTTTATCCGCGACAATACCAAGACTTTCACCATTACCCACGATTTGCTGTGTAACGGTGTCTTTGTCACACCTGTCATAGCCCCTGCGGTGCCGAGTGACGAGACCCTCATCCGTGTGGCCCTCATGGCCACCCACACCCACGAGCAGATTGATATCGCCGTGGACAAGATTTACAAAGCTTTCAAGAAACTTCAAGTTCTCTGAGTTATGATTACCGTTCGCCCCGTTAAAGGTCGCCGCGACCTGAAAAAATTCATCGCTTTCCCCAACAAGCTCTTCAAGGATGTCCCCAGTTACATTCCTGCACTGAATTTCGACGAGGTGAACCTGCTCACAGACAAGAACCCTTCGCTGGAGCACTGCTCGCGCGAGCTCTACCTCGCCGAGCGCGACGGACAGATTGTGGGCCGCGTGGCTGCCATCATCAACCGCAGCGTCAACGAGCATTGGAACAAAAAGGCCGTGCGCTTCGGATGGTTCGACTTCATCGAGGACTACGATGTATTTACCGCCTTGCTCGACAAGGTGATAGAATACGGCCGCGTCAACGGCATGACGGAAATTGAAGGACCTTTCGGCTTTACCGACATGGACAAGGAGTGCTGGGTTATCGATAACTACGATGGTCGCCAGAATATCTCCACCCTCTACAACCCCGAATACTACGTTCGCTTCATTGAGCGTGCCGGCTACGAGATTAAGTGCAAGTGGCAGCAGTACAAGATGCCGGCCAACCAGCCGGTGCCTGACAAGGTGGGCCGCCTCAACAAGCTCATCATGGAGAAGTACAAGCTGCGTCTGGTGCGTGTCAAACGCCGCAAGGACATCTATCCCTATGCTTGGCAGTTCTTCCACGCCATCAACGAGTCGTTCAAGGATCTCTACGATTTCGTTCCCATGACAGAGAAGGAAATCGGCGTATATATAAAGGAATATATACCTTTTGTTAACCTCGATTTTGTGCAATTTGTGGTCGACGAGAACGACCATCTTGTAGGTTTCGGACTCAGTATCCCTGACCTCAATGATGCCTACAAGAAAGCCAACGGGCACCTCTTCCCCTTCGGTTGGTACCATATCCTGCGTGCTTTCAAGAAGTTCGACACCATCGATTTGCTGCTCAACGGTGTGCTGCCCGAATGGCAGAAACGAGGCGTCCACAGCATCTACTACTGTGATATGAACGAGGCCGCCATCCGCTATGATGTACACACCGCCTACACCAACCCCCAGATCATCGGCAACGAAGCCGTCAAAATCTGGGAGACGCAGTACAACACCACCCCCTTGATGCAGCGCGCCATCTTCGGCAAATCCATTTAATTTTTTAAAAAAATTTCATCTTGATGTCAGATTCAGGATGAAAAGTGGGTATTATATATGTAGATGAACCGACATTCTGCATATACTGCCCTTTTGCAGCGTCACCGTTCTATGGTGTGGCGCATGTGCTGGATCAGTGCGCGAGGCGACTTTGAGCGTTGTCGCGACCTGGTGCAGGAGGTTTCCATTGCGCTGTGGCTCCATTTCGATAAGTTGCGTCCCGGCACCTCGCCCCACGAAGAAAAAGCATGGGTGCGGTGGCTGACACGTACCACCCTCGACCACCTGTGCCGCCACCAGCGTCCTCCCATGCTGGCGTTGACGAACGCTATGGCCGAGAGTATCCCCGAAAACAGCAGTATGGCTGAGGATATCGAAGAACTGATGGCAGTGCTCAGTTCAGAAGAACAACAGCTGCTGCGGTTGCACATCGAAGGCTATCGTGCCGACGAGATAGCCCAGACAATGGGTCTCAACCGCGATGCGGTCTACCAACGTCTTCACCGCGCTGTAGGTAAGATGCGCCGTGTGGCCTTGTTGTTGCTGCTATTCTGCCTGGTGGCCACTGTAGCCGTCGCTGTGGTGCCCCAATGGCGCCAGTGGGTGACGTCTCGCACGGTGAAGGAAGAAAAGCCCTCAGAAGACCCCTTAAAGCCCTCAGAAAGCCCCTCCCCTACCCCGGACACGATTCCCAGGGACGACAGTATCGCTGTCGTCGGCCGTCAGCCGTGGATTCCACCCTCGCCGATTCCTCATCTTGTCTCGGTCTCCACCCCATTTTTCCCTGCCCCGCGGGTCCCTTGTGGGTGTGACGACACGATTCCCAACGACGATTGCATCCCCCTCGACGACGATTATGAGACCGTCGTTGAGGAGGTGTTTCCCGAAGTGACCATCATCGTCCATGGTGATATTATCACCGTGGAGGGTGCTTCCGACGAGTCGGTCAGCGTCTTTGATGCCCAGGGTCGTTTAGTCGTCATGTCACAATGCAATGGCCACTGCTCGCTCGTTATCAGGAATGACTTCAACTATCATTCTCGCACGACTGGGCCTGTTGCCTATTGGGTGCAGGTGGGCAACCGTCCTTGTCAGCGTGTCTTTCTTAATCACAAGCCAAGCAGTGGCATCATTCACCTTTGATAATGGTTCTATTGCAATATCATCTTTTTGTCGACACTCCCGTTGTTGCCATGGAGTCGTAGCAGGTAGGCTCCTCGGGGAAGGTTGCCAACTGTTATTTCGATACTGCTGTCTTCCAAGGTTCTTCTGAGGATGGTTTGTCCGAGGATGTTGACCAGTTCTATAACTTGGTAACCAAGAACATTGTCGACAACAATCCGATTGGTGGCGGGGTTGGGGAAGACGGTCACTACCTTTTTTTCTGGCTTGTCGAGACTGTTGCAATCTTCCACAAATTTGTCTGCGAAGAGGTTCCAGTAGTTGTCTGTCAAATAGGTTTGGAGACTGCCGCAGGGGATGAGGATGGTGTCAACGTTGGCCTCAAAGAGGCAACCGTAGTCGTTACCATATTCCGGCATAGTGACTGTGACGGGTGGTACGCTGTTTATGAGACGCAGCATCCCGATATGGCGCCAAGTGAAGGCCTCCTGTTCGATGGTATCGACCTCCGAATTGAAAACCACACGGCTCATCGGCAATCCTTGAGTGTAGCACGAGAAAGCTCCCAGCCTGACAGTCCGCAGCAATGGCGGCAGCACGAGCTCTCCCAGAGCGCAGCCTCCGAAGGCAGAAGTGTCAATCACCACCACATCATTGCCAAAGGTGACAGATGCCAGTGATTCGCAGCCATAGAACGCATCGCGAGGAACTATTCGCATACCGTTGGGTATGACTATGGTTGTAAGTGCGCCGTCATTCTCAAAGCAACCCATCCCCATTGTGCTGAGACTGTCGGGCATGTTGGCCCGAACGAGAGCATCGCAATTGTAGAAAGCATACTCGCCGATCAAGTCCATTTTCCTTGGCAGGTCGATACTGGTTAGCGTGCTGCTGTTGAAGGCATTGTCAAGGATGGTGGTTACGCTGTCGGGCACAACAACATGGCGGATATTGCCATTGCCGGCAAAGCCAGTGAGGACATGCAGTGTCGATGGCAGACGGACTGTGTCTGTGCTTTTGTGACACGACAGGAGGGTGTCGCCGCCAGTGGAATAGAGCATCAGCCCGTCCATATAATAATGGCTGTTGCCCTCGGCGATGGTGATACTGTCAAGTGACATGCAATTGGCGAAAGGTGAACCCTCGATGTGGGATACCGTCGAAGGGATGGTGATGTTGCTTAGTCGCTGGTTGTCCACAAAGGACCAGAATCCAATGCTTTGCATCCCTTCGGGGAGTATGTATCCAGTAATCGTCTGGCAATAAGCGAAGCCGTAAGGGGCAATATGTTTCACCTGCTGAGGCAGCTCCATTATGCCGCTTTTCGAGAATGGGCATTCCACCAAAGTAGAGGTGTCCTTGCTATAGAGGATGCCGTCGATGGCCCTGTAGGAGGGGTTGTCCTCCGCCACGTTGATGGCGGTGATGCCTGTGGAGGCAAAGGCTAACGGCCCGATGTAGGTCACCGTGGCAGGGACGGTGATGGATGTGAGATTGGTGGCCATGAAGCATCCGTAGCCAATGCGTGTGACTGACGAAGGGATGCTGACACCGGTGATGCGGCTCCCATAGAAAGCATTGTCGGCTAAAGCAACGACGCTGTAGGTGGTGCCGTCATGTGTCACCGTGGCAGGGATGGGAACGTTGCCGCTAAGGCGATTGCACCCATATTCCGGCACCTCGACGGTATGTTCCATCGGCGAAAGAATTTTGTATGGGATTCCTCCCACGATGAAGTCATAGATTTGTGCTGTTGTGGTGCCAGGGAGGCAGATCATGGCCATGATGGCCAAAATAAAATGAATTTTTTTCATAGAATTTCTTTTTTGGGGTTTATCTGCTAATATAATACCCTTTTTTTGACCCAAATCTGACAATGAGAGAAAATTTTTTTCCCCTCCTATGTCAAATTTCGACCCTTTTCTGGGTATTATATTAGCAGATAAACCCTAAAAAGTGATACACCATGAAAACAACAAACAATTCAAAAACAACAAAGATGAAAACAAACCGTTTTTCAGTGTTGTTGCCGATATTGGCAGCGGCCATGATGGCAGTCACTTCCTGTGACAAAGACGATGAGCCGACCCAGGCAGAGACGACAGATCCTTTCGATGTCAACGGTGCCAGCAAGGCGCTTTTCTCGGTGGCAGCGAACAGGCAAGTGCACATCTCGCGGGGTAACCTGCAGTATCAGGCCTCGACCGACAGCTGGCGTTTCGCCGAGAGGCAGTATGAGGTGATGGGAGAGGCCAACAACGCGGTATCTCCAAGCAACGAAGGCTGGATTGACTGTTTCGGCTGGGGTACCAGCGGATGGGAGAGCGGAGCCAACGCCTACCAGCCGTGGTCCATCAGTGTCGACGATGCCGACTATCAGCCCGGCGGCAGTTGGCAGAACGGACTTACGGGCGATTACGCCAATGCCGACTGGGGCGTGTACAACGCCATCTCGAATGGCGGCAACCAGGCGGGTATGTGGCGCACGCTGACCAATGTGGAATGGGCTTACCTCTTCGGTGGCGGCAGCCGTGCCAGCAAATGGGGAAGAGCCACCATCGATGACCGCTACAAAGGCCTCATCCTCCTGCCCGACGAGTGGACAGCTCCCGACGACATCAGCTTTAATCCTGCTCACAACAGTTTCAACTCCAACGCCTACACCATGGAACAGTGGGAACGCCTTGAGGCTGCCGGGGCTATTTTCTTGCCTGCTGCGGGATTCCGGCAGTACACATTCTTCAACTATGAGAACCAGTATGGTGTCTATTGGTCGGTGTCTCTCTATGGTGCCGAATATCCCGATTGTGCCCTTGGCCTTCTCTTCAACGACAACTCGCTTTATCCCAGCGACGGCGAGGGTCGCAGCAACGCCTTTTCGGTGCGCCTGGTGCAGGACTGATAGAATTTTTTTTCGTATTTTTGCACCTCCGATGTCAGATTTTGGGTGTCGGAGGTGTATTATATTTGTACATGAGCCGTCATAGTGTCTATACGGAATTGCTGCAACGCCACCGCAAGATGGTGTGGGGGTTGTGCTGGAAGCAGGCCCACGGCCATTATGAGCGCTGCTGCGACCTCGTACAGGAGGTCTCTGTCGCGCTATGGCTCCATTTCGACGACCTGCGCCCCGATGCTTCGCCCCGTGAGGAACGCGCCTGGGTGCGTTGGTGGACACGCTCGGTGCTCGACCTGCAGCGCCGCAAGGAACGCCCGTCCCTTTTGCCACTGACCGCCATGGTGGCCGACACGGTGGCTGCCGACGACCTCTTGATGCATAAGGAAGAGATGGAACATCTGATGGCTGCCCTCAGCCCCGCGGAGCAAGAATTGGTGCGCCTCCATATCGAGGGCTACCGCTCCGAAGAGATTGCCGAGACGATGGGGCTCAGTCGCGATGCCGTCTACCAACGCTTTCACCGCGCTGTGGTCAAGATGCGCCGTGTGGCACTGCTGCTGGTGCTCCTCTGTGTGGCAGCCACCGTGGCCGTCGCTGTGGTGCCTCAGTGGCGCGAGCAGGTGTTCTCTCGTTCCGGCAAGGAGGAAACGCCCGAACATGTGATTGTTGAACAGGATGAATCCTGCCCCTCCCCCACTCTCTCGGCGACAGCGGAAGCCGAAGCTGACACCGTCGCCTTGCGTCCGGTATGGATTCCTCCGGAACCCCTCCCCTATCTCACCGTTCCGGTCGACACGGCACTCCCCGACCTGCCGGCCCAAAAGCCGGAAGTGGAGGTTGTCTACGATGGGAAGAGGCTTGTGTTCAATGGCTTGGTCGATGGCGAACTGGTTGTGGTCCGCAACACGAAGGGTGTCCTCATTGCCCTCAAACGGACTCATGGCACCTCCTGTGCCATCGATTTTCCCGCCTATCGCTATTCCAATACCACCTACATCCTCCAGATCGGCACCCGAGCCGACCGCATACGCATAGACCTCTAAAGGGGTCAAACTTTCCTAATAAACGTTAAAAACCCCTATTTTAACCATACGAACAACCTATCATCTCCTACTGTGGTAGGAGTTGGTAAGGAGTTGGTAGGGTTTTGGTAGGTAGTTTGTACGAGTTTGACCCCTGTTCAACTTTTATAATAACTCTTCAGGATGGAGACCATCTGGTTGCCGGTGAGGATGCGTTTGATGACGACGGAGAGTTTCTGCTCGAGGTTGGCAACGACCTTGCGAAGCGGTGGGTTCTTCTGCTCGACCATCTTGGCAATGCGGCGTGCGAGGACGTCGGGTTTGAGGCCTCCGTTTTCCTCTTTCTCGATGATGGACAGCGAGTTGCGGAAGATGGGGCCGTAGTCGGGGTCGTCGAGGGTGGCCTGGCTGTTCTTTCGGCTGCCGGTGAAGCCGGTGGCGAAGTCGCCGGGCTCGACCATGGACACCTTGATGCCGAAGCCGCGAACTTCGGCGCTGAGGGCTTCGGAGAAGCCCTCGATGGCAAATTTTGAGGCCGAATAGAAGCCCTGGTAAGGCAGGCCCATCACGCCGCCGATGGAGCTGAGGTTGATGATTTTGCCGTTGCGAGCCTTCCTCATATAGGGCAGGACAGCCTGACAGAGGTTGACGCACCCCATGAAGTTGGTGCCCATCTGGAGGTCGATTTCTTCGGGGGTGGCGAGCTCGAGGGCACCGCCGATGCCCATGCCGGCGTTGTTGACGAGGACGTCGATACGACCTTCTTTCTCAACGATTCCGGCTACGGTGGAGGCTATCTGTTCGCGATTGCGCACGTCGCACTGGCGGTAATGGATGGTGGCATGTTCCATGGGGCGGCGGCAGAGGCCGTAGACGGTGTGACCTTTGGAGGCGAGGAGTTCGGCGGTGGCCAGACCAAAGCCCGACGAGGCACCGGTGATGAGGATGACTTGTTGCTGCATAACGGTTTGTAATTTTTTTGCAAAGGTACTAAAAATTTTTGATTCTATATATATTGGAAAAAATTCGTATTTTTGCAGTTTGATTTTTCGACAATGGACAACCGGCTTGACATACTGCAGGCGATCGACGCTTTTATCCGCAAGTATTACAAGAACTTGCTGATACGTGGTGCGTTATATGCTGTGGGCATCGTGTTGACGCTGTTTTTGGCGGCGGTGCTGTTGGAACATTTCGGATGGTTGTCGCCTGTGGCGCGAGGATGTATTTTCTGGTTTGGTGTGGTTGCGGTGTCGGTGGTGTCGGTGTGGTTCGTGGTGCGTCCGCTGCTGAAAATGAGTGGCCATGGCAAGCGTATTTCGCGTGAGGAGGCTTCCAAAATCATTGGAAAACATTTTCCTGAAGTGAGCGACAAGTTGCTCAATCTTTTGCAATTGATGGGGAACGAGGAGGACACATCGCTGCTTGTGGCTGCCATTGAGCAAAAGACGGAGGAACTGCGGCCGGTGCCGTTTTTGAATGCCGTTGATTTAAAGGGAAATAAGCGATATTTGAAATATGCGCTGCCACCGCTGGCGGTGGTTTTGGCGCTGCTGATTGCCGCCCCGCAAGTGGTGACCGAGCCTTCGAAGCGTCTGATGAATTACACAACCGTATACGAGCGCCCTGCGCCGTTCCGCTTCGAGATTGTCAACCAAGAACTTGCGACGTTCCCCGGACGGGATTTCGACCTTGAAGTGAAGGTGGTGGGTGAGGCGTTGCCCAACGAAGCATTTGTCGACATCGAGGGGCGCCGATACAAGATGAAAAAGGAGTTGTCAGACCGTTTTGTATACTCGTTCAAGAACGTGATGCGCTCGATGGTGTTCCGCCTTGAAGGCGGTGGTGTGACAAGCGGCGACTATGAGTTGGTGTGCCATCCCGACCCGCAGGTGGTGGAGTTCCGCATGCTCCTCGCCTACCCTGCCTATACGGGCCGCGAGAACGAGACGGTGGTTGATTTGGGCGATGCCGCTGTGCCCGAGGGCACTACGGTACGTTGGATTTTCCAAACACGCGACGCGCAACAGCTGATGTTCTATAGAGATTCTACGGGAATAGGACTCGAAGTTGACCCTTCGGGACGTGTGGAGGCGAGTCTTCGTGTAATGCGGACAATGAACTATTCTTTCTGTGTCAAGAACCGCTTTTCCGCTTCCGACACGCTGCGCTATACCCTCTCGGCCATTGCCGATGCGGTGCCTATGATTGTCGTCGAGGAACTGACAGACTCGCTGCATCCCGACCGGAGACTGTTTCGCGGACGCATCAAGGATGATTACGGCTTCTCCAGGCTTGTTTTTACCCACAAGACTACGAACCCAGCCGACACGACACGGAACACTGTCAGCGTGGCCGATATTGCCCTTGGCAAGGATGCGTCGCAGGAGTTTTACTTCTCGTTCAACACCGCTGAGTTGACATTTATGCCGGGTGACGAGTTGAATTACTGGTTTGAGGTGGCCGACAACGACGCCATCCATGGGCCTAAAAAGGCCCGCTCGCAGGTGTTCGAAATAAAGATTCCCACCGCGGAGGAACTCGACCAGATGCTTGACCGTAGTAGTAACGAGGTGCGCGAAAGTGCCGAGCTGCAAGTGAGCGAGCTGCAGAAACTGCAGGAGGAAATCAACGAGATGATGCGCAAGCTGGTGGACAAGAAAGAGCTCAACTGGCAGGATAAGAAGGACTTGCAGCAGATTCAGGAGAAACAGAAGCAGATACGCCAGATGATGCAGCAAATGCAACAGCAGATTCAGGAGAACAACCGTCTGGAACAAAAGTATCGTGAGCAGAGCGAGCAACTGATGGAGAAACAGCGCGAACTGGATCGATTGATGAACGAGGTGATGGACGAGAAGATGAAAGAAACCATGGCGGAGATTGAGCGCATGATGAAGGAGTTAGACAAAAAGAAAGTGCAGGAACAGTTGGAGCAACTCAAAATGGACAATGCCGAGTTGGAGAAACAACTGGACCAGAACATTGAGCTGATGAAGCGCTTGGAGATTGAAAAAAAGGTGGAACAGACCATTCAGAAGATGGATAAGCTGGCTGAGGAACAAAGGAATGTTTCGCGTGAAACGGAGCAGGCAAAAGGGAAGGAGAACGAGCAGCTGCAGCAGAAACAGCAACTGCTGAATGACAAGTTTCAGGACTTGAAAAAGGACATCAATCAAATAAAAGAGGACTATAAATCGCTCGACCCAAGCACTGATTTCAAGGTGCCCGAAGAGCTCGAAAAGCAGGTGGAACAACACCAAAAAGAGGCCCAGCAGAAACTGCAAAAGGGTAAAACCAAAGACGCTTCACAGAGGCAAAAAGAGGCTGCCGACGACATGGAAAAACTCAGCGAGGCCCTTGCCGAGGCTCAGTTGGAGGCCGAGCAGGAGGATTTGGCTGAGGATGCCGAGGAGGTGCGCCAGTTGCTGAAGAATCTGGTGCGCCTGTCGTTCAATCAGGAAGAACTTATTTCTGCGGTCAATATCACCTATATACAAGATCCGAAGTACCAGACTATTATCGCAAGGCAAAACCGCATCAAGGACGACTTCCGAGGTGTGGAAGATTCGTTGCGCGCCATGGCCAAAAGGCAGTTGCAAGTGGCTTCGGCAATCAACAGTAATTTGGCTGAGGTGAATTCGAATGTAAGCCGTTCGCTCAACGGATTGCTTGACATGAACCAAAGTTTTTACGGTACTTATAAGAATTCACAAGCCTCGCGTTCAATGCAATATAGTATGACTTCGCTCAACAATCTGGCGCTGGTGCTGGCCGAGAGCCTCGACCAAATGCAGAATCAGATGCGTCAGAACAGCCAGAAGCAGAAGAGTGGACAATGCAAGAACAAGAAGGGTGGTCAGTGCAGTAATCCTGGTAACAGCAAGCCATCGGCAAAGTCGATGAAGCAGATGCAACAGGAGCTCAACAAGCAGATGGAGGCTTTGAAAAAACAGCTCGATAAGCAAGGAAAGCAAAAGGATGGTCGTCACCAATTGGGACAGGGCCAAAAGATGAGCGAGGAGTTTGCCAAGATGGCGGCCCAGCAAGAGATGATTCGCCGCATGATGCAGGAATATGGTCAGGAAATGAAGCAGGGAGATGCTGGTAACACCAAGTTGGCCAAGGAGATAGACCAGATCATGAAGCAGATGGAGCAGACGGAGACAGACCTGGTAAACCGCACTATCACACAGCAAACAATCAAACGTCAGCAGCAGATTATGACCCGACTGCTGGAGCACGAGAAAGCTGAGATGCAGCGTGAGAAAGAGGAGCGTCGCGAGAGCCACGAAGCTGGTGACCTTTACAGCCAGCCCTCACCTGCTGAGTTGGAGAAATACAACAAACAAGTGAAGCCTTCCGACGACCAACTTCGCACAGTCCCCCCCACCCTCTCTCCGTACTATCGAGAGAAAGTCAACGACTACTTCTACAGATAGTTATAGATTCTTTTCACAGATACCAAATTTTTTTGTATCTTTGCAACAGGAAATAATATTGTTTATGACGAACGAATCTTTTGTAATACAGTCGGATATTGCCAATATGCCTTATGTGGAAGAGCGTGTGTTCCATTTTTGTCGCGAGTGTAACGTGGGCAATTACTATTCCACTGTGTCGGTGGCTACGTTGCAAGCGGTGAAAAATGCCATCGTCCATGGCAATGGTTCCAATGCTTTGAAGAATGTGACTGTCTCAATGGGCACTTGCCGTGGTGGGGTGTTTGTCGAGGTGAGAGACGAAGGTGTCGGCTTTGACTTTGCGCGTTATGGATCGGTTGAAGAAGCGGCGAAAGGGCAGGGGATTTTCATCATGAAGTCATTGGCTGACCGGATGACATTCTCGGACAAGGGTCGGCAGGTGAAGTTGGAATTCGATGTTGCCGGTATCGATCCCGCCGATGCCCTCGAACGAGCTTCGATTCTTCAGGCACACTTTGCCTTCGTGGCGGCATGATGATTCGTCGATTTCCGTCGTCTGAAGAGCATAACTATCCTATTGGTTCAGAATTATCGCAGGGATTTTGAGGAAAGAATACAGTGTAACAATAGGAATTGTTTGAAAATCAATAATATATAATTAGTAATGCCAATTCGGTTTACATCTCAAAATATAGATTTCGAGCTTCCGCAGACAGAAAAAGTGAAGAAATGGATTACTCAAGTGGTTTTGCAGAGGGGGAAACGGGTTGGTAACATCTCTTACCTCTTTTGTGACGATGAGTACCTGCTCGGGGTCAACCAACGGTTTTTAAATCACGACACTTATACCGACATCATTACTTTTGACTATGTGGTGGCCGACCTTATCTCGGGCGACATCATGATTAGTGTGGATAGAGTAGGGGAGAATGCAGAGAAATTTGGAGTACCACATGTGCAAGAACTCCATCGTGTGATTATACATGGTGTGCTCCATCTTTTGGGTCAAGGTGACAAATCTGACTCTGAAGCAACTGAAATGCGCCGTCAGGAGGAGGAGGCACTTACATTGTGGAATGCAATGTTTCCCGTGGAACAAATATGCTAAATACCATGTTCTATGACATTTGAAGCATACGATATTGTCGTGGTTGGTGCTGGACATGCTGGTGCAGAAGCGGCAGCGGCAGCAGCCCGATTGGGCTCAAAGGTATTGCTGATTACTCAGATGCTCGACAATATCTGTCAGATGTCGTGTAATCCCGCCATGGGTGGCGTTGCCAAGGGGCAAATTGTTCGCGAAATAGACGCTTTGGGCGGTTGGTCGGGCATTGTCACCGACCGATCAGCCATACAATTTCGCATGCTCAATCTTTCCAAGGGTCCTGCTATGTGGAGCCCTCGTGCGCAATGTGACCGCATGCTTTTTTCGCGCAACTGGCGTGAAGTGCTGGAGTCTACCCCCAACCTCTCTCTTTGGCAGGATGAGGTGATCTCGCTCGTATTCGATGGCAAGGCTGTGTCGGGCGTTGTTACCAGAATGGGTCATTCTGTTCCTGCCAAGGCTGTGGTGCTAACTAACGGTACTTTCCTAAACGGGAAGATATTTATCGGTGAAGAGTCATGGAGTGGCGGTAGGGTAGGGGAGGTTCCTGCAGTGGGCCTCTCAGATCAGTTACGTGATTCTGGTTTCGAAGTGCAACGGCTCAAGACGGGTACTCCTGTCCGCGTTGACGGGCGCACCATTGACTTCTCGCGTTTGCAGATGCAGCCGGGTGATGAGCATCCGGCCAAGTTCTCCTTCGCCGACACCAAACCCCTTGCCGAGCAAAAGCCATGTTACATTGCCAACACTAATTTGCGCACCCATGCTATCCTGCGCACAGGTTTTTCCCACTCTCCAATGTTCACGGGGCGCATCCAGGGTCGCGGCCCCCGTTATTGTCCTTCTATAGAGGATAAGATTGATCGTTTCTCTGACAAGGATCATCATCAGCTTTTTGTAGAGCCTGAAGGTTGGCGCTCGCAGAGTTACTATCTCAATGGTTTCTCCTCTTCGTTGCCTCTCGAGGTGCAGCTTGAAGCTTTGCATAGCATCGAGGGTTTTGAACAGGCTCGCATTTTTAAGCCCGGCTATGCTATCGAGTACGATTATTTTCCCCCCACTCAATTGGTTTATACCCTTGAAACAAAGAAGATAGAGAATCTTTATTTCGCAGGTCAGATCAACGGCACCACAGGTTACGAAGAAGCTGCTTGCCAAGGAATGATGGCGGGTATCAATGCGTCGCTCAAGCTGCAAGGCCGTTCGCCTTTTGTTCTTGGTCGTTCGCAGGCGTACATCGGTGTGCTTATTGATGATTTAGTAACCAAAGGGGTTGATGAGCCTTATAGGATGTTCACCTCGCGTGCTGAATACCGCATTCTTCTTCGGCAAGACAATGCTGACCAGCGTCTCACTCCATTGTCGTTTGCTTTGGGCTTGGCATCGGAGGAACGCATGCGCCGGGTGGAGGATAAACAGCGCTATGCAGTCGAGTTGAAGGCTGCTGTCGAAGAATCTTCCGCTCTCCCCTCTGAGGTGAACGGTTGGCTCGAAGAGCACCGGTCGGCAGCGCTTAGTCAGCGTGTGAGGCTTTCGTCCTTGCTTCTTCGTCCGGAACTTTCCCTTGAGCAGTTGTTGGAGCTGTCCCCTGAGGTGACGGCAAAGTTGCAGGTGGTTCCCGATAACCTCCGTGATGAGGTAAAGCATGAGGTGGAGACGGCTATAAAATATCAGCGATATATTGAAAAAGAACAGGAAGTGGCTAATCGAATATTGAAGTTCGAGGATATCCCACTGCCTGCCAATTATGATTATTTTACCCTTACGGCTCTCAGTTACGAATGTCGGGAGAAACTAAATAGGTATCGTCCGGTCACGATTGGACAGGCCTCCCGCATTAGTGGCGTTTCCCCTGCAGACGTTTCTGTTTTGTTACTTGTATTTGCCAGATAATAAATGAGAAAGCCCCGTTGTTTCACACGAAACAACGGGGCTTTCTTTTTTTTTACGTCAGGGTCGTTTGATAACGGTTTGTGACGTGGTTCCATTTGTGGTGTGGATTTGAAGTATATAGATTCCTGCGGGAAGGTTTCCAATATCAATTTGGTCGGTGTTGCCAGTAATTAACGTGCATCCGTGGAGGTCATTCATCTCGAAATGCTGCATTGTGGGGACGTCTACCTTGAGGATTGATGTCGTTGGGTTTGGGTAGACTTTCACTGGAATAATGGTGTGGATGCTATTGATGTTGCTTGGGATTTGTCGGATTTCGACGTCCAATAGGGTTGTGTCGCTCATGCATCGATGATATGCAACAAGCCTCGCCTGGTAAATTCCACTGTCGGCATAGGTGTGACTAAAATGTTGTTCTGTGGCGTCGAGGGAGAGCGTGGCGCCATCGCCAAAATCACAGGTTATACTATCGGTATTGTTGGATGTATTGGTAAAGAATGCGGTATAATTGTCAATTTCGACAGAGAGTCTGGCTTGGGGTTGAGGGCGTTGCCAATGAGTGAGGTTTTCATATACTATCCTTTTTACAACAGTTCGGATTATCCGTGCTGTTGTGTCGTCGAGAGAGGAGTTAAAGGTGATATTATTTGGGTCTCGATGAAAAAACATTACGTAGAATGCACATGCGGCGGCATATGTTCCGGCTATTGATGGATGGCTGCCGTCGGAGGCATATAATTCAATTCCGTGATGGTTGCTGCGGATGTATCTCCATACCCGTCCTACGGGGCACAAGCTTGATTCGTTGGCTTCTGCCATATAGGTATAGCGCTCGCACAACATGCTGTCCATGCCCTCATATGTGCCAAGCACCGGGAATTCGCTGGCGTTGCTTTCATCACCATTCTTGCGCCCCCAGGTCATGTAGAACATTGGTTCGGCACAAGGATTGTTTGCATATATGGAATCCACAAGTCGTTTCGCGTAAGGGAAGCATTGCTGTTCTACTTGCCATTGTGGAAACGAAGGCAGTTGACTTTGTTCCTGTAGCACCACAATGTCCCAGATTCCCTCTCGGATCATCGACATGGATTGGTTGTTGCAGTGCTGCATGAAAGTGCATCCGCCGGGAGTGTTTGTGCTGTAGGTCATTTGGTCGCCCATATTTGTGGCGATGTCTGATACCATTTGGGGAAGGTTGTTTACTTCGGTATAGCTGTTACCGATAAAGAGCACATTAGGAATGTATTGTGCTTGCAATTGTGGGTGGAGAAGCAACAGTAGTATGAAAAACCCTTTTGCTTTCATAATGTATTCAGGTAATCTTTTGCCTCTGGCCCCAGATTCATCAGCAAGTCGAGAATGCTGAGATTGGGAACAAATGGTATTCGATCGTTAAAGACTTGATAGTATGGCGTGAAATGATCGGTAGGGTAGGGTGCTTTTGGAGAAAATGTGTTGCGATAATCTAACGCATACTCCTTTTGGTAGTCATCTGTCTTTTGTAGTAAACAGTTTGTTTTGAGCAACTGGAGTATCCATTTCAGTATTGCCTCGTTCAGGTCTACCAGTTTGTCATAGCGTTTCATCAATAGTGCTTCAAGTCCATCTTTGTAATAAAGATAATAGGGTGATGCGCTGTAAGCGGCTGTCAGCGTGCGCAGATGGATGATGTTCCAGCGCTCTTTGTAGTCAATGCCTACTTCTTCTGTACGCGAATGGTTGTTGCGAAGCACAGGTACCGATAGTGTTCTCACTCCTCCGGCAGTCATGATTTCCGTCCGGTTGCGGTAGGTCTGTTTTGGGAACGTTTCCTTTGTCTCAATCAGCGTCTTGGGGTGTTGCAACAGTGTCGCAACATACGCTATGGGAGGCAGATAGGCTGTGCTGAAAATAGGTGTCATGCGCCTAAAATGATGGATACCAGCTCCCCCTTATCGAAGTAAAAGTCAATGTTGCCTTCGTTGAAGGTCACGCGGCGCTCTCCCCAGTCTTCTTCGTCAACATCCTGTTCGGTAATGCCGTTCTTCACCATCAGCGACACCAATTCGCGTTCATCCATGTCGAACACGTGTGCTCCGAAAAGGGTGCAGTCTTCATTGGAAATGTCAATACAAGCCAACGTGGGGTTTTCTCCTTCACAGAAAAGCGTCAATCCCAGGTCGTTGTAACGCAGCACCGTGGTACTTTCATCGGCAGCATTGTCGATGTTTTCCACCTCGTCAGCTATTCCCATCAACCTCACTACCTCTTCTACCGGCATTCCAAAGGCTATGGCTCCCAAACCTTTCTTTAATTCAATGGTTAAATCCATGGTTTTCATTGTTTTATATTAAATATGCAATGTGCTTTGGATTCTACAAATATACAATTTAAATTTTATTTGGCAAAATTTTCTTTTATTAGGTTCTTTTTTATGCCGAAAAATGCTTTCCTATACTCTCAAAATGACTTTTTTCTCATGGTTTTATGTGTAATCCAGTTATTTTTAATCATGCTTTATAATGCTATAAATCATTATATTGTAACAAAAAATCAGGTCTCTTTCAGAAAATATTTTGTCCTTTTGTAAAAAAGTTGTACTTTTGCACCCTCAAATCGTGGGCGATAGCCTATGTTTTGATTGACTCAGTAGCTCAGTAGGTAGAGCACAACACTTTTAATGTTGGGGTCCTGGGTTCGAGCCCCAGCTGGGTCACAAAACCGATTACAGGCTTTGTCTGTAATTGTTTTAGACTCAGTAGCTCAGCAGGTAGAGCACAACACTTTTAATGTTGGGGTCCTGGGTTCGAGCCCCAGCTGGGTCACCAACCAAAAACGAGGACCGGAACGTATGATTCCGGTTTTTTTGTATGAAACGATTAGGCAACATCCTGGTATTGAGTCTCATGGCACTGATGCTCTCTCCTACATCTTCTGCCTCTGCCCAACAGTCGCAGGAGCAGATGGCTGCCTATTATTTCGACAATGGTGAGTTTCAGCAGGCTGAACAGCTCTATGAGTCTCTTTATAAGCGCACTACAAACAAATATTACTATCAGCGCCTTTATGCCACCTATCTCCAACTTGGCGAGTTTAAGGAAGCTGCCAAATTGGCCGAAAAACGCTTGAAAAACTACCCTAAGGAGCTTCCCCTGTATGTTGACCTGGGTAATGCCTATCTCACCCAGAAACAGGTCAAGAAAGCTGAAAAGTACTTTGATCGTGCCATTGATGCCATTTCTGCCGACCTTTCCGTAGTGCCTGATTTGGCTATGGCTTTTGTCAATATTGGACGTCCTGACTATGCAATCCAGACTTACCGTACGGCACGTGCCAAGACACGTAATAAACAACTATATTTCAACGAGTTGATTGGTGTATATCAGACCATGGGCGATTATGCGGCCATGACACAAGAGTATTTCGACCTTCTTGACAATTCACCCGGGATTATGCCTTCGGTTCAGATCAGCATGCAGAAAGCCATGCTTGAGGCTCCCGACGACCGTTTGGCTAATGGCGTAAAAGAAGCTCTTGTACAGCGTGTTCGCGAACATCCGGACAATCAGACATACCTCGAAATGATGATTTGGTTCTCCATCCAGCAGAAGGACTTTGAGTTTGCCCTCGTGCAGGCTCAGGCTGTCGATGCCCGTTTCCCCGACAAAGGGGGTGACCAATTGCTCCGGGTGGCCAGGATATCCTATCAGAACGAGTCTTACGATGTCGCTGCCGAAGCCTACCGCCTTCTGCAGCGCAAGGGCAAAGAGCATCCTCATTATTTCGATAGTCGTGTGGGCGAGCTTGAGGTGGAGTTCGCACGTATCAACCACAATTATTCCATTGATAACAAGGATTTTCAACGCCTCCGGCAACGCTACGAGGAGGCCATTGCCGAGCTCGGGAAAAACGAGCGCACTGTGCCGCTCATGCGCAACTATGCCACGCTCATGGCCTATCATGGCGGCGATGCACAGGTGGCTGTCAGCATGCTTGACGACGTGCTCGAAATACCTCGGCTTAAACCCGCTGTCCGCGACGAAGTGAAACTCGAATTGGGTGATCTTCTGCTCTTTGCCGGCTCGGTATGGGACGCCTCGCTGCTCTATATGCAGGTCGAGAAGGCTAATAAGAACGATGTTCTCGGCGCTCAAGCCAAGTTCAAAAACGCCAAACTGTCCTATTTCAACCACGATTTCGAATGGGCTAATTCACAACTCAAGGTGCTACGTTCCTCCACATCGAAGTTGGTGGCCAACGATGCAATGGAACTCTCACTCTTAATCTCTGATAACATGGAAGATGACAGCACTTATGGTATGCTGGAACTCTTTGCCGATGCCGAACTCCTTCTCTATCGCAATCAGCTTGATTCGGCTTGGAATGGTTTCGATGCCATTTCACGTGCCGTTCTTTCTCATCCTCTCTTCGACGAGATTCTCATGCGAAAGGCGCAAATACGCATAAAACAAGCGCGTTACGTCGAAGCCGACTCGCTTCTGCAACGTCTTGTCGACTTCTACCCCTACGACATCACGGCCGACGATGCCCTTATGCTACGTGCCGAAATCAACGAGGACCGTCTCGAAAACCCTGCCACAGCCCTCGAATGCTATGAAAAACTCCTTCTCGACTATCCCTCCTCGCTCTATTCCGACCGCGCTCGAAAACGATATAACGCATTGAAAGCAAGATGAATGAAGTAAAAGCTAAAAAGTTCCTCGGTCAGCATTTTCTCACCGACGAGAGCATCGCTCAACGCATCGTCGACAGTCTCTCCGGCCGCTCTTCCAATGTCATAGAGATAGGTCCCGGCATGGGTGTGCTGACCAAGTATCTCATTGGGAAACAGGAACTCAACTTCCATGTGGTCGAAATCGACCGCGAGTCGGTGGCCTGGCTCCACGAGCACTACCCCTCGCTGGATGTCATCGAGGGCGATTTCCTGAAACTGGACCTAAACGCCTTGTTCCATGATACTTTCGCCGTCATAGGCAACTTCCCCTACAATATCTCGTCGCAGATACTCTTCCGTGTCTTCGAGTGCAGGAATCAGGCTGTCGAGGTGGTGGGCATGTTCCAGAAGGAGGTGGCCGAGCGTGTGGCCGCAGGCCCGGGAAGCAAAACCTACGGCATCCTATCGGTCTTGCTATCAGCATTCTATGACATCGAGTACCTCTTCACGGTCCACGAGCACGTCTTCAATCCCCCGCCCAAGGTCAAATCGGCCGTCATACGCCTTACGCGCAATAGTGTAACATCCTTGGAATGTGACGAGAAGCTGTTCGTCCAGGTGGTCAAGGCGGGCTTCAACCAGCGCCGCAAGACCCTCCGCAACGCCCTCCGCTCGGCGGGCCTGCCCATCGAGGCTGTCGACGAATCTTTCCTTGGCAAACGTGCCGAACAACTTTCTGTTGACGAATTCATCCAACTTACGAAATCCATACAATCATGTCTATAGTATCCTTTATTGTCATAGCCATTGCGCTTGGAATCAGCTTCATGCTGCTGATGCAGCGTTGTGCCGACGCCGCCCCGGTGCCGCTGTCGTCGGGACTCCTCATCTCGCTCACGATGGCCGTTGTCCAGGCGGCCCTGTTCTGTGTGGGCATCTCGCTGGGCAATATGCTCCGTTTCGAGTTGCCCGGCGACCCCGAGGCTTTTGCACGCCCCAATGCCTTTATCTTCCTGGGAATGTCCCTCTTCGTGGCCGCCAAGATGCTGTGGCCTTATATGGGACGCAAGACCAAGCCCGCCTCCTTCGACCTCAATGCCGGCATGCTGCGGGTGCTGCTCTTCACCGTGGCTGCGGGCATCAACGGCTTTTTGCTGGGCCTGGGAGCCGGTTTCGTGGCTTCGCTGGCCACTCATCTGCACGGCGCCCTGTGGCCCATGCTGGTGGCGGTATTCCTGCTCTCCTATCTCGGCATCATGTATGGCCGCCAGCATGTCAAACTGCGGCCCCGCCGCTGGATGGTGGCTTCGGCCCTGATCCTCATCGTCACCGCCATCGCCGCCGTGGTGAATGCAGGCTGACCGGCTTCTGCCTTTTCAGCATTCCAGTCGTCTTTCTTCGCTGCATAATACTAATCAAGCAAATACTCCGCCAAGTAGGGGACGGCAAACACCAACTCGCCTCGGCGGGGTGCCTCTATGACTCCGGCATCAAGCAAACGCTTGCGATAGGGCTGTATCGCCGGCCCCCTCCTCCCCAAAGCCGCCTGCAATTTGGCTGTGGTCACGGTGCCTCCTATTTGTGCCAAAGCTTTCAAAAAAATCTTGTCGTTATCCGACAGTGGCGACAATATCGGTTTGAAGACGTTATCCTCCATATCACCCATGGCTGCTTTCTCTGCTTTATCCATGATAGCGGCATCGACATTTCCTCCTTCCGGAGTATATTGTATTACATAATAGCCAATCAATTGCATCAAATATGGGAAACCTCTGGTGGCAAGAGTTGCCCGATCCAGCATCTCATCCGGAATCTTGATACCGATTGACCTGAACGACCGCTCATAGTAAGCCCTGATCAGGTTGGTTGAAATCAGCCCCAACTCTACCTTGCAGGCACGATTCAGAAATGTCAGCACGCTGTCGTTCAAGACACTGGAAACAGCATGCGGCAGACCCGCCATCGCGATGGCCACGTTCTTTCCGTCGCCCACCAACTCCTGGTAGGCCGATGCCACCTCACGCATGGCAGCCGATGTACGTACCTCGTCAATCAGAATCAGAGCACCCTTGCCCTTCTCCGCAAGTTTGTCGCAAAGTAGCGACATTTTCGACCGGAACCCGTACTGCCGCTCAGCTGCCTCGGAAAAAGTAAGACCCAACGAGAACCCTAGCACGCCTGCAGTCATTCCCGTCATCTTCCGTTTCTCTTCCTTGAAGTATTGCGAGCCATTCAATTGTAACTGCTCAATGATGGCTTTGGGCATTCCTTCATGAGCAGTCACACGTGCCACCACATACCCAGCCTTCGTCGCCCGGTCACTTAGTTCCAGCAACAGAGCCGTCTTGCCCATACCCCTTTGTCCAAGGAATAGTGTGCATCGGTTGCGGCTTCCTATCGGTTCCTGCAAGCCTTCCATAAACTGCTCTATCTCGCCGTCACGGCCAATATACTGGTCAGGACGGTTCCCGAACGTGGGCTGAAAAAAGGTATGTGGATTCATCTTGTCAGTCTTCTTCATCGCCCCTTTATTTTCTTTTATTCTTCTTTATTTTCTTTTATTCTTCTTTATTCTTTCGGAATGCAAAGATACGAATGTTTTTTGGAATGGCAAAAATATTTTTTAGGGGTTGGAAAGGGGGGTAGCAGGGGGCCAGTGGGTCGACACTCAACCACATGGCCATCTGCTCGTGGTCCAAATACCTTGCTCCGAAGTAGCCATACCCCGTTTCCTCATCCTTCTCTTTGCCGGTGAAAGCAATGGGGTAAAACCGCATGGTTTTTGTGCGGTTTACCCATTCGGTTTTATGTGCAAGTTGGTTCAATCAATCATTCTTTTCCGTTGTAACAGATACTAGTCTCCAATCGCATTTCCCAGTCCCATTTAATGGCCAATATTGGTGTATTGGTCCAGAACTCTCATTTCATCCTTCAAAACGGTCACAATCTTATGGTTCAGGTAACGATTGAATAATAGAATCCAATCGTTTTATTTGATTTTCTTGAATGAACTCATAAATGTTTTTTTCGTTGTTTGGTTCACCCAACTTACTTAACACGAAAACCGCTACGTGAACGGGTTTTGTTGCCGTAATACCACAAAAATCATTCATGGGTCTACTCCCCCGGCAGAACCATTTACCGTGCATTGCCCAAGTACATCCATGAACAATAAAAATACTTGACCTGTCAGCTGCCCAATCTATCATTACATTAACCGAATCCACATTCGACCCAATATAGTATTTAGGAATCGTAAAAGAAATAGAATCGTCACCACTTACGACACGGAAATAATATGTCTCGTCACGAAAAGAGTGGCTTAAAAAACAAACTTTTTTTCTGTACGGATTCGCTTCCCCCATATAATATAGTAAAGGAGGATCGATATAACTGGTTTCCGACCAAATAACATTAATTGGTATAGATAATGAAGTGAAACTGGATTTTGTATTTGTAGTACTGCAAATACAAGATTCTAAAAACACAAACGCAGTAAGCAATAGCGGTATTATATAAAAAAACTTTCTCATCTGACACTAGCATTTATTTCCATTCTGGATACCCTATATTTTTTCTAAAACAATTATCAGGGAACACTGGCAATTTAGGATACAGGGGGGATTGGGGGTAATTTTTATCCATGAAGCCGTATTTAAATTCCCATGCTAAAAGATGTGCCTCCATATTATAGATATATCCCATTACAGTCAAACATCTATGCGTGGGGCTAAAGAGTTTTGTTCCTGGAGCTAAGGCGGAAAATTTCCATGCCAGTGCCTCTGAGTAACATGATGGAACATTGCGATGATCATTTTGCATATATTTCCACGCATGGTAGGTTTCCTCAAATAGATATTTAAACTCACTCATGCCCAAAATTTCACTCTGAGTACTTCTAGTTTCTCCACTGGTAAATTTAATTATGGCAGTCTTATTATTATCCTGAGGGCTAAAATCCCCATCGCTAGATTCACTCCCATTCCAAATTTCAAAAATATAGGTATAACTATCTTTCTTAAGATCCTGAAAAACATCAGAGAATTCTTTCGAGTAATTATCATTCTCTGAATCTAACAGTTGCAGAATGTAGTTCTCTGCCGCTTTGCTCGCATATTTACATGTGTCCCCCGTTGGATCGATTAATTTTATCGGGTTCCAAGCACAATAGGCATACGGAGAAATAGATGGATATTTACTTGCGTATCTGTCAATCGAGAGAAATGAAGTTAAAAGCTCGTGGTCCAAATACCTGGCACCGAAGTAGCCATACCCCGTTTCCTCATCCTTCTCTTTGCCGGTGAAAGTGAAGCGCTCGCTGTATCCTGCACTTGGTGCATATTGATTGGCAAATGGAGTTTCAAAGGGCAGGTACTGGAGGCGCTGGTCC